>NZ_JBQZFO010000009.1:0-166604 GCF_052691715.1 Serratia sp. NA_112.1
CGAACCCGAAGGTTCTGGATATCGTCTTGTGGAGTGCCCACACAGATTGTCTGATAAATTGTTAAAGAGCAGTGAGTTAGCCGCCGTGGCTTGCTATCTCGAGGTGGCGTATATTACGCTTTTCACCCGAAGAGTCAAGCGTTTATTTCGCTTTTCTCTTTCCGACTGGGCGACTTGGTTCTCGTTAGAGGAGTCGTTGTTCCCGGTCAGTGGAGGCGCATTATAGGGAGTTCTCAGAAGGCCGCAACCCCTAAATGCAAAAAACTTTTCAAGCGCGGATTATTTCAACAAAGCGCTGCACAAGTCAGCGTTTTCGTCACTTTTCATACTGAATATGGCCAAACTCCTGGGCAAAACGATCCACCTGCTGCCAGTCTGTGTACTCCACTTCTTTACTGGTATCTGTTTCGCCCCCCGTCATACGCATAATAAGTTGAATCATGACTCGATCGAACCAGCGATAACGTGGATAGCGAAGCGCGCCGGCAAACACGGCACACTGTTTTGGCTGCCAGGGAGAAGACAAGAGGAACTTGCGGGTATAGGCGTTGGTCTGTGGCGAACGCTTGTCTGCCGTACGGGCGGTCAGGTTAACGCTAAAAAACGCGCTCGGCATCTGGTTCAACTGCTCAACATGCCTCTTAACAAACTTCTCCAGTGTCGGATGAAAATGGCCATAGCGTATCGAGGCACCAATCAGCACCTGCTGATACTGGCTGAGGTCGACATTATCCGCCTGTAGCAAATCGATCACATCGCAGCGCAGCGTATCCTGCAATTTGCTTGCTATATAAGAAGCAATAGAACGTGTTTGCCCATCACGGCTAGAATAAAGAATCAGTGCCTTCACGGCGTTACTCCTTCTATCAGGATCATTCACGCCAGAATGTCGGCGTGAACAGAACCAGCAGTGTAAAGACTTCAAGGCGCCCGAACAGCATCGTCAGGACCAAGATCCACTTCGCCGGGGCAGGCATAGTAGTGAAGTTATCCGCCACCACTCCCAGCCCAGGCCCAAGGTTGTTCAGCGTCGCCGTGACCGCAGCAAAAGCAGAAAAATCATCAACGCCGGTGGCAATAATCGCCAACATGCTGACGATAAACACCAACGCATATGCAGAGAAGAAACCCCATACCGCCTCCAGGATGCGTTCCGGAAGCGCGCGGTTACCCAACTTGATAGTGTAAACCGCATTAGGGTGCACCAGCCTTTTTAGCTCACGCGAGCCCTGTAAATACAGCAGCAGAATGCGAATCACCTTCAGGCCGCCACCGGTCGAGCCGGCACAGCCACCAATAAATGCAGAGCACAGCAACAACATCGGCAGGAATAACGGCCATTTGGCAATACTATCAGTCGTAAAACCGGCAGTTGTCGCCATAGACACTACCTGGAAGAACGCCTGATTGACCGTTTCCATACCGGTTTTGTAGACACCATGCCCCCACAACACGGCAGTACACACCACTACCAGCGTCAACTGCACGGCAATGAACATGCGGAACTCAGGATCGCGCCAGTAAACTTTCAGGCTACGGCCGCTCAGCAAGGCGAAGTGCAAGCCGTAATTACAACCGGAGATCAGCAGGAAAATAGCAATGATAGTGTTGATGGTCGGACTGGCGTAATAACCGATGCTGGCGTCATGGGTAGAGAAACCGCCAATCGCGATGGTCGAGAAGCTGTGGCCAATGGCGTCAAACACTGACATGCCAGCGCCCCAAAGCGCCAGTGCACAGGCAATGGTCAACAGGACATAAATCAGCCACAGGGTTTTGGCCGTTTCGGCAATGCGCGGCCGCATTTTATTATCTTTCAACGGGCCTGGCATTTCTGCGCGATACAGCTGCATGCCACCAACACCGAGGATCGGCAGTATCGCCACTGCCAACACAATGATCCCCATCCCGCCCATCCATTGCAGCATCTGCCGATAGAACAAAATGGCTTTGGGTAGTGAGTCCAGCCCCACCAGCGTCGTCGCGCCGGTGGTGGTTAAACCGGAAAATGATTCGAAGAAGGCATCGGTCAGTGAAAGATTAGGCCGCTCCGAGAATAAAAACGGTAATGCCCCGACGCTGCCCAGCACCGTCCAGAACAACACCACAATCAGAAAACCCTCTCGCGGCTTCAGCTCATGCTTTTGTTTACGGTTGGGCCACCACAGCATCAGACCGATGGTTACCGCTACAAAGAAGGTTTGGCTGAACGCCCGCCCCGCCCCATCGCGGTATATCAATGCCACCAGCCCAGGAATAAACATCGTCCCGGAGAACAGGATGACCAGCAAACCAACGATACGGGTTATAGCGCGAAAATGCATTTCAGCACGATCCTTAGCAATTCAGTTGGGGGAATTATTGCGAAATGGGGGTTAATTGCAAATTACCGCGACTGAGATCACGTAATTTATTCCCGAACGCTTCGACACCGGTGACCGGCAAAGCCAGATGCAACATGACGGAAGCACCATATTCCCCCTGCACTATCCGTCCTTCAGTTTGCTGCAATAAATTCTCTACCAATGCCAACTGAGCATAGTCACATTGCAAAGTATATTCGGCCTGCGGGATTTTGTAGCTCACGGCCAATTGCTTTAATGCCTGCTGCACGCCACTGCCGTAGGCTCTCACCAAACCGCCGGTGCCCAACTTGATACCGCCGTAGTAACGCACGACCACGGCGGTGATTTCGCCGATTCCACTGCCCATCAGTTGTGCAAGAATGGGTTTACCGGCCGTGCCGGAAGGTTCGCCGTCGTCGGAGAAACCCAACTGTTGTGAGTCAGTCGGTGAGCCTGCGACAAATGCCCAGCAATGATGCCTGGCCGCAGGGTGTTCATCACGAACCTGCTGGATAAACGCCTTTGCCGCATCAACCCCGCTGGTCGGTGCCAGCAGGGTGATAAAACGACTCTTCTTTATTTCTTCACTGACGCTGACGGGGCCTGCCGGGATCGGGTAAGGCTGCATCAGGCCAGATTCAGATCGCGCGTCATGTTCTCGATACGCTTTTCGTGGATCACGATATTGTCTTCAATACGGATACCACCATAAGGTTTCAGCGCATCGATGCGATCCCAGGCAAAGTGTTGACTGAATTCGCCGCTGCGCCATGGCGCCAACAGGGAATCAATAAAATACATACCGGGTTCAATGGTTAACACCATGCCAGGTTGCAACACGCGGGTGCAGCGCAGGTACGGGTATTTGGATGGGGCGGCGAGATGGGTACCCTGTTCATCCTGCATAAAGCCGGCAGAGTCATGCACCTGCAATCCCAGGGGATGGCCCAGGCCGTGTGGCAGGAATGGCGTGGTCAGCCCCTGCTCAACCATCGCCTCTTCACTGATGCCGGTCACCAGTTTGTGGCTCTTGAGCAGTTTGGCGATACGTTGATGCATTTGCACATGGTAATCGGTGTAACGCACTCCGGCTTTAATGGTCTCCATCAGTGCCAGTTGCTCACCGTTAAGATCTTTTATCAGATGCGCGAAATCACTGCCGCTCTGGCCAGCGTAGGTACGAGTCAGATCGGCAGCGTAACCGTTATATTCGGCACCGGCATCAAGCAGGAAGCTCAGCATTTCTGACGGTGGTTGATGATCCAACGTGGTGTAATGCAGTACCGACGCATGCTCATTCAGCGCAACAATGTTGTCATAAGGCACATCGGTGTCACGATGCCCCGTGGCGGTGAGGTAAGCCTGGTTGATATCAAACTCACTCATGCCTGACAGGAAGGCCTCATGAGCAGCACGGTGCCCCATAACCGCGGTTTTCTGCGCTTCGCGCATGCAGGCCAGCTCGTAGCCAGTTTTGATTGAGCGATGGAAATCGAGGTAATTCAACACTGCTTTCGGGTTGACGTTTTCTGCCAGGATACCGAGATCGCGGGCACGTTGCTGCGCATAGCCGATATAACCCACACGCTCACGCTGGGCAGGAAGTTGCTGCGCGATATCATCAGCATTGGCCAAGGGCATCAGTTCAACGGATTTGGTCCAGAAACTCTCCGGCAGTGGCTCAACGCTGTGCCAGTAATCGACCGGCGAATAGAACCACAGCTTCGGTTTGTTAACGCCATCCACCCACAACCAGCAGTTGGGTACCGAGGTGACTGGCACCCAAGCCTTAAAGTGCGCGTTCACTTTGAACGGATAGCTGCGATCATCTTGGAATATCCTTTGCAGCTCTCCTGAGTGAATCAGCAGCGCATCCAGTTTGTTGCGCGTTAACACTTCACACGCCCGTTTTTGCAGTTCTGCCAGGTGGTCGTTATACAAAGAAGCCAGCGTTTCCATCACAATACCCTTATACATACCATTAGAACGGAATGAGTCATCTTAGCACACCGTTCAGGTGCACCAACCCCATCAGCTCTGGCATGCGGAGCGGTTCGCAAATCGCTGTAAACGTCGTTACATCCGTAGCTTAACAATTAACCAGGCGAGCAGACCAAGCCGCGCGATGGCGGCCGCCCAACGCGACGATAAAGGCTTATGAAGGCTTTCACTCGTCGACAAATCAGCATAAAGCATAAAATATAACTTCGTTTTAAATCAAAGCACTAACTCATAGTCATGTGATCAGACTAGCAAAAATGCAATCTCTCATTTGCATATTGTTAACATAAAAACCACACTCCTCATCATCTGGTCATACCAGATCAAACGCTGATTCAGGAGATAGACATGCTCTACCAAGGCGAAACATTACAACTGCACTGGCTCGACAACGGCATCGCCGAGCTGGTGTTCAATGCCCCAGGCTCGGTAAACAAGCTGGATACACGCACCGTTGCCAGCTTGGGCGAAGCGCTCGCGGTGCTGGAAAAGCAGACCGAGTTAAAAGGCCTGCTGCTGCGTTCTACCAAGGCCGCCTTTATTGTCGGCGCCGACATCACCGAATTCCTTTCGCTGTTTGCTGCCCCGGCTGAAAAGCTGCAGCAGTGGCTGAACTTCGCCAATGCGATCTTTAACCGGCTGGAAGATTTGCCGGTGCCAACCATTTCGGCCATTAACGGCTATGCGCTCGGCGGTGGCTGCGAATGTGTTCTGGCGACCGACTTCCGCGTTGCATCTCCGGATGCGCGTATCGGCCTGCCGGAAACCAAACTGGGTATTATGCCCGGCTTCGGCGGCTCGGTTCGCTTGCCACGCCTGTTGGGTAACGACAGCGCACTGGAAATTATCGCCGCCGGTAAGGACGTCAGTGCCAAAGATGCATTGAAGGTTGGCCTGGTGGATGCGGTAGTTGCACCGGAGAAGTTGGTGGATGCTGCGCTGAACATGCTGCAACAGGCGATTGAGGGCAAATTGGACTGGCGCGCCTATCGCCAGCCAAAGCTCGAGCCGTTGAAACTCAGCCCAATTGAAGCGGCCATGAGCTTCACCACCGCCAAAGGCATGGTGATGCAAACGGCCGGGAAACACTATCCGGCGCCAATGACCGCAGTCAAAACCATTGAGGCCGCAGCCAAGCTGGGCCGTGATGAAGCGCTGAAACTGGAAAGCGCCAGCTTTGTGCCGTTGGCCCGCTCCAAAGAGGCCCGCGCGCTGGTTGGCATCTTCCTTAATGACCAATTTGTGAAAGGTCAGGCGAAGAAGCTGGCAAAAGGTGTCGAAGCACCGAAGCAGGCTGCCGTGTTGGGTGCCGGTATCATGGGTGGCGGTATCGCCTACCAGTCGGCACTAAAAGGCGTGCCGGTTGTCATGAAAGACATCAGCGACAAGTCCCTGACGCTCGGTATGAACGAAGCCGCCAAGCTGCTGAACAAGCAGTTGGAACGCGGCAAGCTCGATGGCATGAAAATGGCCCAAGTGCTGTCGACCATTCAACCCCGGCTTGATTACGCCGGTATCGAGCGCGCTCAGGTGATCGTCGAAGCCGTGGTCGAAAATCCAAAGATTAAGGCGGCAGTACTGTCCGAAGTGGAAGGCTTGATCGGTGAAGATACCGTACTGGCGTCCAATACCTCGACCATTCCTATTAATCACCTGGCCAAATCGCTCAAACGCCCACAGAACTTCTGCGGCATGCACTTCTTTAACCCGGTACATCGCATGCCACTGGTGGAAATCATCCGTGGTGAGCAGACCAGCGACAGCACCATCGCCGCCGTGGTGGCCTATGCCAGCCGTATGGGTAAAACGCCGATTGTGGTTAACGACTGCCCAGGGTTCTTCGTCAACCGTGTGCTGTTCCCGTATTTTGCCGGTTTCAGCATGCTACTGCGCGACGGTGCGGACTTCCGCCAGATCGACAAAGTGATGGAAAAACAGTTTGGTTGGCCAATGGGCCCAGCTTATCTGCTCGACGTTGTGGGGATTGATACCGCGCACCACGCCCAGGCGGTGATGGCGACCGGCTTCCCTGAGCGCATGAGCAAAGATTACCGCGACGCTATCGACGTGATGTTCGATAACCAGCGTTTTGGTCAGAAAAATCAGTTGGGCTTCTATCGTTACAGCCAGGACAACAAAGGCAAGCCACGTAAAGATAACGATGAGCAGACCGATGTGCTGCTGGCCGAAGTCAGCCAACCGCGTCAGACCATCAGCGACGAAGAAATTATCACCCGCATGATGATCCCGATGATTAACGAAGTGGTGCGCTGCCTGGAAGAAAACATTATTGCCAGCCCGGCCGAAGCCGATATGGCGCTGGTTTACGGCATCGGTTTCCCTCCGTTCCACGGCGGGGCGTTCCGCTACCTGGATACGCTTGGCACCGCCAATTATGTTGAACTGGCCCAGCGTTATGCGCATCTTGGCGCCCTGTATCAGGTGCCTGCCGGCCTGCGTGCCAAAGCTGAACATAATGAAAGCTACTACCCGGTGGCAGCGCCGCTGTCCGATGTCTCCACTGGCCAACCGGCATGAGGTCATAAAGATGGAAAACGTAGTTATTGTTGATGCCGTACGCACGCCGATGGGCCGCTCCAAGGGCGGCGCCTTCCGCCAGGTACGTGCTGAAGATCTTTCCGCTCATCTGATGCGTGCCGTACTGAGCCGTAATCCGTCACTGGATGCCGCCGAAATTGACGACATTTACTGGGGTTGCGTGCAGCAAACGCTGGAGCAGGGCTTTAACATTGCCCGTAACGCTTCGCTGCTGGCTGAGATCCCACACAGTGTCCCGGCGGTCACCGTCAACCGACTGTGCGGCTCATCCATGCAGGCACTACACGACGCCGCACGCGCCATTATGGTCGGCGATGCACACGTCAGCCTGATTGGTGGCGTAGAACATATGGGCCACGTACCGATGAATCACGGTGTGGATTTCCACCCGGGTCTGAGTCGCAGCGTGGCAAAAGCCGCCGGTATGATGGGGCTGACCGCCGAGATGCTGGCCAAGATGCACAATATCAGCCGCCAGATGCAGGATGAGTTCGCAGCACGCTCGCACCAACGCGCGCATGCCGCCACCCTGGCCGGCTATTTCAAGAATGAAATCATCCCAACCACCGGCCACGATGCCGACGGCGTGCTGACTCGTTATGACTTTGACGAAGTGATCCGTCCGGAAACCACCGTCGCCAGTCTTGCAGCGCTGCGCCCGGCCTTCGATCCGGTCAACGGGACCGTGACCGCCGGCACTTCTTCAGCGTTGTCCGATGGTGCGTCTGCCATGCTGTTGATGAGTGAATCACGCGCCAAAGCGCTTGGCCTGAAAGCCCGCGCCCGCATTCGTTCAATGGCGGTAGTCGGTTGCGATCCTTCCATCATGGGCTACGGCCCGGTGCCTGCCAGCAAATTGGCGCTCAAACGTGCCGGACTGAGCGTGCAGGACATCGACCTGTTTGAACTGAATGAAGCCTTTGCCGCCCAGTCACTGCCGTGCATCAAGGATTTGGGACTGTTGGACAGCATCGACGACAAAATCAACCTGAACGGCGGTGCCATTGCTCTGGGCCACCCATTAGGCTGCTCGGGCTCGCGTATCTCGACTACCCTGCTGAACAATATGGAACGCCGCAACGTACAGTTTGGTCTGGCGACCATGTGTATCGGTCTGGGTCAGGGGATTGCCACCGTTTTTGAACGCGTTTAGCTGTGTCTATTAGGGATGACTGCGTCAACACTTCAAACCGCAGCATTCCACCAAGTTTAGTTGCCGTACTTCCCGCCTGTCAGGGGCGGGTTTTTTACGTCTGAATTCTTCTGACGCCCCCAATAAAAAGGGGCAGCCATTGGCCACCCCGTTTGCTACTGCTTCGCGCCTCAGATAAACGAGAAGGCGTCGCCAAACATATGCGCTTCCAGCGCGCCACGTTCGGCACAGAAACGTTCGCGAGCGATTTTTGCCATCTCGAAGCGACCGGCAATATAAATGTCGTGCTCTGCCAGCGTCCCGAAATCTTGCAGCACCGCGCTGAGCACCGTGCCACTACGGCCACGCCACTCCTCTTCCGGCTGTTCAACTACCGGTATGACTTTCAGATTTGGATGCCGCAACGACAGCGCTTCCAGCTCGCTCAAGTCATACAGGTGCTTCAGCTCACGTCCGCCCCAATAGATGGAAATATCGCGTTCCGGCTGCTGCTCCAGTGCGGCCAACAGAATCGAGCGCGCGTAGGAGAAACCTGTGCCACCGGCGATCAACACCAGCGGACGGCTGCCTTCTTCACGCAACCAGGCGTCACCGTGCGGGATATCAACGGTAATCGCCCGCTCTTTCAGAATGCGACCCATCACCGCCATGGCGTACAGATTCAGCTCCGAAGCGCCAATATGTAGCTCAATGTAATCCTGGTCTGACGGAATGGAGGCCAGTGAGAACGGACGCTTGTCACGCTCATCCATCACGACCATCAGATACTGTCCTGCCTTGAAAGAAAACGGTGCCTCAGGCACCAAGCGTACCCGATAAACCGTATCGGTAATGGCCTCTACGGAGGTCACTTTACAGCTCAATATTGTCATGCGTTCCCTCTGTCGGGTCATCAATGCAAAACTGAGAACAGAACCTGTCATACCCTTCATACTTGAAGCTGCATTTTGTTGGCTTTCCTCGCTTATCCCAGTCACTTACTCAAGTAAGCTCTTGGGATTCGCTGCGTTGCCGCCTCAATGCAACTCCAATTATTTTGGGTATATTATAATGTCGGTTCTCTGTCACTGAAAATTGCGAGCTCATCCCAGATTTCATCGACGCGCGCACGCACCTTTTCATCCATCTGAATCGGACGGCCCCATTCGCGCTGGGTTTCACCCGGCCATTTATTGGTGGCATCCAGCCCCATCTTCGAACCCAAACCGGAAACCGGTGAGGCGAAGTCCAAATAATCGATCGGCGTATTCTCCACCAAAACAGTATCCCTTGCCGGATCCATTCGGGTGGTGATCGCCCAAATCACATCATTCCAGTCGCGTGCGTTGACGTCATCGTCGCAGACGATAACAAATTTGGTGTACATAAACTGACGTAGGAACGACCAGACCCCCATCATTACGCGTTTGGCATGACCAGCATACTGTTTCTTGATAGTCACCACCGCCAGGCGATAAGAGCACCCCTCAGGCGGCAGGTAGAAATCGACAATTTCCGGGAACTGCTTTTGCAAGATAGGAACGAAAACTTCATTCAGCGCCACGCCTAACACCGCAGGCTCATCCGGTGGACGGCCGGTATAGGTCGAGTGATAAATGGCATCACGACGCTGGGTGATATGGGTGATGGTGAATACCGGGAAGTGGTCAATTTCGTTGTAGTAACCGGTGTGATCGCCATACGGGCCTTCAGGCGCCATTTCACCCGGTTCGATATAGCCTTCCAACACGATTTCCGCGCTGGCGGGCACTTCCAGATCGCAGGAGATACACTTGACCACTTCGGTTTTGTTGCCGCGCAACAGCCCGGCAAAGGCATATTCAGACAGGGTATCCGGCACTGGCGTGACCGCACCGAGAATGGTGGCGGGATCCGCGCCCAGCGCAACCGCAACCGGGAAACGCTCACCGGGGTGCGCCTGGCACCATTCAAGATAATCCAGCGCGCCGCCGCGGTGCGACAGCCAACGCATGATGACTTTATTCTTACTCAGCACCTGTTGACGATAAATACCCAGGTTCTGCCGCTCTTTTTGCGGCCCACGGGTCACGGTCAGGCCCCAGGTGATCAGCGGTGCGGCATCTTCCGGCCAGCAGTGCATCACCGGAATACGGCTGAGATCGACGTCATCACCCTGCCATACCTGCTCCTGACAAGGCGCTGAACCCAATACCTTGGTCGGCATGTTCAGCACTTGCTTGAACTTCGGCAGTTTATCGAACAGATCGCGAAAGCCCTTTGGTGGCTCCGGCTCTTTCAGGAACGCCAGCAACTTGCCGACCTCGCGCAACGAGCTGACATCCTCCTGGCCCATCCCCATCGCTACACGACCAGGAGTACCGAACAGATTGCACAGCACTGGCATGTCGTACCCTTTCGGGTTTTCGAACAGCAATGCCGGGCCGCCCGCACGTAAAGTACGATCGGCAATTTCTGTCATTTCCAGATAGGGATCAATCGGCTGGCTAATGCGTTTTAGTTCGCCTCTCTTTTCCAGCAACGAGAGGAAATCGCGTAAGTCACGGTATTTCATGCTGATCATTATAACGGCCAGTGAGGAGGATATTATAAGCCCTCTTCACGGTTGTTGCTGCACTTTTGTTAAACACCGGTAAAGACCTCACCAGCACTCAGTGACACGTGAACGGCACCAGCGGGCGTAATGCCTGCGTATCCTGGTACTCATGGGTCTCTGCGCCTTGGCGGAACACCTTGAAGCCCTGGTCTCTGGCACTGAAATAACGTAATTCATTGCCCTCAACATGCAACATGCTGCCCTCGCGCAGCGCCACCACAGATTCGCTCGGATTAACCGCGCAGAACTCCGCCAGGCGCTCATCACGGGTTTCGCCCATGTGACCGCTGATATGGGCGTCAATGTAGTGCGGGTTAATCTGCACCGGGAACAGGCTCAACGCCGGCAACACCACGCTGTTGCGTACCGGCATGTCATTGGTGGTACGGATACTTGGCGTAGCCACGTTACAACCGGCGCTCCAGCCAATATAGGGGACGCTACGTTCACGAACAGCCCGCTGGATCGGGACAATCAGGCCTTTCTCATGCAGCATTTGGTTCAGCATCCAGGTATTGCCGCCGCTGACCAGGATACATTCCGCCTGTTCAATTGCCGCAGCCGGGGATTCGGCATGGTGAATGCTGGTGACCTTGATACCCAACGTTTGCGCCAGCTCCTGCGCACGCTGATCGTAATCACCGCGGATCATGGCATATGGGATAAAGACGGCGGACGTGATACTGCGGCGCGCGATCATCGCCAACAGGTGGCTCTTGGCATAGCCCAGCAGCTCACTCTCACCGGACAGTTTACCGTTGCTTAACAGAAATAACTCCATTTCTCCCCCTCAATCAAAAACGATGAATGCCGTCACATCAGGCGACAGCGCCCCGAGGCATACTGCGACGGTAGCAAATTTTTAGCCCTCTGTTATACCCAAGCCGTGCGGATAAGTGTGTGACCCCTCGCTAATTGCAAAAGATTCATGCAGATAGCGGCTGTTACATGCTGAAACCTGCATCACTATGTATCCGTAATGGCTTTTGATATGCTTACCGGCTGACAGAAAGGCATGTGAAATTATGGAATCCTGGTATCTATTGTATTGCAAACGCGGCCAGCTCTTACGGGCGCAGGAACATCTCGAGCGGCAGGAAGTGAACTGCCTGAGCCCGATCATTACGCTGGAAAAGATCGTTCGCGGCAAACGCATCGCGGTCAGCGAACCCCTGTTCCCCAACTATCTATTTGTGGAATTCGATCCGGAGCGTATCCATACCACCACCATCAGTGCAACACGTGGTGTCAACCACTTCGTGCGCTTTGGTTCGACACCGGCCACTATCCCGCAGAAGGTCATCGAAGAGTTGCAGACTCATACCTGCGAAACCTATGTCGATCCGGAAACGCCGCAACCTGGCGATAGTGTGTTGATCGTCGATGGGGTGTTCGAAGGGCTGCAGGCGATTTACACCGAGCCGGACGGCGAAGCGCGCTCAATGCTGTTGCTCAACCTGATCAACAAACAGGTCAGCCAAAGCGTGGACAACCGACAGTTCCAAAAGCTGTAATGTAAAAAAGGCGCCCAAGGCGCCTTTCAGACTGATGACAAACCTCATTCCTGCCCAGAGCAAGTAGAGGCCGATAAACAAAAATCAGGAGAAACCACGCTTTTTCCTGCTTTGTCAGCAACCTAAAAGGCGCCCAAGGCGCCTTTTTTATTGGATACTCGCGCCTTAGCGCTGCATTGCGTCGTCATGCATCCACTGAGCTACCCGCTTGGCGAAGTAGGTCAGCACGCCATCCGCACCGGCACGCTTGAAGCACATCAACGACTCCATCACCGCCGGTTGTTCCTGTAACCAACCGTTTTGAATCGCCGCCATGTGCATCGCATATTCACCAGACACCTGATAGGCGAAGGTCGGCACACCGAAGGTGTCTTTCACCCGGCGTACCACGTCCAGATACGGCATGCCCGGCTTCACCATTACCATATCTGCACCTTCCTGCAGATCCTGCGCAATTTCCTGTAGCGCTTCGTCGCTGTTGGCAGGGTCCATCTGGTAGGTTTTCTTATTGCCACCTTTCAGATTACCGCTGGAACCGAGCGCATCCCGGAACGGGCCATAGTAGCAAGACGCATATTTGGCTGAGTAAGCCATGATCTGAGTGTTAATCAGGCCCTGATGTTCCAGTTGATCGCGGATCGCACCAATTCGGCCATCCATCATGTCACTTGGTGCCACGATTTCTGCACCGGCTTCAGCATGGGACAGTGCCTGGCGTACTAAAATCTCTTTGGTGATGTCGTTAATCACATAACCTTGCTCGTCAATGATGCCGTCCTGACCGTGGGTGGTGTAAGGGTCGAGCGCCACATCAGTCAAAATACCCAGCTCTGGCACCGCGTCTTTCAACGCACGTACTGTACGCTGCACCAGGCCGTCCGGGTTATAAGCTTCTTCTGCGTGCAGTGACTTGAGGCCCGGCTCAATGACCGGGAACAGGGAGATCACCGGCACGCCCAGCTTGGCAATGGCTTCCGCTTCTTTAACCAGCAGGTCGATGCTCATACGCGATACGCCAGGCATCGATGCCACGGCTTCTTGGCGGTTACTGCCTTCCATGACAAATACTGGGTAGATCAGGTCGTTAACCGTCAGTTGGTTCTCCGCCACCAGGCGACGACTGAAATCATGACGGCGCACGCGGCGCATACGGCGACCTGGGAAGGTGCCCGGAAATGCATAGCTCATAGTTTTCTCCTAACTCATTCCAGCCGGAATAGCCGGCGGGCGTTCTCATCGATTTTTCGCCCCAGCCATTCGGGATCCTCTTGCCGCCAGGCAGCCACCTGCCGGACGATATGAGGCAAAAAACAGGGTTCGTTGCGGCGAGATGCGGGTTTCGGAAGTAAATCCCGGGGCAACAGATAGGGGGCGTCGGTTTCCAGCAACAGACGGTCCGCCGGGATCTGCGGCAGCAACGCACGCAATTCCAGGCCACGCCGCTCATCGCAGACCCAACCGGTAATACCCACCGACAGGCCTAACGACAGGCAGTTTTCCAATTCTTCGGCAGTGCCGGTAAAACAGTGGACCACGGCCGCGGGCAGTTTATCCAACCAAGGGGTCAGCAGCGCGGCAAATCGTGCGTGTGCATCACGGCAATGAAGAAAAACCGGCATCGACAGCTCTGCTGCCAGCGCCAACTGCGCGCTGAATGCCGCTTCCTGCTGCTTCGGGGTAGAAAAGTTACGGTTGAAATCCAGCCCGCATTCACCAATAGCCGCGACCTGCGTCAAAGAGGCTAACTCGCGGATTTGGTCTGCGGCCCGATGGTCCCAACCGCTGGCATGGTGAGGATGTACGCCGACAGTGGACCAGCAAAAACCCGCATGCTGTTGCGCCAGTTCACTGGCAGCCAGGCTTTCCGGCAGATCGGTACCAGTAATCAGCAGCCCTGTTACACCTGCAGCACGGGCGCGCTCCACCACCGCCGGACGGTCTTTGGCAAATTGTGAGCTGGTGAGATTGACGCCGATATCAAACATGATGTTCCCAAAGTAAAAGCCGCCCATCGGGCGGCTTCAGACTGATGACAAACCTCATTCCTGCCCAGAGCGAGTCGAGGCCGATAAATAAAAATCAGGAAAATCAATTTATTGATTTTCGGCTGCTCACCACAAAGCAGGAAAAACCACGCTTTTTCCTGCTTTGTCAGCAACCTAAAGCCGCCCATCGGGCGGCTTGCGACATACTAATTTTTAAGGTGCCGGGGGTTCATCGCCCTCATCTTCTTCTTCCGGCTGCGCGCGACGCTTACCCGTGTAGAAACGGGCAAAGAAAACGCCCACTTCAAACAACAGGTACATCGGGATCGCCAACAGAGTCTGAGAGAACACATCCGGCGGGGTCAACAGCATACCAACCACGAAAGCGCCAACCAGCACGTAAGGTCGTTTCTTTTTCAGGTCTTCCGGTGAAGTGACGCCACTCCAGCACAGCAGAATAATGGCAACCGGTACCTCAAAGGCCACGCCGAACGCCATAAACAGCGCCATGACGAAATCGAGGTAGTTATTGATGTCGGTGGCAATCATCACCCCGGCAGGCGCGGTCTTGGCAAAAAAACCGAACGCCAACGGGAACACGATAAAGTAGGCAAACGCCATGCCGAGATAAAACAGCAGGCTGCTGGAGACCAGTAAAGGCATCATCAGACGGCGTTCATGCTTGTATAACGCCGGTGCGATAAACGACCACACCTGATACAGGATCACCGGTGCAGACACAAACACCGAGACGATCATGGTCAGCTTGATCGGAGTAAAGAACGGTGAAGCCACGTCGGTGGCGATCATGCTCGCCCCGGCAGGCAACTGCTTGATCAGCGGTGCAGACACCAGTTGATAAATGTCATTGGCGAAAAAAACCAGCACCAGGAAGATCGCCAGTATGCTGATAATCGAGTTTAACAGCCGCTTACGCAGTTCTATCAGATGACTGATAAGGGGTTGGGTATCTTCAACAGCCATGTTTTAACGATCGCCACTAGGTTGGTGAGACGCTGGGGTTTTATCCACAACAGGTTCTGAGGTTGCCTGAACGGCCGACGCGACCGGTTGTTTAACCGGCTCGACCACGGGTTGTGCAGCCGGCGGCGTTACCGCAACCACCGGCTCCGGCACGGCAGCCGGGGACGATGCCACAGCCGCAGCCTCTGCCGGCGTCACACCGTCATGAATGGCTTCAGGATCGGTGACCAGAGGGTTATGGATGGTGTGCGCAGGTTCGGTTTTATCGTCACTGCCGCCCTGATAAGAACGTTTCAGCGATTCCGCCGCGTCTTTCAGCTCATCCATTGACGCCTTCAGCTCCGGCGACAAATTCTGCATGCCCGCCTTCTCTACCTTTTTCAGGCTATCCTGCAGTTCCTGCAGTTTTAGTTCCTGAGAAAGTTCGTTCTGCACCGAAGCCGCCAGCGATCGCAGCGCGCGGATCCAGCCCGAAACTGTTCTTACCGCAACCGGCAACCGTTCCGGTCCGAGTACCACCAGGCCGATAACCAGAACCAGCAACAGTTCACTAAACCCAATGTCAAACACGGTTTATACCTGCTCTTTGTTCTTCGACTCTTCCGTTTTCACTTCCGGCTGCTTATCGGTAATAGGCTTGGCCGTGAAGTCAGCGTCATCCAGGCTGCTTTTCTCAGCCGTGTTGGTCGGCGGCGTATTTTCATCGCCGATCGCCTTTTTGAAACCTTTGATTGATGCACCGAGATCAGAGCCCAGCGTACGGAGCTTTTTGGTACCAAACAGCAGCACCACGATCACTGCGATGATCAACAATTGCGTAATACTAATACCGCCCATTGCAATTACCTCTATTTTTACAGGTTTTTTTCAAAATCCGTCGCATTATACGGCAGATTTTACCAGAGTTTCGAATCAATTCAGGTGGTTCGCTTCCAGCCAATCACCCAGGATACGATGCCGGCCGTTATCAGCCACGCAGGGAACACTTCAACATCCCCCAACAGCAAAATCGTACCGCTTACTAACAGTGTAGCGCCAACGCCGAACAAATAACGCGATTGTCCCTGACGAACGCGCTGGGCCTGCATCTGATTGGTCAGCTTATCAACGCTTTGTTGCAACAGTTTATGCTGCTGCAGGCTGTCGTAAAATAATTCGGGCAGTTCGGGCAGTTTCTCGGCCCAAAACGGCGCTTTTTCTTTCAGTGCGCGGAGCACTGCTGGTATACCGACCTGATCACGCATCCAACTTTCCAGGAACGGCTTCGCAGTGGTCCACAAATCCAGCTGTGGATAGAGCTGCCGGCCCAGACCTTCAACATACAGCAAGGTCTTCTGCAATAACACCAGTTGGGGCTGCACTTCCATATTGAAACGGCGTGCGGTATTGAACAGGTTCATCAGCACGTTGCCGAACGAAATTTCCGACAGTGGCTTTTCGAAAATCGGCTCACACACTGTGCGAATAGCGAATTCGAAATCTTCCACGTTGGTGTCGCGCGGCACCCAGCCAGAATCAACGTGCAGCTCTGCAACCTTGCGATAGTCGCGATTGAAGAAGGCAATAAAGTTTTCCGCCAGATAGCGTTTATCGTCTTTGTTCAACGAGCCGACAATACCGCAGTCAATGCCGATATAGCAGGGATCTTCAGGATGCTCATAGCTGACAAAAATATTACCGGGATGCATGTCTGCATGGAAGAAACTGTCGCGGAAGACCTGGGTGAAGAACACCTGAACCCCGCGTTCGGCCAACAGTTTCATGTTGGTGCCCTGCTTTTCCAGCGTTGGGATATCCGAAACCGGAATTCCGTAGATGCGCTCCATCACCAACACGCTTTCGCGGCAGTAATCGGAATAAACCTCCGGCACGTACAGCATCGGGCTACCGTCGAAATTACGGCGCAGCTGGATGGCGTTGGCCGCTTCACGCAGCAGGTTCAACTCATCCAGCAAGGTCTTTTCATATTCGCGCACTACTTCACGCGGACGCAGACGGCGACCATCCGGCAGCAGCTTTGGCACCCAGGCCGCCAAACGATACATCAGGCGGACGTCAGCCCTGATGATCGGCCGGATATCGGGCCGAATCACCTTCAGAACCACTTCCTGCCCGGTCGTTTTTAGCCGTGCGGTATGCACCTGAGCTATCGATGCCGAAGCCAGCGCCTGCTGGTCAAAATCATCAAACCAGGTTTCCAGCGGGCCGCCCATCGCCAACTCAATATGCTTGCGCGCCAGTGCACCATCGAAGGGGGCAACCCGGTCCTGCAGCAAAGTCAGTTGATCGGCAATCTGTGGTGGGAACAGGTCGCGGCGGGTGGACATCATCTGCCCAAACTTGATCCATACCGGTCCCAGCTCCTGCAAGGCCAAACGCAGACGCTCACCCAGAGGTTTATCCGCATGGCGGTTTGGCATCCAGAACAGCAGACGGCGCCCCACGCGCAGCGGCAACGTCAAGCGCATCTGGGGGATCAGTTCATCCAGGCCATAGCTGAGAAAAACGCGGACGATCAAATACAGGCGGCGTAGTTCGCCAGGGGTCATCGTTTACCCTCCAACTTGTCCATGCGAGCAATCAGCGCTTCGAGGTTGCGAACGGTGGCATCAACTTCCTCGTTGAACCACACAACTTCCAGTGGGCCTGGTGCCACGCGCCACTCTTCCGTCAGCGTTTCCGCTACATAATGCTGTTGACGCTGGAAGCCGGTCTTCAGCAGGTTCGCGCCCTTACCGAGCACCTGCGTAATACCCTGCGCGGCAATATCACCGATGTAGGGGGCCAACCATTCAGCCGGATCCCACTCTGCCAGATCGAGCAGCCCAACCAGTTGCTGAACCACCTGAATATCCCCTTCGACGATCAGCTCACCGCTACGCATCAATGGCGAAAGTTGCTGGCGATCCCGCAGCTTCAGCAACACCGAGATGCGGCTGCGCACCGTGCAGTCGGCGGTATCTTCAGACTGACCAAGCACATCAACACGCTGCTCACTGAACAGCAACACCAGCGGTGAGGAAAGCTCTTGCAATTCAATACGCAAGACCTTACCTGCCAGGCGCAAACGGGCGGCTTTCATGCTGCGATCGCGGAACAACAGGCTATTGAGCGATGTTTCCAGCACGCCGGTCAACAACGGGGTTAACAGCATCGGCATGTCCATATCAGAACTTGAAGCCGCGATGCAGGGCCACAATACCGCCGGTCAGGTTAAAATAGGTCACGTTGTCAAAGCCGGCAGCCCCCATCATGCCTTTCAGGGTTTCCTGATCGGGATGCATGCGGATCGACTCAGCCAAATAGCGGTAACTTTCCGGATCCTTCACCACCAGCTCACCGATTTTCGGCAGCACGTGGAACGAGTAAGCGTCATAGGCTTTACTTAACGGCGCCAGCAGCGGTTTGGAGAACTCCAGCACCAGCAAACGGCCGCCCGGCTTAAGCACGCGGAACATGGAACGCAGCGCTTTGTCCTTGTCGGTCACGTTACGCAGGCCGAAGGAAATGGTAATGCAGTCAAAATAGTTATCCGGGAACGGCAGCGCCTCGGCATTGGCCTGCACATAGTTGACGTTGCCAATAATGCCACGGTCACGCAGCTTCTCGCGCCCCATCTTCAGCATGGAATCGTTAATGTCCGCCAGTACCACCTGCCCCTGCTCGCCGACCATGCGGGAGAACTTGGCGGCCAGGTCACCGGTACCACCGGCCAGATCCAACACCCGCTGCCCACGGCGAACGCCGCTGCAGTCAATGGTAAAACGCTTCCAGATACGGTGGATACCAAACGACATCAGGTCGTTCATCACGTCATACTTTGCAGCTACCGAATGAAAAACGTCTGCCACCATGGCCTGCTTCTCGTCTCTAGCTACGGTGCGAAAACCGAAGTCGGTGGTTTCCTGCGGTTGATCTGCCATTGTCCTGCCTGCTATTCAGTCAATTTAGTGTGGATGAGTGTACCAGAACCCTACGCAATACCCCACCTCGCCGCAGCTGTCATGCCTGCGATGCGGAGCGGGGTTCCTCTGCGGAGTCGTCGTCTTCCGCCCCGGGCAACGCGTCAACTTCATCAAGGCCCGCCGTCTCGAATTCTTCATCATGCTGCGCACTGGCCTGCTGAGCCAGCAGCGGGTTAATCGGTCTTTTCACCTCAACCCCCAACGCGCGGAACCCCTCGGTCTGGCCGATAAGATTACCACGGCCTTCGCTCAGTTTATTCATCGCCTGGCGATAACTCCCCTGGGCCTTGTCCAGGCTCTGCCCCAGCGCCGACATGTCGTCAACAAACAGCCGCATTTTGTCATACAACCGCGCCGCTCTGTCGGCAATGCGTTGGGCATTCTGGCTTTGATGCTCATAGCGCCAAAGGTTGGTGATGGTACGCAACGCCACCAGCAAGGTGGTCGGACTGACCAGCATGATATTGTGTTTGAGCGCTTCGCTGATCAGCTCTGGTTCACGGTCAATGGCCAACAGGAAAGCCGGCTCGACCGGAATAAACATCAGTACGTAGTCCAGCGAACGCAAGCCGGGCAACTGCTGGTAATCCTTGCGGCCCAAC
The DNA here is from genome assembly GCF_052691715.1 of Serratia sp. NA_112.1. Lineage (NCBI taxonomy): Bacteria > Pseudomonadati > Pseudomonadota > Gammaproteobacteria > Enterobacterales > Yersiniaceae > Serratia > Serratia sp. NA_112.1. The sequence continues at coordinate 19,684 of NZ_JBQZFO010000009.1, forward strand.
AGGCGGATATGGCCACGCAGCGAGCCAATATGCTCACTCAGCGCCGCCTCGCGTTCCACTTCATCTTCACTGTTGAAGTAACGTTCATAGGCCACCAGCGACATTTTCGCATCGATGACCACGTCCTTCCCCTGCGGCAAACGAACAATGACGTCGGGCTGCATACGGCTCTGATGATCCAGCCGCACATTGACCTGGGTTTCGTATTCGTGCCCTTCACGCAGGCCGGAGGCCTCCAGTACCCGACTTAACACCACCTCACCCCAGTTACCCTGAGTTTTATTATCCCCTTTCAGGGCCTTGGTGAGGTTAATCGCCTCGCGCGCCATTTGTGCATTGAGCTGCTGCAGGTTACGTATTTCGTGAGTCAGCGTATGGCGTTCACGCGCTTCCTGGCCAAAACTGTCCTGCACCTGGCGGCGGAATCCATCAAGTTGCTCACGCAGCGGCAGTAACAGGCGGTCCAGACTTTGCTTATTCTGCTCGTCAACCTTGCGCCCGCTGTGTTCAAAAATGCGGTTGGCCAAATTTTCAAATTGGGTGGTGAGGCGCTGTTCACTGTTAATCAGCAGACGCTGTTTCTCTTCTGCCGCCATACGGGTTTCTTCCAGACGGATAGTCACCTCACGCAGTTCGGCCTCCTGAGCGCTGTTAACCTCACGCTGGGCGCGTAGTTCCTGATTCAGCAACTCGCATTCGTTGCGCCAGTGATTGAGCTGTTGAAGTTTTTCGTGCCCGGCAGCCAGCTGGCTGTGCAAATTACGCAGTTCCAGATCGGTTTGCCGCATTTGTTGTTCATTACGCTGCAGCGTTTCTTGCCGGGCTGCTGTTTCCTGCTGCGCCTGTTGCAGCGATTGTTCCAGCAGACGTAGCTCGGTTTCATGCTGTGCATGCGTCTGCTGCACGCGCAGACTGGCAATTAGCCAGCCCAGCAGCAGGCCAATTGCCACCCCGCCCATACCGTAAACCAAACTGGTATCCACCCTGCCTCCTGTTACACCTGATCGTTCCGGCGTTTTATGCGCCTGTTGCCCGTCACGTTAAGGGGATGCTGTATGGATGTCCAGTCTGTTTTTGCCTCGACGGCGCAAAATTGCGAAACGCTACGCAAGTCAGACCAGAACTAGCCAAACCACTGGCTTAACCACTTGATGCCAAACGCCCCCGGCGCGAGAATGCCGAACGCCCAGATCATCGCCGAAGTAATATTCGCTACCTGGAAATAACGTTGGGGCATGCCGCAAATGCCACCGACCAACGGCACCACGGCACGCAACGGGCCGAAGAAGCGACCGATGAAAATGCCCAGTACGCCCCAGCGTTCAAAAAACGCATGGCCACGCGTGAGTAGCTGTGGATTGCGGGAAAGGGGCCACATATGTGCCACCCGGTCTTGGTAGTGATAGCCAATCCAGTAAGAGAGCCAGTCGCCGAAAAAGGCCCCGGCAGCAGCAGCGGCCCAGATAGGCCAGAATGCAATGCCGCTTTCGCCGATCAAGGCTCCCAGCGCCAGCAAAATCACCGTGGCCGGCAACAGCAGCGACAGGAACGCCAACGATTCGCCGAACGCCAGGAAGAAAATAATCGGGATGGCCCAGGCTTCATGCTGCCGCACGGTGTCGCTGACCCAGTGGATAATGTCATTGAGGCTCAATATGGGCTCCTGATGCGGGATTTATGGTCCCAAGGATACGCAATGCCGGCCGGGGCCGATTAAACCCCGGCTAAACACCCGTCCAGTTTACTCGAGGTAAAACGCCTGCAACACTTCACGCTGATTTTGGCCCAGGCCGTACTCGGCTTCCAGCCAGCGATCGGTTGAACCGTATTGGTCACGGATGCAGCTCAGGGCGGTCATCAGGAATTCTTCACGGGCGCTGAGCACGTAGGTAAATTGCCCCAGTGCCGGGGCGCTCAGGCGAATCGACAATTGATCCAGCATCTGCTCGCGGAAGGTCGCCAGTGTGGTTTCGGTCAGTAGGTAATCTTCCACTACCGTCGCCTCATCCGCTCCCAGAGCAAACAACACCAGCGCCGATCCTATCCCGGTGCGGTCTTTACCTACCGCGCAGTGCTGGACGATGGCTCCGTTATCGACATTGCTCAGCAATTGGACCAACTGTTTATACGCCGCATTACCGAAAGGCAACCGACGGTACAGTTCCAGCATAAAAGCCTGAGCGTCGAAGCCGGCCAACGTATCACTGGTCAACTTTTCCAGATTGGCATTCACTTCATTGCTCAACGGGTTGGCTGGGAAATGATGGTAATCGGCACCACTCCACAGGATGTCTGGCTTGGCCTGAACTTCATCGGCATCCCGGTAATCGAGTACCGAACGCACCGGCACACCGGCCAGGAAGGTGCAGTCGTCTTCGGTCAGACGCTCCAGTGAACCGGACCGGAACAACAAACCGCGCTTGATACGGCGGCCGTCGGCGACACTGTTTCCGCCAAGATCGCGAAAGTTAATGCCGCCATCAAGCGGCGCCAATGAAGGGTGAAGCAGGATCTGGGCAGTCATAGACGTCCTCGTGGTTATTGTCTGTAAAACGCAACCTGAGAGCAGCGGAAAAACCGGGCTCAGCGGATAAAGAGGCGGCCAGAAAGATGGCGCTGATGAGATTAACCGTAACAGATTACGGCTGAATGGAGAAACGGGCCGCGTCGGCGCCCCGTCGAACTACGAGATAATTACAGCAGGCGGCGCGCCGCATCAACTACGATCTGCACCGCTTTGCTTTCAGTGTTTTTCATAGTTTCTGCGTTCGGGATTTCCTGCTGGGTGCGGTTAACAATCACACCGGCAACCATACCGGCACGCAGGCCCTGGCTGGCACACATGGTCAGCAAGGTAGCGGACTCCATTTCATAGTTCATCACGCCCATCGACTGCCATTCTTCCATCGAGCCTTTGAAGCGGCTGACAACGCGGCCGGAGAAGGTATCGTAACGTTCCTGGCCAGGGTAGAAGGTATCGGAAGAGGCGGTCACGCCAATGTGCGTGGTGGCACCGGCAGCCTTGGCGGCTTCGACCAGTGCCGTGGTACAGGCAAAGTCGGCCACGGCCGGGAACTCCATCGGGGCGAAATGCAGGCTGGCACCGTCAAGGCGAACCGCCGCGGTGGTGACCAGGACATCGCCAACATTGATGTTCGACTGGATCGCACCGGTGGTGCCGATACGCAGGAAGGTACGGATCCCCAATTGCGCCAGTTCTTCAACGGCAATAGAGGTAGACGGGCCGCCGATGCCGGTAGAGCAGACGATCACCGCCTTGCCGTCCAGCTCTGCGCGCCAGGAAGTAAATTCACGATGGGAAGCCAGATGCACCGGATTTTCCATCAGCTTGGCAATTTTCTCTACGCGCTGTGGATCGCCAGGAACGATGGCAAGCTGGGCCCCTTGTAAATCGTTTTTAGTGAGGCCGAGATGAAAAACGTCAGATTGGGACATGCGAGACTCCTCATGGATCATGTTTATTGGGAGGAACAAAAAAGTACTCTACTGAAAATTGCCATTCAATTTCGTGACAACCATCACTATGAATAAAGAAACAGAATGCAATCTACATATCTTTTGTGATTGAAGTCACAAAAAAAACCAGAAGCTACAATGGTCATCTCAGATGCCCCAAGTCTAGTCGACAAAATGCACCGCCGTTGTTCAATGCCGTTGTTGAGCGCAAGGCTGATTTCCTGATGAAACTATTGACACCGCCACAGAAAATAACCTTATTTTATCGGTGACTTAGCCACAATAAAGGGAGCTAACGCACCTTATGGTATTAATGCAGGTCAACATGCGTAATAGCATGATAAAAAGGCAACAAAAATGCGCTACAACCAGATAATTATTCGTTTTTATATACCCTATAGCTTTCAAGTTGCAGCTAGGCGGCTAGCTCGCTCATCCCCAGGCGCTTACTCAAGTAAGTAACTGGGGTGACAAATCTGCCAGGAGCAGATTTGAACGCTGCTTGCAGCGGCCCCGATGGGGTGTGGCCCATGGACGGGCCACATATCTGAGTGCAGATAACAACGCTGCAACTTGAAAGATGACGGGTATAGACTTGGCCGAAAATGCTCCATCCGGAGCCAATAACGGGTAATCTTTCCTATAGTTAATCTCAGCGCTTTTCTCGATTGCACGGAGACCGCAATGAAAACCGATCAAGTGATGACATTAAAACAGGCTCAGGGGGGATTCACCCCGGCCGTTACACCCTTGGCTGCTTCAACCATTCTCACCGATGAACAAGGCATTCATGCCGGGGAAACCACTATTCCCTCGCAGGGTGACAATCTGCCGGCCTATATCGCCAAACCTGCAGATAGCAGCGGCCCCTTCCCGGTGGTGCTGGTGGTACAAGAGATTTTTGGCGTGCATGAGCACATTCAGGATGTCTGTCGTCGCCTGGCCAAACAGGGCTATCTGGCGATAGCACCGGAGCTGTATTTCCGTCAGGGAGATGCCCGGGATTACACCGACATCGGCGAGCTGTTCCAAAAGTTGGTGCTCAAGGTGCCGGACCGCCAGGTATTGGCAGATCTGGATCATGCCGCCCATTGGGCCACGCGCCACGGCGGTGATGCAGGCAAGCTGGCGATTACCGGTTTCTGCTGGGGTGGGCGTATTAGCTGGCTGTATGCGGCACATAATCCGCAGTTGAAAGCAGCCGTCGCCTGGTACGGTAAACTGGTGGGCGAAAAAACCCTGAACTCGCCAAAACAACCGATCGATGTCGCGACCCAACTCTCTGCGCCGGTGCTGGGGTTATATGGCGGAAAGGACACCAGCATCCCGCAGGATACGGTGGAAAGCATGCGTCAGGCACTGCGGGCGGCCAACGCCGATGCCGAGATCGTGGTCTATCCCGACGCCGGCCATGCCTTCAATGCCGACTACCGGCCAAGCTATGATGCCGAAGCGGCCGCCGACGGTTGGCAACGCATGCTGGCATGGTTCGCCCAACACGGCGTACCGGGCGCGAAATAAACCTCACCTCACGGCTGCCTGACCAGGCAGCCGTTTGCGATATGAAAAAGGGCGCCGAAGCGCCCACAATAATCACAAATCACAGCAAAGCATCCTTGCCCAAGGGTGACAATCAGGCCTGCTGCTCGCGCAGGCGCTGTGCTGCCAGCACCATGTTGGCCAGCGACTGACGGGTTTCCGGCCAGCCACGGGTTTTCAGGCCACAGTCCGGGTTAACCCACAGGCGTTCTGCCGGGATGTTCTGCGCGGCTTTACGCAGCAGCGCTTCAATCCATTCCACGCTTGGCACGTTTGGCGAGTGGATGTCATACACACCCGGCCCGATTTCGTTCGGATATTCGAACTCTTTGAAGGCTTCCAGCAAATCCATATCGGAACGCGAGGTTTCGATGGTGATCACGTCAGCATCCAGCGCCGCAATCGAATCCATGATGTCGTTGAACTCGCAGTAACACATGTGGGTGTGGATCTGAGTATCATCCTGCGCCACGGCGGCATTCAATTTGAACGCATCCACCGCCCAATTCAGGTAGGCGGCCCAATCGGATTGACGCAGCGGCAGGCCTTCACGCAGTGCCGGTTCGTCAATCTGGATGATGCCAATACCGGCTTTTTCCAGATCTTCCACTTCGTCACGCAGCGCCAGGGCGATTTGTTTGGCAATCACTTCACGAGTCACGTCTTCACGCGGGAACGACCAGCAAAGAATGGTCACCGGACCGGTCAACATGCCCTTCACCGGCTTGTCGGTCAGCGACTGGGCATACTTCGCCCACTCTACGGTGATGGCTTGCGGCCTGCTAATATCGCCGATGATCACCGGCGGTTTTACGCAGCGGGAACCGTAACTCTGTACCCAGCCATTTTGGGTGAAGACGAAGCCGTCGAGGTTCTCACCGAAGTATTCGACCATGTCGTTACGCTCGGCTTCGCCGTGCACCAATACGTCCAGGCCCAGACGTTCTTGCTCAACGATCGCCTGTTTGATGTGCTCGCTAATGCTGGTGCGGTAGTTGTTGCCATCCAAACGCCCCTGTTTGAAGTCCAGACGCAGGCCGCGAATTTCGGTGGTTTGTGGGAATGAACCAATAGTGGTGGTCGGCCAGGTCGGCAGGTTAAAGCGTTCACGCTGTGTTTGAGCGCGCTCGGCGTAAGGACGCTGACGTTCGCTGTCCTGCGTGGTAATAGCCGCCAGGCGTTGGCCGACCTGGGCGTTATGCACACGGCTGGACTGACGACGGGCACGGATGGGCGCGCTGTAGGCGTCCAGTTCAGCCTGTTTTGCTGCACCCGATGCGTTCAACGCCCCACTCAGCAACGCCAGTTCGCCACATTTTTGCAGGGCAAAGGCGAACCAGCTCTTCACTTCTTCGTCCAGTCGGGTTTCCACGCTCAGATCGATCGGGCTGTGCAGCAGGGAACAGGAAGTCGCGATCCACAGCGGGCGACTGCCCACCAATGGCTGCAAACGTTCGAACCAGCTGCTCAGATCGGCGCGCCAGACGTTGCGACCGTTGATGACCCCCAGTGACAGCAGCCACTCTTTCGGCAGCGCTTTATTCAATACCGCGATATCGTCGTGACCGCCAACCAGGTCAACGTGCAGCCCTTGCACAGACAACTCACGGATGGTGTCAAGATTGTGGCCAACGCTGTCAAAATAGGTGGTCAACAGCAGCTTTACCTGGCCTTGCAGTGCGTCATAAGCCGGTTTGAAGGCATTCAGCCACGCCTGTGGCAATTCCAGCACCAGCGCAGGCTCGTCGATCTGAACCCATTCAACGCCGCGTTTCGCCAATTCGGCCAGCACCTGCTGATAAACCGGCAGGATATCGCTCAGCAGCGACAGGCGATCAAATTGCTCACCCTTCACTTTGCCCAGCCACAGGTAAGTAACCGGCCCCAGCAGCACAGGCTTGATTTTGTGACCCAACGCCAGCGCTTCGTCAACCTCGTCCAGCAATTGGGTCCAGCCCAGTTTGAACTGCTGGCCCTTGTGGAATTCAGGCACCATATAGTGGTAGTTGGTGTTAAACCATTTGGTCATTTCCGCCGCTGCCGCCGGTTCACCGGTCGGTGCTCGGCCACGACCCAGTCGGAACAGTGTATCGAGATCGATTGTGCCGTCCGCATTTTGATGACGCGCCGGCACGTTGCCGAGCAGCAGACTGGTGGTCAAGACATGATCGTACCAAGCGAAATCGCCGACCGGCACCAAATCCACCCCGGCCTGTTGTTGCTGTTGCCAATGGCGAGCACGCAGCTCGCGGCCAACGGCCAACAGTTCTTCCTGCGTTGAGTTACCTGCCCAGTAGCTTTCCTGAGCTTTTTTCAGTTCACGTCGTAGCCCAACGCGAGGAAAACCCAGAGTGTGATTTAGAATTGCCATCGTCATATTCCCCATTTAGCCGTCCAGATGTTTACACATCCATAATCCGCAGGTACTGTATTAACCACAAGCGCAATTTATTCACTGTCACTGTGAAGGACTCTCATGATCGAACTGAAACACTTACGGACGCTGCAGGCTCTGCGCAATACCGGTTCGCTGGCGGCCGCGGCTGCTCAACTCCACCAGACGCAGTCTGCTCTTTCGCATCAGTTCAGCGATCTGGAGCAGCGCCTGGGTTTCAAATTGTTCGTTCGTAAAAGCCAACCGCTGCGCTTTACCGCGCAGGGAGAGATCCTGTTACAGCTGGCGGAGCAGGTTCTGCCGCAAATTCAGCAGGCGTTGCAAACGTGCCACGAACCGCATCAGGCCACGCTACGCATCGCCATTGAATGCCACAGCTGTATTCAGTGGCTGACACCGGCGCTGGATAACTTTCGTCAGAGTTGGCCACAGGTGGTGATGGACTTTAAGTCCGGCGTTACCTTTGATCCACAACCGGCCTTACAGCAAGGCGAGCTGGATCTGGTGCTGACCTCCGATATTCTGCCGCGCAGCGGTCTGCATTATTCACCGATGTTTGATTTTGAAGTGCGGCTGGTGTTGGCGCCGGATCATCCGTTGGCCAGCAAGCTGCACATTGAACCTGAAGATTTGATCGATGAGACGCTGATGATTTATCCGGTACAGCGTCAACGGCTGGATATCTGGCGTCATTTCCTGCAGCCAGCGGGCATCAGCCCGGCGCTGAAAAACGTCGATAACACTCTGCTGTTGATCCAGATGGTGTCGGCGCGGATGGGGATTGCGGCGTTACCGCATTGGGTGGTGGAGAGTTTTGAGCGCCAAGGTTTAGTGGTGACCAAAACCCTCGGCGATGGTCTGTGGAGCCGTCTGTATGCCGCTGTTCGCGATGGTGAGCAGCGCCAGGCGGTCACCGAAGCCTTTATCCGTTCGGCACGCCAGCACGCCTGCAATCATCTGCCGTTCGTCCGTGACGCTGCACGCCCAAGCGCCGGCGTTGCCAGCGTCAAACCGCTGGCCTCACAGCCCTGACGACCAGGGCTGTCTGCGCTTGGGCTGCCCGGTTTATTTACTGATTATTTTGGGTACCACCCAACGGCGATGCACCCACAGCGAAGCCACAATCACCGCCCCACCGATAATAAAACTTGGCCAGTGCGGCTGTTGCTGCCAGATGGCCAGATTCACCAGCAGCCCGGCAGGCACATGCATGTTATTCATGATGCCCAGCGTGCCGGCATCCACCTGCGTAGCGCCGTAGTTCCACATGAAATAGCCCAGCCCGGAAGCTACTACGCCCAGCCACACCAGAATGCCCCATTGCAGATTGGTGGTCGGCAACTGTTGCGGATTGCCCCACAGGCACCAGGCCACCACCGCCACCACCAACGCCCCCAGATAGAACCAGGAAAACGCGGTGTGCTGTGGCAACGGATGCACTTCCATCAGACGCTTGTAACCGACCATGCCAATGGCGAAGCTGATATTCGCCGCCTGCACCAGCAGCAGCCCCAACCAGAAATGCTCGCTAAGCTGGTGGTAACGGATGATCGCCGCCCCCAAAACGGCCAGCAACGCACTGAATACGTAACTCCAGCGCAAGCGCTGCCCACTGATCAGGTCATAAATCAGCGTGACATACAGCGGCGTCAGCACGGTAAACAGCAGGAATTCCGGCACCGTCAGGTACATGTAAGCACGGAAGCTGAACAGGTACATGATACCGAGCTGGCAAGCCCCCACCAGCATGTACATCAGGATCACTTTCAGTCTGATATTGCGCCAACGCAGAAAAGGTAGAAACACCAATGCCGCCAGGCCAATACGCATCAGCACCGAGAACCAGCTGTCGACCTGGCCCGCCAGATATTCGCCAATCAGGCTAAAAGAGAACGCCCACAAAATGGTAGTAATCACCAGAAGCAGCACGATGGGTCCACCCTAAAAATTCACAAAGGGCGATTGTAACGGAAGGCGGGAGAAGGGGTGACGAAAAGGCAGTTTACATCTGCTCAAAATACAAACTTTCGGCAAATTTTCACCGCTGGGTTAGTCTTAATAGAAAACAGGAGTCAACATCATGAAAACTTATCACCTGCTCTACGGCCTGTTGCTGCTGTCCGGATTGGCTAGTGCAGCCAACGGGGTTACCGAACTCAGCTCGCAACAGCAGTTTCTCAACCAACGCAATCAACAAACGCAGCAGCAGCGCATGCTAAATAACCAGCAGTTGGATCAGCGCCGCCTGCAACAACAGCAGCAGTTTGACAACAACCAGCAGCAACTGCAGCAAACTGCTCCGAACGGTGGAAAACTGCTGCCAAATGGCAACCAACCGCGCAATCCGTTCGATCGCACCACGCCTGCTGTACCTCAGGCGCCGCTGCCGACGCCGGTCAACCGAGGTTAACCATTGGGGAAATCGGGGCCAATCAAATCTATTCGGTCGGTGCAAATGCAGTCAACGCCCCAGTTCAACAACAAGCGCGCCCGCGCCGGCTGGTTGACGGTATAAACCAGAATGCGCAATCCCGCCGCTTTCAGCGCTGCCACCCGTTCGGCGGTCAGTTCTTTATGGTTGATATGCAACGACACGCAACCCAGGCGTTCGGTCAATGCCAGCCAGTTGTTATCCCACTGATCCAGAAGCAGGCCGCGTGGCAACTCCGGCACGGCGTGCTGCGCCGCCTCAAGCGCTTCCACAGAGAAAGAGGAGAGCAGCGGTTCGGTCTGGCCTTGCCACAACAGCCGTGCCGCCAGCGCCACCACGCGGCCGGTTTCATCGTCAGTGCCGGTGGTGGGCTTGATTTCGATATTCGCCATCATGCCGTGCTGCAGGCAGCGTTCCGCGACCTCCGCCAGCAAGGGTAAGCGTTCGCCCTTATAGGCCGAGTTGTACCAGTTGCCGGCATCCAGCTGTACCAGCTTATCCCACGGCAATTCGCCCGCCACACCCCAGCCGTTGCTGGTACGATCCAGAGTATCGTCGTGCAGCAGGAAGATTTGCCCGTCCTGTGCCAGCTTGGCGTCGAACTCAATCATTTTGTGGCCGTGTCGCGCGCCAACGTCGATCGCTGCCAGGGTATTTTCCGGTGCCAGGGAACCGCCGCCGCGGTGGGCAACAATATGAGGGTAAGGCCAGGCTGTGGTCATCATTCCATCCGTAATCCGCTATCGGTATCAAAAAAGTGCAGTGCCTGTGCAGGCAGTTGTAAATATAGCGTGCTGCCTGCCGTCGGCATAGTTTCATGCGATAGCCGCGCAATGATCCCGTGGCCACCCCACTGCCCGTGCGCCAGATTATCTGCGCCCAGCAGTTCCAGCGTTTGCAGCACCAGCGGCACACCACCCTGCCCATCGGGGAGCAGTTGAATATGCTCGGGGCGGATACCCAGCGTCAACCGGCGTCCGCCCCAGTGCGCCTTCGCCTGCGGTAAATTCAAGGTCATACCGTCCGCCAGTTGCAGTTGGCTGCCGTCGGCGCTCAGGGTGCCCGGCAACAGGTTCATCGCCGGTGAGCCAATAAAGCTGGCGACAAACAGCGACGCCGGGCGTTGATAGACCTCGCTCGGGGTGCCAATCTGCTCCGCCACGCCCTTGTTCATCACGATAACCCGCTGCGCCAGCGTCATCGCCTCCACCTGGTCGTGCGTGACATACAGGCTGGTGGTTTTCAACCGGCGATGCAGCTGTTGTAACTCCAGGCGCATTTGCACCCGCAGCTTGGCATCCAGGTTGGACAGCGGTTCATCAAACAGGAACACCGCCGGTTCACGCACGATAGCCCGCCCCATCGCCACCCGCTGACGCTGGCCGCCGGAAAGCTCACGCGGCTTACGCTGCAGCAATGGCTCCAGTTCTAAAATGCGCGCCGCTTCTTCTACCCGCTGTTGGATATGCTGTTTGCCAAAGCCGCGAATTTTCAAGCCATAGGCCATGTTGTCATACACGCTCATATGCGGGTACAACGCATAGTTCTGGAACACCATCGCAATGCCGCGATCTTTCGGCTCCATATCGGTCACACGCTGGCTGTCGATATAGATATCCCCGCTGGTGGTACGTTCCAGCCCGGCGACCATGCGCAGCAGCGTCGATTTACCGCAGCCGGACGGGCCGACCATCACGATAAACTCACCGTCCGCCACGTCGAGATCGATCTGCTTAATCACCGGCGTTTTACCGTCGTAGGATTTGGTGACTGCCTGTAGTTTTAAACCTGCCATTCAGGGGGTACCCCATAGTTGTTAGTCGATGGCGCTGGCTCTGTGCCGTTTCGGGGCAAGGCGCGCGCCGTGCACTTTGGTGGGTCCAAAGAAGCGGGAAGTAACGCAGTACCGGAGCGGCGCAGGGCCAGCCCTCCGGGTCGCGTCCAAAAGACGCCCCCTCTGTGTTGTCGGGCTTGTTCATAGACCCACTATGAGCTGTACCCTCCGCCGTGACGGACCGCTTTTTGCCCAGCGACGCCACGATTAACAACTATGGGATGCCCCCTACTACTTCTCGCTATCAACCAGACCGCGCACAAACCAGCGCTGCATCAGAAGAACCACCGCCAGCGGTGGGATTAAAGTCAGGATCATCGCCGCCATTACCTGATTCCACTGGGTCGGCGCGCCGGAGGTGGAGATCATGCTTTTGATGCCCGCCACCGCAGTACCCATGGAGGCGTCGCTGGTAATCAGGATCGGCCACAGGTACTGGTTCCAGCCGTAGATAAAGGTGATGACAAACAGCGCCGCCAGGTTGGTTTTCGACAACGGCAGCACGATGTCCCAGAAAAAGCGCATCGGGCCGGCGCCATCGATGCGCGCCGCTTCCAGCAGTTCATCCGGCAGCGTCATGAAGAACTGGCGCAGCAGGAAGGTGGCTGTCGCCGAGGCCATCAGCGGCAACGTCAGGCCGGTGTAGCTGTCCAGCAGGTTGAGGTTGGAAATCACCTCCACCGTGGGGAAAATACGCACTTCCACCGGCAACATCAGCGTCATGAAAATCAGCCAGAAAAACAGGCTGCGCAGCGGAAAACGGAAATAAACGATGGCATAGGCCGACAGCACCGATACCACGATTTTGCCGAAGGTAATCGCCAGCGCCATGATCACGCTGTTGAGCAGCAGCAGCGAAAACGGCACCTTGAGGTTGCCCACTCCGCCCTGCCAGATATTGCGGATGTTTTCCCACAGGTGGCCGCCCGGGATCAGGGTCATCGGCACCTGGAACACCTGTTTGTCGTCCAGCGTGGCGGCAACAAAGGCCACATACAGCGGGAATAGCACCACCAGCACGCCGATAATCAGCATTACGTGGCTGAAGATATCCAGCCCGCGTCGGTTCTCAATCATTGGTAACGCACCTTACGTTCGACAAAACGGAACTGGAGCACCGTCAGGCCTATCACCAGCAGCATCAGGATCACCGACTGCGCCGCAGAGCTGGACAAGTCCAGACCGGCAAAGCCTTCGCGGTAGATCTTGTAGATCAGCGTGGTGGTGGACTGCACCGGCCCACCGCCGGTCGCGGCATCGATCACCGGGAAAGTGTCGAAGAAGGCGTACACCAGATTCACTACCAACAGAAAGAAGCTCACCGGCGTGATCAACGGCAGCACCAAATTGAAGAAACGCCGCACCGGGCCGGCGCCATCGATGGCTGCCGCTTCAACCAGCGAGCGGGGAATGGACTGTAATGCCGCCAGGAAAAACAGGAAGTTGTAGCTGATTTGCTGCCAGACCGAAGCCAGCACCACCAGGAACATCGCCTGCCCACTGTTCTGCGCGTGATTCCAATTGTAGCCCAGCCCGTTAAGGAAATGAGTAATCAACCCCAGGCCGGGGTTGAACAGGAAGATCCACAGCACCGCTGCCACTGCCGGAGCTACCGCATAAGGCAGGATCATCAGAGTCTGGTAAATCCGGCTACCGCGCAGCACGTAATCCACCAGCGCAGCGAAGAACAGCGACACCACCAACCCGATACCCGCCACCAGGAAGCTGAAAATCAGCGTGGTGTAAAAAGAATCGAGGTAGTACGGATCCTGGAACAGTTGGCTAAAGTTATCCAACCCGACGAACTGGCTGGACAGGCCAAAGGGGTCGAGGCTCTGCACCGAATACCACAGCGCCTCACCGGCGGGCCACAGGAAGAATATTGCGGTGATCAGCAACTGCGGCAGCACCAACACATAGGGCAGCCAGCTGCAGCCAAAACCGGGACGATGTGAGCTCATAATCAGGGACTCATGAAGACAAAAAACGGGTGACTCGAAGCAAGGCGTCGCGAGCAAAGCCAGTCTGGGTGCGGACAGCGCACAGCTCCCGGAGTGGACATAAAGTCCATGAGGAGAGCGAGCACTGCCCAATCCCAGAATGGCAAAGCGCAGTAGCTGCTATTACTTAGTCTGAGACTCGAAGCGACGCAGCAACACATCACCGCGCTGCACGGCGGCATCCAATGCCTGCTGTGGCGTTTTCTTGCCGGTCCACACGCCTTCCAGCTCTTCATCCACCACGGTACGGATCTGCGGCATATTGCCCAGACGCAGGCCCTTGGTGAACGGCAACGGTGGCTTATTCAGCATTTGGCGCGTCGCAACGTCGGCGCCCGGGTTCTTGTCATAGAAGCCCTGTTGCTTGGTCAAGTCGTAGGCGGCGGTGGTGATCGGCAGATAACCGGTCTTCTGGTGCCATTCGGCGGCAATTTCCGGTTGCGCCAGATACTGCAGGAACTCGGCTACACCCTTGTAGGTGGCGGCATCTTTGCCGTTCATCACCCACAGGCTGGCGCCGCCGATGATGGCGTTCTGAGGCGCATTCTTGGCGTCGGCATCGTAAGGCATCATGCCCACGCCATAGTTGAATTTGGCATAGTGTTTGATATCCGCCAGCGAACCGGAAGAGGCGGTAGTGATGGCGCAGTCGCCGCTGTAGAACTTCTCGGTCGATTCATCTTTACGGCCGAAGTAGGTGAAATCACCCTTCTTGTTCATGTCCGCCAACAGCTGGATATGTTTGACCTGCAAGGGTTTGTTGAACTCCAGCTTGGCGCTGGCACCACCGAAGCCGTTGTTTTCGGTAGCGAACGGCACACCGTGCCAGGCGCTGAAGTTCTCCAGTTGGATCCAGCCCTGCCAGCCGCTGGCGTAGCCGCATTTCATGCCTGCTGCGCGCAGTTTGGCGGTGTCCGCCGCCAGCTCTTGCCAGGTTTTTGGCGGCTGGTCCGGGTTCAGGCCGGCTTTTTTGAAGGCATCTTTGTTGTAATACAGCACCGGGGTGGAGCTGTTGAACGGCTGGGACAGCAGATGGCCGCTCTTGTTGTCGGTGTAGTAACCAGCCACCGTCGGCACGAACACCGATTCGTCAAAGTTGATGCCCGCATCTTTGAACACCTGATACACCGGTTTGATCGCTTTGCTCGCCATCATGGTGGCGGTGCCCACTTCATAAACTTGCAAAATCGCCGGCGCTTTACCGGAGCGATAGGCCGCGATGCCCGCCGCCAGGCTCTGTTCGTAGTTGCCTTTGTAAACCGGAACAATTTTGACGTCGCTGTGCGACTGGTTGAAGCGGTCCGCCAGGGAATCCACTTCTTTACCCAGTTCACCCTCCATCGAGTGCCAGAACGGGATCTCGGTTGCCGCCAGTGCCTGGGTGCTGACCGCCAGGGTCAACGCGACGCACAGCGTAGTTTTGCGAATAGCGTAGGTGAGCATGCCTAACTCCTGAAAAAAGCTGGTGTATCCCCGGTATCTTTCAAGCCGCAGCCGCGTTGGCTTCCCTTCATCACCCCAGTCGCTTACCGATGTAATCTCCCGGGGATGCTGGCGGTCGCCGCCTGGCTGCAACGTGAAATCTATTGGGGCAATAAGCGCGTGAGCGAAAAGAATCAGTTTTTTGTTCGGAAGCTAACATGCCATGCTCGGATGACAGAAAAATAACTAAAAAATGACAGCAAGGTGACAGCGAAGTGAAGTGCAGATTGCGGTTTGATGTCGGCGGCGGGGAAAAGTGCCCCGCCGCCGTGGGGATTACAGAGAACGACGCAGGCGGGCAACGGCTTCCTGCATCTGTTGCTCGGTGGCAGTAGCAAACGACAGGCGGAAGGTCGAACGGTCCGGGTTGTCAGAGAAGAAGTATTCCCCCGGCACAAATACCACGCCCTGCTGCAGGGTGGTTTTCAGCCATTCGGTGGCGTTAAACGACTGACGGAAGCGCGCCCACAGGAACATACCGCCCTTCGGCATATCAAAGCTGATATGGTCACCCAACTCTTGTTCCACCAATCCGGCCAGGATCTCGCCCTTTTGCTTGTAGGCGGCGCGGATCTTGTCGATCTGCCCCGGCAGACGATCCAGACCCAGGTAGCATTCGACGATGCTCTGCGACAGCGCGCTGGCGTGCAGATCCGCCGCCTGTTTGATGATCGCCACTTTATGCAGCAGAAACTCAGGCAAAATAGCCCAGCCCAGACGCAAGCCCGGCGCCAGGATCTTGGAGAAGGTCGAAGTGTAGATAATGTTATCGGCATGGCCCAGCACCTGCTGCGAAATCTGGTGCAGCGTGGCGTTACGCTCTTCGGTAAAACGCAGTTCGCCGTACGGGTCATCTTCGATGATCAGGAAATTGTGCTCGGCCGCCAGTTTTACCAACAGTTCGCGGCGCGCTGCACTCAGGGTGATGCCACTTGGGTTACCGAAATTCGGCACCACATACACACCCTTGATCCGCTGGGTTTTCAGCAACTCGGCCAGTTCTTCGACCACCATGCCATCGCTGTCGGACGACACCGACATGATGTTGGCTTCCGCCAGCTCCAGCGTCTGCAGCGCCGCTAGATAGGTCGGACGCTCCACCACAAACACGTCGCCAGGGTTGACGATCGCGCGCATCACCAAATCCAGTGCCTGCTGGGATCCTGCCGTGACCATCACTTCTTCGGCCGTGGCCGAAACACCACGCTGGGCGCACAGCTCGCAGATGCGTTCACGCAGCACCGGGCTGCCTTCGGTCAAACCATACTGGAAAGCGCTTTTCGGCTGCTCGGTGATCGCCTGATGAGTGGCGATGCTCAGGCCTTCGAAATCAAACAGGGCATCAGAGGGGATGCCGCCCGCCAGCGAAATGACGTTTTCCATCTTACTGTGCTTGAGCAATTCACGAATTGCCGAGCTTTTTACTTTTACGATGCGCTGCGCGAGTAACCCTTCTGTGTTCATTTCTTCTTCTCATTCCTGATTATTATTAGTTCTTGGGACAAATCATCCACCGAGATAAGCGGAGCGCACAGCTTCGTTTGCTAACAATGCGGCTCCCGTATCTTCCAACACCACGCGGCCGTTTTCCAGTACATAACCACGATCGGCCAGTTTCAGTGCCTGATTGGCGTTTTGCTCCACCAGGAAGATGGTCATTCCCTCTTCGCGCAGTTGCTCAATGATGTCAAAAATCTGGTGGATAATGATCGGTGCCAGCCCCAGCGAGGGTTCGTCGAGCAACAGCAACTTTGGTTGGCTCATCAGCGCACGGCCGATCGCCAACATCTGTTGCTCACCGCCGGACATGGTGCCTGAACGTTGGGTGCGGCGCTCCAGCAGGCGCGGGAACAGGCTGAAGACCCGTTCGATACGCTGCTGATACTGCTGGCGGTCGGCAAAAAAACCGCCCATCGCCAGGTTTTCTTCCACCGTCATGCGCGAGAATACCCGCCGCCCTTCCGGCACAATCGCCACCGCCTCACGCATGATGCGCGAGGTCTGCCATTGGGTAATATCCTGATCGAGGAAAGTGATGCTGCCCTCGCTGGCACGAGGTTCACCGCACAGCGTGCCGAGCAGCGTAGTTTTACCTGCGCCGTTAGCACCGATCAGCGTGACTATTTCACCCTGCTTAATGTTCAGGCTGACCTGATGCAGCGCCTGAATTTTGCCGTAATGGGCGGAGACCTGATTAAATGACAACATTAAGCTTCCCCCAAATACGCCCGGATCACGTCCGGGTTGTTACGAATTTCTGCCGGAGTACCCTGCGCCAGCGGCGTGCCCTGGTTCACCACGTAGATACGGTCGGAAATGCCCATCACCAACTTCATATCGTGTTCGATCAACAGCACCGACACCTTATGCTGATTACGCAGCTCGACGATCAGGTGATCCAGCTCATCGGTTTCCTTCGGGTTCAGCCCCGCAGCCGGCTCGTCCAGCATCAGCAGCTCCGGCCGGGTCACCATGCAACGCGCAATCTCCAACCGCCGCTGCTGGCCGTAAGCCAAGTTGCCTGCCGAGCGATTAGCCATCTCCAGCAGGCCAACCCGCTGCAGCCACACCGCAGCACGTTCCAGCGCGTCGGCTTCGGCACGACGGAAGGCCGGCGTTTTCAACAGCCCGGCGAAAACGCCGCTTTTCAGATGCTGGTGCTGCGCAACCAGCAGGTTTTCAATCACTGTCATTTCACGGAACAGCCGCACATGTTGGAAAGTCCGCACTACGCCCATGCGAGCGATGTTTTGGCCGGATAACCCTTCCAGGTGGCGTTCGCGCAGTTTAATGGTACCGCCGGTTGGGTGGTAGAAACCGGTCAGGCAGTTAAATACCGTGGTTTTTCCGGCACCGTTCGGGCCGATCAGCGAAACGATTTCGCCTTCATTGAGTTCCAGCGCCACGTTATTGACCGCCAGCAGGCCGCCGAAACGCATCGACAACCCTTCGACCTTCAGCAAAGGTTGCGTACTCATGCCTGTTCCCCCTTGCTCGCGTGGATATCCGCCGCTTTCAGTTTCAGCTGTGGCCGCTTCATCGGCAGCAACCCCTGTGGTCGCCAAATCATCATCAAGACCATCAGGGCTCCCAGCAGCAACATGCTGTATTCGTTCAGATCGCGCATCATTTCACGCGACACCACCAGCAGAATAGCCGCCAGGATCACGGCAAACTGCGACCCCATGCCACCCAAAACCACGATCGCCAACACAAAGGCCGACTCGACAAAGGTAAAGGACTCCGGACTGACAAAGCCCTGACGCGCGGCAAACAGCGTACCGGCAAAACCGGCAAAGGCGGCGCTGATGGTAAAAGCGGTCAGCTTGATTTTGGTCGGGTTAAGGCCCAGTGAACGGCAGGCGATTTCATCTTCGCGCAGTGCTTCCCAGGCACGGCCCAGCGGCATGCGCAGCAGGCGGTTGATCACAAACAGCGTCAGTACCACCAGCAGCAGAGCCACCAAATACAGAAACACAATGCGATCGCTCGGATCGTATTTCAGGCCAAAGAAGTTGTGGAAGGTATCCCAGCCACCGTCGCGCACGCTGCGGTTGAACTCCAGCCCAAAGAAGGTCGGTTTCGGGATCTGGCTGATACCGTTCGGCCCGCCGGTGATCTCGGTATTGTTCAGCAGCAGGATGCGCACGATCTCCCCGAAGCCCAGGGTCACAATCGCCAGGTAATCGCCGCGCAGTCGCAGCACCGGGAAACCGAGCAGGAAACCGAAGATGGCGGTGACGATGCCCGCCAGCGGCAGGCTTTCCCAGAAGCCGAGACCGTAATAATGGTTCAGCAGCGCATAAGTGTAGGCGCCGATGGCGTAAAAACCGCCGTAACCCAGCACCAGCAGGCCGGACAACCCGACCACCACGTTCAGGCCCAGACCCAGCATCACGTAGATCAAGGTCAGGGTGGCGATATCCACCGTGCCGCGCGAGACCAGGAACGGCCAGGCGACGGCGGCAACAATGATCGCCGCGGCCAGCAGCTTCTGGCGTGCAGTGGTACCATCAAAACTCGGCAAGACGAATGACGGGCCAGAGATTTTTTTCAGCCCTTGCTGCATCAGTGGACGCAACAATTGGAAGAAAAACACGATGACGCAGCCAATGCCGATCCACATCCAGCGCACTTCCGCCGCGCCATGCACCACCAGTTTGGTGCCGTCGAGACTCAGTTGCATCCCCATCAAGAATGAAGCCATCACAAACAGCACCAGCGTGGCGATAAACGCATTGAGCAGATTGAGTTTCATACCTTCTCAACCTCCGGACGCCCAAGGATGCCGGTTGGCATGATCAGCAACACCACGATCAGCAGCGCGAACGACACCACATCTTTATATTCAGTGCTCAGGTAGGCCGAGGTCAGCGCTTCCGCCACACCCAGTACCAGGCCACCAATCATTGCGCCGGGAATGCTGCCGATACCGCCCAGCACCGCCGCGGTGAAGGCTTTCATGCCGGCCATAAAGCCGATGTAGGGGTTGATCACTCCGTAGAACTGGCCCAGCAGCACGCCGGCCACTGCCGCCATTATCGCACCAATTACGAAGGTCAGTGAGATAACCCGGTCGGTATTGATGCCCAACAGGCTGGCCATCTTCAAATCTTCCGCGCAGGCACGGCAGGCGCGGCCCATGCGTGAATAACGAATAAATATCGTCAGCGCCAACATCGCCAGGAAGGTGACGCCCCAGATAATCACCTGCATGGTAGTGATGGTGGCGGCAAAACCGTTACTTTCACCCAGCACCCACTGGCCGGTGACCAGGCTAGGCAGCGCCAGATCGCGCGAACCCTGTGTCAGGCTGACGTAGTTTTGCAGGAATATCGACATCCCGATGGCGGAGATCAGCGCGATCAAACGTTTGGAGTTGCGCACCGGCTTGTAGGCCACCCGCTCAATGCTCCAGCCGTAGGCGCTGGCAATGACGATCGACACCAGGAACCCGGCGCCAATCAGCAACCAGCTCACGTCGATGCCCACCATCATCAGGGCGGCAATAACAATAAAGGAGACATAGCTGCCGATCATATACACCTCGCCGTGGGCGAAGTTGATCATGCCGATGATGCCGTAGACCATGGTGTAACCGATGGCGATCAATGCATAGGTGCTGCCCAACGTGACGCCGTTGAACATCTGCTGCAGAAAATAGAGAACCTGCTCTGACATACTCTAACCCTTGGCTGCGAAACCTGAACGCGAAGAGCATTCAGGTAAAGGGATACGGAGCCGGCAAGCCGGCCCGCGGGCGCAGCAGAACTGCGCCCTACCCTGATGATTATGGCTTATTTAATTGGAGTTGATGTGCCGTCTGCATGCCACTCGAACACGCCGAACTCGAAGCCTTTCAGATCGCCCTTGTCATCCCAGCTCAGTGGCCCCATCACGGTGTCCACCGGCTTGCCGGTTTTCAAATCCTTGACGATATCGGCCGGCTCCTGGCTGCCGCTGCGCTCCATCCCGGTGGTCAGAGATTGCAGTGCGGCGTAGGTAGTCCAGACAAACGGCCCGGTCGGGTCCAGTTTCTTGGCTTTCAGCGCATCCACAATCGGTTTGTTGGCCGGAACCTGATCGTAACGTTTTGGCAAGGTCACCAGCATGCCTTCGGAAGCGGCACCGGCGATGTTGGACAGTGAGGAGTTGCCCACCCCCTCTGGCCCCATAAAGCGGGTGGTCAGGCCGGCTTGTTTAGCCTGGCGCAGGATCTGGCCCATTTCCGGGTAGTAGCCGCCGAAGTAAACAAAATCGACGTTCTCTTTCTTCAGGCGTGCCACCAGGGTGGAGAAATCTTTATCCCCGGCGGTGATACCTTCAAACATCACCACGTCGGTACCTTGCTTTTTCAGGCTGTCGCGTACCGAGCGTGCCAGGCCTTCGCCATACTGCTGCTTGTCGTGGATAACGGCAATGCGCTTGGGTTTGATTTCACTGAGGATGTACTTGGCCGCGGTCGGGCCCTGATCGGAGTCCAGACCGGTGGTACGCATGATCATCTTGTAACCACGGGTGGTCAGATCTGCGTTGGTGGCCGCCGGGGTGATCATGATCACGCCTTCATCTTCATAAATATCGGAAGCCGGCTGCGTCGAGGAAGAACACAGGTGGCCGATCACATAACGAATACCGTCGTTGATCACCTTGTTGGCCACCGCTACCGCCTGTTTCGGGTCACAGGCATCGTCGTATTCCACACCAACCAGCTTATCGCCCTTGATGCCGCCCTTGGCATTGATATCGGCAATCGCCTGACGGGCACCGGTAAACTCCATATCGCCATACTGTGCGACCGGGCCGGACATCGCCCCGACGATCGCCACCTTAATGTCTTTTGCCATTGCCGCATGCCCGATTGCCATCGCGATACAGCCAGCCAACAATGCCTTACCTTTTGTTAATTTCATCCGCAAATCCCCATCTGTCGTTGTGAACGTACCTGTTGTGTTTGCCTGCACCTGACCCTTATTTACTGCTTTTATTCATAAGTAATAATGATTTAGGTGTTTTCATGGCAATATTTTCTAATAAGACTTTATTTTTCATGCCATTAAACAGGAATTTTCTGCTGCAAATCAACTTGCACAATCAGGAACAAGCGGTGTAAACAGCATAAAATCCGGATTAAATCTGCGCCATTTAGCGTCAGGCGCAGCGCGTTATGCTGGTTCTCGATCGCTTTACTACATATTTACTCGGAAAATGCGTCTTGCAAAAAACATTTCGCGCAGTAATCGTACAGAAAAACTTACACAACGCTCTGTGCAAGATCTATTACACTGTCGGCATCGATTAGCCGTTCGGAAATCCTGCATGAAACTGACTATTGAGCGATTAACCACGCTGTCCCCGCAAGACCTTATCGACCTTGGCAAGATCTGGCCGCATCAGCAGCCGGAGCAGTGGGAAAGCTGGCTGGGTGGCAATAAAGCCCTGTTTGCCGCTCGCTTCAACGAACGGTTGCTCGGTGCGGTGAAAATCGAGCTGGACGGCGACCATGCCCAACTGCAGGATTTACTGGTGCGTGAGGTGACACGCCGTCGCGGCGTCGGGCTGTATCTGGTACAGGACGCCCAGCGCCAATTGCCGCAGATAACGCACTGGCAGCTTTTGACCGCCGGTCTGACCGCGCGCGAACGTGGTGAAGTGGATAACTTTATGCGCGCCTGCGGTTTTACTCAACAAGGCGAACTCTGGCAGCAATGAAACGCGGGCTAATGGCGTTATTAATGCTGGCACTGGCATTGATCGCCTGGTTTGGCGGCCACCAGCAGGCACTGCAACTACAGCAAGCCTGGGATAACCAGGTCTACGTTTGGCAACGAGTCTGGACGCCGCAACATGCTGCGGCATTGGCACAAAGCCGCGATCTTTTCTCTACGTTACGGGTGCTGGGTTTGCAGGTACATCCGCGCGAAGGCTGGCGTGAAATCCCGGCTAATCTCCCATTATTGAAACAAGATGGCCGCCCGCTGTGGCTGGTCGTGCGCCTGAACGGGCAGTTGGCGCAGTTGGACGAATCTGCTATTCGCCAGCGCCTGCTAAAACAGCTGCATCAGTGGCAAGCCGCCGGGCTGCAGGTCATCGGCGTTGAAATCGATCACGACGCCGCCACCGCTCGCCTGCCCGACTATCAGCATTTCCTTCAGCAACTGCGCCAGCAGCTACCTCGCTCATTGCAACTGGGTATCACCGCCTTACCGACCTGGATCGGCTCAGTGACGCTGCCCGGTATATTACAGCAGGTGGACACTTCGGTACTGCAGGTACATGCGGTGCTGTCTCCGCAGCAAGGGTTATTTTCCGGCCCGCTGGCACTGCGCTGGGTAAAGCAGTACGCGAAAATAACGCCGAAGCCCTTCCGGGTGGCCCTGCCCGCCTATGGCATGGGTCTGGTGGGGTTTGATGCACAGGGCGCGCAGGTTGAAAGCGAAGCCTCGCTGCGTGTGGCCGGGACCACGCGAGAGCTGACGGTCGCACCGCAACAGGTTGCCGACTTTTTGCATCAATTGAACGCGCAGACCACGCCACACCTGCGTGGCATTATCTGGTTCCGGCTGCCGCTGGCGGACGATCGCCGCGCCTGGTCACTGACGACGCTGCGGGCCGTGATTGAAAACCAACCGCTTAACGCCAGCTGGCAGGTAAAATTTAGCCCTCAGCCACAGCAAAATGGGCTGTATGATCTGATAATTCATAATAACGGGCCGGTTGATGCCCCGCTGCCCCATGAAATTGTCATCACCGCCAGCGACTGTCTGGCGGCAGATACCGCGGGCAACTACCGGCTGGAAAGTGAGCCTCAACGGCAACGCTTTGTCCTGATTAACGACGACCAGTTACGCGCCGGGCAATCCCGCCCACTGGGCTGGCTTCGCTGCCAACAACTGACGCCAGGAGGCACCCTTGTCACACCTTAATGCTCGCACTCTTCCACTGGCGACCCTGATCGCCTCTGCGTTGGCGATGCCGATTAACGGCTACGCCTGCGGGCCGGATTTCCCTAACCGGTTGCTGGTCGATCGCAATGGCACGCTGCTGTATATGCCGGAAGGTAACTTTGCCTTTGAGGCTGGGCGCCTGGTCACCGTGGATAAACAGCTGCCGTTATGGAAAGCGCCACCCCCCCCCATGCCGCCGAAACCGATGCCGCAGTCGCCGGAAACCATCATCATCGGCAAAATGCGCGCTGCCAAAACGGTTGAAGAAGCCGATGCGGTCAATACTCAAGGGTTGTCTAACGCCACTCGCCTGTACCAACTGGGCGCAGTGGCCTTTGCCGGCCAGGATCCGCGTGCAGGCGAATACTTCCAGCAGGTATTGGCGCTACCCATTGCAGAGCAGGGCGATTGGGGGCTGCGAGCGCAATACTCACTCGGCCGACTGCTGATGGGCGATCGCGGCACGCCAGAGAACGAAAGTGGCGAACCGGCTGCGACGGTCAAACACCCGGCAAAACCACAGTTGGAGCAAGCGCTGACAGCTTTCCAGCAGGTGATTGAGCGAGTGAAAAGCGGCACGGCCGATCCGGATCAACTGGCGCTAAGCAGTCTCGGCCAGCAGGCGCGTATCCACCTGTGGCTCAATGACGTGACTCAAGCGGCGCGGCTGTATGCCCAACAGGCGGCGCAGGGGGATCAAGACGGCGGACGGTCGTTGCAGTACGTCTCCAGTTATCTGGTCAATCCTGATCACTTCGATACGCTAAAACAGGCAATTACCGATCCGCTGATCCAGCAGCTGGTGACCATTGAACTGTTCGCTCGCAGCAGTAATCTGCAAATGGCCGACACGGACGGCACCGGTAGCCGCTCAACTCAGATTATCAGCCAAATTCTGACGCTGTTGGACGCCTCGGTGAAAAGCGGCTTCAGCGGCAGCGACCGGTTGGCAGCATTGGCCTACCGCGCCGGGCAATATCCCATGGCGGCCAGCCTGCTGAAACACGCCGGTGACAGCGGCCTGGCCTGGTGGCTACGCGCCAAGATGGCGCTGCGTGACGGTGATGTTAAAACCGCGACCGCTAACTACGCCAAAGCGGCGGCCGCTTTCCCATCCAGTGAAAGCTGGGGCGAGCAGCGCAATGTCGACTTTGTACAAGAAACCATCGTGCCCGAATGTCGGGTTGCGGGTGAACAGGCGATCCTGGCGTTGGATCGCGGCGACTATCTGCAGGCAATGGATTTCCTGTATCGCGGTAAAGATATTTATTGGGCCGACGTCGCCGACGTGGCCGAACGGGTGCTGACCGCCGACGAGCTGAAAGGCTTTGTCGATAAGCATGCGCCAGCGCCCACTACGCCGCTCAAACCGGTCAATCCGGACGAGTACAGCGGTCAGCCACTGACGCCGGAGATACAGCTGCGCGAGCTGCTGGCGCGGCGACTGATGCGCGCCGGACGTCCTCAAGAGGCCATGGGCTATTTTGATATCCCTAACTATCGCCAAGTGGCGCAGCAGTACGCCGATACTCTGAAGACGGCACAGGATAAAACCGCCGACAAATTGGAGCGCGCCAAAGCCTATTATCAGGCGGCCACGCTACTGCGCACACAAGGGCTAACTTTCACCGGTTATGAGATGACGCCGGATTACGCGATTTATGACGCAGGTTATTCCTATCTGGGAGATGCGTTTGATACCCGCGAACTCAAACATAAGAGTTGGATCAGCGGCGCGGAGGCGGCACGGGCCAAAGCAGCGCTACCGCCACAGGACAATCGCTTCCTGCACTACCGTTGGCAAGCCGTCACCCTGGCCCAGCAGGCCGCCGATTTGCTGCCGCCAAAAAGCCAGGCCTATGCCGCCGTGCTGTGTAATGCCGCCGGTTGGGTGATCAAACGTGATGCAAAAACCGGTCAGGCACTGTATCAGCGCTATATCAACACCGGGTCTCGCTATCCCTGGGCCAACAAGTTTGGCTATAGCTGCCCAGCGCCAGACTTCGCAGCTGTTACGCTATAGCGCCGAATTTCAGGCACAAAAAAGCCCGGCTAGCCGGGCTTTTTAACGCTTACTCGAGATTAGGCTTCGATCGCCATTTTCAGTTTCTTCATGGCATTCTTTTCCAACTGACGAACACGCTCAGCGGAAACGCCATACTGATCGGCCAGCTCTTGCAGCGTGGACTTGTTATCGTCGTCCAGCCAACGGGCACGAATAATATGCTGGCTACGCTCGTCTAGCCCTTCCATCGCGTAGGCCAGTTTGTCTGCGGCGTTGCTTTCCCAGTTATCTTCTTCGATACCTTCGGCAAAGTCAGAGCTTTTATCCTGCAGGTACAGCACCGGCGCCATCGACTGGCCTTCACGGGCGTCGTCATCCGGCGTTGGATCGAAAGTCATATCCTGTGCCGCCATGCGGGATTCCATCTCGCGTACGTCCTTGCTGGTCACGCCCAGTTCACGGGCCACCAACTCCACCTCGTCCTGATTGAACCAGCCCAGACGCTGCTTGGTTTTACGCAGGTTAAAGAACAGCTTGCGCTGTGCCTTGGTAGTAGCAACTTTGACGATACGCCAGTTGCGCAGTACGTACTCGTGAATTTCTGCCTTGATCCAGTGCACCGCAAAGGAAACCAGGCGCACCCCAACCTCTGGGTTGAAGCGGCGAACAGCTTTCATCAAGCCGATATTACCTTCCTGGATCAGATCCGCCTGCGGCAGGCCATAACCAGAGTAATTCCGGGCAATATGAGCGACAAAGCGCAGGTGAGACAGGATCAGCTGCTTTGCGGCTTCCAGATCGCCCTGATAATGCAGCCGTTCAGCCAGCTCCCGCTCTTCCTCTGCCGTCAGCATCGGATAGGTGTTGGCGGCCCGGATATAGGCTTCCAAACTGCCCTGGGGCACTAAAGCTAAAGTTTGCATTTCTTTGGTCATTCAAACCCTCTCTTGAAAAAACAGGTCATGCAGGTGATTTATCACGGCGGGAAAATAATTGATTTTACGGCAGTTGCTATTGCAAAAGCGGTCCACACGCCGGGCACCATAACATTTTGCTGCAGATTTTGACCGTGTTCCGCCCTATTGGTTCACAGTTTTTCGATCATATTGTGCATGACAATACGTGACGAAGACTCAGGCCGATAGGGAATTTGTGCGCAAAGAAGAGACTGGATGGGGCTTGGATTGGTGCCGGTAGCTCTTCTCCCACAACACGCTCGGAGCAGCAGGAGAAGAGTATACCAAAAAAACTTTATTGTGGTGTAAATCGACGTAAATGTTGCACCGTCGCCAGCCAGGCGGCGATCCAGCCGATCATCGCGGAGACAATCAACAGCAACAAAGCCTCATCCCAACCCAGACCGTGCAGGGTAAAGGTAGTGCCAAACACCTTGGCCACGCCGGTGACCACCGACTCCAGACGCCACACCATCCCGCCGGATAACAGCAACGACAGCAATGCGCCAAAGAAGCCCAGCATGGCCCCGCCATTCAGGAACGGCCGCAGGATAAAGCCGTCGGTCGCACCGATCAGCTTCATCACGTTGATGGTGTCACGGCGGCTGAAGATGCTCAGCCGTACGCTGTTGCCGATCACCAGGAAGACCGCCACAATCATCAGCACGCCGATCATCGCAGCTACCTGGCCCACCAGCCCGGTCAGCGCCGCCAGGCGGGCAAACCAGCTGTCGTCCATTCTTACTTCATCCACACCCTGTACCGCGGCTACGCGATCGCGCAGAGTATTGAGGGTGTCGGAACTTTGGAAACTCATTTTAGGCGTGATGATAGCTACCGCCGGCAATGGGTTCTCTTCCAGCATATCCAGTGCGCCGCCAAAGCCGGACCAGTTGCGGAATTCGCCCCGGGCCTCTTCACGCGACAGATAATTCACTTTCTCGACGCCGGCTTCCGCCTTGATGGCGTCGAGCACTTTCACCGCCGCGTCGTCATCAAGGGATTTATCCAGATAAACCGTCAGCTGTGGGGTCGGGTACCATTGGGTAGCCGCAGTACTGACGTTTTTCCAGACGATGTAACACAGACTCGGCAGCGTCAGAGAAATAGCGATCACCATCACCGTCAACAACGTTGCCAACGGCTGGCGCAGCATATCCTTGATGGCATTCATCCAGGCATAACGCCATTGTTCACGCCAGCCACCGCGCAGCGCTTTGCTCTTGGCGGTTTTTGCGTTATTCGCCATGATGCGCTCCTCCAGCCATACGACCCTGGCTCAGACGCAGAGTGCGGTAATTGCGACGGGCAATCAGCCCGGTGTCATGGGTGGCCATCAGCACGGTCACACCAACACGGTTAAATTCTTCAAACAGACGCAGGATGCCTTCCGACAGCGCATCGTCCAGGTTACCGGTTGGCTCATCCGCCAGCAGCACCGCCGGTTTGTTCACCACCGCACGGGCAATACCCACGCGCTGCTGCTCACCACCGGAAAGCTGGATTGGGAAGTTTTTCGCCTTATCCAGCAGCCCGACCTTGTCCAGCGCGGCGGAAACGCGGCGACGGATGTCCTCGGTACTGGCACCGGCGATAATCAGCGGCATCGCCACGTTGTCATACACCGTACGATCCAGCAGCAGATGGTGATCCTGGAAAATCATGCCGATCTGACGACGCAGGAACGGCACCTCACTGTTTCTCAGGCGACTGATGTCGTGACCACCAAACCAGATATGGCCGGCGCTCGGCCGTTCTATGCCACAAATCAGTTTCAGCAGGGTACTTTTACCCGCGCCGGAATGGCCGGTCAGAAACGCCATCTCTGCCGGGCGCAGATGGAAATCAACCCCCTGCAGGGCCTGCCGTCCGCCCAGATAAGCTTTACTGACCTGTTCAAAGCGAATCATCCGTATTAATCCTCTCGGGCAAAAAGTGCCTCAATAAAATCGTCAGCCTTAAACGGCCGCAAATCTTCGATGCCTTCCCCAACGCCGATATAGCGAATCGGGATAGCGAACTGATCGGCAATGGCGAAGATCACCCCGCCCTTGGCGGTACCGTCCAGTTTAGTCAGTGTGATACCGGTTAAGCCTACGGCTTCATTAAATAATTTCGCCTGGCTGACAGCATTCTGCCCGGTGCTGGCATCAAGAATCAGCATAACCTCATGGGGGGCCTGGTCGTCCAGTTTTTTCATGACGCGGACGATTTTCTTCAGCTCTTCCATCAGGTGCGCTTTATTCTGCAGACGCCCGGCGGTATCGGCCAGCAGTACGTCGATGCCACGAGCCTTGGCGGCCTGTACCGCGTCAAAAATCACCGAAGCGGAGTCTGCCCCGGTATGCTGCGCGATCACCGGGATCCGGTTACGTTCACCCCATACCTGCAGTTGTTCCACCGCCGCCGCACGGAAGGTATCCCCCGCCGCCAGCATCACCGATTTGCCTTCCGCCTGGAACTGGCGGGCCAGCTTGCCGATGGTGGTGGTTTTACCCACGCCGTTCACGCCAACCATCAAAATGACATACGGGTTTTTACCGCCAACATCCAGCGGCTGATCAACTTTAGCCAGAATTTCGGACATTTCCTCCTTCAGCTTGCCGTACAGCGCCTCGGCGTCTTTCAACTGCTTGCGGCTGGCATGCTGAGTCAGAGAGGTAATGATTTTACGCGTGGTTTCCACGCCGACATCGGCAATCAGCAGCTGCTCTTCCAGCTCTTCAAAAAGATCGTCGTCGATTTTCTTGCCGCGGAACAGACCGATAAAACCGGAACCCAGATTCTGTTTGGTTTTCACCAGGCTGCGTTTCAGGCGGGCGAAGAAACCTTCTTTAGTTGGGCGTTCCTGCTCCTGAGTCACCGCAGGGGCCGGCAGTTCAAATTGTTGTTCTTCAATCTCTTCAATAATGGCCGGAGCGACGATAATCGGCTCCAGCGCCACACTGGCCGGCAGAGGCTCTGGTTCTGACTCTGGCGTAATGACCTCAGGTTCAGGCTCGATCGCTTCCGCTTCTGGCACAATAACCGGTTCTGGCGCAGGCTCGATAACAGGCTGCTGCGCAATCACTTCCGGTTCAGGTTCGATAACCGCTGCTGGCTCGGGTACGACAACCACTTCCGGCTCAATCAGGGTCACCGTTTCAGGTTCGATAACGGCAACCGACTCGGCAATCTCTTCCTCTGTCACCGACTGCTGTTCTGCCGCCACCTGTTCGGTGATAGTAACAATCTCTTCCGCCAGCGCTTCAGCCGCTGCTGGGTGCTCGGCAACCACCGGCACGCTTTCTGCGATATGCTCGCCGGTCAGGCTGCCGTCCCATTCTCCCGGGGTTTCTACGGAGGCGGCAGGTTCAGATTCCTGGGCGGGGAGCTGGTCATCGAGCTTGGGTGCAACCGGTTCAGCCGGGGTCTCCACGGCCTGATGTTCCGCCGGTTCTACCGCCGTCTCAGGTTGCTGTTGCTCTTCTTCCTTCTGGCCGAAGCCCAACCAGGAGAAAAACCCGCGTTTCTTATCTTTTGCCATGTTATGACTCTACTCCGTACCGAAGGCTTGCTTTCCCTTCATACTTGAAAACGCCTCTGCGTTGGCTGCCAGCATTCCCCCCAGTCACTTACCTGAGTAAGCTCTTGGGGACTCACGCTGTTGCCGTCTTGATGCATCTTCAATTATTTTGGGTATATGCTGACAATAATTCGCCGAGTCTATCACTTTCCCTCGCCCAGCAACACGCATCCGGTATGCTTTCCACGGTGAAATCAGGCAACAAAGTTTTAACGTTTCCCCCGGCGCGTCTCACCGGTAGAATAGAGGCAACTTTTCGTTAACTTGTGCGGCCTTCACCGCCCCAAACAGAAATAAACCAATCCTATGACAAGAATATCGCCACGGGCGTCGGCAAAAAAACCGCCTCAGGCTGCGGCTGGGCAGATCCGTATTATCGGCGGCCAATGGCGCGGAAGGAAACTGCCAGTGCCCAATAGCCCTGGGCTACGTCCCACTACCGATCGCGTCCGTGAAACCCTGTTTAACTGGCTGGCACCGGTGATCCAGGGCGCACGTTGCCTGGACTGTTTCGCCGGTAGCGGTGCACTCGGCCTGGAAGCGCTGTCCCGCTATGCCGGTAGCGTTACGCTGTTGGAGTTTGAACGCCCGGTGGCGCAGCAGTTGGAAAAGAATCTGGCGCTGCTGCAAGGCAAAGGCCATGTGGTCAATACCAACGCACTGAGCTGGCTGGCGAAAAATGCCCAACCGTTTGACGTGGTGTTCCTCGATCCGCCTTTTCGCAAAGGGCTGCTGGCGGAAACCGTCACGCTGCTGGAACAACAGGGCTGGCTGGCCGATGAAGCCTGGATCTACATAGAGGCCGAAGCCGAAAACGCCGCCACCGACGTCCCGGCCAACTGGCAGCTACACCGTGAAAAAGTCGCCGGTCAGGTGGCTTACCGTCTTTATATCCGTTCTCAAGAGAAAACCGACAATGCTGATTAATCTGGGTCGCCTGCTGATGCTGTGCGTATGGGGCTTTCTGCTCTCCAATCTGTTTCACCCTTTTCCCAAGCCGCTGAAGTACTTCATCGACGTGGCGCTGTTCTTTATGGTGGTGATGCACGGGTTACAACTGGTGCTGCTGAAATCCACGCAACCGAAAGATCAGCCGATAAGCTACTGGCAGGAAGCCAAGATCTTCATCTTTGGCGTCTTCGAACTGCTGGCCTGGCAGAAAAAGCAGCCGCCAATCAAAAGAAAATAGCTTAGTGCGGCGCCGGCTGAGCGGTGAATGACACAAAACGCGTGCCCTGCACCATCAACATGCCCTGCGCACCTTTCTCTATCGGGTTGTATTGCTGCTGTTTCAGCCGCAGGGTGATGTCCTCTCCCCCACGCTGCGGGTGGAACACCACTTCATAGCGCATTACCTCATTGACGATATGCTCGCGCTGGCGTGAACGGTTATTTGAGGCAGGGAATTCACGCTTCTCGCTCACCGTAACCTGCAGGCTGCGAACCGGCGCGCGGTCATTTTCCGCCTCAGATCGGCGCTGGTTGAAATAGCGCTGCGTGGCCAGTACGGCGATCAGTGCTATCACGGCGATAAAAAACAGCGGCGGTTTGCTCATCTCTATTTCCATTCCCTTCGCGGTTAAATCAGCGTAAACATAGCATTCTCAAGAAAGCGTTGTCGATTACAGGCCTACTGCCTACACTGCAAGCAGGAAGTGACACTGGTGACAATTTGGAGCCGGAGGCTGTGGCTCCCATAATGAATAAGGAAGACATATGAGTTGGCCGTTCCTTGCCGTATTCTTTTCCGGTTGGCTGTTCGTCGACGCCTCCTACCGTGGGCCGCGCTGGCAACGTTGGGTATTTAAACCTGTTACCCTGCTGTTGCTGTTATTGCTGGCCTGGCAAGCGCCGGTATTGGGTGCGGCAGGCTATCTGATCGTTCTCGGCCTGTTGGCGACGCTGATCGGCGACGCTCTGTTGCTGCTGCCGCGTGAACGCGTGCTGTACGCCATCGGCGCATTTTTCCTCTCGAGCCTGCTGTATACCCTGAGCTTCGCCAGCCAGATGACCTTCAGTCTGTTTTGGCCACTGCCACTGGCGCTGCTGGTGATTGGCGTGCTGTTGCTGGCGACCATCTGGACCCGGCTGGAAGAAATGCGCTGGCCGATTGCCACCCTGGTCGCGATGACGCTGCTAATGGTGTGGCTGGCAGGGGAGCAGTACTTTATGCGCAGCACCGATTTCGGTTTCTCGCTGCTGGCGGGGACCTCACTGCTGTTGCTGGCCAATGTTATTTGGCTGCTTAATCGCTATCGCTTTAGCTTCCGCGCGGCCGATGCGCTGGTGGCCTTCTGCTATTTCTCCGGCCACTTCCTGATTGTCCGTTCGCTGTACCTGTAGTGACTCAGGGCGGGTTCGGCTGCCGAACCCGCTGCTACTAAGCCAGAGCCTTGAGAGTCAAACCGTCATCGGCACCACGCTGGTTACGATAAACGTCCCCATCCCGCGAAAAGAACGCCAGCGTGCTGCCGTCTGCCTGCAATAAAGCAATGCCATCCGGTGCCGGGCGCCAGCCGACCACCTCAGCCGTTAAAACTTTTTTCAGGCAATTTTGCCGATCAATCAATTGATAGCCGTTGGTTGCCCTCTGTTCGCTGGCCAAAAATTCAATCTGGCATTGCTGCTGCGCATCGGCAACTTGCCATTGACCCGCCAGAGACTGCGCGGAAGGAAGAACCAAACTGCTGGCCATAGCTGCCCCCGTTACCATCATATTTCCCGCCATTATGGCGGCGCATGCCAAGCTGCCCTTCATATCGGCTCCCGCATAAAGCCCGGCCAGAATGCGCCGGGCGTTACCTTCACTGTTACACGATGAAATCAGTGGTGACGTCTACCTGACCCACGATCTTCACCAGGAAGTCCGGTGCCTGATGGCCACCGATATTCAGCGCCAAATCGCTGACATTATTCGAAGCATCATAAGTCAGTAACGCTTCACCCACAGAGCCGCTGAAATGATCGACGAAGTGAATTTGGTCACCGCTCTGCTTGCCCTGATTAAAGAACGACAGATCGATTTTATCAGTGCCTTTCTGGAAATCCTTGATCACGTCGGAAGCGCCCGGCGTAGAATCGCTGACCGCTGAAAAGACAAAGATATCCTTGCCTGCACCGCCCCACAGCTCATCCACCCCGCCGCCACCGAACAGTACGTCGTTGCCCACGCCGCCCTTCAGCACGTTGTTGGCTGCGTTGCCAACAAGCACGTCATTACCCGAACCGCCGATGGCGTTCTCAATGGTCACACCCGCCGCGATAGACACGTTGCCTTTCAGCCCGCCGACATCGGAGAAGGACTTCTCGTTCAGGTTGATACGCTGGTTGGCGGTGTAACCAGAGAAATCGAAGGTGTCGTTACCGCCCGCATCCCATGCTGCAAAGATCACTTTCTGCGAGTTGCTGGTGGTGCTGAGGAAGTCACGACCGGTATTGGAGTTGAAGCCATACACTGTGTCACCGGTGCGGGTAGACAGGTTGGCGCCATACAGATGCTGAATGGCAGCAATGTCATCCAGCAATGGTGCTGCCGCGTAGTGCCCACCGTTGTCACCACCGGTGTTGGTTTCACTCCAGTAGCTCATCAGGCTGAACTCGCGGGTATCTTCGGCATAGGTAACGTCATTGTAGGTTGGGTTGCCTTCCCCGGCGTTGTATTCACCTGGGTGGCTCAGGCCGAGCGCATGGCCAATCTCGTGGGTAAACGTCTGGCGGCCATAGTCTTCACTGGCCGGATGTTTGATGTTGGACTGGTTGACGTTGTACCAGGTCTGGCCACCCAGATCCTGGCCCTGATAGATAGTATTCGGCAGAAAAGCGTAGGCCTGCGTACCATAGTCATAATGGCCAGGACGATCCTGACTATAGTTGCCGAAGGTGATATTGGCCTTTTGGCCGGCGGCAACTTCAGTGAAGGTAAGATTGGCCACGTCAGACCAGGATTGCAGCGACAGTTTGGCCTGCTGTTGCTGTTCCGCGCTGAACTTGCTCAGCCCGGTATCGCCGGCGACGTTGGTGGAAGAGAACTTATAGTCCGGGAATGAGAAAGTTAATTTAGCCGGCTGGCCAAAAACTTTATAACCATTCCAGGTTTGGTTCTCACGGGTAATAAACAGCCCAGCTTGTTCGTTAGAAAATGAGTCCTTGCCATTAACCTGAATCCCGTTGCCACGCTCGTGATAATGCAGCAGATCGTCTACAGCATTGTAGCCGGAGCCAGTAGTTGCGAGACTTGATTCAGTAACTTCAATTGCCTTTTTAGTAGATTGCATTGGTTCGATTCCACTCATTAGCTGATCGTTATCAATCAGTCAGATAGACATAACCTGCCTGCCAGCCACGGAGAACGATCCGCCAGCTAACGGGCAGGGACTTATGCGCCGTTACCGGCAGTGTGTTAGATAGAATTAATGCATATATATCAGCAAATAAGATTACCTCTATAAACGGTAATCGATTCCAATTATAGGCAGGTGCGCAAAACTGCACATAAAATAATCATCTATATATTTTCATAACGAAGGAGAGTTATGCTGGTTTTTGGCGATAATTACAATCTAAATGAAACCTGAAAGTCACAAGTTAGCAACAAACTTCAACAAAAATGCGGCCTACAGATACAAGCGGATCGTGCTGGCATTTAGCCCCCTAAAAGTTAAATTTAGCTAAAGAGTTATATATTAATAACTCTTTATTATTAGCCGACGGGACTTTTAAGTTTCTAAGGGAATAGCCATTTATTTTCTCGTCTAACGGCCTTGCGCCACCCGCGATAGCGCCTGCCTCACAGTTAGTAATTATTCTCATCCACTGCTTGACTCTGGAGTTGGCTCCAGGGTGTAGAGTCTGCCCAATGAACTTCATTAACGGCCCGGAGGGGGACGCTATGACCAACCATGAAAACCATAATCATCAGGAACATCACCACGCGGAAGGCAGCTGCGGTTGCAACCACAGCCACAGCAAAACCCAGCACGGTTGCAGCAGTGCAAAACAAAACGCCGACAGCCATGCCGATCATGCCCATACGCACGATCATGGTGCCGGCGGGTGCAGCGCTGACGATCACGAGGATCCGGATGAGGAAAGCGACAGGCTAGCCGCCGCCCCTCTCTCCGGCAGCCAGCGCTACAGTTGGAAAGTCACCGGCATGGATTGCCCAAGCTGTGCCAAAAAAATTGAGAATGCGGTAACCGCGCTCCCGGGCGTCGACAACGCTCGCGTGTTGTTCGCCACGGAAAAACTGGTGGTCGATGCGCAATCCGATATCAGCCTGCGTATTCAGGACGCGGTGAAACAAGCCGGTTTTACCCTGCTCGGCACCCAGTCCACCCAAGCCGAGCAGCCAAAAACATCGCGCCTCGGCGAGTTTGGGCCACTGCTGCTGCTCACCACGCTGATGATCGTCAGTTGGGCGCTCAGCATGGTCGACCCTGAACTGAGCCGTATTTCCTTTATCGCCACTACGCTGGTGGGTCTGGCTCCGGTTGCCACCAAAGCAGTACGCCTGATCCGCTCCGGCACGCCGTTTGCCATCGAAACCCTGATGAGCGTGGCAGCCATTGGCGCGCTGTTTATCGGTGCCACCGCCGAGGCGGCGATGGTGCTGCTGCTGTTTATGGTCGGCGAGGTGCTGGAGTCCTACGCGGCCAACCGTGCACGCCGTGGCGTGAAGGCGCTGATGGAGCTGGTGCCGGAAGATGCCCTGCTGCTGCAGGGAACGGAGCGCAAGCGCGTACCGGTCGCCAGCCTGCGCCCCGGTGATGTGATTGAAATCGCCCCCGGTGGCCGCCTGCCGGCCGATGCCGAACTGCTCAATCCGTTTGCCAGCTTCGACGAAAGCGCCCTGACCGGCGAGTCGGTGCCGGTCGAGCGTCAGCAGGGCCAGAAAGTTGCCGCAGGCAGTTTGTCGGTCGATCAAGCCGCGCAGATGAAGGTGGTTTCCGAGCCGGGCAAAAACGCCATCGACCGTATCTTGCAACTGATTGAAGAAGCCGAAGAGCGCCGTGCGCCGATCGAACGCTTCCTTGACCGTTTCAGCCGTTACTACACCCCAGCCATCATGTTGTTGGCCATCGCGGTGATCCTGGTGCCGCCGTTGCTGTATTCACAACCTTGGGATACCTGGATTTATCGCGGTCTGACCCTGCTGTTGATCGGTTGTCCTTGTGCCCTGGTGATCTCTACCCCGGCAGCGATCACTTCCGGGCTTGCAGCCGCCACCCGTCGCGGGGCGTTGATCAAAGGTGGTGCGGCGCTGGAACAATTGGGTCAAGTGCAAACTATCGCCTTTGATAAAACCGGTACGCTGACGGAAGGTAAACCGACGGTGACCGATGTACTGCCGCTCAACGGCATCAGCGAACAACAATTGCTGACCCTCGCCGCCGCCGTAGAGGCCGGTTCCCATCACCCACTGGCGCAAGCGATTATCAACCGGGCCGAGCAGTATGGCGTCCCTCTGCCACTGGCACAGGGCCGCCGCGCCCTGGCGGGCGTTGGGGTAGAGGGTGTTATCGACGGAAAAACCTTCCTGATCAGTGCGCCGGCCAAGTTAGCTGCAGGCCTGCTCAGTCAGCAAGGTGCCAATCAGGTAGAACGTCTGGAAAACGCCGGTAAAACGGCGGTGGTGGTGCTGGAAGACGGTGCCCCGATTGGCCTGTTGGCGCTGCGCGACACGCTGCGTAGCGATGCCAAACTGGCGATTGCCGAACTGAAAGCGCTGGGGATCAACGGGGTCATGCTAACCGGTGATAACCCGCGTGCAGCGGCGGCGATTGCCACTGAG
The DNA here is from genome assembly GCF_052691715.1 of Serratia sp. NA_112.1. Classification (NCBI taxonomy): domain Bacteria; kingdom Pseudomonadati; phylum Pseudomonadota; class Gammaproteobacteria; order Enterobacterales; family Yersiniaceae; genus Serratia; species Serratia sp. NA_112.1. The sequence continues at coordinate 56,605 of NZ_JBQZFO010000009.1, forward strand.
CTGGGGTTGGATTACCGCGCCGGGCTGCTGCCGGAAGATAAAGTGAAGGCGGTAACCGAACTGAGTGAACTGCGCCCAACGGCAATGATCGGCGACGGTATCAATGATGCACCGGCGATGAAAGCCTCCAGCATTGGTATCGCGATGGGCAGCGGCACCGACGTAGCGCTGGAAACCGCCGACGCAGCACTGACCCACAACCGGCTGGTTGGCGTGGCGGAAATGATCCGCATATCACGCGCGACACACACCAATATTCGGCAGAACATCACCATTGCGTTGGGGCTGAAAGGAGTATTTCTGATCACCACCCTGCTGGGCCTGACCGGGCTGTGGCTGGCGGTGCTGGCTGACTCCGGTGCTACCGCACTGGTCACCGCCAACGCCCTGCGGCTGCTGAAAAAGCGCGCTTAGGTTATCAAATGCCCCAGGGAGCCGAATCGGTACCCTGGGGTGAGATAACGCCAGTACCGCGTTTAGACGCCCTTGCGGAGTAAGTAACGGTAAGGCGCGGTGTCGGTTTCCTGCGCCACCAACGTATGTTCCATAAAGCGGCAGAACCCCGGAATGTCGCGGGTAGTCGCCGGATCGTCGGCGATGATCAGCAGAGTTTCACCGTTATCCATATGGCGCACGGTTTTGCGCACCATCATTACCGGTTCAGGACAACGCAGCCCCATCGCATCAAGCGTCTGGTCGGCTTGGGCAAATAAGTCAGTCATGCAATTTTTCTCGGTCGAAAACGATCGGCGAACGCTCGCCACATCTCATTGGCGCATAGTTTACGCCAGTAGTTTTTCTGCGCAAGATGCGTTAACGTTTGCGTTAAAAGAGGCTGCGTCTCCCTATGAAATGTGGTGCCGTCACTGCCCCCAACTGCCGTTATCACGGCAGAGGGTGCAGCCCATAGTGGGGCCTATGGGCAAACCTGACAACACAGAGAACGGTTGTTGGGGGCGTGACCTTTCAGGCTGGGGCCAAATCACAGTGCTGCTGCGTTATTCGCCGCTTATTTGGCCCACCAAACCTCGCGACTCACGCCTTGCTGCACTGTGATTTGACCTCCAGCGGCCCTCACGTTTCATAGGGAGACACAGCCTAACCATTGCATTGGTTGCGCAAACGCGTATCATGCGGCCGCGACGCTTATTTCGCGGCGTAGACAAGACATTTTGGGTTCCCTCACCCCATTATTAAAAAGGCTACAACATGTATTCGTTTACTGCTCGGCAGCGCCTGACCGCGTTGGTCTGGCTATCGCTATTCCATATTGTCATCATTACCTCCAGTAACTACCTGGTGCAGTTGCCGATGTCCATTTTCGGCTTTCATACCACCTGGGGAGCTTTCACCTTTCCGTTTATCTTCCTGGCGACCGATCTGACGGTGCGTATTTTTGGCGCTCCGCTGGCACGACGCATTATTCTTTTGGTGATGGTACCGGCGTTGTTCATTTCGTACGTGATCTCCACCGTGACCTATCAGGGCGAATGGCAGGGCTTTGCCGCACTGGGCAGCTTTAATCTGTTTGTCGCCCGTATCGCCGTCGCCAGCTTTATGGCTTATGTGCTCGGTCAGATCCTCGACGTCCACGTTTTCAATCGTCTGCGTCAGCGCAGCGCCTGGTGGGTGGCTCCTGCAGCCGCCATGTTCCTCGGCAATATCAGCGATACCCTGTCGTTCTTCTTTATTGCGTTCTACAAGAGTAGCGACGCCTTTATGGCTAACAACTGGGTTGAAATCGCGCTGGTGGATTACAGCTTCAAGGTGCTGATCTGCCTGTTGTTCTTCCTGCCGATGTACGGCGTACTGCTGAATATGCTGCTTAAGCGCATTGCCGCACGCCAGGACGACGGCAGCCTGCAACCAGGCTGACCCGTGTTATTATTGGCGGCCTGCACCCATCCGGAGGCCGCCATGACCATCAACATCCGCCACGCCACCCTCGAAGAAATTCACCGCCTGTACCAACAAACCCTCAAATTCGACAACCTGCAGTGCTGCTGATGATGCTCATCAGCCATCACTCTCGGATTGTTCAACTGGAAAAGAAAGGCGAAGTGGCTGATTATCGGCTATTACTTGAAAAAACCTTGTGACAACATCTGCCTTGCATTTCAACCTTGAATAGGTTGCGATACGTGAGAGACCCCCTACCTGAAAGGAAGAAGGAAGCCCAATGCGTAAAGTAGCAAAATTGATGGGTATCAGCCTGTTAGTGCTTGGCCTGACGGCCTGTGACGGCGACACCAAAGACACCAAGGCATCGGCAGGAGATGCCGCAGCCAGCGCCCCAGCCGGGCAACAGGTAAGCTTGCTGGATGGCAAGCTGGCGTTCACCCTGCCAGCGGGCATGGCGGACCAAAGCGGCAAGCTGGGTAATCAGGCGAACAACATGCACGTTTACGCCGACAGTACCGGCCAGCGCGCGCTGATCGTGATCCTCGGCGACAAGACTGCCGACAGCCTGGAAACCCTGAGCAAGCGTCTGGAAGATACCCAGCGCTCACGCGACGCCAACCTGCAGGTGATCACCAACAAAGCCATAGACGTTAACGGTGTTCCGCTACGTCAGTTGGACAGCATCATCACCAGCGGCGGTGAGAAAGCCTACTCCTCTATCCTGATCGGCACGCTGGACAACAACATGCTGACTATTCAGGTGACGCTGCCGGCGGATAACCAGCAGCAGGCGCAGAGCGAGGCCGAAGGCATCATCAACACGCTGAAACTGAAAAAGTAAACTTTTACTGACTCAGCCTATAGGGCGCAGTTCACACTGCTGCGCCCTCAAGCCAATGCCTGCGCCAGCAGGGTGATCGGATGTTCGCAGCGCTTGCTGGTCGACATCTCGATTTGCCATTTGCAGGTTTCGCAGTCCGTCACCACCAAATCGACCCCGCTCTCCTCTATCTGGCGGAACAGCGACGCCCCAATCCCCTGCGAAGTCTCATAGTTCTCCGATTTAAAACCATAGGTGCCGGCAATACCGCAGCACTGCGAATCCAGCACCACCAGTTCCAACCCCGGTATCTGCCGTAACAGCTCCAGCGTATAGGCGGTCCAGCCCATTTTTTCCATATGGCATGGCGTATGATAAGCCACCCGCAACGGCGTGTGCTTCAGCGGCAACTGACGCCCTTGATTGATCAGGCGGTAAAGGTAGCGCGTCGCCAGCTCCACGCGTTCACGCACCGCCGAGGTGTCCACGTCCAGCAGGTGTGGGTACTCGTCACGCAGGGTAAAAGTACAGCTCGAGGAGGTCGCCACTACCGGGATCCCCCGCTCCAGTACCGTCTCGTGCAGCGATTCGGCGTTAACCTTAGCCTGTTTTTTTGCCTGGGCAATAAAGCCGTTGGCGATCAGCGGTACACCGCAGCATTTCTCCCGCTTGAGCAACTGCACGCCGATGTCCATCGCATTGAACACCTTGATCAGATCCTTGCCCAGTTGCGGATGGTTGTAATTGACGAAGCAGCCGTGGAAGAACGCCACCTGATCGGCATAACGCTGCTGGGCCTGCGCCTGCTGACGGTACCAGCGGCGGAAGGTACCAAACGAGTACTTTGGCAATTCACGCCGATGGTCAATTTTCAGCGCCTTGTCGAGCAGGGCACGCACCGGTTTAAGCCCGGTAGCGGCATTAACAATCGGCGCAAACGGCGTCGACAACGAGCCCATGAGATCGGTATGGCTGAGGATAGCGTCACGCAGCGTGGGCTTGGTCTGGGCAAAGTCGGCACGGGCACGCTGAATGATGTCGCCGATTTTGACGTCGGACGGGCAGGCCACCTCACAGCGTTTGCAGTTGGTGCAATACTTCAGCGCCTCATCATACAGCGCCGGATCCTTCAGTCGCAGGCGCTCGCCGTCCGGCCCCGCCTGTTTTGGCCCTGGATAGAGCGGATTCACCTTGGCCACCGGACAATAGGTAGTGCAGACGGTACATTTGATACAGTTTTCAAAACTATTATCTTTGTGCAGGCTCATGGACGCTCCTCCTGTGCCGCAATCTGTTGCGCGACGTACAGCGCCCCAAGCAGCGAAACACCCGCACCACAGCCCTGCTGCAGGGGATCATAGCCGCCGGTCACTGCGCCGATGGCATACAGGTTGCTCAATGGCTCCCCCTGCCTTAAGGCACGCAGCCGGTTATCGGTACGTACGCCAAATTGCAAATAGGGCTGCGGAGCAAATAGATTGCGATGGCTCCAGTCTGCGCGATCCGCACGACTGTCGACATCCAGCCCAAATACCGGTTCACGTATACCGTCAAGATCCGCCACCAGCCCGTTATTGAAGAAACTACCGCTGGCCAGCACCACCTGCTGCGCCAGCAGCGGGATATCGGTATGGTTGCGGGTATAGAGGCCAGTGACTTGCCCGGCGTCAATATCTGCCCGCAGCACGCTGTCACCCGGCATAAAAACGCCGCCCAGCTGCTGCAGACGCGAACGCAGCGCCTGATGCAGGCGCATACCCAGAACCGAAGGCGGCAACGTCGGTAACAGCAGAATCGGTTTACCCAGCGCCGCCTGCAACGCGGCCAGTGCGCTATCATCTTCCAGCCCCAGACAGGCGGGCAGAAAAATCGCCTCGGCATCAGCGGCCAGCCGACGCATTTCTTCCGCCACCGGCGTCAGGTTTTCCGGCAGGTCCAGCACTCTGGCGATATTCACCGCCCGGAACTCACTGGGGTTGTTGCGCAGCCGATCCAGCGCCGGCAAGTGCATATAAGCGACTTCAGCCTTGATACCCAAGGTTTGCGTCAGGGAACTGGCGGCCAACTGCGGCTGAAAATCCAAAAATCCTTCAATGCCGATCACTGCAATATTTTTCCACGGCAGTTCGCCGTCCAACGGCGTGACCGGAATAGCCTGTGGACTAAGCCAGGTAGCCCGGCGCGTACCCAGCGGAGTCACTCGCAGATGATTACGTTCACTGCTGCCCTGCAGGCTCAAACCACAACGTTGCAACAGCAGGGCCGCGTCATCCGACAGTCCGGCTACCCTTTCAGCGCCCATCAGCGAATAAGGATGCTGTGGTGCCTGTAGCGCAAGTGCCGGTAGCGCCATCAACGGTGATTCCACCGGGGTGCCATCGGGCAACTGCGCCAGCAGATCAAGCGATCCGGATGAAAAATAGAGTGCGCTTTGGCCAGAACTGACCACGGCGCAGCGCTTGCCCTGTTCCGCCAGCCTGATAGCGCAGGTCATGCCTGCCAGTCCGCCGCCAATCACCACTACGTCAAATCGCATCATCGGCCTCCTGATCCCCTCGGGCATCGAGCCCGCACAATCCTTGGTAAACCCAGCTGGTAAACTCACTTTCACGTAGCGCATCGCCCCAGGCGATCGGTCTCACCCCTTTCCAACGCTCGTTAAGGAAATGCGATAGCTGATCGATAGACTGCTGCGGGGTAGTGACGTTAAAACGCGTCAACAGCCCGGCGGCACGGCAGGCGCAGAGCTCCCCCTGGCAGGTGCCCATGCCGACACGGGTACGGCGGCGTAGATCGAGCAGGTTATTGACGGTGAGGGAGTTCACCGCATAACGCACTTCACCGGCGGTGACCGCTTCACATTCGCACACCAGGCTGTTATCCAGCCGATCGCCGGCCGGTACCTGACTGGCCCTGTCGCCGTGGCGATAAACCGCCGAGCCGCGAATGCTGGCAGGCAGGGAAACCACGCTGCGCACCGTTTCTTCCGCCGACTGACGGGAGCCGGGCAAGGCTTCCTGCGCGGTGGTACAGGGGCTATCCAACCTGAGCTTTTCACACACTTTATCGGTCGCCCACTGCGCCATCAGCCGGTAGGTCATCAACTTGCCGCCGGTAATGGTGATAAAGCCTTCCAGGCCGTCGCGGCTGGCATGATCGAGCAGCACGATGCCACGGCTGACGTTGCGGCCGCTGGGGTCGTCGTCACTGGCTACCAGTGGCCGCACACCGGCATAGGCTCGCAGAATACGCGTCTGCGCCAGCTCCGGCGCCAGCAGCGCCCCCTCGCGGATCAGAATGTCCACTTCCTGCGGCGTCACCAGCATGTTGTCGATCTGGTCATAATCAATATGGGTTGAGGTGGTGCCAATCACCGAGATGGTGTCGCCCGGCACCAAAATATCGGCGTCCGCCGGTTTGCGGCAGCGATTGATCACCATGTTGTTGATGCGATGGCCGAGGATCAACAGCGCGCCCTTGGCCGGGAACATACGAATGCGCAGATCGGCATATTCCGCAATCTGCTGGCCCCAGATGCCCGCGGCATTGACGACCACTTCGGCATGAATATCGTAGCGCTGCGCAGATTGATGGTCGAAAACACGCACTCCGGTTACACGATCGCCAGCGCGAAGTAAACCGACCACCTGATGATAGGTGAGGATCTGCGCACCGTGCTCTCGGGCATCGAGCATATTGGCGGTTGTGAGACGGAAGGGATCGACAGTGCCGTCCGGCACGCGAACCGCGCCGATCAGCGCCGGATTGGCCGCTGGCTCCAGACGCAGCGCCAACTGTGGGTCAATCGCTTCGGCGTTGATACCGGCACTGTGGCAGGAGGCAATAAACTGTTGTTGGTAGGCCAGAGAATCCTGCGGCAGCGTAATAAACAGCCCATCGGTACGCTCGATGCAATGGTACGCAATGCGCTTGAGGATTTGGTTTTCTTCTATGCATTCACGCGCCGACTCGCCGTCGGTCACCGCATAGCGTGCTCCACTGTGCAGCAGCCCGTGGTTGCGCCCAGTGGCACCGGTAGCGATATCGTGACGCTCCAGCAGTATACAACGCAGGCCTCGGCGCGCGCAGTCACGAGCAATGCCCGCACCGGTCGCACCACCGCCAATGATGATCACATCCGTTTCGTTATCCGATGAATGGCTGCTCATGAGACTCTCTCAGAATCTGTAGTTATTCACCTATTGAGCCACATTCATTGGGGGCTTTGTTTGATAAGGAACAATAACGAACTCAAAACGAAAACCAAATGTCCACAAAAAACCATGAATGTGATCATAATCACGATTTTCAGGCGTTTTTCTATTTCATAACGTTAACGAATCGCTCAAAATCCGCCGGTGTTTCATAAAAGTGTAACAAATGCGCCATTCATCACAGCGACACCAGGCTGATTTGACTAGGATGACGCTCGTTATGGAACAAAAAAACACCACATTCGATATCCGCTCAATCATCAAATGAACGTAAAAGATCATATTGATGTGATAACTAGATAAAGCCATCGGAGGCGCTCATGTTGAGTATTTTTAAGCCGGCAGCACACATTTCCCGTGTGCCGGTCGACAAAGTCGACCCGCTGTACCGTAAATTGCGCTGGCAAATTTTTATGGGGATTTTCTTCGGTTATGCCGCCTACTACCTGGTGCGCAAGAACTTCACCCTGGCCATGCCTTACCTGATCGACCAGGGCTTCAGCCGCGGCGACCTCGGTTTCGCCCTGTCCGGTATTTCCATCGCCTACGGTTTTTCCAAATTCATCATGGGGTCGGTTTCTGACCGCTCCAACCCACGCGTGTTCCTGCCCGCCGGCCTGATCCTGGCTGCTGCGGTGATGCTGTTCATGGGCTTCGTGCCATGGGCGACTTCGAGCATCGCGGTCATGTTCGTGCTGCTGTTCCTGTGCGGTTGGTTCCAGGGGATGGGCTGGCCGCCATGTGGTCGTACCATGGTGCACTGGTGGTCGCAGAAAGAGCGCGGCAGCATCGTTTCGGTCTGGAACTGCGCCCATAACGTGGGTGGCGGTTTGCCGCCACTGCTGTTCCTGCTGGGCATGGCCTGGTTCAACGACTGGCATGCAGCGCTGTATATGCCGGCCTTCGGCGCCATCCTGGTTGCTCTGATCGCCTTCGCCCTGATGCGTGATACCCCGCAATCCTGTGGCCTGCCGCCGATCGAAGAATACAAAAACGATTACCCGGACGACTACAGCGAGAAAGCGGAAGAAGAGCTGACGGCCAAGCAGATCTTCATGCAGTACATCCTGCCGAACAAACTGCTGTGGTACATCGCCGTAGCCAACGTGTTCGTTTATCTGCTGCGTTACGGCATTCTGGACTGGTCACCGACCTACCTGAAAGAAGTGAAACACTTCGCGCTGGACAAGTCTTCATGGGCTTACTTCCTGTACGAGTATGCCGGTATTCCGGGCACCCTACTGTGCGGCTGGATGTCGGACAAGGTGTTCAAGGGTAACCGTGGTGCCACCGGTGTGTTCTTCATGACGCTGGTGACCATTGCCACCGTCGTTTACTGGCTGAACCCGGTCGGTAATCCTGGCATCGATATGGCCTGTATGATCACCATCGGTTTCCTGATTTACGGCCCGGTGATGCTGATCGGTCTGCACGCACTGGAACTGGCGCCGAAGAAAGCCGCCGGCACCGCCGCAGGCTTCACCGGTCTGTTCGGTTACCTGGGCGGCTCTGTTGCAGCCAGCGCCATCGTCGGCTACACCGTTGACTACTTCGGTTGGGACGGCGGTTTTATGGTGATGATTGGCGGTAGCATCGGTGCGGTTGTGCTGTTGTTGCTGACCATGCTGAGCGAGAAAAAACACCACGCGGAAATCGCTGCCAACAAACGCGGTTAAGCGTCATACAACTTTCGCATTATTTAAAGGCCGCGCTGCGGCCTTTTTATTACCTGGCACCTACAACATGGAGAACAACAATATGCGGACTCAAGTCAAAGCCCTGCTAACAGGGATTATCCTGGCCACCTCAATGGTCAGCGCTGCACAGGCTGCCGACAAGGTGGTGATCGCCCACCGTGGCGCCAGCGGCTATCTGCCGGAACACACGCTGCCGGCGAAGGCTATGGCCTACGCGCAGGGTGCAGACTTCCTCGAGCAGGATCTGGTGATGACCAAGGACAACGAGCTGGTGGTGTTGCATGACCACTATCTCGATCGCGTCACCGACGTAGCCGAACGTTTCCCGGACCGCGCACGCAAAGACGGCCGCTATTACGCCATCGACTTTACCTTGCCGGAAATCAAATCGCTGAAGTTCACCGAAGGCTTCGAGATTGAAAACGGTAAAAAAGTGCAGGGTTACCCTGGCCGCTTCCCGATGGGTAAATCCGATTTCCGCGTCCATACCTTCCAGGAAGAGATCGAGTTTGTGCAGGGTCTGAACCATTCAACCGGCAAGAACATCGGTATTTACCCGGAAATCAAAGCGCCATGGTTCCACAAGCAGGAAGGCAAGGATATTTCCAGCAAGGTGCTGGCGGTGCTGAAGCAGTACGGTTATACCGGCAAGGGTGACAACGTTTATCTGCAATGCTTCGACGCCAACGAGTTGAAGCGGATTAAAACCGAGCTAGAGCCGAAGATGGGCATGGATCTGAAGCTGGTCCAACTGATTGCCTATAACAAATGGCAGGAAACCTATGAGCAGAAGGCCGATGGCAAATGGGTGGAATATGACTATGACTGGATGTTCAAGCCGGGTGCGATGAAACAAATCGCCCAGTATGCCGATGGCATTGGGCCGGACTACCACATGCTGGTGGTGGCTGAGAAATCCAAACCGGGCAAGGTGGTACTGACCGATATGGTGAAAGAAGCCCATGCCAACAAGCTGGCGGTGCATCCCTTCACCATCCGTGCAGACGCACTGCCGGACTACGTTACCGACGTAAATCAGCTGTATGACGTGATTTACAATCAGGCAGGCGTTGACGGCGTGTTCACCGATTTCCCTGACAAGGGCGTGCAATTCCTGCAAAAGCAGAACCAGCACAAGTAATACCGTTCGGGGCGCCGCAAGGCGCCCTGTTCATATCAACCCAGGAACATCTTGCGCAGATAATGCGGCACCGCGTCATCGACATTGGAGCCAATCACTTCCAGCTCCGGCAGCTTGTCTTTCAGGCGCTGATGCGCGTCGCGCATGATGCAACCCTTGCCAGCCATCGACAGCATTTCCAGGTCATTCATGCCGTCGCCGAAGGCAATGCTCTCTTTCAGCGTATAGCCGATGATCTTGGCTACTTCTTCCAGCGCATGGCCTTTTGACACACCACCGGCCATCACTTCCAGACAAGTTGGGAACGAGAAACTGACGTTAACCCGATCTCCCCAACGCGCATTGATGGCATCTTCCAGCGGCAACAGCTTTTCATGATCGTCACAGGTGAAGTACACCTTGCACACGCCGTCGGTTTCCAACAGGCCCGGTTCGAACAACTGGTACTGGAAAATCGATTCCTGGAAAAACTCTTTCTGTTCAGGGCTTTCGCGGTTGATGTACCAGTCGTCGTTGCGGTAGACGTTGGTGGTGATGTCCGGATCGTTATGCAGCATACCGTAGAGATCGCGGGCAATGTCTTCGGCCAGGTTGTGGCTGAAAATCAACTCACCGTCAGTGTTATGCACGCGAGCGCCGTTGGAGGTGATCATAAAGGCGCTGATCTCGAGGTTATCGCGGATCTGCGCAACGTCGATGTGATGACGGCCGGTAGCAAAGACAAAATGTACGCCACGCTGGGTCAACAGCTTCAGTGTCTCTTTGGCGTAAGGTGACAGGGTGTGGTCGGGTGACAGCAGCGTGCCATCTAAATCGGAAGCGACGACGTGATACATAGCGGTAATTTCTAACCTCTAATGGTGTAGTCGGCGGTAGGGGTACCGCCTAAGTGTTGAGCAAAGAAACGCAGGATTGCGCTCAGTGCTTCGGCGCGCATCGCGTCCCGCTCAAACAGGATCTCATGCCGTGCGCCTTCGATAACCTGCGGTTTTCCCCCTTCACAGGGATGTCCCGCTTCTGACAATGCCTGACAAAAAGCCTGATGAGAACGGTTGTCGACCACCCGATCCTCACCGGCCTGCAATAATAATAGCGGCGTGGTGATTTTAGCCGCTTGGGCGATGATCTCTCGTCCGGCCTGCAGGCTTTCCCGTACCCAGTGGTAGGTTGGCCCTCCCACCTGCAACTCGGGATAATCGGCGTAATAACGCAAACAGCGACGGTAGCGCTCACGGCTGTGGGTCAACACGTTGACCACGTAAGGTAGCGGTCGCCACTGACCGGTCCCTATCGCATAGTAATCGCGCACCCTCGGGTGCTTCTCCGTCCAGTTCAGAATGCGGTTGGCCATCCAGCCTGGCATCGGCAAATAAATGCCGAACATCGGTGCACAGAACGCAGCAGCGTCAAATGCTTGTGGCTGGCAGGCCAGAAACTGCGCCAGGATCGCACCGCCCATCGAGTGAGCCAACGCAAAGTGTTGCCGGTAACCCAGTGGCACCACTTCCTGCTGATAAAACTGGGCAAAGTCGTCGACGTAATCGGCAAAGTTTATCACATGACCGCGGTGCTTATCAGCCAGCAAACGGCCGGAACGGCCTTGCCCGCGATGATCCAAAATCATCACGTCATAGCCGCAATGGAACAGATCGTAGGCAATCTCGGGGTATTTAATATAACTTTCGATACGACCGGGACTTACCACCACCACCCGCTGATGGCGAGGGGAACTGAAACGCACAAAACGGATGGGGACGCCGCCGACCCCGCTGAACTCACCCTCCTCACGCTGCCGCCAAAAGTCCAGCAGCGGTCCCGTGGCGAAAGCAGCAAACTGCTTTTCACGCGTTAACCAATCATCAGTGCTGAGAGTAAACGACGTCATCAAGTGCTTTTCCCTGAGCTACCAGTGGCAAAAATGTGACCTCTGGCACAAGAAATAATACTAGCGTATTGTGATTCAATTCTTACAAAAACCGCATCATTTTGGCACAAATTGGCGCTTTCAGGGAGTACTGCAATGACCTTGGACTGGTGGTTAACCTATCTGCTGACAACTCTTATCCTCAGCCTGTCACCCGGTTCAGGAGCAATCAACACCATGAGCACCGGTATCAGCCACGGTTATCGTGGCGCAGCGGCGTCCATTGCCGGCCTGCAGGTTGGGCTGAGCCTGCATATCGTACTGGTGGGTATTGGTCTGGGTGCGCTGGTATCGCAGTCACTGCTGGCGTTTGAAATGCTGAAGTGGTTCGGCGCCGCCTATCTGGTCTGGCTTGGCATTCAACAGTGGCGCGCTGCAGGTTCGCTGGACTTGCATACGCTGGCAGGTACTATGCCGCGTCGCCGTCTGTTCCGCCGTGCTGTGCTGGTGAATCTGACCAACCCGAAAAGCATCGTGTTTCTGGCCGCACTGTTCCCACAGTTTATTTTGCCCAACCAACCGCAAGCCGAGCAGTATCTGGTGCTCGGTGTCACCACCGTGGTAGTGGATATTTTTGTCATGATTGGCTACGCCACGCTGGCCACCCGCATTGCCGGTTGGCTGAAGACGCCTCGTCAGATGCAGTTGTTGAACCGTATTTTCGGTTCACTGTTTATTCTGGTGGCCGGGCTGCTGGCTACGGCCAGAAAAGCCTGAAAATTCGAGTTTAGGCGTTATTGTCGCAGATAGGTTGGACGCGGCCAGCGCTCAGGACCCGGAGCATACATAAAGTACGTGAGGAGTCTGCGCACTGCCCGGGTACAACCTGGCAAGTAAAATAGCCTAACGGGTAAAGATCAGATGCAAGCCGAAACCGGTGAATAGCACACCCGCCAGCCCGTCAATCCACTTGGCCAGCCGTTGATAACCGCGGCGCATGGTCGGCAATGCAAACACCACCGCCACCAGGCTGAACCAGACAAAAGTCTCAGCGACGATCAGCAAGAACAAGCCCCAGCGGGCACCGGCACCGACGTCATCCCCTACAAACAGTGAAAATACGCTGCCGAAATAGATAACCGCTTTCGGGTTGGACAAGTTGGTCAGAAAACCACGGATAAAACTGCGCCCAGGCTTCGGCAAGGCCACTTTCACCTCCGCCGCAGGCACCGACTGGGCATTTTGAGAACGGGCGGAGCGCAACAGTTGCCAACCCATCCAGCATAGGTAAATCCCACCGCCAACCATGATAATTTGATGCAGCCAGGCCATTTTTTGCAGGATCAGGTGCAGGCCCATCAAGGCTACGCCCGCCCACACCACGATGCCCAATGAAATGCCCAGTACGCCCATCATCGCCTCACGCCGCGAGCGACTGGCGGCGGTTTGTGAAACAAAAAAGAAGTCCGGCCCTGGGCTCATCAGTGCAATCAGGTGCACCAGTGCCACGGTCAGAAACAGCATCAGCATGATTTATCGCCCTTAATCTTCGTCATTATCGAGGTGATCGCGGATCATCGCCATAAACGGCGCGCCAAAACGCTCCAGTTTGCGCTGCCCGACACCGTTAACACTTAACAGGTCGCCAGCCTTGATAGGCATCTGCTCCGCCATTTCCAACAGGGTGGCATCGTTAAATACCACATAAGGCGGGATATTTTCTTCGTCGGCAATCGATTTTCGCAACTTGCGCAATTTGGCGAACAGTTTGCGATCGTAATTGCCGCCGTAGGACTTTTGGTTACTGCTGCTGCGGGCCTTCAGGCTCTGGATGCGCGGTACCGCCAGTTGCAGTTCCAGCTCACCCCGCAACACCGGGCGCGCGGCCTCGGTCAGTTGCAGCGCCGAGTGCATGGCAATGTTCTGGGTGATAAAGCCCAGGTGGATCAACTGACGCAGCACGCTGGTCCAGTGTTCGGTGGTCTGCTCGCGACCAATGCCGTACACCGGCAGTTTCTCGTGTCCGTATTCGCGGATACGCTGATTATTGGAACCGCGCAGTACCTCGACAATGTATCCCAACCCGAAACGCTGGCCGACGCGATACACACAGGACAAAGCCTTGCGCGCATCTTCCAGCCCATCGTAACGCTTGGGGGGATCCAGGCAGATATCGCAGTTGCCGCAGTTCTGGTGTTTACCTTCGCCAAAATAGTTGAGCAACACCAACCGGCGGCAAGTTTGCGCTTCGGCGAAAGCCCCCATGGCATTCAACTTGTGACGCTCAATATCCAGTTGCTGCCCGGCAGGTTTTTCCTCCAGACAGCGACGCAGCCAGGCCATATCGGCCGGGTCATACAGCAGGATCGCCTCGGCCGGTAAACCGTCGCGGCCGGCGCGGCCGGTTTCCTGATAATAAGATTCGATATTGCGTGGAATATCAAAGTGCACCACAAAGCGCACGTTGGGTTTGTTAATGCCCATGCCGAAGGCGACGGTGGCGACTACCACCTGTAAATCGTCGCGCTGGAACGCTTCCTGCACCTGCGCACGGCGATCGTTGTCCAATCCGGCATGATAGGCACCCACACTCAGCCCACGGCTTTGCAGACGTGCAGTGGTGTCTTCTACCTTGGCGCGGCTGTTGCAGTAAATGATGCCGCTTTTGCCACGCTGGTCCTGCACAAATCGCCACAATTGGTCGAGCGGCTTGAATTTCTCCACCAGCGTATAGCGGATGTTTGGCCGGTCAAAGCTGCTGACCTGCACCAGCGGCTCCTGCAGTGCCAGCAGACGGACTATGTCACCCCGGGTCGATTCATCTGCGGTTGCGGTCAGCGCGATCACCGGCATATCAGGGAAACGTTGTTTTAACAGCCCCAATGCGCGGTATTCAGGACGGAAATCGTGACCCCATTGAGAAATACAGTGCGCTTCGTCTACCGCCAACAAGGCAGGTGGGTTACCGCCGAGCTGGTCGAGGAAACTGTCCATCATCAGCCGCTCGGGGGCGATATAAAGCATTTTGATCTGGCCGCTGCGACAACCCGCCATGACCTCAAGCTGTTGTTCGCGCGTCTGGGTCGAGTTATAGCAGGCAGCGGAGACGCCATAGGCCAGCAACTGATCGACCTGATCTTTCATCAATGAGATCAACGGGGAAACCACTAGCGTCAGGCCATCCATCACCAGCGCCGGGATTTGGTAGCACAACGATTTACCGCCGCCGGTCGGCATTACCACCAGGCAATCCTGCCCGCCGATCGCCGTGTTGATAATCGTTTGTTGACCCGGTCGGAATTGCTGGTAGCCGAAGGTATCGCGTAATACCTGCTCTGCCAGCAACTCTTTGTTTATCACTGCTGCGGTTGACACACCCTTCCCCACTTTGAACTATATACCCAAAGTAATTGGAGCTGCGGCAAGGCGGCAAGTACGTGAACCCCCGGGAGCTTGGCCAACCAAGTAACCGGGGTGAGTGTACGCAGCCAACACAGCAGCAGCTTCAAGTACGCAGGGTATGATTACATAATATCGTTAAGCATGACACCAACGCCAACCCGTGTCTGCCGGAAGTTGTAATCAATCAAGGATTCGCCGTAACCGCTGAACACCTGGGTATAGAAACGCACGTGTTTGCTGATCGGGTAGCTCCAGCCTAATTCCGCACCGCCGTAGCCGCTGTTCCAGTTGTAGTGACTGTCGACACTGAACACACTTTCACCCCAAGCGTAACCGACTTTCAGACGGTAATAGCCCATGTATTTGGTGATATCCGGGTTATCGTCGCTGCTGTCGCTCTCTGCGAAGCGGAACCAGGGTTTGAGATCCACCTGCCAGTTGCCGTTTTGCGCCATAAAGCGGGCATAACCGCGGTTCCAACTGCGGGAAGTGGGATCCGAGCGCCCGTTGGACTGGTGATTCAAGCCCACTTCAACGTCACGCAGTGTCCAGCCGGCGAAGCTGTAATCGGTCGCCCACCCCAGGAACACCTGCGGTTCGTAGTTGGTCTCACGGAACGGTGATGACTCACTGTGGTTGGAAAGCTGCCACCAGGAGCGCTGTGTATAAGACGCACCCAGCACCGAGTTGTCGCCCAGAATGCCACGCCATAGCGGGAACGCCAGGCTGAGCTGGTATTTCACCTCATCCTTGCGAGCATTATCAGCCCAGTTATAGGACTTGATGGCTTCTTTGTTGATATTGCTGGTATCGGTATACAGCACATAGTTGGTGTCGTACGGATACAGCGTGAATGGGTTGTCGTGATCCTGCAGCATATTGGCAATAATGCTGCCCCGCACCGCCGGCTTATCATGAATTTGCTGCTCTTTGGCTTCTTCTGCCTGTACCAGCGGAGCCGCCGCCAGCGTGGCCAAAACGACCCCGGTCAAAATGCGCATAACCTTCCTCACCCCAACATGAAATGACAAACGCTGAAATAAAAACAGGCCATTTTACACGCAAAGGGAGTTTTACAGCAGTGCGGCGTGTATTTATTGGATTAGTCTGGAAAGCAACAAAATATAGGCATAATATCAACAAACAGTTAACCTGGACTGACCAGTTAGCTTCCCCTACTACACAGAAAAGAATGGGTATTTATGTCTACCACACCACTGACTCTTGAAGCTGCCCGCCAGAAAATTGGCGAAATCTTTGTTTATCACATGCCGTTTAACCGCGAGCTGGGCCTGGAACTACGCCGCTTTGACGACGACTACGTGGAGCTGAGTTTCACCAACCAACCCAAACTGGTGGGCAATGCCGCCCAGAAAATTCTGCACGGCGGGGTGATTGCTTCGGTGCTGGACGTTGCGGCGGGTTTAGCATGTGCCGGTAGCGTACTGATGCGTCTGGATCCGTTGATCGAAGAAGAAGTCGCCACTCGCCTTTCCCGCATGGGAACCATCGATCTGCGCGTTGACTATCTGCGCCCTGGCCGTGGCGAGCATTTCGTCGCTGCCGCCAACGTATTGCGCAGCGGCAACAAAGTCGCGGTCGCCCGCGTCGAACTGCATAACCACGATGGCCTGCATATCGCCAGCGCCACTGCCACCTATCTGGTCGGGTGATTGTGTGCGGTGAGCGTCTTCAGTACACTCACCGCATCTCCGTTTTTCCCATCCGAGTAACGTCATGGACGCAAAGCAAACACGACAGGGCATCTTCTTTGCTCTGGCCGCCTATTTTATTTGGGGTATCGCCCCGGCCTATTTCAAGCTGATCCAGCAGGTGCCTGCTGACGAGATCCTCACCCATCGGGTGATTTGGTCGTTCTTCTTTATGCTGGCACTGATTACTCTCGGACGTAACTGGCCACAGGTGCGGGCTGCCTGCCAAGACCACAAACGGCTATTATTGCTGGCGGTGACCGCGCTGCTGATCGGTGGTAACTGGCTGCTGTTTATCTGGGCGGTGAATAACCATCATATGCTGGAAGCCAGCCTGGGTTATTTCATTAATCCGCTGGTAAATGTGCTGCTGGGGATGTTGTTCCTGGGCGAACGCTTCCGTCGTATGCAATGGCTGGCGGTGATACTGGCATTCGCCGGCGTGTTGATTCAGCTGTGGCAATTCGGTTCGCTGCCGATTATCGGCCTGGGGCTGGCATTTAGCTTTGCGTTCTACGGTCTGCTGCGCAAGAAGATCGCCATCGACGCGCAAACCGGCATGCTGATAGAAACCCTGTGGCTGCTGCCGGTCGCGGCGGCGTATCTTTTCCTGTTCGCCGACAGCCCGACCAGCCACCTCGGCGCCAACCCTTGGTCGCTGAACCTGATGCTGGTGGCAGCCGGCATCGTCACCACCGTACCGCTGCTGTTCTTTACCGCCGCAGCCACCCGCCTGCGCCTGTCGACACTCGGCTTCTTCCAGTACCTCGGCCCCACGCTGATGTTCCTGCTGGCCGTCACCTTCTACGGTGAAACCGTCGGTCAGGACAAGCTGGTGACCTTCGGCTTTATCTGGGCGGCGCTGCTGCTGTTTATTCTCGACGCGCTCTACACCCAGCGCAAACTGCGTTGATTTCAGCGTCAAGTTGAGGCCGGCGTTGCGTGGTTGGAGATAAACCGCGCCATCGCTGGCCCTGTAAGCAGAATGGTGAATAAACGCAGCGTCTGCATTGCCATCACAAAAGACATGTCGACCCTGCTTCCCGCCGCAATAATCGCCACGGTATCCAGCCCACCGGGGCTGGTAGCCAGATAGGCAGTCATCAAATCTACCGGCAGAAAGTGCGTCAGCATCCACGCCAGCAGGCCACAAAACAGCATCAGCGCAGCGATCGACACCACCATCTGCGGCAGGGTCCGCAATGCCAGCAAAAATATCGGCCGGGTAAAACGCAGCCCAACGCTCCAGCCAATCAGCGTGTAGGCTAACGCCAACAACCATTCTGGCACTTGTAACTCCATGGTACCGCTGGAATGCAGTGCCGCACCGATGATCATCGGCAACAACAGTGCACCGGAAGGAATACGCAACCGTGGCCCTAGCCAGGCACCGACAATGGCCACACCCAACGTTGCCGGGAAACGCCAGTCCAGCGACGGAAACCACTCCAGCGCCGCACTACCGTGCCCCGCCTCATCACCCAGCCCAATGCGGGCCACCATAGCTGCTGCGGTCGCAACAAACAGCACCCGCAAATACTGCATAAAGGCCACCAGTCGAACATCCGCGCCAAAATCCCCGGCCATTGCCACCATCGCCGACGCTCCGCCAGGCGATGAGCCCCAGGCACCGGTCGGCCCAGGCAGGCTGCTAAAACGCACCAGACACCAGCCGGAAATGCCACTGGCCAGCAGCGTGGCGATCAGCACCAGCAGCACCAACGGCCAGTCGTCGAGTAACGGCGTGAGAATAGCGGGAGAGAGGCTTTGTGCGATCATGCAGCCCAGCACCGCCTGTGCGGCGATAAACAGGTAGCCAGGGATGCGAACCGAGGCCCCCAACAGCCCCATGGCTACGCCGACAATCATCGGCCCCAGCAACAGCGCAGCGGGAATATGGAGGGTTTGCAGGCCAAAACCTAACGCCAGCGAAACCAGCAGCAGGAGCAACCATTGAGACCAGCGGGGCAATTTCTCCATCAAAACTCACGCCTTACGGACTGATGAGACGAGGCGACATTGTACCCCTATTTAGCAAGCTAAGGGATAATGAACCCTGATTCTTTAAACGTAGCGCGCACAGTCAAATTGAGTGCGGACAGTGCGCAGGCCCCGGAGCATACACGCAGTATGTGAGGAGGGCGAGCACTGCCCAAGCTCAAGTTGGCAAAGCGCGTTTCGTTTAAAGCCAGTTTTTGCGTTTGAAGTACAAATAGGGGGCCAGCCCCGCCAGGATCATCAGGCTGATAGCGCCAGGATAACCGAACGACCATTTCAGCTCCGGCATAAACTCAAAGTTCATCCCGTAGCTCGAGGCCACCAGCGTTGGCGGCAGGAACACCACCGAAACCACCGAGAAGATCTTGATGATGCGGTTCTGCTCGATGTTGATAAAGCCCATCGCCGCCTGCATCAGGAAGTTGACCTTCTGGAACAGGGATTCGTTGTGCGGCAACAGGGATTCGATGTCGCGCAGCACTTCACGCGCCTGTTCGAGTTGGCCCGTCGGCAAACGTGCCTTACGCACCAGGAAGTTCAGCGCCCGTTGGGTATCCATCAGGCACAAACGGACTTTCCAGCCGATATCTTCCAGCTCGGCCAGCGTCGACAGCGCCTCGTCGTATTCATCGCCCTGATGGCCTTCCATGATCACCCGGCTGAGCTTTTCCAGATCGCTGTAGACGTTTTCGATCTCGTCCGCCAACTGCTCAATCTTGGTTTCGAACAAATCCAGCAACAGCTCGTAGGCGTTGCCGTCAACCATCTTCAGATTACGGGCGCGCATGCGATACAGACGAAATGCCGGCAGTTCGCGCTCACGCAGGGTATACAGGCGACCATCGCGAATAGTGAAAGCCACGGTGGAGTTGCCGGCATGGTCTTCCGCATCTTCAAAATAGAAGAAGGAGTGAATATGCAGACCGTCTTCATCTTCGAAGAAACGCGCCGAGGCTTCGATGTCATCCAGCTCCGGGCGTGTCGCCAGGCTTTGACCCAGCTCGTTTTGCACGCGCTCACGTTCGCCTTCTTCCGGCTCAACCAGGTCAACCCACAGTGACGTAGTGAGGTCATCGGAGTCATCCAACTCCAGACGGGACAGGCGGCTGTTATCTAATTTAAACGCGCTCAGCATCTGCTAAAACTCCCTTGGGTTGACAGGGGTAAACAACGCGTGGAAGCACAGAAACAGGGGGATGTTGTATCACCAGCTTGTTTCAGACCATGAAGGATCTGACTCATAGCGACACTGAAGAGGTCGCCGACAACCACGAAGGCTATCAGCTCAATGGGATAGCCTTAGAAGTTGCACCTGTTGTTGTCCAGGTCAGTGAGCCAGTATCTACTGGGTGTGTCCAAGGCGTATGTCCTCATTGATAATAGTGCGCGCATGTTACGCCGAGAAGAAAAAGCCTGTCAACCGGTTAGGCGCGATAATTGCGCAACAATTCATCGCTAAAACCGATGGGGGAAAATCAGCAAAATCTGCGATAAAGGGTAACGAAAAAGCTGCGACGATCTCTGACCACGCCCGAGAATGTTGCTAAGATTAGGCCACGATAAGCTTGCGGACTTTACCGATGAAACAAATTACTGCCCACGACCTGACCAGCATGAGTGAACAGGCCGCAACAGTGGCACGCCTGCGCGCGCACCGTACGTTACACGAAGAGTTGAGCGACCCGGTACAGCGCCTGGCGATTGCCATGGAACCCGGCACCTATATCCGCCCCCACCGCCATCCGCAAACCTGGGAGCTGCTGACACCGCTGCGCGGCCGCTTTGTGGTGCTGCAGTTTAACGAGGACGGCGTCGTCACCCAGCGCACCCTGCTCGGTGAAGAAACCAAAGTGCTGGAGATGCCGGCGTTTACCTGGCATGCCGTGCTGTCGGTTGATCCGGGTGGCGTGATTTTCGAAGTGAAACAAGGGCCTTACCAGGCGCTGTCGGAAGAAGACTGCATGCCGTGGGCACCGCAGGAAGGGGCAGAAGGTACCGAAGCAGTGATGCGTTGGTACGCCACCGCGCAAATTGGCGACCACTATAACCCGTCGTCTTTCAAGCCACAGCGTTGTTGACTGCGTTCATTCACCCCAGTCGCTTACCCGAGTAAGCTCCTGGGGATGAACGAACTGGTCGCCTAGCTGCAACTTGAAATCCATAGGGTATAGTTGCAGCGCTGTTATCCGCAAACGTTCGGCTCTGTTTGTTACACCGCCTCCAGGCGGGCGTAAGCGGCCACCAGCCACTTGATGCCTTCGCCCGGGAAAGCAATCTGCAGCCGGCTGTGTTCACCGCTGCCTTCCAGATTGACGATGGTCCCTTCACCAAACTTGGGATGCCGCACGCGCTGGCCCAGCTTGTAACCGGTGTCGTTTTCACTGATCGGCGTGCCCATGCGGCGGTGATTCGCCGGCCGTGAGACACTGGCGCGCAAACGTACTTCTTCCACGCACTCTTCCGGCAGTTCACCGATGAAACGTGAAGGCCGGTGATAAACCTCTTTGCCGTACAGACGACGGGTTTCGGCATAGGTCAGCGTCAGTTTCTGCATGGCGCGCGTCAGCCCGACGTAGGCCAGGCGGCGCTCTTCTTCCAGCCTGCCGCCTTCGTCCAGCGACATCTGGCTCGGGAACATCCCCTCTTCCATGCCGACAATAAACACCTGCGGGAACTCCAGCCCCTTCGCCGAGTGCAGGGTCATTAACTGCACCGCGTCCTGATAAGCATCAGCCTGCCCCTCGCCCGCTTCCAGCGCGGCATGTGACAAAAACGCCTGCAGCGGCATCAGATCCTGATCTTCATCCTGATAGCTGTACTGACGCGTTGCCGTCACCAGTTCTTCAAGGTTTTCGATACGCGCCTGACCTTTTTCGCCCTTCTCCTGCTCATACATGATGAACAGCCCCGAGTCGCGGATCACCCGATCGGTCTGGACGTGCAGCGGCATATCGGCGGTTTCGTGCGCCAGTGAGTCCACCAGTTCGGTAAAGCGTTGCAGCGCAGATGCCGCACGCCCGGCCAGCACCTTGTCCTGCAACAGTGCGCGAGTGGCCTGCCACAGGGTCAATTGACGATCGCGCGCCGTACGACGCACCTCGTCCAGCGTCCGGTCGCCAATGCCGCGCGTCGGCGTATTCACCACGCGTTCGAACGCTGCGTCATCGTTGCGGTTGGCGATCAGCCGCAGGTAGGCCAGAGCATCCTTGATCTCCTGACGCTCGAAGAAACGTTGCCCGCCGTAAATACGGTATGGCATCGCCGTTTGCAGCAGCGCCTCTTCCAGCACCCGTGACTGGGCGTTGCTGCGATAGAGGATGGCACAGTCATTCAGCGCACCGCCGTTTTCCTGCCAGGCTTTGATGCGGCCTACCACGAAGCGCGATTCATCCAGTTCGTTGAAGGCACAGTAGACTGATATCGGCTCGCCTTCGCCGCCTTCAGTCCACAGGTTTTTACCCATGCGCCCGCCGTTGTTGGCGATCAGGGTATTGGCCGATTTCAGGATATTGCTGGTCGAACGGTAGTTCTGTTCCAGAAGTACGCTTTGCGCACCGGGGAAATCCTTCAGGAAGCGTTGGATATTCTCCACCTGAGCGCCACGCCAGCCGTAGATCGACTGGTCATCGTCACCGACGATCATCACATTGCTGTTATTGCCGGCCAGCAGGCGGATCCAGGCGTACTGAATGCTGTTGGTGTCCTGAAACTCGTCCACCAGCACGTTGGTGAAACGTTCACGGTAATGATTGAGGATATGCGGCTTGTTAAGCCACAGTTCGTGCGCACGCAGCAACAGTTCGGCAAAGTCCACCAGCCCGGCACGATCACAGGCTTCCTGATAGGCCTGGTAGATACGCAGCCAGGTCGCCTCCACCGGATTGTTATAGGTTTCAACGTGCTGCGGACGTAGGCCTTCATCTTTTTTGCCGTTGATGTACCACATTGCCTGTCGCGGCGGCCATTGCTTTTCGTCGATATTCAACGCTTTGACGATACGCTTGAGCAGGCGGAACTGGTCGTCGCTGTCGAGAATTTGGAAATCTTGCGGCAAGTTGGCATCCAAATGATGAGCGCGCAGTAGCCGATGAGCCAGGCCGTGGAAGGTACCAATCCACATGCCGCCCTGGCTGGTGCCAATCAAGTGTTCGATACGGTGGCGCATTTCCGCCGCCGCCTTGTTGGTAAAGGTCACCGCCATAATGGAATACGGCGAGCAGTTCTCTACCGCCAGCAGCCAGGCGATGCGATGCACCAGCACCCGGGTTTTACCGCTGCCCGCGCCGGCCAGTACCAACAGGTTGCCACGTGGCGCCGCCACGGCTTCGCGTTGTTTTTCATTCAGGCTGTCGAGCAGATCGGAAACGTCCATAGGCACCATTAATTGGTAAGGGAAAGCGCGTCAAAAATGCGATTCCACTGTGAATTTATACAGAGTCAATTTGGGATTATACCCGAAATAATTGAAGTTGCAGCAAGGCGGCAAGTGTGTGAGTCCCCAGGAGCTTACTCAAGTAAGTGACTGGGGTGAGTACACGTAGCCAACACAGCTGCGGCTTCAAGTATGAAGGGGTTATAACAATGCTGTCAGCGATGCCAACTGAGTGAGCTCAATATGTGGCAACAGACGGCTGTCGGCGGCCTGCATCAGGCTGCGCTGGCGGTCGTTGATCCAACAGGCCTGCAGGCCGGAACGCAATGCCCCGGCGACGTCGGTGGTCAAATCATCACCCACGTGAAGGATCCGTTCAGGGGCTACCCCCAACCGCTCGGCGGCCAGTTGATACATGTCCTGATAGGGCTTGGCGCGGCCATCTGGCCCGGAGCGCAGCACAAACTGGAAGTAACCATCCAGCCCGCACAGTGCTGGATCGGCATTGCCGTTGGTGATCGCCACCAGCGGGAAACGTTCACCCAGTGCTTTCAGGGTGGTATGGGTCGCGTCCGGCACCTCGATGCGACTGCGCCACAGCGCGAAGTTCTGCATCGCCGCATCGGCACCGTCGGCGGCTTCGGCATCACGCAGCCCCTGACGGCTCAGCGCCAAATGGATAGCACGCCAGCGCCACTGGGTGACATCATGATAAATTTCCGGATCCTGCTCACGCAGTTCCTGGCGCAGGCGATGAAAATCTGCCGACTGGAAGTGGTTCAGCCCAGGATGGTAGTTCTGCAAAAAGGCCACCGACTGCAGCTCGGTCTGCTTGATCACCGGCCGATTGTCATACAACGTGTCGTCCAGATCAAAAGTCAGCGCTGCCAGCGGTCGTAACGGACGATAAAAATGCATCAGGATTTCCCCCGTTTGGCGCGTGGATGCGCAGCATCGTACACGTTCGCCAGATGTTGAAAGTCGAGGTGGGTGTAGATTTGGGTGGTGGTCAGATTGGCGTGACCGAGCAGCTCCTGCACCGCACGCAGATCGCCGCTCGATTCCAGCATATGGGTGGCAAATGAGTGGCGTAGCTTGTGCGGATGGATATGGCTGTTAACGCCCTGTTTGACGCCCCACTCGGCAAAACGCTTTTGCACGTTGCGGGTCGAGATGCGCTTGCCCTGATTAGACAGGAACATGGCATCGTCTGATGGCCCGAACAAATCGCGCATCGCCAGCCAATGTTCAAGCCAGGTCACTGCAGTGCGGCCCACCGGCAGCTTGCGTTCCTTGCTGCCCTTCCCCAACACCCAGATTTCACCGGCGGCCAGATCGACATGGCGGCAATCGAGCCCCACCAATTCCGAAAGACGCAGCCCGGCACCGTACATGACTTCAAGCATGGCGCGATCGCGCACCGCCAACGGATCGTTAAGATCGATATTCAGCAGCTGATTCATTTCATCGACGTCGATGTTCTTCGGCAGATGACGGCCGCTACTTGGCGTTCGGATCCCTTTGGCGGGGTTGGCAATCAGCATACCCTGGCTGACCTGCCAGTCGAGAAAACTGCGTAATGCCGACAGGCGCAGTGCGAGGCTGGAAGACTGTAATCCGGCACGTTTGCTGCGTGCCGCAAGCTGACGGACTTTGGCAGCGTCCAGCAGCGGCCACTCCGTAACGCCAATGTCCTGCGCCAGCGCCAGCAGCGCCTGCAGTTGACGCGAATAACTCAGCTGGGTGAGCGGGCTGAGCTGGCGCTCGACCTTCAGATAGCGCAAAAAAGCGTCCACCGGCTGTTGCAGGCTGGCCGCCAGCGGAGTCATGCGCGTTCGACCCAGCGTTCCAGCAGTTCCGGTAGCATACGCGCCAGTTGATTGAGCATCACCGTACCCATACCCTGCTGGTAGTGTTGTGTATCGCGGCTGCTGAAAATCACCATGCCCAGTTCGCCGTCTTCACCCAGCATCGACAGCGCTACCGAACCGACCAACTTGGCCTGGGGCAGCAGCAACAGCAGCTCAGGGCCATTCAGGCTGCCGAGGAAATGCTGTTGGTCACCCAGGCGCTGAATGCGCAGCGGTTCGAACGACGAACGCGTCAGGGCAAGGTGAGTGAAATCGGAAGGCGCACCGATTTTCCAGCTTTCAGAAAACAGGCGAATATTGGCACCGGCCAAACCGAAACCCCGCGCCCAACGCTGCAGGCGATTAAGCATATCCTGCAGGCTGTCGGCGGTGGCCAGATTAGCCTGCAAATTCAGCAAGCTGGCAAACAGCGTTTCGTTGGCGCTGGCCTGCTCCATCAGCAGGGTGATTTCTTCTTCCAGCCGGTTGATATGGTTACGCTGGCGGGCCAGATGCCACTCGACCAGCGACACGGTACCGCGAACGGGATGGGGAACGCGCATCTGTTCCACCAACCGCGCATTGCGGATAAAGAAATCCGGGTTTTGCAGCAGAAACTGCATCACGGTGTCGTCGTCAAGCTCGATGCCTGCGACAGCCTGGTCCTCAACACTCTTCATAGATGAATAAATCCGTCATATACATGGGTTGCCGGACCGGTCATAAACAGCGGACTACCCGGTCCTTTCCAGCGAATATGCAGGCTGCCGCCCGGCAGTTCTACATGCACCTCTTCTGACAGCAATTCCTGTTGGATCCCCACTGCCACTGCCGCGCAGGCACCGCTTCCACAGGCCTGGGTTTCGCCGGCACCGCGCTCATACACGCGCAATTTGATGTGCTCACGGCTGACAATTTGCATAAAACCAATATTGGCTCGCTCAGGGAAGCGCTCATGCCCTTCCAACACCGGCCCGAGCAATTCCACCTTGGCGGTTTTTACATCATCCACCTGTAAAACACAATGCGGGTTGCCCATCGACACCACGCCGCACAGCACCGTATGTTCCGCCGCGCGCATAATGTAAGTCTTTTCTTCTTTGGTCGCGCGAAAGGGCACCGCCTGCGGATCGAAGTTCGGCTCACCCATGTTCACACATACCAAATCGTCATCGGTGACACTCAGCACCATACGCCCGGTCTGGGTGCTCACGCGAATATCGCGCTTGTTGGTCAGCCCTTTCAGCCGCACAAAGCGGGCAAAACAGCGAGCGCCGTTGCCGCACTGCGCCACTTCACTGCCGTCGGCGTTAAAAATGCGGTAGTGGAAATCCAGTTCCGGATCGTAAGGCGGTTCTACCACCAGCAGCTGGTCAAAGCCAACGCCCAGATGCCGATCGGCCAAACGGCGGATCAGCTCGGGTGAAAAATAGACATTCTGTGTAACGGCATCGACCACCATAAAGTCGTTGCCCAGACCGTGCATTTTGGAGAACTGCATATCATACTCCGCTATCCGTCTTGGTTTGCGGTGGCCTGTGCCGCCGCAAATAGGGTGTTACTGAGCGCTCATCGACGGTTTTTGCTGAGAGCTGGAAAGTTCCTGCTGATTTTTCTGTACCTGTTCGCCGGTCTGAACCTGAGTAGCCGGTTTCTTAGTGCTGGCCGGATCGGCCGGCGGGAAGTACAGCGGGCCTTTCAGACCACAGCCGGAGAGCCCGGCAAGCAGAACTGCCATCAGCGCATAGCGTAGTTGTTTTTTCATTTGCATTAATGCCTGTAATTCATGCGTCCAAGGTCTCTATAATCGCAGGTGGATCATGAAAAGCAATAGGAATTGAATATGAACGACAGTGAGTTTCACCAGTTGGCTGACCAACTGATGCTTAATATTGAAGAGACACTGGACGATTTTGACGGCGATGCGGATATCGATTACGAAACCAACGGCGGCGTAATGACGTTAAGCTTCGAAAATGGCACAAAAATTGTCATCAATCGCCAGGAGCCACTGCATCAGGTTTGGCTGGCAACCAAGACCGGCGGCTATCACTTTAATTACCGTGATGGCGTGTGGCTTTGCGATCGCAGCGATCGTGCGTTTTATCCGTTGCTAAGCGAAGCCGCCAGCGCACAGGCCGGCGAAGAAGTGAAATTTGCCTGAAAATAGCCGCACTCACAGGGGCTCAGTTAACTGAGCCCCTGTGATGTCA
Organism: Serratia sp. NA_112.1; assembly: GCF_052691715.1. Lineage (NCBI taxonomy): Bacteria > Pseudomonadati > Pseudomonadota > Gammaproteobacteria > Enterobacterales > Yersiniaceae > Serratia > Serratia sp. NA_112.1. Next base: position 83,790 of record NZ_JBQZFO010000009.1, read on the forward strand.
GTGCAGCTGGAACTGCTGTTTCAGCGGCTGAGCCGCGCCGGCGGCCAGCGGAACACACAGGCTCGACAACACGTTACTGCGGAATGGAATCACCTGAGTGCGTCCATCAAGCTGCACTATCTGGTAGAACTGCGGCAAATTGAAGTTGATAAAACTGGAACCGTAAGTGAAACGATCGTGCGAGGAAGAGTAGAAACGGCTGACATCGCGCACCAGTTCCTCTTTACTGCCTTCACAATGGTGATAAACCTCAACCCGGTTCGACTCATCCAGAATATAGATGTTAAAGCCTTTGTCGTCCGAAGTGTCTTCAAAGAAGAATTGAATGATCCCCTCACTGGCGAAGCCATCCACTACCGGCGGCAAATGCACCTGATCGGTTTCCACTTTGATCGACAGGCCATGCAATTTGTTGTTGGAAATCGCCCCGTAAAATTCCACCGCGTTTTCCAGCTTTTGCACCGACACACTCAGCCGCTCAAAGAACAGGCCCCAGGTCTGACCGGCAACCCGCACCGCTTTAAAGCGGCCCGGTTCCAGTCGGGTGCTGGACAAGCGCAGTTCAATGCACTCTGACACCAGCTGCTGAATACGGGTACGGATTAAACCGCGCAGATGCTGGCTGTAGCAGAACACCTCTACCGATTCCGGTGGGGCGGCGTCCTGATGCATTTTGCCGAGAATGGTTTTCAAGGCTTCCAACACCGATTGCTCACCGCTGAAATGCAGAGTACGCACTTCGTTCCAGGAGTTGCGGTACAGCAGATCGATACTGCCCACCAGGCACTGTTGTTGCTGGCCAAAGCTGAACACATCGAGCTTGCGGAAATCGAAATGCACCACCTGATTGCGGAAGGCGGCAGTCGGATCGTTTTCCAGATTGACGATAATCGCCAGATGGCGAATTTCACACGGGCTGTACAAGGCTTTGGGCGTGGGTGCCGCCAGCCGCAGCGGGAAGTGGTGCGACACGTCGGCCACCAGTTCCTGCAGTTTAGCGGTATCGCACAGATTGCCGCTCTTGATATGCAAACGGGTCTTCGGCGTCAGCAGGCCATTGAAATAAGCCCAGGCCACCAGTTTGTTCAGGTAGCGGTTATATTCCAGCGGTTGATGGCTGACGATCGAGTCCATGGCCGGCGCCTGGTTGTACAGGTACCAGCCGGTACGGTTGGCGCGGCCAACCGGCACGTGAATAAAGGTCAAGTCGTCTTCTGACAGGTCCGGCGAAATCTGCGGGTTCACCAACGTCACCTTGCCGGGCAGCGCTTCAAACGCGGCGTACAGCTTGCGGGTCAGCACGCCGATATCCTGCGGGCTGGCGCTGACGCTGAGGTTGTTGCGACGGGCGAAGCGGATCAGGTTGCGGTAGCTTTGCATCATCGCATCCAGCAGTTCGTTGTGCGCTTCCCGCACCCGTCCGATTTTCCAGTTGGCGCGATTATCCAGGATAGCCAGACGCTCTTCGTCCCAGCCCCATTCACTGACCAACTGGCTGAGGATCTCACGACGCCAGCCGACGCATGCGTTGGCACGCGACAGTTTTTCACAGACTTTCAGGTAGAAACAGCGGCGGACCAGATCAAGGCGGGTGGTATCATTGATGGCGTTCAGATAATGCGTGACGCGTTCGAGCATCATACAGTAGGCGTCAAGACCAAAGCAGACGATCTCACCCTGATGCAGGCGCTGTTTGATGTCCATCGCCAACAGTTGAGTATTCGGGTATTCCCAGGAATAAGCTTCCAGTAACAGGGTCTTCAGCACCGCCTTGTAAGGCGAGTCGATACTTTTGTACAATTGCCACAGGCTAGCACCGAAGTATTCTTCCGCCGACAGCGTACCCAAACCACCGAGATCCAGCCATTCATTTGGCGTTAACGCGCCTTGCGAGTACAACGACAACACATACTCATCGTAGTGCGCTTCTTCTTCGCCCGGCACCATGTTCCACAAAATACGTTTGCCTGCCAAGCGCACCGCGGTACGGTAAAATTCGTCCAGCAGCAGGATATGTTGGGTAGAACCGCAGTCTTCACCGCCCAGGCTACCGCTTTCGTTATGGCGGAAGCGGTTTTCATCGATCAGGAAGAAGCTGACCTCGACCCCCATCGACGCCGCCCATTTTTCCAACAGGCTGCATTTCTGCTGCAGGCGGTTACGCTCTTCGTTATCCAGCCAAGACTGGTGGCACACCCAGATGTCGAGATCCGAGCTACAACTCTGGCCGATCGACGAGGTGCTGCCCATCGAGTAAACCCCGGTAATCGGCAGTTCACCGCTGGCCGGTTTGTCAAACGGGCTGCCCCATTTGTCTTCTAAATCGTTGAGGTAATCTTGCTGGGTTTCATCAGGCGTGTAGATACAAACGCCATGGGGAACGTTACCGTTCAGATAACCTGGCATCAGTGGGTGGTGGTGGTGCAATAAGGTAGGCAGCAGACTGTATACCCGTTGGAACGCGGGCTTCATGGCCGCTAGGGCGCGATCGATTCGTAATTGATTGATCGCATCCAGTCTCTGCTTCAGTGTCTCGATGTAGAGGTACAAGACGTCTCGCCTGATTATCCCGGTATTTAGAAAAAAACCCGTATTCCTTAAGCGCCGTTAGTGTTGGAAGAATATTTGGCAACTTATTGCTGGAAACGTGATCAATCTAACACCTTGCTGATTGACCGTAAAGGAAGTAACGCTTCACTATTATTGTAGCGCCATTCCAAACGATTTACCCGCAGTGTTAACTGCCCCAAAACACATCACACGTCCCGTTGATTCCGTTGTCCTTTCTTCGCCTGCGGCTTCTTGCACTGACAGTTTTCACACGCAGTGGTAGGATGAACGGCGAATTATAAAAACGGTACCAAGCATGTTAGACAAAATTATTCGAATTGCCACCCGACAAAGCCCACTCGCTCTCTGGCAGGCACATTATGTGCAGCAGCGCCTGATGGCCAGCCACCCCGGCCTGCAGGTCGAACTGGTGCCAATGGTGACGCGAGGCGACATTATTCTGGATACGCCACTGGCGAAAGTCGGTGGTAAAGGGCTGTTTGTTAAGGAACTTGAGCTGGCGTTACTCGATGGCCGCGCCGATATCGCCGTCCATTCGATGAAAGACGTCCCGGTAGATTTCCCCGCCGGCCTGGGTTTGGTGACCATTTGCGAGCGCGACGATCCACGCGACGCATTTGTATCCAATCGTTTCGCCTCGCTGGATCAACTGCCACAGGGCAGCGTGGTCGGCACCTCCAGCCTGCGCCGCCAGTGCCAGTTACGTGAGCGTCGTCCGGACCTGATCGTGCGCGATCTGCGCGGCAACGTTGGCACCCGCTTGTCAAAGCTGGACAACGGGGATTACGACGCCATTATTCTGGCAGTCGCCGGGCTCAAGCGCCTGGGACTGGAACAACGCATCCGCAGCCCGCTGAGCCCGGAAGAGTGCTTGCCGGCGGTCGGTCAGGGTGCAGTGGGCATTGAGTGCCGTCTCGACGATGAAACCACCCGTGCGTTACTGGCCCCACTCAATCACGTCGTCACCGAAACTCGCGTTCGTGCCGAACGTGCGATGAATACCCGGTTGGAAGGCGGTTGCCAGGTGCCGATCGGCAGCTATGCCGAACTCGATGGCGACAGCCTGTGGCTGCGTGCGCTGGTAGGCTCCCCGGACGGTAGTCAGATGGTGCGCGGTGAACGTCGCGGCCCGGCAGCGCTGGCAGAACAAATGGGCATTGAGCTGGCTGAAGAGTTGCTGGCACGCGGCGCTCGCGAAATTCTACAGGATGTTTATCAGGGGAATCCTCCAGCATGACGATTCTGGTAACCCGCCCTTCTCCTTCGGGAGAGCAATTGGTTAGCCGACTGCGTGCGCTCGGCCGGGTTGCCTATCATGCCCCGCTGATCGACTTCGCCCCTGGCGGCGATCTGCCCAAACTGCCGCAGGCGTTGCAGCAACTCAATGATGGCGATTTGGTGTTTATCCTGTCGCAACATTCGGTCAGCTACGCCAACTCGGTGATGGGTCGCGTTGGGCTGCCCTGGCCTGCCCGGTTGACCTATTATGCTATCGGCCGTAACACCGCACTGGCGATGCACCGCATCAGCAGCCTGCCGGTGGAATATCCGCGCGAGCAGGAAATCAGCGAAACGCTGCTTCTGTTGCCGGCTTTGCAGAAGCTGGACGGTAAACAGGCATTGATCCTGCGCGGCAATGGCGGGCGTGAGCTGCTCGGCAACAGCCTGAATGAGCGCGGCGCCGCCGTCAGCTATTATGAATGTTATCAACGCAGCCCGGTGCACTATGATGGCAGCGAGCAAAGTGCCCACTGGCAACGTGCCGGTGTTGATACGCTGGTAGTCACCAGCGGTGAAATGTTACAACAGCTCTATACTTTAGTTCCTGATTACTACCGTTCATCGTGGCTGTTACGTTGCCGCCTGGTAGTGGTGAGTGAACGCCTGGCTACCCTCGCCCAGGAATTGGGCTGGAGCACAATTCGGGTAGCTGATAACGCCGATAATGACGCGCTGATCCGCGCGCTACAATAAACCTGACTATGGGATGTGCCACTATGACGGAACAAAATACCCCCTCCGCCCCGGTTGAAGAGCCAACCCCAGTGGCTGATAGCCCCAAGCCACCAGACGCTAACCCGCGTAAAGGTAAAAATACCGGCCCGGTATTGGGCGCAATCGCCATCGTGCTGGTTATTGCCCTTGGCGCGGCTGGCTATTACCACACACATCGACAGGCACAGCAGCTGATCGCCGCCAATCAAAACTTGCAGCAGCAGCTCGAAGCGCTGAAACAGAGCCAACAGCAGGAAAAAAATGCGCTGGAAGGCCTGTTACAGCAACAGGGAAAAACGCTGGATGCCGCCGACCGCGAGCAAGCGACCCTGACGCGACAACTGAGTGAACTGCAAGAAAAAGTCGCCATCATCTCCGGCAGCGACGCCAAGACCTGGTTACTGGCGCAGGCCGATTTCCTGGTGAAAATGGCCGGGCGCAAACTTTGGAGCGATCAGGACGTGACCAGTGCAGCGACGCTGTTGAAAAGCGCCGACGCCAGCCTGGCGGACATGAACGACCCAAGCCTGCTCGAGGTGCGTCGCGCCATCACCGAAGACATCAGCACGCTGTCCACCCTGACCCAGGTGGATTTCGACGGTATCATTCTCAAGACCAATCAGTTATCCAATCAGGTTGATAACCTGCGCCTGGCGGATAACGACAGTGACGAAGCGCCGATGGATCAGGACAGCAATGAGCTATCGAGTTCAATCAGCGAATGGCGGCAAAACCTGACCAAAAGCTGGCACAACTTTATGGCCGACTTTATTACCGTTCGACGCCGTGATAGCAGTGCCGAACCGTTGCTGGCTCCGAACCAGGACATTTACCTGCGCGAGAATATCCGTTCGCGCCTGCTGGTCGCCGCTCAGGCGATCCCACGCCACCAGAACGAAGTGTATAAACAGTCGTTGGAAACCATCTCTACCTGGCTCCGCGCCTACTTTGATACCACCGACCCGGCCACGAAAGCTTTCCTGGAAGAGTTGGATGCCCTGAGCCAGCAGTCAATCACCATGGACGTGCCGGATCAGTTGAAAAGCCAGCCACTGCTGGAAAAACTGATGCAGAGCCGGGTGCGTAATCTGATGACCCAGTCCCCTGCCGCTCATCAGGAGGGATAAGCCATGTTACGCGTGCTATTTCTGTTCCTGGTGCTGATCGCCAGCGTGGTCGTCGGGCCGATGTTGGCCGGCCATCAAGGCTATGTGCTGATTCAGACCGATAACTACAATATCGAAACCAGCGTCACCGGCCTGGTGATCATGGGCGTCCTGCTGTTTGTCGTGCTGCTGGTGATCGAATGGATCCTGCGTCGCATCTTCCGCACCGGTGCTCACACCCGCGGCTGGTTCCTGGGGCGCAAACGTAGCCGTGCGCGCAAGCAAACCAAGGCCGCGCTGATCAAACTGGCCGAAGGCGATTACAAGCAGGTCGAAAAACTGCTGACGCGCAACGCCGATCACGCCGAACAGCCGGTGGTTAACTATCTGCTGGCCGCCGAGGCCGCGCAGCAGCGCGGTGACGATTTCCGCACTAACCAATACCTGGAACGCGCCGCCGAAGCCGCTGACACTGACCAGTTGCCGGTAGATATCACCCGCGTGCGCATCCAACTGGCGCAGGGCGAAAACCATGCCGCACGTCACGGGGTCGATCGCCTGCTGAACCAGGCACCGCGTCACCCGGAAGTGTTGCGTCTGGCCGAGCTGGCTTATCTACGCACCGGCGCTTTTGCCTCGTTGCTGGAAATCCTGACGTCGATGAGCAAGATCAACCTGCATACCGAGGCTGAACTGCAGGCCCTGCAGCAGCAGGCCTATATTGGCCTGATGAATCAGGCCATGGCGGATGAAGGCAGCGAGGGTCTGAAACGCTGGTGGAAAGATCAGAGCCGCAAAACTCGCCATGAAGTTCCGCTGCAAATTGCGATGGTGGATCACCTGATCGAATGCAATGACCATGAATTGGCGCAGGAAATCGTGATCGATAGCCTGAAGCGCCAGTACGATGAGCGTCTGGTGCTGTTGATCCCGCGCCTGAAGTCCGGCAATCCTCAGCAGTTGGAAAAAGCGCTGCGCCAGCAGGTGAAGCTGCATGGTGCCACACCACTGCTCAACAGCACGCTGGGTCAGCTATTGATGAAGCATGGCGAATGGCAACAGGCCGCCGATGCATTCCGGGAAGCATTGAAACAGCGTCCAGATGCCTACGACTACGCCTGGTTGGCGGACGTGCTGGATAAGCTGCACCGCTCGGATGAAGCGGCCCAAATGCGTCGTGAAGGTTTGATGTTGACCCTGAAGCAGAACGGCGAGTAACGCCGGCAATGCATTGTCCTCAAGGCGCGCCCCCTGGTCGCGCCTTTTTTATCCAACGTTGCTTATACCCAAGATAGTTGGAGTCACAGCAAGGCGGCAAGCTCACGAATCCCCAGGAGCTTTGTCCACCAAGTGACTGGGGTGAGAGCGCGCAGTCAACGCGGCTGTGGCTTCAAATATGATGGGTATTAGGCAAAAAAAAACACTTGCCGCAGTGGCAAGTGTATAAAAAAACAATCAGGTCTAGGACAACAGGGGCGGTGCCTCACTCAACGTTATGCCCGGAGTGTGATGTCTGCGGCTGCAAGCAACGCTGACATCGTTCTGGTGGGCAATAGGCACCTTAAATCGGCTCTGCGTCATTCCCAGGGTTTATGAAGCCTAAGCAAACATAAGAGGTGGAATGAGCATCTACAGAGTAGATATTGCACTTGGCGTGCCAACTTTGGGAAAAGTGTCTTTTCGCTTGGATAAAATAATTTAACTAATTGAATTTAAATAAATTTAAACGTCAAAATAAATCAAGAGCTTCTCATCGGGTGCTACCCCGCTCTCTCCCTGACCCCAGCAGATATGTCGCCTTATAACGACGACTTAAGCCAAAGTGATTTTTATCTTATTAAATCATAAAGTTATATGTCTCAACCTGGCGACAATGCACTATACCAATGTCGCTGAAAGCCAACACGGGCCCAGAAACCAAAAGCAGGACAGCAGGAAGTTAGAAATGAGGTGTGCCGAATGGCAGAAAGCGAAAAGCCCGTTCATTACTGAACGGGCTTTTCTGAAAATGGTCGGAGAAAGAGGATTACGCGCATCTTTGATGCTTGCCCTGCGGGCAGTTGCTAAAGCAACGTGGTCTCGCTGCGCTGCGCTCAAACCTCCTTCGGAGGTGCTCATCCTCATAAACTACAGGCGTAAAGAAACCGACTTTCGTCGGTTTCTTTGAATGTGGTCGGCGAGAGAGGATTACTGCATCTGCGATGCTGCCCTGCGGGCCGTTGCTAAAGCAACGTTGTCTCGCTTCGCTCGGCTCAAACCTCCTTCGAAGGTTCTCATCCTATAAACTACAGATGTAAAAAAACCCGCTATAAAGCGGGTTTTCTTGAATGTGGTCGGCGAGAGAGGATTCGAACCTCCGACCCACTGGTCCCAAACCAGTTGCGCTACCAAGCTGCGCTACTCGCCGATTTCTTGTTGCAGATACTACTGAATCTTATTGCTTATGTCTATGTAAATATTAAATTTATTAGACATTTTGTGTGTGGTGCGAAGAGAGGGACTTGAACCCTCACGTCCGTAAGAACACTAACACCTGAAGCTAGCGCGTCTACCAATTCCGCCACCTTCGCACTGCCACAAAACAGCTTACAATTCTTCACTTCTCTTAGGAAGTGGGGTGGCTAATGGGACTCGAACCCACGACAACTGGAATCACAATCCAGGGCTCTACCAACTGAGCTATAGCCACCATTACTTCTTAACTACTTCACGCGGTAATACTACCACCGCAGCTCTTGCACACAAACTTAATGGTGCGCCCGACAGGATTCGAACCTGAGACCTCTGCCTCCGGAGGGCAGCGCTCTATCCAGCTGAGCTACGGGCGCATAGCGCCGTTGCGGGAGGGGATACTACGGTTTTAACCCAATCCTGTCTAGTGCTTTTTCGCAGAAATGTTGCGTTTGATTACGCTTTGCTCACTACTGAGCAGGAAAGGGCTATCCGTAGCCCTTTTTCACCGGTTACTGCTGGGTTTCTGTCCGTTTTTCAGCCGGATGATGTTTCTTGTGCATACCAAAAGCAAAGTAGCACAGGCTGACTGCCGCCAAGAATATCGCCCCAACCAGCAAAGAAATTCGAGTATCTGGGTTAATTCCCATGCCGATCAGCACGCAGATCAGGAAAGCGATGGTCAGATAGTTCACATAGGGGAACATAATCGACTTAAAGCTGTGGGTTTTGATCGCTTCTTTATGGGCTCGGCGGAAATACAGCTGGCTAATCAGCACCACAAACCACGGCACCATGCCCGGCAGCACGCTGGCGCTGTAGACATAGACAAACACCGCCTGCGGATTGGGGATCAGATAATTCAGGCCAGAGCCGACCAACAGGCAGGCGATGGTCACGGCAATACAGTTCACCGGCACGCCGCTGGCAGACAGCCTGGTCAGCGAGGCAGGCAGTTGACGGTTCTTGGCCAGCGCGTACAGCATACGCCCCCCACTATACATACCGCTATTACAGCCAGAGAGGGCCGCGGTCAACACCACGAAGTTAATGATGCCGGCGGCGGCAACGATGCCGATTTTGGCGAAGGTCAGCACAAATGGGCTGCCGATGGTGCCGATACCGTTCCATGGGAAGATGGTGACAATGACAAAAATGGCGCCGACGTAGAAGATCAGAATGCGCCACAGGATGTTGTTAATCGCGCGTTTCAGTGTCACCTGCGGATTCTTGGCCTCACCGGCGGTAATGCCGACCAGCTCAACCCCCTGATAGGACGCCACGACAATACACAGCGCAAACAGGAAACCCTTCCAGCCGCCGGCAAAGAAACCGCCGTGCTCGCTCAGGTTGGCAAAGCCGATAGGTTGTCCCCCATTGCCAAAGCCAAACAGGATCACCCCCAGCCCGACCAGAATCATCACAATGATGGTGGTCACCTTAATCATGGCAAACCAAAACTCCAGTTCGCCGTACAGGCGTACCGCCGCCACGTTAGCCAGCGCTACCATCGCCACCGCGATCAGCGCCGGCAGCCACTGCGGGATCTCCGGGAACCAGAACTGCACGTAGACCCCAATGGCGGTAATTTCCGAGATGCCGACGGCAATCCACATAAACCAATAGCCCCAGGCGGTCAGATAGCCAAAGTAAGGACTCATGTATTTATGGGCATAAACAGCAAAGGAACCCGCGACCGGTTCAAGGAACAGCATCTCGCCCATCGAACGCATAATAAAGAACACGAACAGCCCGGCGATGATATAAGCCAATAATACTGACGGCCCCGCCCATTTCAGCGTGCTGGCCGAGCCCATAAACAGGCCAACGCCAATGGTGCCGCCCAGAGCAATCAGCTCAATATGCCGGGCTTCTAGCCCCCGGTGTAGCCCCTGCGGTTTTTTAGTGTGTGGCATAAATCCTCGATAATATTCTTTTGATTGTGTCTGCATGCCGGCCGTGTACCGGTCGTTATTGTTTTATTGAAAAATAGCGCAAATCATCTCCCGCCGCTCAGGCGGACATCAGCTTGTGATAGGACGGTCTTACGGCGGAGAAAAACGTCGTTCAATGCGGCCACATCTGGCGCCAACAGCTGGGGGAAATTTCAGGGCGGTATCGTTTCGCATTTTGCCGCTATAAGCAAACCGCAATTTAAAACTTTATGGCATAAACATGGAGGGGTTTAGCGACTGAGGTTATAGAATGCTGGATAATTGGTCACAAAGCAGATTAATTAAACAATTCATTGCGCCGGGGCAGAATAATCCGCCCCGTCGCTTGCATTACATCTTGCCGCGATAATAGTAACTCACGAACTTCAGCAACCGCAGTTGACGTCCGATGCGGCTCGGCTGGCTGAGCAGCCTGTAGAGCCACTCCAGGCCGAGGTTCTGCCAGACCTTTGGCGCACGCTTAACGTGCCCGGTGAATACGTCGTAGGTCCCGCCTACGCCCATATACAACGCTTGCGGATGCACCTTGCGACAGTCACGCATCAGGATTTCCTGTTTTGGCGATCCCATCGCGACCGTCACTATAGCGGCCCCGCTGGCACGAATGCGCTCAAACAGGGGTTCACGTTGTTCCGGCTTGAAATAGCCGTCCTGACTACCGACCAGATTCACATTCCACTGACCACGCAGCTTCTGTTCGGTTTCCGCCAGCACCGATGGCTTGCCGCCGATCAGAAACACCGGTGTTCCCTCACGTCCGGCGCGTTGCATCAGCGCTTCCCACAGATCGGCTCCGGCGACCCGAGAGACGTCGGCATGCGGATATTTACGCCGAATTGACCGCACCATGCTGATGCCGTCGGCATACTTGTACTCCGCCTCATCCAGCAAGGCATGCAGCTCAGTGTCCTGCTCCGCCGTCAGGATTTTTTCGGCGTTCATGGCAACCAACGTGCCCCGCTTTACGTGGCCACCGTCGAACAGAAAATCCATGCACTGCGCCATATCGCGAAATCCCCACAGGCTGAAACCGCGCAGCTCATATTTGGGAACCGAGATTTTTGCTTCCATCTTATTATTACCCTTACAAAAGGCCATCGGCCCGCACAGACGAAGCAGGCGGTGTCAGCGTTCGTGAACGCAGCACTCGCGCCTTAATCAATCCGGCAGTATCAAACAGCCAGTACAGCAATTTTGCCATCAGCAAACAGGTGCCGAAAACGAGGCAGAAGAACACCACCCGCGAGACAAAGGAATCCACCCCTTCTCGCGCCAATACGATGATGTTGAATACCGCGCCAAAGCAGAAGCCCTGCAATATGGCGGCTTTATAAGGGTTCGACTCGCTTTTGCCCATCTCATACAGCCAGTCGAACCATTTGATGATCATACCCACCAGCACCGCGCCGACAGGAATGAACAACGCGCCGCCCATCACCACCAGCGAACCGATCAGCGTCGGTGAGATTGCCAGGCCGGAATGGTTATCCAGCACTTCCCAGGTGAAATAGTTGGCGGTATTAAGCACCGTGTCCGGTCGGCCCGGCCAAAGCCAGCTCGGGATAAACACATAGAAATCACGCACTATCGGCGCCAGCCCCTGGAAATCAATCTTGTCGTAGTTTTGCAGCAGCAACGCCAAATTTTCCCACGGCGAGAAGGTGTCGCGCGTCAGATAGAGGAAGGTATAAAACGCCTCAGGGCCACTGACGTCCAGACTGTAACGCTTTAACGCCAGCCAGAACATGCCGACAATGCCGAACACCCCGGCTGCCACCAGCATCCACAACGAGATCCAGCCGCGCACGATACCGATAAACAGGAATAGCGAGAAGGCGATAATAATATTGGCGCGGGTGCCGCCGACAATCACATAGGTGAGGATGCCAAAAGCCACCGTCGTCGCCAGGAAAAAAAACCAGGCTCGCAGATCCTGCTTCAGGAAATACACCACCAGCATCGCCGGAATGAAGAAATAGAAGAACCGTTTGAGCGCTACGCCCAACACGTCACTGGAGAAAATCTGGCTGTATGAGTTGAGCTTGAACAGCAGGAAACCGTTTTGCAGAAAGAAAATGCCGACGGTAACGATCGCCACCAATGCCAGTAAAATCCAAGTCAGATGGGTTTCAACCCGATTCATGCTGAATACCGGTTTACGCGGTTGCACGCTACGCTTACGCAACCGGGTTTTATAGCTGACGTAGTAAATCGCATAAAACGCGGTGGCCGAGAGGATGGCGTACAGCAGGAACTCCACCGGCACCACCTCGACATCAAACTGAAAAACCAGCAGGCAGGTCAGCGGGAAGCCGAAGTAAAACGTCAACAAATACAACAATGAAAAGAAGACGTTGAAGTTAAAGCGGACGCGCCGAAACTCCTGATAGGTCAACGTCAGAACAAACAACGTGCCCATCAGGTAGACGATAAATAACCCGCCAAATTGCGCCAGCGTCATGAATTGTCCCCTGCCGCCAGGGCTAATGCCTGTTGCCAGCCATTAACGTAGTTGGGATTAAAGAAAGCGATCGTCTGCTTGTCCACTGACGCCAGTTGGCGCTGCGCTTCACGCACTACCGCCTCATCCAGCGAATCACCGTAGAACAGCACCGGCAGATGCTGCTCCGCCAGATCCTGCCAGAACGGGTTCTGCCGGCTCAGCACGAACGGCACGCCAAACTGGATCAGCAGGCAAAGCGTGCCGATACCCTGCTGGCGGTTAAAGATAAAGTAGCCGAGATCGCACTCGCGCAGAATGTTCAGGTAGTCGTCGAACGCCACCTGCTGCGTCAGCACTTGCAGGTTCCTGGCACTGAACAACGCCAGCCCGGCAGTGCGGACCTGATCAATATAAGCCTCGTTGTTGGCCGGATAGCCCATCGGCAGGATCACGCGCACATCCGCACCAAACTGTTGATGAATCGCTTTCAGTGCCTCAACGTGCCGGTTGGTGCGATCGCCGGAGTTACCCACCAGAATGGTCATCGGCCCGGCCATATTTTTCTCTACGCTGATACCGGTCAACGCCGGATCCATCCGCGTAGGGAAATACAGCAGGGAGGCCGGTACACGTGCATGCCGCTGTTGATAATGGATCACATCACCACGGGTAGCGAATACGCGTCCGACACGGCCTTGTGCAATTCGGCGCAGCAAATAGAACAGGCGGAATTTCCAACTGGTGGCGTCTTCATACAGGTCCGCGCCCCAGATATGCCAGCTGACCTGATGGGCTTTGATTTTGCCGCTCAGCAATGCCAACCACAATGTCGGGTTAAACTGCCCATGGAAGAAGAAACGCTGGTCGCGATCGGCCTGTGCACGGGCTATAACCGCCATCGCCAGGCTTTTTTTATCCGGATGACATTCAAGGTTCAGTTCAGGGAACGCCCCTAACGCAGCGGCATCTTTGGCAGCCACCATGAAATGGCGTGTCTGATCGGACGGCAGTCGCTTCGCCAACACGTCGTTGAAGAAACGCAGCACCGTCTGGTTGTGATGCGGGATGTCAGATCCCAGTACGTGAATCAGTGTAGTCATACTCGTCTACGATAAAGAATAAATACGCAGCTACAGAGCGTGAAATACACGATGTAGGTTGCCATGTAGGCCTGTGCCGCACCCAGCGCGCCGTGCAAAGGGATCAACCAATGCGAGAACAGCGTCAACAGCAGGAACTGGCTGACTTCGGTCAGGATATAAAAACGCAGCGACGCCTTGGCAATAACCAGATAGCCAAATACATAAGCGCCCACCTTCAGCACATCTCCCACCAGTTGCCAGGCGAACAGGTCGCGCATCGCGACAAACTTGTCCGTAAACAGCAACCAGATGGCGAAATCGCGTAGTAACCAGACCGTGAAACTTGCTGCCGCCACCGCAGGCAGCACAAATTTTAGTGAGCGCACAATCTCCTGCGAGATAGCGCTTTTTTCCTTTAACCGCGACAGCGTTGGCAGCAGATAGACGGTAAACGAGGCGGTAATAAACTGCAGATACGCGTCGGAAATGCTGCTGACGCCCTGCCAAATCCCCACCTCTTCCCAGCTGTAATGGCTTGCCAGCAGGTTACGCATCATCACATAGGCCACTGGCAGCGTTACTGAGGTGATCAGCGCCATAATGGTGAACTTGCCGAGATGGCTGGCCAGCGTCTTGTCCCATGCCAGCGCCAAATAGCTCAGCGGCAGGGTTTTGCGTCGCCACAACATAAAACCGGCGGGAAACACCACCAATGCCGGGACCAGCGCCAACCCTGCAAGGGCACCTTCATAACCACCCAGCCTGAAGCACAGGTAGTAGGCCACCACGCCAATCAGGCTGCCGCCAATCACCGACAGTGCGTTGCCCATCGCATCGCGGTAGCCCTTCAGCACCGCCATAAACAGGTTGGCGTAAGCAATACCCATCTGAATAAACGCCACCGCCCGCACCACGCCGACATAATCAGCATGGCCAAATAGCCCGACGCTGATAGGTTTGGCCGCGAACAAGAACACCAGCGCCAACAGCGTAGAAAACCCCAGCACAATAGTCGACGCAGTGCCAACAGCCAGCCGCAACCTCTGCGGCTCCTGATGGTATTCGGCAACGTATTTTGTGATGCCGTTAAAAATCCCGGCACCGGACAGCACGCCCAGCACGGTAATCAACTGACGGAAGTTACCCGCCTGCCCTACGCCGCTGGGGCCAAAGGCCACCGCCAGCAGTTTCACCACCAACAGCCCCACGCCAATCTTGATAAGCGTAGAGCCGGCGGTCCAAATCGATGCTTTTGCCAGCGACATATCAGGCGAAGAAGCTGAGAATGGTATTGATCACCGTGCGCTGAGTGACATCAGTCATATTGTAGAACAACGGCAAACGTACCAATCGCGCGCTCTCCTGGCTGGTAAAGCGATCTTCACCGGCAAAGCGGCCGAAACGATCGCCCGCCGGGCAATCATGCAGCGGAATGTAATGGAATACCGTCATGATTTCGGCTTCTTTCATGTAATCGATAAACGCCGTACGGTCTTCAATATCGCGCAGTTTGATATAGAACATATGAGCATTCTGCACACAGTCCGCCGGGATACTTGGCAGCTCGATACGGCCCGCATCGGCTAACGGCAGCAGGCTGTCGTAATACTGTTGCCACAGCGCCAGACGACGTTGGTTGATAGCTTCGGCGGCTTCCAGTTGCCCCCACAGATAAGCGGCCTGCAGATCTGACATCAGATAGCTGGAGCCGATATCGCGCCAGGTGTATTTGTCCACCTGGCCGCGGAAGAACTGGCTGCGGTTGGTGCCTTTCTCGCGAATGACTTCCGCCCGATCAATCAGCGCCGGATCGTTAATCAGCGTGGCGCCGCCCTCACCACCTGCGGTGTAGTTTTTGGTTTCGTGAAAGCTAAAGCATCCAATATGACCGATGGTCCCCAGCGCTTTCCCCTTGTAGGTGGACATCACGCCCTGCGCGGCATCTTCAACAACATATAATTTGTACTTTTCCGCCAGCGCCATGATGGTGTCCATCTCGCAGGCAACACCGGCGTAATGCACCGGTACAATGGCACGGGTCTTATCGGTGATGGCCGCTTCAATCTTGCTTTCATCGATGTTCATAGTGTCAGGACGCAGGTCAACAAACACTACGGTGGCACCACGCAACACAAAAGCATTGGCGGTTGAAACAAAGGTGAAGCTCGGCATGATCACTTCATCGCCCGGCTGAATATCCAGCAGGATCGCTGCCATCTCCAGCGAGGCGGTACAGGACGGCGTCAACAGCACCTTCGGGCTGCCAAACCGCTGCTCCATCCACTGCTGGCAACGACGGGTAAAGCCACCGTCACCGCACAGCTTGCCACTGCTCATTGCAGCCTGCATATAGTCAAGTTCAGTGCCAACAACCGGTGGAGCGTTAAATGGGATCATGTCTTCCTCTGTATAACCAGTACGAGGTGCTTTCAATAACAGCACCCTGTCGTTGATAGAGCCGCAGTGCGGCAATGTTACCGAACTGGGTCGCAACCCGTAGGCGCTGCAGCGCCCTTTGCTGGCACTCTGCAATGGCTGCCGCCATCAGTCGCGAGCCAATTCCTTTGCCTGCCGCGCCGGGGAACGCCGCCAGCAGGCCGATTCGGGCCTCCTGGCCACCCAGCTCACGCAGGCTGACAAAGCCTTCTGTCTGCCCGGTATCGTCGAGTACCAGCAGGCATTGATGGTCAAAGGTCCCCAATACCGCCTTTTCGATCCATTCAGCATAAAAGCGGCCGCTATCTTGGGTGTGATACCAGGGGGCGCGGAAACGGCTGGCGGTGAACACGCTGGCCGCCGCTGCACGCAGCATCGGGATATCTGCCAGCACCGCCGGGCGAGTGGCCTGCATCGGCACAGTATGGGATGATGCACATTCCGTGCCGATATTTAGCACCAGATCGACTTCCCCCTCAACCAGTTGGAAGTCCAAACGGGTCAAACCGTCCACCAAAGCAGTGTGATGCGCCGGAATTTTGGCCTGCACCAATGCGTAGGCATCCAGTTCAGTCTCGGTGAGCATAGGAGCCGCCGTAGAGAAGTTGAGTTTGGCGCTATTAAGGGCGAAAAACTCTGTTTCCCAGGCTAATGGCTCAATACTGGCGTGGACGGGCATGTAACAAATCCAGCAGGTATTTTCCGTAACCGGTTTTCAGCAACGATTGTGCGGCGCGCTTCACGCCCTCATCGTCCAGCCAGCCGTTACGCCAGGCAATTTCTTCCAGACAGGCAATTTTAAAGCCCTGACGCTTTTCCACCGTTTGCACAAAGCTGCTGGCTTCCAGCAGGCTGTCATGGGTGCCGGTATCCAGCCAGGCGAAGCCACGTCCCAACAGTTCAACGGTCAGTTCACCACGCTCCAGATACATCTGGTTAATGCTGGTGATCTCCAGCTCGCCGCGCTCCGAAGGTTTCACCTGTTTGGCGAGCTCCACTACTTGGCTGTCATAGAAATACAGCCCAGTCACCGCCCAATTGGATTTAGGCGCTTTCGGCTTTTCTTCGATCGACAGCGCGCGGAAATTATCATCAAACTCCACCACGCCAAAGCGCTCGGGATCCATGACCTGATAACCGAACACGGTAGCGCCCTGCGTACGGGCGGCAACCGTTTTCAATTTAGGACTAAAGCCTTGGCCAAAGTAGATATTGTCGCCCAGAACCAGACAGCTCGGCTCACCGGCGAGGAATTCCTCACCAATCAGAAACGCCTGTGCCAGGCCGTCGGGCCTGGGTTGTTCGGCATAGCTGAGGTTAATGCCGAACTCTTCGCCGCTGCCCAATAAGCGTTTGAATGAGGGCAAATCTTCTGGGGTAGAGATGATTAAAATGTCGCGGATCCCCGCCAGCATCAAAACTGACAGCGGATAATAAATCATCGGCTTGTCGTAAATAGGTAATAGCTGCTTGGATACGCCGCGGGTAATCGGATGTAAGCGTGTGCCGGAACCGCCCGCCAGAATAATACCTTTCATACTCACTCCAGAATCCACAGGGCCACCATTCGAACGGCAGCCCAGCTAAATTTAGTCGGATAAACCTAAACGTTCACCCGCATAGGAACCGTCCTGAACGCGACGCCACCAGGTTTCATTGTTCAGATACCAGGAAACCGTTTTGCGGATGCCGCTTTCAAAGGTTTCCTGCGGATGCCAGCCCAGCTCCCGGTCAATTTTTCCGGCATCGATCGCGTAGCGCATATCATGGCCTGGACGATCCTTGACGTAAGTAATCAGGTCGCGGTATTTCACAACGCCCTGTGGCTTGTTCGGAGCCAACTCTTCCAGCAGATCGCAGATAGTTTGTACCACCTCAATATTCTTGCGCTCGTTGTGGCCGCCAATATTGTAGGTTTCGCCAACCACACCTTCGGTAACCACCTGGTACAACGCACGAGCGTGGTCTTCCACATACAGCCAATCACGCACCTGCGCCCCATCGCCATACACCGGCAAGGGTTTACCGGCAACGGCATTGAGGATCACCAACGGGATCAGTTTCTCAGGGAAGTGATAGGGGCCGTAGTTATTGGAACAATTGGTGACCAGCGTCGGCAGGCCATAAGTACGCAGCCAGGCGCGAACCAGGTGATCGCTGGAAGCCTTCGAGGCCGAATACGGGCTACTTGGCGAGTAAGGCGTGGTTTCGGTGAACAAATCGTCCGTGCCGTGCAGATCGCCGTACACTTCGTCGGTGGAAATGTGATGGAAGCGGAAGCTCTGCTTTTTCTTCGCGTCCAGCGGCTGCCAATAATGGCGGGCCGCCTCCAGCATGGTGTAAGTACCCACCACGTTGGTTTCAATAAATGCCGCCGGGCCGTCGATAGAACGGTCAACGTGGCTTTCTGCCGCCAGATGCATGATCACGTCTGGCTGGTACTCGGCAAACACCCGATCCAACGCCGCGCGATCGCAGATATCCACCTGTTCAAACGAATAGCGTGGGTTGTCGGCCACCACCGAAAGCGACTCCAGATTGCCCGCGTAGGTGAGCTTATCCAGTACCAGGACGCTGTCCTGCGTGGCTTCGATAATATGCCTCACGACCGCAGAGCCAATAAAGCCGGCGCCTCCAGTGACTAAAATACGTTTCAACGCCAAACCCCTTTGGTATCCACAACCCAGGAATGCGTGATCTCTTCCGGCTTGATTGCCTTGAATTGCTTATGGTCGACCAGCATCACTATCACATCCGCCTGCTGCAACGCTTCTGGCAACTCTTTCAGCGTCACGTGGCCAGCCAGCGATTTCGGCAGTTGCTCCACGTTTGGCTCAACGACCAGCGTCTCGCCCACGTGCCAATCGGCAATCAGGTGTGCGACTTCCACCGCCGGACTTTCGCGCAGATCGTCGATATTCGGTTTGAAGGCCAAACCAAAGCAGGCAATTTTCACTTCTGAGGCACGCTTGTCGGTCGCCGCCAGACAGTCGGCAACGGCCGCTTTCACGCGATCAACCACCCACAAAGGTTTTCCGTCATTCACCAGACGCGCAGTATGAATCAAACGTGCCTGCTGCGGGTTTTGCGACACAATAAACCAAGGATCGACCGCAATGCAGTGGCCGCCGACGCCAGGGCCTGGCTGCAGGATATTCACCCGCGGATGGCGGTTGGCCAAGCGAATAAGCTCCCAGACATTGATCCCCTGATCGGCACAAATCAACGACAGTTCGTTGGCAAAGGCGATGTTCACATCACGGAAGCTATTTTCGGTGAGTTTGCACATCTCCGCAGTGCGGGAATTGGTAATCACACACTCGCCTTCGAGGAAAATCTTGTACAACGCGCTAGCGCGCTCCGAACATTTTGGCGTCATGCCGCCAATAACACGATCGTTCTGAATCAGCTCAACCATCACCTGCCCTGGCAAAACGCGCTCTGGGCAATAAGCAATGTTCACATCAGCGGCTTCACCAGCCTGCTGCGGGAAGCTGAGATCGCTGCGCGCCTCGGCCAGCCACTGCGCCATCTGCTCGGTGGCGCCGACCGGAGAGGTGGACTCCAGAATAACCAGGTCGCCCTTTTTCAGCACCGGTGCCAGAGATTTGGCTGCGGCTTCGACATAGGCCAGATCCGGCTCATGGTCGCCTTTAAACGGCGTTGGTACCGCGATCAGGAAAGCATCTGCCGCCAGAGGTCGGGTCACCGCCTGCAGATAGCCGCCGTCTACCGCGTCTTTAACCACTTTATCCAGATCGGGTTCAACGATGTGGATCGCGCCGCGATTAATGGTATCTACCGCATGTTGGTTAACATCTACGCCCACCACTTTTTTCTTGCGGGAGGCAAACGCCGCCGCCGTTGGCAGACCGATATAACCCAGGCCGATAACCGAAATAGTGTTAAAACTCATAGTGTCACCTGATGATTCTTCAAAGCTTCGAGAATACGTTGGCAGGCATGCCCGTCACCGTAAGGGTTATGCGCCCGACTCATGGCGTGATATTCGTCTTCGTCCGTCAGCAACCGGGTCACCGCATCAACTATTTTGGCTACGTCGGTTCCCACCAGACGCACCGTGCCCGAATCGACGGCTTCAGGCCGTTCGGTGGTGTCGCGCATGACCAGCACCGGTTTACCCAATGACGGCGCCTCTTCCTGAATACCGCCCGAGTCGGTCAGGATCATATAAGCGTTAGCCATCAGGTACACAAAGGGCAAGTAATCCTGCGGGTCGATCAGGATGATGTTATCAATCCCTTTCAGAATGCGGTTGACCGGCTCACTGACGTTGGGATTGAGATGCACCGGATACACCACTTGGGCATCAGAATGAGTGCGGGCAATTTCTGCCAGCGCACTGCAAATCCGCTCAAACCCGCCACCAAAACTTTCACGACGGTGGCCGGTCACCAGGATCAATTTTTTGTCGGCATCCAGGAACGGATAACGCTGTGACAGGCTGTCATGCAATGCAGCATCACCCATCACCCGATCGCGTACCCAGAACAGTGCGTCAATCACCGTATTGCCGGTGACGAAGATATGATCGTCCGGTATCAATTCGCGCAACAGGTTCTGGCGCGAATTTTCCGTCGGGGCAAAATGATACATCGCCAGATGACCGGTCAGCTTGCGGTTAGCCTCTTCCGGCCACGGGGAGTAAAGATCGCCGGTGCGCAGACCTGCCTCTACGTGCCCAACAGGAATACGCTGGTAAAACGCCGCCAAACTGGTCGCCAGTGTGGTGGTGGTATCACCATGAACCAGCACCACGTCCGGTTTGAATTCTTCAAGAACGCCTTTCAGGCCTTCCAGAATACGGCAGGTGATCTCACTCAATCCCTGGCCGGGCTTCATGATGTTCAGGTCGTAATCAGGCACTATCTCAAATAACCGCAATACCTGATCCAACATCTCACGATGTTGTGCCGTAACGCAGACTCTTGATTCAAAGGCTTCATCCTGAGCCAGGGCATGTACCAGCGGAGCCATTTTGATGGCTTCAGGTCTGGTGCCGAAAACAGTCAACACTTTCACAGCGAATCTCTTTTGGTCGGTTAACCGCAGGCGTACCTGCGAATTGGGCGCTTACGCGCCCTTCAGCGAATTATTATATTATTTTTAATTACGCGGCCGACGCACCAGGGCAACACCTGCGCCAACCAAAGCGCCCATCGCGCCCCACATGATCAACCAGAATATCCGCCGTGGGCTATCACGTTTTACCGGTTCTTCCGGGGTCCGCAAATAGCGGTAAGTCTGAAATTTCTCGTCCAACGTCGGGCCAACGTTCAATGTCGACAGCATCGCACGATTTTGATCGTAATCGAGATCGAAGGTTGGCCCTGAAGCCTGTAACCCTTCCAAACGCGCCTGCAGCATAGGTTTACCCAGCAGGAACAGGTCGGAGTCCGGCAGTTGCTCTGCCGGCGTATCGGTCTGAGTCCGGCTGATACCCTGCGTTTCAGCAATTTTCAGTGCCTGTTGAATGGTATTCAATTCACGCTTATACACTGCCGCCGCCACCGCTTCCTGACGCTTGACCTGCGCCTTCATCGAGGTGGTACGTGCCGCCCAGGCACCCTGGATCTCTTCGTTCAAATGTTGCGCCGCCCGGTGACTGGCGAACGCCACATATTGACGTAACAGACGGTTGGCATCGGCTGCCGTTTCCGCCGTCAGCTTCACGCCGTCGTTCGGCACTTTTTTATCATCACGCGGCGTGAACTGAATGTTGTTGATCAGTTCGTCGAGCAAGGCCGCATCGGCAGCGGCATCGCCTTCCTGGCGCTGCTTGTAATAATCGCTCTGCAGCCAGAAATCACGACGCGTATCGTAGGCCGCCAACTGCATAATAAATTCATTATAGGCTTCGTCAGCAATGCCGGGTTGATCGGTGCTGGCGGCCGGTATGGTCCGCACATCCAGATTACGCAGGAATTGTTGCTGGGAATAATACCCCCCCAACGCATTCACAGTTGGCCGGTCGGTAATCGCCGTCGCACTCCACTCCTGTTTCACCAGGTAGGAAACCATCAATGCAACCGCGGCGAATAAAACCGCAATACCGATAATCCATGGCTTACCACGCCACAGGGTGCAGCACAGGCCGCGAATATCGAGTTCGTTATCCACCGCCGGGATATTCTTGTCAGACCTTGTTTCTGGATTCATCACTGCCCAAAAGCCTCTGGTTAAGATACTTGCTTATTGCCGTTCGAACGCCGCAGACGACGCTTGATACGCTTAATGTAACGTGCAACACGCCAGGCGCGTTTAATGCAGTAACCGTATAAGAAGAAGGCAAGCAAGAATAATGCCAACATAACCCATTCAGGGATAAAAGTAAGGCGTTCGCCAAGCACGCCGATGGCCGCCAGCAAGGCTGCCGCCAGGGTAATCAACACGAAGGCCTGCCGTGGCGTAAAGCCCGCTCGCATAATCAAATGGTGAATGTGTTGGCGGTCTGGAGAGAAAGGGCTCATCCCTTTGCGTAAACGGCGGTACATGATCGCAATCATGTCCATCAGCGGGATGGCAATAATCCACAACGCGGTAACCGGATTGATGGAGTGAGCTTTGCCCTGCGAACTTTGCAGTAAGAGCCAAATGGCGGTGAAACCGATCAGCGTGCTGCCAGCATCCCCCATAAACACTTTATATCGGCGGCCAAGAATGCCGAGGTTAAGCAGAATATAAGGAACGATGGCGGCAATCATTGCGAAGCACCAGAAGGCCAGTTCAGAATGGCCGCTCAGGTACAACAATACGCCCAGCGCACCGAAAGACACGCACGATAGCCCACCCAGCAGACCATCAATGCCGTCAACCATGTTAAAGGCGTTGATGGCTGCCCAGACGGCAAACAGCGTGACCAGATAGCCAAACGGCCCCAGCAGCATTTCCCAATCGCCCAGCACATGACCAAAACTGCGCAGGTAAAGCCCGGCGAAAACCATCATCGCGATACCGACCAGTGCCTGAACCAGCGCACGAATTTTAACGCTGATATCAAAACGATCGTCGAGAGCACCGACGAACACTAATATCCCGGCACAGACGAGGTAGAGTTTGCCATGCGCAATCGTTTGGTCAGAGATAAGGAAGGCAAAGCACAGCCCGGCATAAACAGAAATACCCCCAACCAGAGGGATCAGCCCCTGATGGCGTTTACGGTAATTAGGTTTATCAACCAGACCAATACGTTTTGCTGCTTTACGGGCAACAAAGAGAAAAGCCAAAGAAAACAGGAAAACAAATAGAATTTCAGTACTCATAGTGAGTAAGTTCACAGTTAACAAGATCTCTGTAGAAGATAAGGCAGCTTAACACGGGCGACAGGTTGCGCCATGGTATCCCGCTACCTTTCAGTCATTTCCTATGACGACAGTCATTCATTCTTATTCCACCGTGTTTGCCCACTGTTTCGGCAGTAACAATGCGCGAACGACAAAACGTCGAGCGCAAATAAGATGAATTCTCAGTAAGTCACGAAAATAACTTACGTTTCCATTTCTGTTACTTATCGTATCTTCCAAAAGCAAAAAACGCCACGACTAGGCGTGGCGTTCCTGGAATATTTACTCAATTATGAGCGCATCGTCATTATGAGCGCTTCATCATATCGAAGAATTCATCGTTGGTCTTGGTCATGGCCAACTTGTTAATGAGGAATTCCATCGCATCAATCTCACCCATCGGGTGAATGATTTTACGCAGGATCCACATTTTCTGCAGTTCTTCAGAGGTGGTGAGCAATTCTTCTTTACGGGTACCAGAGCGGTTGTAGTCGATAGCAGGGAATACGCGCTTCTCGGCAATTTTACGCGCCAGATGCAATTCCATGTTGCCGGTACCTTTAAACTCTTCGTAGATAACTTCGTCCATTTTCGACCCGGTATCGACCAGTGCGGTAGCGATGATGGTCAGGCTGCCGCCTTCCTCAACGTTACGTGCCGCACCGAAGAAACGCTTGGGACGATGCAAGGCATTGGCATCCACACCACCGGTCAACACTTTACCAGAAGCCGGTACCACGGTGTTGTAGGCACGCGCCAGACGAGTGATGGAGTCAAGCAGGATGATCACGTCTTTCTTGTGCTCAACCAAGCGCTTGGCCTTCTCAATCACCATTTCTGCAACCTGAACGTGGCGAGATGCCGGCTCGTCAAAGGTAGAAGCGATAACTTCGCCCTTCACCAGACGCTGCATCTCGGTCACTTCTTCCGGACGTTCGTCAATCAGCAGTACCATCAGCACGCAGTCTGGATGGTTGTAAGCGATGCTCTGCGCAATGTTCTGCAGCAGCATGGTTTTACCGGCTTTCGGCGGAGCAACAATCAGACCACGCTGACCACGACCAATCGGCGAAGCCAGGTCCAGCACGCGTGCTGTCAGGTCTTCGGTTGAGCCGTTGCCACGTTCCATCCGCAGACGGGAGTTGGCATGCAGTGGGGTTAAGTTTTCGAACAGGATCTTGCTACGGGCGTTTTCCGGTTTGTCGTAGTTAACTTCGTTAACTTTCAACAGGGCAAAGTAGCGCTCGCCTTCTTTTGGCGGACGAATCTTACCGGAAACGGAGTCACCTGTACGGAGGTTAAAACGGCGGATTTGGCTAGGGGATACGTAGATGTCGTCGGGGCCTGCAAGGTAGGAACTGTCTCCAGAACGGAGGAAACCAAATCCATCCTGCAATATCTCCAACACGCCATCGCCGAAGATATCTTCTCCACTTTTTGCATGTTGCTTAAGGATAGAGAAGATAATGTCCTGCTTGCGCATGCGGGCAAGGTTTTCCAGCCCCATATTTTCGCCGAGAGTAATCAGCTCAGAAACCGGCGTATTCTTTAATTCGGTAAGATTCATAGTGGTGGGTTCTTAAACTCGGGGTATGTCTCGAACTTACATCGTGAATGGTATGGCAGCGGGATATCTCTTCCGGCTTTCTGGTGGTTGCGTTGGCTTCCCTTGTTCATCCCAAAACTTAGCGGACTAAGCTGCGAAGACGCTTTCGGTTGCCGACTGGCCACACCTTGAAATCCATTGGATATTCGTGCCTGTTTACTGGACGTTCGATCACCGGGCGCTGAGCCGTCACGGTAAGAAATGGCTTACAGAGGACGCGCGCATTGACGGTTTAAGATCGAAGGTACCTTAAAATTGATTTTGCAAAACCGTTTGATTGCTAAAACGCGGGCTGAGTTCATTTTTTCTTTCAACGCCAGCGGTTCAACACAGAGTAAAGCTTTAGATTTAGACTCTTTAGATTTAAAACTTCGGGCAAGTTCTATATGCAGTATGGTTAAACTTAGCACGCTTCTTGGCAGGCGTCTAGCGGTGAATTGAACATCCCCGCCAGACGCCTGTATATCCCCGTTGTCTCTCACGCGACAGCGTTTTTAGCCGCCGCATCACATCCATTGGGTATAGGGCTTCCCGCCCGATTACAGATTCGCGTTAAGGAAATCTTTGAGCTGACCTTTGGACAGCGCACCAACCTTGGTCGCGGCCACTTCACCGTTCTTGAACAGCAACAGCGTAGGGATACCACGGATACCGTACTTGGGTGCGGTTGCCGGGTTCTGGTCGATATTCAGCTTGGTGATGGTCAGCTTGCCTTCGAACTCATCGGCAATCTCATCCAGAATCGGAGCAATCATCTTGCACGGCCCACACCATTCAGCCCAGAAATCGACCAGGATTGGCCCTTCAGCTTTCAGCACGTCGGTGTCGAAGCTGCTGTCAGTCAGGTGAATAATTTTATCGCTCATGTTCTACTCCAAAGGATTGTGTCTACCTTGTTGGTGTAGCATTAACCAACCTAAGGTGACTTTATTTCACCGGATACGCTTTCGTAAAGCAATAGTTAGCTGATATTCTACCACACTATGAGCAAAACACACTTGACCGAAAAGAAGTTTTCCGACTTCGCCCTGCACCCGTTAGTCCTTGAAGCCCTTGAAAAGAAAGGGTTTCAACATTGCACGCCTATTCAGGCGTTAGCATTGCCGCTCACGCTCTCTGGGCGTGACGTTGCAGGTCAGGCGCAAACCGGTACCGGAAAGACGTTGGCATTTTTAACGTCTACTTTTCACTATTTGCTTTCTCACCCGGCGAAACAGGATCGCAAGATCAACCAGCCGCGCGCCTTGATCATGGCGCCAACGCGTGAACTCGCGGTGCAGATCCACTCCGATGCGGAAGCCCTGTCCCAATCCACCGGCCTGAAAATGGGTCTGGCGTACGGCGGCGATGGCTACGACAAACAGCTGAAAGTGCTGGAAAGCGGCGTGGATATCCTGGTGGGGACTACCGGTCGTTTAATTGATTACGCCAAACAGAACTATATCGATCTGGGCGCGATCCAGGTTGTGGTGCTGGATGAAGCCGACCGCATGTACGATCTGGGCTTTATCAAAGACATTCGCTGGTTGTTCCGCCGCATGCCTGCGGTCGATCAACGCCTGAACATGCTGTTCTCTGCCACCCTGTCCTATCGCGTACGCGAACTGGCTTTCGAGCAGATGAACAACGCTGAATATGTTGAAGTGGAACCGGAACAGAAAACCGGCCACCGCATTAAAGAAGAATTGTTCTACCCGTCCAACGAAGAAAAAATGCGTCTGCTGCAGACGTTGATCGAAGAAGAGTGGCCTGACCGCTGCATCATCTTCGCCAACACCAAGCACCGCTGTGAAGACGTTTGGGGCCATCTGGCTGCCGATGGTCACCGCGTAGGCCTGTTGACCGGCGATGTGGCGCAGAAAAAACGCCTGCGTATTCTCGATGACTTCACCAAGGGCAACCTCGATATTCTGGTCGCCACCGACGTCGCCGCCCGTGGCCTGCATATTCCATTGGTTACCCACGTTTTCAACTACGACTTGCCTGACGACTGCGAAGACTACGTTCACCGTATCGGTCGTACCGGCCGTGCCGGCGAAAGCGGTCATTCCATCAGCCTGGCCTGCGAAGAATACGCGCTCAACCTGCCGGCGATCGAAACTTATACCGGCCATAGCATTCCGGTGAGCAAGTACAACAGTGATGCATTATTGAGTGACCTGCCTGCACCGAAACGCCTGGCACGCCCACGCGGCGGCAACGGCCCACGCCGTAACTCCGCGCCACGTCGTGGCGGTGCGCCACGCAATAACCGTAAACGTTCAGGCTGATAGACCATGCTCAGTTCCAGCGCACTTTATGCCGCTATCGACCTTGGCTCCAACAGCTTCCACATGTTGGTGGTGCGCGAGGTGGCCGGCAGTATTCAGACTTTGGCGCGCATCAAGCGCAAGGTGCGTCTGGCGGCCGGGCTGGATCAAAACAATCTCCTGTCGCATGAAGCCATGCAGCGCGGCTGGCAATGCCTGAAGTTGTTCTCCGAACGCCTGCAGGACATTCCACGCGCACAGATCCGCGTGGTCGCCACGGCCACGCTGCGTCTGGCGTCCAATGCCGATGAGTTTCTGCAAACCGCAGAGCAAATTCTCGGCTGCCCGATCCAGGTGATCAGCGGTGAGGAAGAAGCACGGCTGATCTACCACGGCGTTGCCCATACCACCGGCGGTCCGGACCAGCGTTTAGTGGTCGATATCGGCGGCGGCAGCACTGAACTGGTCACCGGTACCGGCGCACAGGCGGCTCAGCTGTACAGCCTGTCGATGGGTTGTGTCACCTGGCTGGAGCGGTTCTTCAGCGATCGCAATCTGGGGCTGGAGAATTTCGAGCGGGCCGAACAGGCTGCGCGTGAAATGGTGCGTCCCATCGCACCACAGCTGCGTCAGCACGGCTGGCAAATCTGCGTCGGCGCTTCCGGCACCGTCCAGGCGCTGCAGGAAATCATGGTGGCACAGGGCATGGATGAACGTATCACCCTGTCCAAGCTGCGCCAATTGAAACAGCGCGCCATTCAGTGCGGCAAGCTGGAAGAGTTGGAAATTGAAGGGCTGACGCTGGAGCGCGCTCTGGTGTTTCCAAGCGGGCTATCGATCCTGCTGGCGATTTTCCAGGAGCTGGGCATCGAAAGCATGATGCTGGCCGGCGGCGCACTGCGCGAAGGACTGGTCTATGGCATGCTGCATCTGCCAGTCGAACAGGACATCCGCAGCCGTACCATTCGCAACCTGCAACGACGTTATCTGCTGGATACCGAGCAAGCCGAGCGCGTCAGCCAATTGGCCGCCAACTTCTCGCAGCAGGTGAGCAATGAATGGCAATTGGATGCGCGATGTCGCGAGTTATTGCACAGTGCCAGTCTGATCCACGAAATCGGCCTCAGCGTTGATTTCAAACAGGCACCGCAACACGCCGCCTACCTGATCCGCCATCTGGATTTACCCGGTTTCACCCCGGCGCAGAAAAAACTGCTGGCCACCCTGCTGCAAAACCAGAGCAACACTATCGATCTGCCACTGCTGAGCCAGCAAAACGCCCTGCCGCCGCGTACGGCTCAACGTTTATGCCGGATTTTACGCCTGGCCATCATCTTTGCCAGCCGTCGCCGCGACGATACGCTGCCGGCGGTACGCCTGCGTGCCAATAATGATGATGAGCTGACGGTGATCCTGCCGCCAGGCTGGCTGGAACAGCACCCGCTACGAGCAGAGTTGTTGGATCAGGAAAGTCATTGGCAAAGCTATGTTCATTGGTCGTTGATGCTGGAAGAACAACGTTGATATGACAAGGGCGCCAATAGCGCCCTAATCTGATAACAAACACCCGAAAAACGTGGTTTTCGGATGTTTGGGGTAAATCAGAAGACATAATCCTTTATTTTTATTAGCCACCAGAACTTGGCTTTTAACCGCAAAGAACTTTGTCAGCAGTCTGAGGGCGCCAATAGCGCCCTTAGGTTGCTGACAAAGCAGGAAAAAGCGTGGTTTTTCCTGCTTTGTGGTGATCGGCCGAAAATCAATAAATTGATTTTCCTGATTTTTATTTATCGACCTCTACTCGCTCTGGGCAGGAATGAGGTTTGTCATCAGTCTGAGGGCGCCAATAGCGCCCTTATTTTTAACTTCCGCCTTTAGCCTTGGCCAACTGGGCGCGAATATTAGCCAGATGGCTTTGACCTTTTTGCATCCGTTCTTGCGGACTGACCACCTTACGTTCACTTTCCCACGCCAGGTCATCCTGCGGCAGCTCCAGCAAGAAACGACTCGGTTCCGGCCGCACCAGTTCGCCATATTGGCGACGTTCGCGACACAGGGTGAAAATCAGCTCTTTTTGGGCGCGAGTGATCCCCACATAGGCCAGACGCCGCTCTTCATCGACGTTATCCTCGTCAATGCTGCTCTGATGCGGCAGTAGCCCCTCCTCCATCCCCACCAGGAACACATAGGGGAACTCCAGTCCTTTGGAAGCATGCAGCGTCATCAACTGAACCTGATCCAGCTCCTCGTCGCTTTCGCCGCGTTCCATCATGTCGCGCAGGGTAAAACGCGTTACCACCTGGGTCAGCGTCATTGGCTCATCCAGCTCGCTGCCTTCAAGCATTTCTGTCATCCAGCCGAACAGGGTATTGACGTTTTTCATGCGCATTTCGGCGGCTTTCGGGCTGGGTGAGGTTTCAAACAGCCAGCTTTCATAATCTACGCCGCGGATCAGATCGCGAACCGCGGCTATCGGTTCACGCTCCGCCAATTGGGCAATACCGTCCAGCCAGTGAGTGAAGCGTTGCAGCGATTCTAACCCACGACCGGTCAGGTGCTGGCTCAGGCCGAGATCGAAACTGGCTCGGAACAGGCTTTTGTTACGTTGATTGGCCCATTCTCCCAATTTTTGCAGCGTTGCCGGGCCAATCTCACGCTTTGGTGTGTTAACGATACGCAGGAAAGCGCTGTCATCATCCTGGTTAGTCAGAACACGCAGGTAGGCCAGCAGATCCTTAATTTCCGGCCGCGAGAAAAACGAGGTGCCGCCAGAAATTTTGTAAGGGATGCGGTTTTGCATCAGCATTTTTTCAAACAGCCGTGACTGATGGTTACCACGATAAAGGATCGCATAATCGCCGTAGTTGGTTTTCTTCACGAAGTGATGGGCAATCAACTCCCCGACAACGCGCTCGGCCTCATGATCCTCATTATTGGCGGTCACCACCTTCAGCTCTTCACCGTAACCCAGCTCGGAAAACAGCCGTTTTTCAAATACGTGCGGGTTATTGGCGATCAGGATATTCGCCGCCTTCAGGATACGCTCGCTGGAGCGGTAGTTCTGCTCCAGCTTAATCACCTGCAACGCCGGAAAGTCTTCCTTCAGCAGCACCAGGTTTTGTGGTCGCGCACCACGCCAGGAGTAAATCGACTGATCGTCGTCCCCCACCACGGTGAAACGCGCGCGGTTACCCACCAGCAGTTTCACCAGTTCGTACTGACTGGTATTAGTGTCCTGATATTCATCCACCAACAGGTAACGAATGCGGTTCTGCCAGCGTTCGCGCACTTCTTCATTGCGCTGCAGCAGCAGAGTTGGCAGCAGGATTAAGTCGTCGAAATCCAGCACGTTACAGGCACGCATATGCGCGTGATACAGGCCGTAGCAATGCGCGAACAGCTTGTCGCGTTCTGAACGCGCCAGCTCCATTGCCTTCTGGGGATCGACCAGGTCATTCTTCCAGTTGGAGATGGTGGAAATCAGCTGCGCCACCAGCGTCTTGTCATTCTCCAGCCATTTCTCGGTCAGTTCTTTCAACAGCGCCAGTTGATCCTGATCGTCGAAAAGTGAGAAGTTGGACTTCATCCCCAGCGCGACATATTCACGTTTGATGATTTCCAGCCCCAGCGTGTGGAAAGTGGAAATCATCAGTCCGCGTGCTTCTTTGCGCCCCATGGTTTGCGCCACACGCTCTTTCATTTCGCGCGCAGCCTTATTGGTAAAGGTCACGGCGGCGATGTGCCGCGCCTGATAACCACAATTGTGGATCAGGTGAGCGATTTTGTTGGTGATGACGCGCGTCTTGCCGGAACCGGCACCGGCCAGCACCAGGCAGGGCCCGGTAACGAATTCGACGGCTTGTTGTTGGCTGGGGTTTAATCGCATGGCGCTTTATTGCTCGACTTTATAACGTGGGAGAGGATTGTAGCAGAAAGCGTCGACGAGATTTAACGGGTATAATCAGCGCAATTTCTGTATCGATAAAGGCAATACCATGGCAAAGACGGCGTGCGCCCTGCACATTCTGGTAGATAACGAAAAGCTGGCCGATGAACTGTTGGCCAAGCTTAAACGCGGCGTCAGCTTTGACACCCTGGCACGCAAATATTCAACTTGCCCATCAAAACGCAATGGCGGTTCTTTGGGCGAGTTCAACAAGGGCACCATGGTGGCGGCCTTCGATAAGGCAGTATTCAGCATTCCGTTGCTCAAGCCCTACGGCCCGGTGAAAACCCAGTTCGGCTACCACATCATCAAAGTGCTGTACCGCAGTTGATTGGGGGGCAAGCGCCCCCCTATTATTACTGTGCGCTGGTCTCCGGCGCTGGAGCGGTATCGGTGGGTTTGATTTCTTCCGTTACCACGGCAGGTGCCGGGGACATAATGCCGTTATAGGTTTCCTGTAACTGCTTCATGCTCATCTCTGGCTCGCCTTTCGGCTGCATCAGCACCAGGGTCGCATCTTGCGAAAGCTTAAGTTTCAGCTCCTGGTTCAGCGCTTCCAGCGTCAATCCGCTCAGGAACTCCTGGCGCAGTTTTTGATACTGCTCCGGTGCGATATCCACCACGCCGCTCTGTTGCGAGCGCAAGCGCTGGCTCATCAACACGTCCGTATCGGTGCGGGCATAAGTGGCAAACAGCTTGCTGAGTTGATCGTTTTTCTGCGCCAGCAGCGCGTTAAACTCGTCCTGCGACAAGCCGTTATTACGCACGTTAGCCAACTCGCGGGCGATAAAGTCCAGGCTGTTGTTCAGGTTGTTGTTTGGGGTGTCCAGATGGATGGCACATTGGGCGCGTTGGTATTGCACGCGGCAATCGAAGCCCAGATGCAGGTTTTTCTGGTCACTTTTGTCCAGTACCTGTTGGAGATGCCAGAACAACGCTTCGCGAGCCATATCACCGCGCCAATAGCGGCTCAGATTTTGCGAATCACGGATCGGGTGCCAGGGTGCATCCCACATGATTGACAGCGTATCCTGTTTCACCTGCTCGCTGATCAGGCTGACCGGCTGCGGTGGCAGGGACGTCAGCGTTGGCATCAGGGCCGGCGTTTCACGCTTGCCTTGCAGCGGCGAGAAGGCTTTGTTGATTTGCTCGCTCAGGCTACGGATGTCTACCTTGCCCACCACGTACAGCGTCATCGCGTCTGGGGTGTACCACTGCTGGTAGAATTTCTTCAGTTGATCAACATTCACCGGTCGCTTGGGTGGCTGGGCCGGATCGTGCGCCAGCATCGCCGAGCCTTTCAGCCGATAGCGCCACCAGGCATCTTTGGGATTCGGTGGGAAAGTGCCAACCGGATCGACACTGGAGTTGACCACCGCATGCACCGTCTGTTCGTCAATCGCCAGTTTGCCGGTCGTATCGGAAAGCCATGCCAGCGCTTCTTTCAGCAGGTCTGGGCGGTTATTCGGCAAACTGAGATTGTAAATGGTGAAGTCATAAGAACTGATGGCCGGCGGCAGAGGCCGCTCGCTGTCTACGCTTTGTTGCCACAGTGAACGCAACTGCGGTGGCGTAAAGCTTTCGCTGCGCGCCAACGACAGGCGCGGCAACAGATGGGCAAAGCCAATCTGCTGTGAAGACTCCACTAAAGAGCCGGTGTTAACCATCAACCGCAGCTCGACGCGATCGCTCGGCCGCTGCGGTGTGTCTAATATCTGCCATGAGAACCCGTTGGCCAAGGCCCCCTGCTGCCAGGCAGGATCGGGTTGTAGTGCTTCAGCCTGCACGCTGCTGTTGGCTGCAGCCAACAGCAGCCCACCTGCTATGAGATGAATTCTGGTGCCCTGCATGTGAACCCCTACTTAATGACTATCCAATTTCTTTATGCAAATGCGGATATTCCATTTACCGGAATATTAGGCTGCAACCAACAGCCTACAAACAAAACGCCCTGAGTTTCACAGTGGGGCGGAAAGCAGAAAGTGTACCATCGAGTTAGACCGCGCGCCTTTGCGGATGTCACTCATTAGTGTGAAAAATAATGGATAACCGTATTTTTAATGCAAGAAATCATTACGCGGGGGGATAAAACATCACCGATTGCCGTGGCAACCGGTGATTTGAGGATAAAATCAGGCTGAAGGCAGCGTTTTATCGGCTCCTGAGCCAGGATTGTTGGACAGGGTGTCATGCAGCTGTTTTTCATCCAGCTGTTTACACCATTTTGCCACCACCACCGTGGCCACACCGTTACCGACCAGATTGGTCAGCGCACGGGCTTCAGACATAAAGCGGTCAATGCCCAGAATCAGCGCCAGACCGGCCAGCGGCAGATGGCCGACGGCAGAAATAGTGGCGGCCAGCACGATAAAGCCACTGCCGGTCACCCCTGCCGCCCCTTTCGAGGACAGCAACAGCACCACCAGCAGCGTCACCTGATGGATAACATCCATATGGGTGTTGGTCGCCTGCGCGATAAATACCGCAGCCATGGTCAGGTAGATTGAGGTGCCGTCCAGGTTAAACGAATAGCCGGTCGGAATAACCAGGCCCACCACCGATTTTTTGCAGCCCAGTTTTTCCATCTTGTCGAGCATGCGTGGCAGTACCGACTCGGAAGAAGAGGTCCCGAGCACGATCAGCAACTCTTCTCTTATATAACGAACAAACTTGAAAATGCTGAAGCCGTTGGCGCGGGCAATCGAGCCCAACACCACCACCACGAACAGAACGCAGGTGAGATAGAAACAGGCGATCAACTGACCGAGCTGCAGCAGCGAGCCCACGCCGTACTTGCCTATGGTGAACGCCATGGCCCCAAAAGCCCCCAACGGCGCCAGGCGCATAATCATATTGATGATGCCGAAGATCACGCGGGAGAAGCTTTCAATCACATTGAAGATCAGTTGGCCCTTATCACCCAGGCGATGCAGGGCAAAACCGAACAACACGGCAAACAGCAGCACCTGCAGAATATTGCCGCTGGCGAAGGCACCAATCACGCTACCGGGGATGATGTCCAGCAGGAACGGGACAATGCCCTGCTGCTGGGCTTGTTCGGCGTAAACGGCCACCGCTTTGGCATCCAGCGTGCCGGGGTCGATGTTCATCCCGGCGCCCGGTTGTACCAGGTTGACTATCAGCAAACCAATCAGCAGCGCAATGGTACTGACAATTTCAAAATAGAGCAGTGCAATCGCACCGGTGCGACCTACAGCCTTCATGCTCTCCATACCCGCGATACCGGTCACCACGGTACAGAAGATCACCGGAGCGATGATCATTTTAATCAGTTTGACGAATCCATCGCCCAGAGGTTTCATCTGCGCGCCAATGTCAGGGTAAAAATGGCCAAGCAGGACGCCCAGCGTAATCGCTGTCAGCACCTGAAAATAGAGGCTCTTAAAGATAGTGAGTTTCATATGAACATCCTTTGGGGGGAAATACACGCACCAGGCGGTAGTCTAGTTATCTCGCCTGTTCATCGCTTGCGCGGAAAATAACACCCACCTAACAACATGGAAATAATTTGTTGCACCAATAGATACATGTTGATACGAATTTAAGAGCTGAAACGCGCCAGCTCGAATGCAAGGCTGTAAATTGCGTAACCCATTGTTTGCATTAACTCAAAAGGGGTAGGAACCACTGGCGGTTTTCGGGCGGGCTTAGCGGGCGACGCGGATGTCGCCCAGACGGAAGGCAAAAGGCGGATCAGGCCGAAGGCCGGCAAAACTCGGCTTCAAACTCACTGCGCGGCAGCGGGCGAGAAAACAGGAACCCCTGACCGCTGTGAATGCCGTGCTGCAACAGCCAGTCACGTTGCTCGTCATTTTCGACGCCTTCGGCCATCACCGGCAGCGCCAGCACCTCAGAAATCGAACTGACAATACGCACTATGGCGTCGTCCGTCGGCAGGCCCTGAATAAAGCTCTTGTCGATTTTAATCAAATCGATCGGCAGGCATTTCAACCGGTTAAGGTAATTAAGACTGGAATACCCCATGCCAAAATCGTCCAGCGCAATGGAAAGCCCCAAGTCGTGCAACTCCCGGAACAACGCCAATGCACGGTCGAGATCGTCAATACGCACCGTTTCGGTAATTTCCAGCAGCAATTTACACGGGTCAATCTGATACTGCGCCAGCAGGCTCTTAAGATGTGGAATAAAATCTTCATGCTTCATCTGGATCGGGGAGACATTGACCGCCAGCGGCAGCGTAATGCCCCGGGCCTGCCAATCCGCCAGGATCAGGCAAGCCTCTTCCAGTACCCAGTTGCCGAGCGGCACAATCACACCCAGCTCTTCGGCTAATGGAATGACCTCGGCCGGCAGGGTAAAGCTGCCGTCGTACTGCTGCCAGCGCAGCAGGGCTTCGGCACCGATCACCGCGTTGGACTGCATCTCGACCTGCGGCTGTAAAAACAGGGTGAAACGGCGTTGCTCGATGGCTTGCAGGATTTCACTTTCCTGCGTCAGTCGTTTCTGCGTACGCTCCGTCAGGCTTGGCTCGAAGAACAACACCTGATTTTTACCTTCACGATGCGCCGACATCATCGCCGAGGTAGCACTGCGCAGTAGCTGTTCCGCGCTTTCCCCCGGATTAAGAGAATGGGCGATACCGATGCTGGCGTTGGGTCGCAGCGGCATGTCCTGCAAGCTCAGCGGCGCGTTAATCTCTGCCATGATACGCCGCGCCAATTGCATGGCGTGGAACGGCCGCTCAACACCTTTAGCCAGAATGGCAAACTCGGTTTTGCTCAGTTGCGCCAGCACGCCGTTTTCATCGATGCACTCACGCAGTTTTTTCACCAACGTCAACAGCAGCGCCTCACGCATTGCCGGGTTGAGCACACCGGAGGCCTCATGTAAGGTTTCGATGCCGATAACCAGCAAGTTAAAACGCTCAGGCCGCAGGCTGGAAGCAATATGCTGCTCCAGCAGCGCGGTAAACAGCGCCTGATTCGGCAGCTCGGTAACCGGATGATGGGTGCTCATACGGCTCATTTCGGCATAGGCTTTGGCCAGCCGCTGCTGATTGCGGTTGTAATTGCGCACCAACAACCCCAGTTCGTCGTCCTGGTGTAACGCCGGCAGCATCAATTGATGGTAAGGCGCCTCTTCCTGGGAAATATTTTCCAGCTCTTTGGCCATCGCGCGTAACGGATGCACCATCAATCGGTTCATACACCAGCTGATAGAAACCGACAGAATCAACGCCAACAGCAAGTAGGTCGATAACATGGTCGACAGAATGCTGAGAATGAATTGGTACATGCGGAACGAATCGGCCTGCAGCACCAGATAAGCCAGCGGCTGCGGGTTGGTCGGCACGCGCTCCAGCGAATAGAGCGGCACGGAAATCTGGATTGGCAGCTCGAACAGACGAGCAATCAGCGTCGGTACCGGGCGCTCTGGCGGAAAATTGGCGTGCAATGCCTGGAATTCGTTCGGCAGTACGATATCCGCCCGGCTCAGGATACCTACCGGCAGCAGGGTGTTCAGCACCCGCTTGGTTTCCGGCACGTCCATGCGCAGCACGGCCTCCGCCAGCGGCTGGCGTACGGAATGAGCAATATTTTCCAGTTGCTGGGCATAGTCATCCCTGCGCTGCTGCACAAAATGGAATAACTGGATCACGATAAAGATACAGATTGTCACCAGCGCCACGCCGGAAACCGTTGCCATCTGTTTAATCGTTAATGAACGCCTGACCCGCAAACCTGCTCTCCGCTAATTCGGGCTGAAATAAAAAAGGGATGAATAATACCCATCCCTCATACCGGTCTGAGTATACTCGATCGTCAGATGTTTTTATCTGGCCATACCCAGGACAAAACCTAGAAAACCGCGGGTTTCAGTCTTTTCCTAATGAAACGCGGCTTGCGAAGCCGGTTATTAGTGATAGCGCACCTCGGTGCACCAGGCCCGGATATCTCAGGCTACATACCAAACTCACACAGGGTAGCAAAACTACCCTGTGCCGACACTCTGAATCTACCTGAGTTGGGTTACTTGAAATCGGCGTATGGCGTCAGCGGCTGCGGCGGTAAATCCAGGTCGCCTTGCCAACCGGCCATCGAATAGCGCAGATAAATCAATGCGTGGCTCGGCGTATAGTCTTTCGCCTGCTGGATATCGAACCCGGCACCCAGCGTCCAGTGTGAACTGAGGCGTCGCTCGACAATCGCCCGCAGGGTATAACCGACACCGGAAGAGGAACTGCCGTCTTCTACCGCAAACTTGTCCGGCAGCGAATCCGGGATCAGCCCCTGCAGCGGATAACGTTGCTGACTGTTGGTTTTCGAATGGGACAACGACACCGACCCACCCAGCTCCCATGACCAGTTCTCGGTCCGCTGGCGATAATTGACCGGCACCGCCAGCGACATATATTGCTGCGGACTGTAATAGCCCCCCTGGCCGAGAGAGTAACCACTTAAATCCTTCTGATAGTGCCACAGCATGGTGTTCAGCCCGACGGTGACGCGGCGATTATCTTCATTGACCAGCTTGTAATAATAACCGGCCATAAAGCGTTCACGTTGGTTATCCTCAACGTTTTTACCGGTCAACTGATGCGCGCTGAGATCGGCCCAGACGCCATGAGCCTCGCCACGATCGTAGCTGCCGCTCAGACTGACCCCGGTGGCGCGTACGCCGCCCCAGGTGGTGCCGGTGTTCGGATCTTTGGTGCCACCAAACGCCAGCAATGAGCTGGAAATCGGTCGACGCGAAGCCGCCAACGTCCAGCCAATGTGGTTCCAGTCATTGCTGTAGGCCAACCCGCCTACCCAGTCGACCACCTCAAAACCCATCGGCGTGGTGCCGATGTCCCCTGACCAGCGATCGTTCTGCCAGCCAACCGCCACGCTGGTGCCGGTAGTTTTCTGATGTTCGTCGCCGCTACAACCCTGAGTATTACAGGTGCCAAAGGTCTCGTAATATTTGCCACTGCCGTCGGTAGAGAAACTGCCGGCATCCAACTGCACGGTATCGGAACGGAAAAATGCCCGCCCGTCGTACAGCGGCATATCCACCTGCAGCATGGTGTCATGCGCTTTGTAATCGGAGATACCACCGGTACCGCTCGAGCCCCAATAATCGTGATCGAGCGTGACGTTAACATCCTGCTGGCGGTACAAATCTGCCGCATCCGAGCGAATACCCCGCTTGAGCCAGTCGTCACCCGGATTGTTGCGTGTCAGATAGGTATAACTGTCGTTATCCTGCGGCACGTCTGGCGCAATGCCGCTGGCCACCATCGCCTGTTTGTAATCCTGTTGCGCCAGCGCCGGTTGTAGCTGGTCGCGCTCGAGCCGCGCCGCATCACGGTAAATCAACGCCTTCGACTGGCTTGCCGGCTCTGGTTGGGCGGCGGTTTTTAGCCGGGTAAAGATATCGGTGGCTTTTTGCGGTTCGCCAACGGCAGACCAGGCGTTAGCCTCCCGTCGCTCGCTGTTAGCTGATGGTGTCGGCTCCGGCGTTTTAGTTTGCAGCTGTTGGCGTGCTTCGCTCAGCTTGCCCTGCGCCACATAGGCCTCGATTTCGCCCAGCCGCGCATCCGGGTTATTCGGTTCGCGTGTCCGCACCCGCTGATAGTCAGCCAGTGCAGCGTCATAATCACCGCGTACCAGCGCCCAATCGGCCAACTGGAGATCGATACGGGTATCCGCCGACTGCCGACGCAGGTAAGCCACCGCGCCCGGCTCGTCACCCGCGGCGCGTAACTGCTCGGCATGCTCCAGGGTCGCCTGCATTTTCAAGCGCTGCGCCAGTTCGCGCATATTGTCGTTCCACTGTGCGCTGGGCAAGGCATTCAACTGTGCGAGCGCCTGCGGGTCGCGATCGCTGCTGGAAAGATACAGCGCATAGGCATAGGCTAACTGTGGATTATCATGCTGTTTTTGCGCCAACCGAGCGAACAGGGCATCCGCCTGCTGTGGCTGCCCAGCCTGACGCAGCGTTTGCGCGTAGTGATAGGTCAACCAGACATCATCGGGGTCCATCTGCTGGGCGCGACGGTATTTTTCCGCCGCCTGATGCCACTGCTGCTGCTGTACCAGCTGCTCGGCCTGCTGCTTGAGCATATCGAGCTGCAAACCCTCGAGCGTCTTGCTCATTTTGTTTTGCTGGCTGCGCGGCAGGCCGTTGAGATAGGCCAGCGCCTTTTCCGGCGATTGCCGTTGGTAAATATTCACCAGGCCACGCACCGCACTACCGCTGCCCGGATCCAGCCGTAATGCCTGCTGATAAAAACGTTCGGCGGCAGCGTCATCTTTACGCGCGACCGCAACATCACCCAAGCCGATCACCGCACTGCTGTCGGTGTTGTCGAATTGCCGTGCCTGTTGGTATTTTTGCTGGGCCAGTGCCAGATTGCCGGCTTTCAACGCCTTGTCACCTTCGTCGACCGCCAGCCAATAGCTGTTGCTCTTGATCAGACTCTGCCATTTACTGCTGCCATAACCGCTTTTGTCGGCCTGCAATGCCTGGCGGAACAGGCTCAAGGCCTGCGGCCGATTACCGGCGCGGGAGTAAGCCTGCCCGAGCGCGCCCAGCACTTCGGCATCATTGGGGGAAGCCGCCAGCGCTTTCTTCAGTTCGGGAATGGCGGCACGGCTGCCGCCCTTGTCGACCTGCGCCAACCCACGCACCCGTGCCTGATAGGCCGGATCCGACAACAACGCCTGCTGCCGGGCCAGCTCTTGCCGGGCGCTGACCGCCTGATCGCCGGTTTCAAACACCCCGAGAAAACGGTTAAGGGCCGCCACGCTTTGCGGGCTGACCGGCATGGCTTTCACTTTCTCCAGCCACAGATCGGCCGCCTCCCCGCGCCCGACCGGGTCGGCCGCCACTTTCTGCAGCAAATCATAGGCCTGCGCGTCACGATCCTGACTAAACAGCATCCGCGCCAGCGACATGCGCAGCGGCACGTTGCCGGAATATTGTTGATCCAGCGCCTGCAGTTTTTTCAGTGCCGCCGCTTCCTGCCCCGGCAGCCGTGCCACCAGTCGCCAGTATTCCACCGCCAGTTCAAGCGTCGGCGGATCCCCGTGGAACAGGGCATCATACTGCGCCTTGGCCTCCGGCAAACGACCCGCAGTCGCCATCAACCGCGCCTGCTGCAGCTTTTGGCGGGTTTCCGGCTGGGTCAGCAACATATTCATTTCCGCCTGGCGATAGGCGCTGGACTGCGGCGCAATCTTTTTCAGCTTATCCAGCTGCTGCTGCGCCAACGCCTGATTCCCCTGGCGTAACGCCAGGCGCATACGCGCTGAAATCACCTCCGGGTTGTTCGGATCCATCAGCTCAAGCCGATAGAGCGATTGGCGAACCAGCTCATCTTTATTGCCGGCCTCGCCAACACGCACCTGCTCCAGCAGCCATTGTTCCGGCGCAACGGTTTCTGCCCCCTGCGCCTGTGGCAATATCGCCAGGCTTAAAGGCACCAGGCCCAGCCAGTTTATTCGGAAGTTACGCATTGGCCGCCCCAAGAGGGTTGAAGTTCACCCTGCCGATTAAAACGATAACGTTGTTGATCCCATCCCTGGCCGAACAGCGCCAGCGAGGCGCTGAAATAGGCAGTGTCGCCCGGCGGGTTTTGCTTAATACGTTGGCGCTGTACCTGCAACGCCTCGGGTTGATTGGCCAGCATCGGCAGTATCGAGGCAGAGAAACCCACCGGGCCGTCACCCGTGGTTTTGCCGTTGGCGGTGTCGGTTTTCTCCGGCGGTACGCCCTGTTGAACGGTGAGCTGTGCCATAGGTTGCAACTTTTTGAGCAGCGCCGCCTTGTGTTGATCGTCGTCTGCCAGCATACCGGCCCACAAATAGGCCCGGATGGCGTCATAGCTGCCGATGTTCGGTTTGACGGTGTCCGGCTGCCAGCCTTTTCCGACCTGCCACACTACCCAGTCCGGCAAGAAGCCGTGGGGGGCAGTTTCCAGCCATAGCCGTTGATTGGTCTGCTGCATCGCACGCCACGGACCGTTCAACGCGGCAAAACGCACCAACAGTTGCGGCGGCAGGTAGCTTGGATTGAGCCGCCAGCGATCTTCCGCCACAAACCCCACCTTACCCGGTAACAGCATCAGCCCCAGACCGGGAATATCAGCCACTTCTTCACGGGCAATACGCTGCAACAGCAAGGTACCCAGGGTCTGATAGCGACGACTTTTCCACAGGCGTCCGGCCTCCAACAGGTTATAGGCAATCCACAGGTCGGAATCGGAGGCCGAATTGCTGTCCAGCACCGTCCACTGTTTTTTATCGTCCTCACCCCATAACCAGGCCGGCAAATGGGCGCTGAGATCGCCCGCTGCCAGATTATTTTCCGTCCACGCCAGCAGTTGGTCGAAAGCAGGCCGATCGTTGGCCACCAGCGCGAAGAACAGGCCATAACTCTGGCCTTCCGAGGTAGTAATACGGTTCGGGCTACTCGGGTCGATCACCCGCCCCTGCTCGCTGATATAAAACTGTTTGTACTGTTGCCAGGCAGGCCACTCGCAGGTGGCTACCGCGCTGAATGAGCACAGTAGCAACATGCCGAATGTCAGACGCTTCAATACCGCAGGCATAGCGATTAATCCCGATCTTCAGGCGACAGACGGCGACGACTGAAGGCCTTCAGGCCACGCCACAGCATCAGCGCCAGAACCACCACCACCACTACCGCAATCACCGCCAACAGCATCGGGTGAGTCGACAGCGCATGCCAGATACGCTCCCACCACGGCAGGTGACCGACATAATAAACGTCGCCCACGCGCAGGCTGTTCACCCCCGATTCCCGGATCACCGCCACCGAACCAAACACCGCCGCACGCTTGCCACTGTCCAGCAGTGCATCGTTAAGCAGGTCGTAGCCTCGCGGGCTGTCGGCCAGCAATGCCACGATGCTGCGCTGACTGTTAAACGGTGACTGCACGCCGACAATCGCCGACATCGCGCCTTCGGAACTGATGGTGGTCTGGCTGTCGGGTTTGGTGTCCTCCGGCAATACATCCATTGTCGGCAGCGCCAACTGCCGCGTCGGCACTTTCACCCAGCTTTGGGTGGCATCGACCAGCAGGTTGATTTTTTTGTCGTCCCGCAGTTCCGGCGGAATAGTGCCGATCATCAGAATATCGGCGTCACGCTGTTTGGCTTGCGACCAGTCGTCACTCACCGTCACCGCCAGCGCCGGATAACCGGTCTGGGCGCCGATAACGCCCATCGCGTTCAGCAGTGCGCTAACCTGCGTTGGCTGTGGCTGCTTGTTCACCAGCACCAGCGTTTGCGACAAATCAGCCAAACGGCTGAACGGGAAACCGGCATTGGCGAAGGCGCGCAGGTCCGGCATCGCCATAAAGTGACGGTACCCGGAGAAATCAATGGTCGATGAACCGTCGATGATTGCGTGGTTTTGGGTGAAGGAATACGTCTCGCAACGCCCTTCCGCCCCACTGGCCAGCAGCGTGGTGTAATCAAAGTCGAAACGCATCTGGTTGCTGGCACCCAGCCGCAGCGCCGGAATATTGACGCTCTTGTCGGAATCGATCAGCCCCTGGGTCAGTGGCAAACGCAACAGTTGGGCACCCTGTTCGTGCTCCGGCACCAGCGAATAGGCCTGCACAAACTGGTTGTTCAGGCTGACGCTCAGGCGCGAGCCGTCCTGAATGCGCGGCGCGGTGTAACGATATTTCAGATGCATATCAATGCCGGTACTGCGGATCAGGAACAGGTCCGGCGGCAAGTTCATGGTCAGCGAGATCGGGCCAGGCTCGATGCCGCTGGTCTGCAGTTGTTCAGCGTACTGTTGCAGCTCGGCAAAGGTCATCGGCCTGTCGGTACGCACCCAGTTCGGCGCGTCGTACGGCTGGCGCGGCGCCAGTTGTTCGACCTTATCCACCGTGACGTTCTGACCGCGGAACAGGATGTTACCCTGCGCAATGCCTTTCACGGCGGTGATCAGGTCGTTGTCATCACGCCCCTGCACCAGCAGCAGTTTGATGTAGGGATTATCCGGATGGCTGATCATCTCCACCGTCGGGCCGTTGACCGGCGGATAATCGCGCAGGAAGTCCGGGCGCTGCTTGTTGGTGGCAAAGACGATGGCATGCTGTTCCGGCAGCTTGTTATACAGCGTCGGGAACGACTGGCCGCGCCACTGAGCTTTGCTGCCGAACCACGAGGCCAGAATGCCCGCAGCCCGCTGCTGGGTGACATCCGGCTGACCGGCAAACACCATTGGCAGGGTCAGCGGTCGGTTGTCGCGACTGTCAAAGAAAGGCTCCGGGAAATGCGAAAGCTCGTTTTTCACCGGCAGGGTTTGGTAGCGTAGATTCAACGAACTGGATTTGCTGACTTCGAGCCACAGCGTGGTGTTTGCCGGGTTTTCACAAATGTTCTGGTAATGGCCAACGAACACCAACCGCACACGGTTAAAATCGGTGATATAGCGCGGATCGATCGCCATCTGGATACGATTGGGTTTGCCGAGCTGCTCTTTGGCGAGGGTGGTCACGCCCATCAGTTCGTCATTGAGGTACACCTTGACGTGTGACTCCACCGGGATCAG
Organism: Serratia sp. NA_112.1; assembly: GCF_052691715.1. Lineage (NCBI taxonomy): Bacteria > Pseudomonadati > Pseudomonadota > Gammaproteobacteria > Enterobacterales > Yersiniaceae > Serratia > Serratia sp. NA_112.1. The sequence goes on from NZ_JBQZFO010000009.1 coordinate 127,495, forward strand.
CGAAGGTGACGGGGTGAATTCCAGATCGAGCATCGCCTGCGACACCACTTCATCGCTGCGCACACCGAATTCGACCTGGCCATCCGGCCGGGTGCCACGCAGGGTAAAGGTGCCCGGTGGCGGCGCAATTTTGGCAAACTGCAATTGCACGTCACGCACCGGCGCATTCGGATCCTCCGGCACGACCGATCTCATGGGTGTCGTCACCACTGCGTCGGCAGGCACCGCCAGCGGCGGTTGTGCGGCAACGGTCGGCGCGGTGGCAGTTTCAGCCTGAGACAGGGTGCTGATGCCTAAGGCCAGGGCGGTAAACCAGGTTATTTTTCTCGTCATCGTATCATCATCAATGTTAGAGCCTGGGAGCCAGGCGAGTAAGCAGGCGGTTTGCCTATACCACTGTCTCTTTTTGGCTGAAGGCCGGAGCCCTGCCGACGCCGTGCGGGATAAATGACGCTATCCAGCCAATCAGCGTCGTGGTTCCAACCAGCAAGCGGCGCACCAACGGCGGTGCATAATCCGCCATACGTATATAACCCCGGAAGCCCAACGCCAGAACGTCGCGCAGGCTTTCGATCGGTTTATCTTCAGGGAAGCCGTCCTGCCACAACGCCCAGGTATCGGCACGGGCAAAGGTGCACTGAATAAAATCAATATGTTCACGGGTGCTGAGACCAACCATGCGGATGCCCACCTTGCTGCCGAAAGCGCGCGTCACCACGCACGGGAAGCTGTATTCCTGCTGGCCGCGCTTGAGCAGCAGCGACACCTTGTCACCATCTTTGAGCGCATCCTCCACGCGCATCTCAATCCCCACCCCACCGTCGGAATAATCACGCAGCGTGCAGGGGAACAGATGGCCGTCGGCACGAGCAATGGCGGCCGGCATGGCAATCTCCACCCGGTGCGCCTGGCGAACCTGCTTGGCCTCTACCGCCACCGCCACCGCGCCACCGAGAATGGTCATGTTGTACAACACCCACACCAGGCTGATGATCACCGTCATCACTTCGTCCGTCGGGCCGTAACCCAGACGCCAGACACCGAACACCAACCCGGCCAGGTTCAATATCACCAGGAACATATAGGGCCGGGTAATCACCCAGTCGACATGCTCTTCCCCCACCAGCCCGCCTTTGGCGGTCACGTTGAATTTACCCTTGTGCGGATTAAACAGCGCCACCGTGGTCGGCCGGGCGATGTACCAGGCCAGCACCGTCTCGTAGATCTCGCTCCAGAAAGAGTGGCGGTATTTACCCTGAATGCGCGAGTTGGTCAGGCTGGCGTGGATCATATGCGGCAGCACATACAGCGCGATCGCCAGTGCCGGAGCAAAGATGATATAGGCGTGCAACAGCAGGAAGGCCAAAGGTGCGGTGAGGAAGATCAGCCGCGGAATGCCGGAAAGGAAGTGCAGCATGGCGTTGGCATAACACAACCGCTGCGCCAGTTTCAGCCCCTTGCCGAACAACGGGTTATCCAGTCGGAAGATCTGCACCATGCCCCGCGCCCAGCGAATACGCTGGCCAATGTGCGCCGACAGGCTTTCGGTCGCCAACCCCGCCGCCTGCGGGATACGGATATAGGCCGAAGTATGCCCACGACGGTGCAAACGCAGCGAGGTGTGGGCATCTTCGGTAACGGTTTCCACCGCAATACCGCCGATTTCATCCAGCGCGCTGCGCCGTAAGATAGCGCAGGAGCCGCAGAAGAAAGTCGCGTCCCACATATCGTTGCCATCCTGCACCAGACCATAGAACAGCGTGCCTTCGTTCGGCGTCTGACGAAAACGACCGAGGTTGCGTTCAAATGGATCCGGCGAAAAGAAGTGATGCGGAGTCTGTAGCATCGCCAGCTTTTTGTCTTTGAAGAACCAGCCCATAGTCAATTGCAGGAAAGAGCGCGTCGGCACGTGGTCGCAGTCGAAAATCGCCACAAACTCACCGGTAGCCTGCTTCAAGGCGTTATTGATGTTACCGGCCTTGGCGTGTTCATGGGTGGGTCGGGCAATATATTTCACCCCCACCTCTTCGGCGAAGGCCTTGAATTCAGGCCGGTTGCCGTCGTCGAGAATGTAAATGGTGACTTTCTCTTTCGGCCAGTCGATACCCAATGCAGCGTAGATAGTAGGCTTCACTACCCCCAGGTCTTCGTTATAGGTGGGAACCAGTAGATCGATGGTCGGCCAGGTCGAACTGTCGGCGGGCATAGGTACCGGCTGGCGGTTAAGCGGCCAGACGGTCTGGAAATAACCCAGTACCAGTACCACCCAGGCATAGGTTTCCGCCACCAGCAACAGCAGACCACAGGTCAGACTTAGCGGATCGTCCCAGTTCAGCGTGGCGGTATAGCGCCACCACAGGTAGCGGCAGGACACGGTCAACGACAGCACGATCAGCATCAGCGCTGGCAGGCGGCCCGGCACCCGGCGCACCACCATGGCGATGCCCCACAACAACAGCACAAACACAAACTGCGCTGGTAGGTCGAACGGCTGTGAAATACACAGGATCGCCAGGATTGCCGCCAATACACCGACAAGAATAAACAGCACGCGGCGCACACGCCGGTTCATCCGGCTCAGCCGTGCTACCGAGCGCTGCTCCAGCCCGGTATTTTCCAGCCGCTGTGGCACCGTCTTCAGCCAATTGGCGTAGCGTAATTGCAGGCGCTGCCAACCAGCAAAACGAGGGCTAATCAGCGGTTCACGATCGGTACGGAACACCAACAGCCACAGTCCCTGCAACAGATAACGCAGCACATCCGCCGGCCGCGGGCGGCTAAACGACAGATGCGGAAACCAATAGGCACGACCGACCCGTAGCCGTTGCCAGCCCGGGGATTCAAAGCGCAGAAAAATCCAGCCCAACGCCACCAACAGCGTAGTGAAAAAGGCGGTAAAGGCCGAAGAGCCATGCCGGCGGTAAGCGCGATAACGCGTCTGCACCGCCTGTTGGACAGGCGGCACCAGCAGCAGGCTCATCACCCGGCTCATGGGGCCGTATCCTTCAGGTTGATCAGACACCAGTTTGCCAACGTCAACACTTCATCTGCGGCCAGGCTTTCCGGTCGGTACTCGCCCAGCGGCTGCTTGACCGCCAGCGCCTCGGCCATCGCCTCATCACGGTGGATAACCACCGGCAACAGCCCGCCCAGGGTTTGCAACCATAGCTGATGCAAATCCTGCTGGAGCTGGCTGGCAGCGAAATAGTGGTTAATCAGGAAACGGCAGCCTTCCGGCAATGCCTGTTGATGCAACCGCACCTGGCAGTTAGCGTCTGGGGCGATCAGTATAAACACAGAGTCCGCCAACGGCAGTGCCTGCGCGGCCAACAGTGGGTCATCCGCCGGTAAATCCAGCAGGATCCAGTTGTACTGAGCACTGGCGCTTAGCTGCGCCAGATTCTCCTGCCAGTGGTTAGGATGTTGCCGGCAATATTGTTGTAAACTTAACCGCCCTGCCGCGGTGAGTCGGCCAAAGGGGAGAAAGTCGAGGTTTTCGCAGTAGTGCATTGCGCCCTGCTGCCATTCGCCGCCATCCTGCTCCGCTCTGGCCCAGCCGCGCGCCAGCTCAAACGGCGTATTAAAATGCAGACGCAGCTGGTTATCCGGCGCGAAATCGACGGCCAGCACCGACTCGCCCAACTGCTGTAATGCCCACGCAAGCGCCGCGGTGACCGACGTTGTGCCCATCCCGCCTCGCAAACCCTGCAGCGCAATCACTGGCATAAATTACTGGCTCCCCGTGGTCTGCACAAGTTCGGCCAGCAGTGGCCAGCGAGTCATCATCTGCGTTAAACGCTCCTGACGCGAAATATCGATATAACTTAATTTGGGTAAGGAAAATGCATGACTGAGGGCCAGCAGATCATCCTGTGTTTCTGGCGGTACTACTGCATGAAATCGCGTTAATTGATTATTCATTCTGCCGCCTTTAAAAATAGACTAATGTTAATTAACTATAGCAACGTAATAAAAAAAAATGGACAATAAGATGATTTCTAAAAGATATTATTACACATAATGTAAGATTTGTTATTATTGATCCCAATGATAATATGACTGAATAGCAATGCTCAGTTGGTCGCGACGACACTTTCAACGAAAGCAGAAACATAACCTATGGCGCAATCTTTCTCATTAGGTATTCAGCAGGTTTGGGAAGAACTGTCTGTCATGCAGGCCCCGGGCCTGTATTGGGTGAACATCGACCGTCAGACCGATGCTAACCTGCTCTGCCAACAAACCATAGCTGCCCAGGCCGCAACCAGCCAGGTGGCATTGATTTGCAGTGGGGGTAAACCTGACCGACTGCTGGCCGAACTGACCTCACCCGCGCTGAAAAAAATTCCGCTGTACCAGCTGCCGGAAAAAAAAGCCGCGCTGACGCATTTCAGCGACGATCTGATGCGCGCCTTAAAGCCCCAAAACCGCTTATTAATCCTGTTGGCCCACGCCAGCCTGTGGCAAACCTTCACCAGCGAAGAACTGCGTGACTGGACCCACGCTACTGGTGCCTGGCTGCGGCGACAAGGCTGTACTCTGCTGATCCTCAGCCATGGCGGCGGCGTCAACAAGCTCAAGGGACAACTCAGCGCCCAGCACCGGATCCTTAACGGCCTGTCCAGCCTACAGTGGCAACAGGGCTGCGCACAGTATTTGGTTAACTGGTGGAGTACCGAAAACGGCATCAATGCCAACCAACTGCTGACGCTGTACGCCGGTGAAAACGGCTGGCAAGGTGACGATGACAGCAACAAACCCTCGCCGACCTCCATTCGCAGCGATGAAGGGCTTTATCTGGCCCAACAGAGCATTCTGGAAGGTGCACCGCCGCTGTCGGCCAACTGGCAACTGCTGGAAAGCAATGCGCTACTGGCGCAGCACGGCATGCTGACACTCTCGGCAACGTTGATTTTTGCCCTGTACCAAAGCGATGATATTGATGCACTGGCGCACCAAATCCACAGCCTGCGCCGCCAGCGCGGTAACGGGCTGAAAATCGTCGTGCGCGAGATGAGCGCCAGCCTGCGTTACAGCGACGAACGCCTGCTGTTGGCCTGTGGCGCCAACCTGATTGTGCCGCACGTGGCACCGCTGTCGCGCTTTCTGACCATGCTAGAGGGCATCCAGGGGCAACGCTTCTCACGCCACGTTCCGGCAGATATCGACGCCCTGCTGGCCGGACTGCGACCGTTGCAGCTGAAGGGTTACCTGCGGCCGGATGATTTTAGTCAGGCGGTAAATTCATTGATGGCCAACACGCTGCTGCCGGAAGACGGCAAAGGCGTGATGGTCGCCCTGCGCCCGGCCCCAGGGCTGCGTGCCGAGCAGGCGATGACCCTGTGTTTTTTGCGCCGCTTCGGCGATGTAATGACCGTGGTGCAAGGCCGACTGGTGCTATTCCTTTCCACCTGCCGGATTAACGATTTGGATACCGCCCTGAAATTTATCTTCCGCCTGCCGGTGGATGAAGCCTTCAGCAACCGGGTGGTGTGGTATCAGGATGTCGATATTATTTCAGAAATCAAACGACTGGCGCACAACGCCCCTGTTCCGTTGGGCGCGGCGACCGCACCGGTGGCACCACGTCAGACCGCCGCCGAGGCAGTAAGCCCGCAGGAACGCCGTCAACCGGTGGCCTTCACGCTAACCACCACGGCACAGGAGAACAAGCATGTTGAATCTTAGCGATATTGTGCAGTTGATTACCCTGTGCGCCATTATTTTTATTCCACTGGGCTATGCCTTTCATCGGCGTTTCCCGCACTGCCGTCAATACTGGCAAAACCTGTTGTTATCACCGCGCTATTTAAAATCCGCCGGGTTATGGGTGCGCGAAGGTTCTTCATCTCAGATTAAGCGTAAAAACAGCCATGAAGCCAACAAATAACCCGCAATCCGATAACTCCCTGTGGCGCTACTGGCGTGGGCTGGGGGGTTGGAACTACTACTTCCTGGTCAAGTTTGCCCTGCTGTGGTTCGGGTACCTGAACTTCCACGCGCTGCCAAACCTGGTGTTCATGGCGTTTCTGTTGATGCCGATACCGGCACTGCGTGTGCACCGCTGGCGCCATTATGTGGCGATCCCGATAGGTTTCGCGCTGTTTTATCACGACACCTGGCTACCTGGTATCAACAGCATCATGAGTCAGGGTTCGCAATTGACCGGCTTCAGTGCCCAATATCTGCTGGAGCTGACCAATCGCTTTATCAATTGGCAGATGATCGGCGCTGCCTTTGTGATGCTGATTGCCTATCTGTTTTTATCCCAGTGGATACGGGTAACGGTGTTCACCGTTGCCGCGCTGGTGTGGCTGAACCTGGTCAATATTGCCGGCCCGGCAGTGTCACTGCTGCCGGCCAGCACCACGGCCTCCAACAGCAGCACACAGGCGGTGGCTACCCCGGCTGCCGGTGGTGATAATGCCCCGGCGGACAGCGCACCGCCAACCAGCGCCAACCTCACGGCCTACCTGAATCAGTTTTACGACAAGGAAAAAGCCCGCGCCACCGCCTTCCCGGCCAGCCTGCCTGCCGATGCTCAGCCGTTCGACCTGCTGGTGATCAATATCTGTTCGCTGGCCTGGGCCGACATTGATGCGGCGAAACTGGAAAACCATCCGCTGTGGTCGAAGATGGACATCATGTTCGACAACTTCAACTCGGCAACCGCCTACAGCGGCCCGGCGGCCATCCGTTTGCTGCGCGCCAGCTGCGGCCAGCCCTCGCACCACGACCTGTATCAACCGGTAAACCAGCAGTGCTATCTGTTTGATAATCTGGCCAAGCTGGGCTTCAAGGAACAACTGATGCTCGATCACTCTGGCGTATTCGGCAACTTCCTGAAAGAGCTGCGCGAACAGGGTGATATGCAGGCACCGCTGATGTCTCAGGCCGGGATCGGCAATGAGCTGGCGTCGTTTGACGGCGAACCGATATACAACGATCTGGAACTGCTCACCCGCTGGCTGGATCTGCAGCAAAAGGCTGGCGATACCCGCAGTGCCACCTTCTTCAACATCATTCCACTGCACGACGGCAACCGTTTCGTCGGCTCCAACAAGAGCGCGGACTATCAGCCACGGGCGCAGAAGCTGTTCGATCAGTTGAATACCTTCCTTGACCAACTGGAGAAATCCGGGCGCAAGGTAATGGTGGTATTTGTACCGGAGCACGGCGCAGCCCTGGTGGGCGATAAAATGCAGATGTCCGGCCTGCGGGATATCCCAAGCCCGAACATTACCCATATGCCGGTGGGCATCAAACTGGTGGGCATGAAAGCGCCGCATCAGGGCAGTACGCTGCAGATTAAGACGCCGAGCAGCTACCTGGCGCTTTCCGAGCTGGTCTCACGGCTGGTCGACGGCAAAGCCTTCATTGCCCCAAGCGTCGACTGGCAGGCGCTGACGCAGAACCTGCCGCAGACAGCGGTCATTTCGGAGAATGATAACGCCATCGTGATGCAATACCAGGGTAAATCCTACATCCGCTTGAACGGTGGTGATTGGGTGCCTTACCCCCAGTAAATGCATCTAAAAATCTTTCCATGAATATTCAGCACGCCTTCGGGCGTGCTTTTTTATAGCTGATATCAGGCAACATGAAATTTAAGCGATTTATTTATTATAATCGTGAGAATATTCCTAAATAACAATTATTTCGTTAGGATTTCGTTAAGAGAAACAATCGTTATTAATACAAATTAATTAATTTCCCAACAAAATAATTAACAAACCAGTGGGTTTAATCAAAAAAAATGCCGGCGTAAATGCCGGCATTTAAATTAATCGCTCTTGATAACAAAGTCATGTCACAGGATTTTCATCCTGATCGACCGCAAAGCAGGCAACCATCTGTTCACCGTATTGCTTCAACTGTGGCTGCAGCTGGGTACATGGCCCAAAAGCACGACGGCAGCGGGCATTGAATGCACAACCCGGCGGTGGATTCATCGGGCTGGGCAGCTCGCCGGTCAGCTTGATGCGTTCACGACGCATATCCGGATTCAGACGTGGCGTCGCGGACAGTAGCGCCTGGGTATACGGATGGCGCGGGTTGTTGAAAATGGCATCTTTGCTGCCCTTTTCCACGCAGCGGCCGAGATACATCACCATCACTTCGTCGGCAATATGCTCCACTACCGACAAATCATGCGAGATGAACACATAGGACAGCCCCAAATCCTGCTGCAGATCCATCATCAGATTCAGTACCTGCGCTCGCACCGAGACATCGAGGGCGGAGACAGGTTCATCGGCAATCACCACGTCCGGGTTAAGCATCAGACCACGGGCGATAGCAATACGCTGGCGTTGCCCACCGGAAAACATGTGCGGATAGCGATCATAGTGTTCGGTTTTCAGGCCAACCTTGGCCATCATCTCCAGCGCTTTCTCACGACGTTGAGCGCTGTTTAGCCCGGTATTGATCTGCAGCGGCTCCTCGAGGATCTGCCCGACCTTTTTACGTGGGTTAAGCGATCCATAAGGATTCTGGAACACAATCTGGATCTTCTGGCGCCGCAGCTTCTCAGCGGTGACGTCAGGCTTTAGCAGATCCTGCCCCTGATAATACAGCTCACCGCCGGTCGGCACTTCAATCATCGTCAACAGACGGCCCAGCGTTGACTTGCCACAGCCGGATTCGCCCACCACCGCCAGCGTTTTACCACGCTCAAGGGTGAAAGAGACGCCGTCCAGGGCTTTAACCAGCCGTTCCGGGGCAAAGATGCCCTTCTTGACCGGGTAGTGTTTCTTCAGGTCAATCGCCTGCAACAAGGGTTGGTTCTGGCTCATACGGTCGGCCTCCCCGCATCATCCAGCGGTGTGTGACATTTAACCTGACGGCCGGGAATGCTGCGCAGTTCCGGCTCCTCAACACGGCAACGCTCAGTGGCGTACGGGCAACGCGGGTTGAGTAAACAACCGCTTGGGCGGTCATATTTGCCCGGTACCACACCAGGCAGCGAAGCCAGCCGCGCCTTATCGGCCGCGAACTCCGGCAGCGCTCGCAGCAGCGCCTGAGTATAAGGATGCCGCGGTGCGCGGAAAATTTCCGATGCTTTACCGGATTCCACCACCTGACCGGCATACATCACGATAATATGATGCGCCGCCTCGGACACCAGCGCCAAATCGTGAGTAATCAACAACAGCGCCATATTTTCACGCTGCTGCAATTCCAACAGCAGCTCGATAATTTGCGCCTGAATGGTCACATCGAGTGCGGTAGTGGGTTCATCGGCAATCAGCAGTTTTGGCCGACAGGCAATCGCCATGGCGATCATCACGCGCTGGCTCATACCACCGGAAAGCTGGTGCGGATATACATCCAGACGCGAGGCCGGATCGGGGATGCCCACCTGCGTCAGCAGGTCGATAGCCCGCTGACGACGGGTACGCCGATTACCGCCCTGATGTACCTTCAGCGCTTCCATAATCTGGAAGCCGACGGTGTAGCACGGGTTCAGGCTGGTCATCGGATCCTGGAAAATCATCGCCACTTCCGAGCCCACCAGTTGGCGGCGCTCTTTTTCGGAAATCTTGCGCAGATCCTGGCCGTTAAACTCCAGCTTTTCGGCCATCACCTTACCGGGGAAATCGATCAGCCCCATAATCGCCAGCGAACTGACGGACTTGCCGGAGCCGGATTCACCAACGATCCCCACCACCTGGCCCTGCTCCACGCTGTAGCTGATACGATCTACCGCGCGGAAAGGGGTACCTTCGTCACCGAAGTGCACCGAAAGCTTGTCTACATTTAATAACGCCATCTCTCTCGTCCTCTTTACTGCTTGAGTTTGGGGTCGAGAGCATCACGCAAGCCGTCCCCCATCAGGTTAAATGCCAGCACCGTCAGCAGGATCGCCACGCCAGGGAAGGTCACGACCCACCAAGCGCTTTGTGCGAACTGCAACACGTCGGAGAGCATGGTGCCCCACTCCGGCGTAGGCGGCTGTGCACCCATACCCAGGAAGCCGAGAGCGGCCATATCCAGGATAGCGTTCGAGAAACCAAGAGAAGCCTGGACGATCAAGGGTGCCAGGCAGTTTGGCAGGATGTTGATAAACATTTGGCGCATCGCACCGGCACCCGCCACGCGTGAAGCAGTGACGTAGTCGCGGTTCACTTCCACCAGCACCGCCGCGCGGGTCAGACGCACATAGTGCGGCAGAGCGACGAAGGTCAGCGCCAGCGAGGCGTTAACGATGGAGGGGCCGAAAATCGCCACCAGCACCAGCGCCAGCAGCAGGCTTGGCAACGCCAGCATGATGTCGACGATACGCATAATGATCGCATCCACCACGCCGCCGAAGTAACCGGCCAACAGGCCCAGCACCACGCCCATGATCAGCGACAGCACCACCACCAGACAGCCGACCAGCAGCGACAGTCGCGCACCGTACATCAGGCGCGACAACACATCGCGACCCACATCGTCGGTACCGAGGAGATATTGCCAACTGCCGCCTTCCTGCCACACCGGAGGCTTAAGCAGCGCGTCGCGGAACTGATCCGCCGGTGCATGCGGCGCCAATACTCCGGCTCCGATGGCAATCACAAACATCAGAACGATATACACCAGACCGACAACGGCCCCTTTATTGCGCTTGAAATAGTGCCAGAACTCCTGAAACGGGGTCATGGGCTTCGGCGCACCTTTAACTACAGACTCAGTGATTTGAGACATCAGAGCGCCCCTTATTTCTTGTGGCGAATACGCGGGTTGACCACACCGTAGAGCACGTCTACCAGCAGGTTAACCAGAATAATCATACAGGCGACCAGCAATACGCCGCCCTGAACAACCGGATAGTCGCGACGTTGCAGCGCATCCATCAACCAACGCCCCAGGCCCGGCCAGGAGAAGATGGTTTCGGTCAGGATGGCACCGGCCAGCATGGTGCCGACTTGCAGGCCAATCACCGTTACCACCGGCAGCAAAGCGTTGCGCAGCGCATGCACCACAATCACCCGCATACGGCTCACACCTTTGGCGCGCGCGGTACGGATGTAATCTTCGCCCAACACTTCCAGCATTGAGGAGCGCGTCATACGCACGATCACCGCCAGCGGAATGGTGCCGAGTACGATAGCAGGCAGGATCATATGCATCACGGCATCAGCGAAGTCGCCCGGCTCGCCCCAAATCAGGGTATCAATCAGCATAAAGCCGGTTAACGGCAAGGTATCGTCGAGGAACACCGTGTCGCTGACCCGCCCCGATACCGGCGTCAGGTTTAGCTGCACCGAGACCAGCATGATCAGCATCATGCCCCACCAGAAAATCGGCATCGAGTAGCCGGTCAGTGATATACCCACCGCGGTGTGATCGAATATTGAGCCTCGCCTGACTGCCGCCAGCACCCCGACCGGGATACCCACCAGCACGGCAAAAATCATCGCGCAGAACCCTAATTCCAGCGTGGCCTTGAAGCGTGGAACAAACTCATCCCAAACGGAGATGCGGCTTTTGAGGGACGTACCCAAATCACCCTGCAACACGTTGGATACGTAAGAGAAATATTGTTGATAGAGCGGTTTATCCAGCCCCATTTCCGCCATCAACTGCGCATGGCGTTCTGCGGAGATCCCGCGTTCCCCGGCCATGATGGTCACCGGGTCACCGGGGATCATATGGACGAATGCAAAAGTCAGCAAAGTTATGCCGATAAACGTTGGGATAACTAACCCCAAACGTCGGAGTATGAACTGCAACATATCCCGAACTCTCTGTATAAAGTGCCCGGCAGCTCATCGTCCGCCAGGCTTATTAAAGCTCACACACTTTGAACAATCCTGATGCCATACGCCGGAGACTGGTCAGCAGAAGCGCAACCTGTTGCGCCCCTGCCAAGTCCATTCGTGTGTCGCCGGCTTAACGGCCAGAATTAATCTAGAGAGACATTCTCAAAGTGATGCTTACCAAGCGGATCCACAACATAGCCCTTCACTTCCTTACGCACTGGCTCGTAAACGGTGGAGTGGGCGACAATCAGTGCCGGAGCCTGATCGTGCATCACTACCTGAGCCTGTTTGTACAGTTCGATGCGTTTGTCGTGGTTCGATTCAGCGCGTGCCGGTTGGATCAGATCTTCAAACGGCTTGTAGCACCAGCGAGAGTAGTTGGAACCATCTTTCGCCGCCGCACAGCTAAACAGCGTGGCGAAGAAGTTGTCCGGATCCCCGTTGTCGCCGGTCCAGCCCATCATCACCGTCTGATGCTCGCCCGCTTTGGCGCGCTTGAGGTACTCACCCCACTCATAGGTCACGATTTTGGCTTTCACGCCGATTTTCGCCCAGTCAGACTGGATCATTTCCGCCATGCGGCGCGCGTTCGGGTTGTACGGACGCTGTACCGGCATAGCCCACAGATCGATGGCGAAGCCGTCTGCCATGCCCGCTTCTTTCAGCAGCTCTTTGGCCTTGACCGGATCGTAGGTGTAATCCTTCACCGCGTCGTTATAGCCCCACATGGTTGGCGGGATCAGGTTTTTAGCCGCCTGGCCTGCGCCCTGGTACACCGCGTCGATGATCGCCTGCTTGTTGACCGCCAGGGTCAACGCCTGACGCACCTTCAGGTTATCCAGCGGTTTTTTCTCAACATTGAACGACAGGTAGCCAACGTTCAGCCCCGGTTGTTCCATCAGGTTGATGGTTTTGTCCTGCTTCATGCGGGCGATGTCAGCCGGGTTCGGGAACGGCATCACCTGACATTCGTTTTTCTGCAGCTTGGCGTAACGCACTGAAGCGTCTGGCGTGATAGAGAACACTAAACGGTCGATCTTCGGCTTGGTGCCCCAGAAACCGTCGAATGCCTTATAAAGGATTTTGGAGTCTTTCTGGTATTGCAGCAGTTGGAACGGACCGGTACCGATTGGGTTCAGGTCAACTTTTTCCGGAGTACCGGCTTTCATCATCACGTCGGCGTATTCGGCAGACAGAATGGATGCGAAGTCCATACCCAGGTCAGCCACAAACGGGGCTTCCGGACGGTTCAGCACGAAACGGACTGTGGAATCGTCCACCTTCTCGATTTTGGCAATCAGCTTCGGCATGTCCATGCCTTCAAAGTACTCATAGCTACCGCCGGAGACTTTGTGATAGGCATTTTTCGCGTCAAGCTGGCGTTCGAAGGAGAACACCACGTCGTCGGCGTTGAAATCACGGGTCGGTTTGAAGTCTTTGCTGCTCTGCCACTTCACACCTTTACGCAGGTGGAAGGTGTAGGTTTTGCCGTCTTCGCTGACATCCCATTTTTCAGCCAGGCCCGGTTGCAGTTCGGTGGTGCCGATTTTGAATTCGACCAGACGGTTGTAAATAGGGACCGAGCTGGCGTCATAGGTGGTACCCGAGGTGAACAGCTGCGGGTTGAACCCTTCCGGGGAACCTTCAGAACAGTAAACCAGAGTCTTGGCTTGCACGCTGGCCGCAACGGTCAACGCAATCAGCCCAATACCGAATTTCAGAATCCCTGTTTTTCCCAAGGAACTTGTCATCGCTTGTGCTCCATTATGTGATGTGATGTGTGTATTACCGCCAGAGCCTGTATTTTTTATTGCGCGGCCTGTGCAGTCGGTGCCCGAAGGCTGGAGGGATAATTGCGCAAGAGAGCCGGGGGAACGCATCCCGGTGGGGGCGTCTGAGCGCGTGGCATTCACTCAAACAACTCTCGCTCTTACCCCTGAGGCTACCAAATTGCCAACTGTTTGGGGTGTCGTCAATATAACCAGTGGGGATTTACGCAGACTGTGAGAAACAGCAAACAAACATAAAAAAAACCTTTTTTTAACATTGGCAGCATGAAAACTTATGCTATACGGTCAAATTTAGTTCGATAGGCTGTGTTGCAGAAAATTACTGGTGTTTAACTCCGATAAAAAACTAAAAAAGTTTGTTGTCGAATGATGAATATCTGAACGGTTATTTTTGTGATCGACGTAAAAGACAGGACGAAATGCTGTCCTGTTACCCGAAAGGGTGAGCCATCGGTGCATTTTTTTAGCCGGGTGACGCCACAATCTATCCAGCGTAAAAAAACTTTCGTCTGTTAAAAAGCCGGGGGCAAAAGGATATCCCCCGGCAACGTGCTACAACCGATTTATTGCGTGCCGGCGCTGTTGCCCAGGCTGCTATTCATATTATTCAGAATATCGCCGTTATCAGCGTCGATTTCCCAGGAGAACAACCCGCCCAACTGCTTATCCAGCACATACTTGCCCTTCGCCTGTACCGAGCGGGCATCGTCAAAGGTGATCAAGTCGCCGGTGGAAGGTTTGAATACATAAGGCGCTTCGGCAGTGGCGTCGTAGCTGTACTGCCATTCACCGCTCATAAACTCATTGGCGATTTGGCGGTAATCGACGATGCCATTTTCCCAGGTGCCTTTTACCGGGCCGGTCGCGGTACCAGTAAACGGAATGTTGTTCTGGTAGCCATTAACACCGGTCCAGCCACGGCCGTACATGGCAGTACCCACCACGATTTTGCCCGGCTTCACCCCCTGCGTCAGCAGCGCATTGACGCCATTCACCGTGGTATATGCTGTATCCGGTTTCCAGGACGGTGCTTTCAGTGCTGTCTGATGGCCCAAGTTTTTCAGATCGAAGGCGCCATAGAAGTCGTAACTCATCAGGAAGATGTGATCCATCGAGTTCTGCGCAGTGTTGTAGTCCACCTTGTCGATTTTGTCCTTGCCGGCGCTGATCGCAGAGGTCAGTTCATACTTGCGACCGGTTTCTGCGGAAAGCTGATCCAGCATCGCTCGCAGTTCTTTCATCAATTGCACATAGGTCGCCCCATCCTGCGCACTGCCCAGTTTCGGGTTAGCACCCTGCCCGCCCGGGAATTCCCAGTCGATATCCACACCGTCAAAGAACTTCCAGGTTTGCAGGAACTCTTTCACCGAGCCGACGAAACGATCGCGCTTGGCCTTGTCACCCATAAAGAAGAACGGATCGGACAAGGTCCAGCCGCCAATCGACGGCAGGATTTTCAGGTCTGGACGCGCCTGCTTCAGCGCCATCAACTGACCAAAGTTGCCTTTGTAGGGGTCATCCCAGGCGGTCACGCCTTTTTGCCCTTTCTGCAACGCGGCGAACGGATCGTGGATCGACACCTTGAAATCTTCACGGCCCTGGCAAGAACGTTGCAGCGCCTGGAAACTGCCTTCGATCTCTTTCAGACTGTCGTTGATGCCGTCACCGCCACAGATCGGAATAAAGCCGTACAGCAGATGCGTCAGGTTCTGTGCCGGCAGTTTATCAACGGTGAAATTACGGCCGTAGACGCCCCACTCAACAAAATAAGAACCTACTACTTTGCCGGAGTCTTGTTTATAAGGTTTATTCTTTTCCAACAGTGGTTCTTTTAACGGTGCCAAATGACTGCCATCGGTATCCGCCACTACAATTTCGGTAGCATCGCTGGCAGTACAACCGTCAGCATTACATAACGCCACCTGCATTTGATAACGTCCACCTTTATTAACTTTAAAGTTTGCCGTGCCCGAAGCACCGGTTGAGGCACCGCTCCAGACTTCTTTGCCATTTAATAATACTTTTGCCGTATTACCGGTATCGCCATTCCATAAATTCCATGAAACAGAAACGTCGGCGGCATCTTTTACCTTCACCAGGTTATTATAAGCCGTCGCCGCTTGATCGACTTCGACAATAGCGAACTTGGTATTGCCCCAGGCCAGTGTAGGCTTGCCCGGTGCGGCGGCCTGCGCCGCAGAGCACAGCGTGCTGCCGATCAACAACGCCAACAACGGTTTATTAAATTTGCGCATAACTGATTCCTTTATTCCGAGAGGATAAACGTAAAATATTTAATGACGGCCGAAGATTGTCGAAGCAGAATAATCCAGGCCGGTTAAAATGAATAAACAAGCATTAATCTTTCCCACGTAACGGAAATCTATCATTCCCATCCCGCGTATTCAGACTATAGATAAAATAATCATTAAAACAATAGCGCTATCAACCAGATTTTATTTGGCAACGGTGAATTTATTTAAATATGAATAACAGAAGCAGCCAGGAATAAGGAGAGTGAATTAATTAGCGAGAAAGGATGAATGTTTTTTATGGGAAAAAGTGAGTTCTGGAGCTGGGTGCAAAACACAAACTACAGGCGAAAAAAAACCTGCTTTAAAAAGCAGGTTTTCTTGAATGTGGTCGGCGAGAGAGGATTACTGCATCTGCGATGCTGCCCTGCGGGCCGTTGCTAAAGCAACGTTGTCTCGCTACGCTCGGCTCAAACCTCCTTCGGAGGCTCTCATCCTATAAATTACAGACGAAAAAAAACCTGCTTTAAAAAGCAGGTTTTCTTGAATGTGGTCGGCGAGAGAGGATTCGAACCTCCGACCCACTGGTCCCAAACCAGTTGCGCTACCAAGCTGCGCTACTCGCCGATGCGGGGCGCATCTTACTGCTGACGATCATACGCGTCAATAACTTTCTTATCCCGGCTAATCAAGTGGTGATAAAAGCGGCATAAAGCGCGCCACAGCAGCCTGCAGCGCACTTTTTCATCATGCCTTCGCCGTTTTCAGCGCCGGTGATTGAGCACGCAAGAATGGCAGCAGGAACAACGCAGACAAACAGGCAGCGATCGAGATCACCACGAAGAAACCGTTCCAGTGCCAGATTTCCATGATGCGGGCAATCGGGTAGCCGGACAACGCCGCCCCCAGGTAAGCAAACAGGCCGACAAAACCGGTTGCCGCCCCGGCAGCATCCTTGTGCGAACATTCCGCCGCCGCCATGCCAATCAGCATCTGTGGGCCAAAGATGAAGAAACCGATAGCAAAGAAGCAGGCCGCCTGCAGCAGGAAAGTGATACCTGGCATGATCCACAGCGCCGCAACCGACAGGAAGATCCCGATGGCGAAGATCAGGTTCATTGGCCCACGATTACCGCGGAACAGCTTGTCAGAACCCCAACCGGCCACCAGCGAACCAATAAAGCCGCCCACTTCAAACAGCGAGATCGCCGAGTTGGCGGTCATCAGCGAATAGCCCTTTTCCTGGGTCAGGTACAGGTTGCCCCAGTCGTTAATGGCTGTACGTACGATGTACACCAGCACGTAGGATACCGCCAACAGCCAGATGTACTTGTTGGTCAACACGTAGCGTTTGATGATTTCGCGGTTGGTCAGCCCCTGACCTTCCGATTCCTGCACCAGTTCCATGGCGTCGTTGCGCCATTTACCCACGCTAGGCAGCCCCATGGTGGAGGGCTTGTCACGCAGGCGCCAACACATCAACAGGCCCAACACCACGCCGATAATGCCCGGAATAATCATGCCGTAGCGCCAGCTGAAGTGCAGCGAGATAAAGCCAACCAGCAGCGGGATAAGCGCACCGCCAAAGTTATGTGATGTATTCCAGATCGCCCACCAACTGCCGCGTTCGGAACGCGAGTACCAACTTGTAAGGATCTTGGAGCATGGCGGCCAGCCCCAGCCCTGGAAGAAGGCGTTGAGGACCCACAGCGTCCCCAGCATTAGCAGAGAGGAACTGAGGCCGAAGAAGATATTGAGTATGCCGGTCATAATCAGGCCCAACCCCATAAAATAGCGCGGGTTGGAACGATCGCTGATCATGCCTGAGATAAACTTCGAGCAGCCGTAAGTGATGTAGAACAGCGTACCGAGGATGCCGACGTCAGACATTGTCAGGCCAAGATCGCTCAGCATCGCCGGCATGATGAAGTTGAAGCTTTTGCGCGTGAAGTAAAACGCGGCATAGCCGATGTACATCGTCCACATCAGCTGGATGCGCCAGTATTTATAGCTGGCATCGATCTGTTTTTGATCGGAAACCGGCGGCACATCATCGCGGCTTTTAAGGAAAGACCACATGTGAAACCTCAGAGAATATGAAAAGTGCCGCTATCATGCTGCGCGCGCGCGGAAATGACTTACGCCGGATTCCCGACGCGGCTAGGAGTATTTCCTAGTTTGGCCCTTCCGCCGGTGAAACTGTGGGTAAGATCACATTCAAACAGGTGCCATTCTCCGACGTCAGCCGCAGGCGGCCGCCCAGTGCGCTGATGCGCTCCTGCATGCCGCGCAGACCATAGCCAGGCTCATGATGGGCCAGATCGATACCCACGCCGTTATCGCGAATGGTCAGCAGCACCTGCGGCAACCGCCCTTTTCGCTGACGAAAACGTGCATCCAGCTCAATCCGGCTGGCGGCGGCGTGACGACAGACATTGGTCACCCCTTCCTGACACACCCGATACAGAGTAATTTTCAACGTCTCATCCAGCAGTTCATCCGGCACCTGCCACTGCATCACGCTCACCAGCGACGAATCCTGCGGCAATGATTCACGCAGCATCGCCGCCACCGCCGCCGACAGCGGCAAATTATTCAGCGCAGCCGGCCACAGCTGGGTCAACACATCATGCACGCCGTCATACACCCGCAGCGCCAGGGTATCTATCGCTTCAGCGCAGCCCATCACCTGCGGCTGTGGCACCAACCGTTTGATAATACTGGCTTGAGTGCGGATCACGGTGATAGTTTGACCGACCTCGTCGTGCAACTCCCGCGCCACCTCGCGCCGGGTCTGTTCTTCTGCCGTAACCAGCGCACGCGCCAGTTGGCGGTTTTCCGTCAGCCGCAGCCGCAGTTGCTGGTTCAGTTCGCGCTGGCGTTGAATACCCGCACCGAGCAACAGACCGGTCAGGCTCTGGGCCAGCAGCGACAGCAGCAAATCTCGGTGTGACTCGGGTTGTGGCGGTTCGTTGGCCACCAGTACCACACCATTAAGCAGGGTTGCCAACAGCGCGCCCTGCCAGCCATAGCGATAGGACATAAAGACGATCGGAATGGCCAGGCAAAAGGGGGCAAAACGGCGCAGTTCGGCGGCATTGACCTGCTGTTGCAGCCAGATACTGAGCGCAAACAGCAGTAAATAGCTGGCCAGATGGCGCAACCGTAGCGTCACAGGCTTATGGATCAGGCCCGGTTCGAGCGGCACCCAGATCTGCCGCGCCAGGTAATGCCACAGCAGCAGGCAAGTCGGGGCAATGGTGAATCCGCCCGCCAACCCCAGCAACAGGGCTCTGGCACCCTCACCGTTCACTACCTGCCACACCAGCGCCTGCAGCAACGCGGCCACCGCCACCACCGCGCCCTGCAACAATGGCCATTGCCATTCGCTGTCGCTTTCCTGATGCCGCAGTAGCCAAGGGGAGGCCACCAGACTGAGCAACACCGTCAGTACCAGCACCACCACCGAAGCCCACAGTGCTGGCCCGTAACCGAACTGATCGGCCAACACCACCATCAGCAACAGATCGGCCAACAGGATGCCCGGCCAGAAGCGGTAAGGACTTTGCAGCAGAATGCCCATACGCAGACCAAACGGGAACAGCAACAGCGCCTGCCACGGCGGGTCGATCAGCGCGGTACCAATGCCCCACAGGCAAAACGCACTGGTGGCATAGATAAAGAACAACGCCAGTTGACTGATCAGGCGTTGCATCACAGGTTCAGCATCCGCTTCGCCAGTTCGACGTTGTTGTTGATACCCAGCTTGGCGAACAGATTGGCGCGGTGCACGTGTACCGTTTTGGGTGACAAACCCAGCGCAGCAGCAATCTCCCGCACCTCCTGCCCTTGCGCCAGTAACAGTGCGATTTCACGTTCACGACGGGTCAGTGGGTCCACCTTCACCCGCGTCAATTGCTGGGCGATTTCAGGCATCAGATACACGCCGCCGCTGGCGACGGTGCGCACCGCGGTGATTAAATCTTCCGGCTTACAGCGTTTGGACAAGAACCCGCAGGCACCGCGCTCCAGCGCCAGTTCCACCAGCGCCGGGTTGTCATGCATTGACAGCATCACCACCCGAATACCCGAGGGAATATCCGCCAGCAGATCCAGTCCACTGCCGTCCGGCATCGAAATATCACAGATGCAGATTTCCGCCTCCAGACCGGGCAGGCCGGCGCGGGCCTGAGCAGCGCTGCTGAACTCGCCGACCACCTGAATATCCGGCTCCAGCGACAGCAGTTGCACAAAACCCGATCGCACAATGTCATGATCGTCAATAAACGCCACGCGCAAGGTCATGGAAATCTCCGGTCCGAGGGGGAAAGTCTGCAAGTATACCGTAAGCCTGAGCCGGATGAATTGATGGAGGGAAGGTATTCGCGTGAATTGCCGGGCGCAGTCGCGCCCGGCATGGGGAATTACAGCGGGGTCGCCGCTGCTTTTTCCTGCGGAATATTACACCAGTTGTTTTCCGCCACAATGCCGCCGTTCGGCGAGGTATAACCGAGGCAACCGAGAATGGTATCGAACAGCTCGACATGGCGGTGGGTCTTGCCAACCCGCTGCTGCGCCTGCAATTGCTCGAAAGCACTGCGATGCTGTGGGTCTTCCAGGAACTTGTCGGATGCCCATACCATCATTGGCACGCGGAACTGCTCCACCGGCGCCATTTCACGCGGCGTACCATGCAGGTGCGAATTCTCGCCTATCGATTCGCCGTGATCGGAAGAATAGAACACAATGGCCTTCTTCTCGCGCACCTGGTCAATCACATTGGCGATAAAGCTGTCGGTATACAGCACCGAGTTATCGAAGGCGTTAACCAACTGCTCCTTAGAGCAGAAATCGTCAACGCCGAGACACTCCGGCTGATAGCGTGCGTAGCTGCGTGGATAACGTTGGGAATAGAGATAATGTGAGCCTTTGGTATGCAGGATCACCAGATGCTTACCCTTGGGATAACGGGCCAGCGACTCCTTCATTTCATCCACCAGCAGCATATCGTCAACCGATTTGCCGTCGTTGCGCTTTTCGGAGGCGATCATCTCGCGGAAAGAATAGTTGTTCACTTCGGTATTATTATAGAACCAAACCTCACTCTGCATGGCGAACAGCTCGGAGGTGAAGCCCAGATCTTTCATTACTGCGAACACGTTTTGCTCTTTCAGCGTCCGTTGCGGGTTATCTGCCGTGCCGCCTTCCCGCACGAACATACAGCGCAACGACAGTTTGGTGGCGGTATCACAAGACGTACCGCGGAACGCCACCAGATTTTTCTCTTTGGACAGCCGTGGGGTGGTGTCACGGTCATAGCCAAGAATGCCCATGTGATCCCAGCGGGTGGTTTCACCAATGATAAATACCACGTAGGTATCATCAATATCGGCCGGTGCCACATAGGTAAAGTTCTTGGCCGGGTCGAACAAATTGGCCTGATCCTGACTTTCGTCATAACGGGTATAGGCAAACAGCCCCAACGCCGACAGCCAGTTGGATGGCAAATAGGAATGCGCGACCACGCCACCGTAGCTTGGCAAGTCCACATTGGTGATTTTTTCCTGCGCGCTTTGCTCGTTATCCAGCATACGCAGCGGCACCCAGACCAGCGCCACTACCGCCACCAGCACCACCAGCGGTTTTATCCGGTGTCCAGGCGTTTTCAGTTGCTCGATCAGGGTATAACGCAGGTTGTTTTTCCAGATGCACAGCAGCGGCAATACGCTGAGCACCACCATCCACAGCACGAAGTGCATGCCGACCACTTCTTTCGACAGGTCAACATCGGTGGTCATCACCGACACCACGATGCCGTAGCCGATCACCACGTTGAAAAACGTCATGTAATAGCTGGCCGCCACGGAAATCAGCACCAACAGCGAGGCAGTAATTCGATAGAACAGCCGGCCGCCGAGCGAAACCAGCCGCATAATAAAGAAGGTGAAAAGAACGATGGCGATAACCTCGGTTACCGCAGAAATAACCTTAATCCCCTGAATGCCGTGCGAAAATGAATCAAAGCGACGATAGAAAACGGAAAGGTTCAAAAAGATGCCGATATAGATCGCTAACAATAACGATAAATTCTGCTGTGATAGCGATTTAACTTTGTTCATGTAACGCGATGGCTCCGGGGGCTTTAACAGTTCTGAAGTCAGTCAGACATTCGATGCGGCTGCAGGTTCAGCCGATCGGCAATAAGCGCTATTTTGGGGGTAAGAATCAAGAGAATTCTCACAAAATAACCATTTTTGCCATTTTTTGTACAAGAGATAAAGGGGGAAGAGACGAGAAATGGAGGGCTGAACCCTCCATTTGTTCCGCGATATTGGCGAAAATCTTACTTAACGTTAAGCGTTACATCAATATTGCCACGGGTGGCGTTGGAATAAGGGCAGACCACGTGGGCTTTTTTCACCAAGTCTTCCGCCACGCTGCGCTCGATACCCGGCAGAGTGATATCCAACTGCACTTCGATACCGAAACCGTTGGGGATTTCGCCAATACCGACGGTGCCGTCAATTTTGGCTTCGGCCGGGATCTTCACTTTTTCTTTCGCCGCGACAAACTTCAGTGCGCCGAGAAAGCAGGCCGAATAACCGGCAGCAAACAACTGTTCCGGGTTGGTGACTTCCCCGCCCGCGCCACCCATTTCTTTCGGCACGCCCAGTTTGACATCCAACACACCGTCAGATGAGGTCGCACGGCCATCGCGGCCACCGGTTGCGGTGGCATGAGCACGGTACACAACTTTTTCAATCGACATACATCATTCCTTCTTTCTGGTTGGAGGCAAGACGACAATTCCTGCTGGCGGAACGTCGTCATTGGTATATCTTTCACGATTAAATCGCACGCTATATATTTACTGCTTAATTCCAGTGTAGTCCACCCGTGCCGATCCTGCGTCCGGCACTGGGGATCAAAGCTGGTTGATCAGCTTGCCGCGCAGCTTTTCCAACTGCTGTTTGATATTGACGATTTCATCAAGGCTGCAATCGGTAGCGCAGAATACAGCTTCCGGTACCGACTGCGCTTTCTCACGCAATGCACGACCGGCATCGGTTAACGCGATAATCACCTGCCGCTCATCGGTGGTGGCGCGGTAACGCGCCAACAAACCGGCGGACTCCAGGCGTTTCAGCAATGGCGTCAGGGTGGCGGAATCGAGAAATAGCCGTTCGCCAATGTCCGTGACCCTGATTTCATCCCGCTCCCACAGCACCAGCATCACCAGATATTGCGGATAGGTGAGATCAAGCTGGCTCAGCAGTTTGCGATACACCTTGTTCAGAGCCAGGTTGGCGGAGTACAGGGCAAAGCAAAGTTGCTGATCAAGCAGCAGCAGGTTTTTCGCTGTCGGTGGTTCGGTGTTTTCGATTTTCATGCTCTGAATATAGATAGCGCACGATGTAATAGCAAGCTATTTTTCAGCCAATATGCTACCTTGTTAAAAGCAGGGGATACCACAGAGAGGTGCTGTGTGGAGGGAAAGGACTATGATAGCCATTTCGCCCAAACCTACCGGATCGAAAAACAGCGGCTGCTGGAAGTGCTGACCGAAGGGGACCCTACTTTATGGCAGCAGGCGTATCATATCGTCGAAAAGGGGCTGGAAAAGCTGCGGTTGCCTCCGTATAACGTCCCAGCAAACTGGTTTGAACATGCCCGCCAGCGCTACCGGGAAAGCGATGCGGCATAACCGACAACGACTTCAGTGCGCAAAATAATGCATACCACCATCCACCGGGATCACGGCGCCAGTGATATAGCGCGCTAGTGGGGAACAAAGAAACGCGGCCAGATAGGCCATATCTTCCGGTTCGCCAAAATAGCCTATCGGGATATTCTGCTCGATAAATGCCTGGCGTGCTTCCTCGCTGGGGTGGAGTTTTTCACGTACCTGTTCGCTATTTATTCGTCCGGGCTGCAGAGTATTAACCGTAACGCCCTGCGCCGCCACGTCGCCTGCCAGCCCCTTGGCCCATAGGTGCAATGCCCCTTTGGCGGCGGTGGCGGCATTCAAGCTGCGCGGCTCCATCGAACCACTGATGTTGATCACTCGTCCCCAGCCCTGCGCCAGCATCCGAGGCAACAAGGCGTGAGTCACCCGGCGTGCCGGCGTAAAGTTCAGGGCAAAAGCTTCTTCCCAGCCAGCGTCGCCTTCGCTCAACGTGGTCGGGCGGGCTCCGCCGACCGCATTAATCACAATATCGATGGTCTCGAAACGCTGCATCACCTGCGAAAGCATGCCCTCGAGCGCTTGCGCATTGGTGATATCTGCCGCGATAGCACAGGGCCGAATGCCACCGGCTTGTTCAACTTCATCCGCCAAGGCCTGCAAACGATCTGCCCGGCGCGCCGTCGCCACCACAGTCACTCCCTGCGCCGCTAACACCCGCACCATTCCCGCACCGATCCCTTCGCTGGCGCCGGTCACCAGCGCGATACGCCCCTGCAGACACAAATTCATAAGATACCCTAATTAAATAATTCAATGTAGTGACAAAGATAACGCCATTGAATCATGTCCCAGCCTGTGTGAATATTCCGTAAATTCGCGGTAATACTGTGCAGGAATTCACTGATGTTCGATTGGCAGGATCTCAAACACTTCGTGGTGCTGGCACGCACCGGTTCATTGTCGGCAGCGGCACGGGAGCTGGGTTGCGATCACGCCACGGTAGGGCGACGGGTGGCAGCACTGGAGAAAGCACTCGGCGTGCCGCTGATCCTGCGGCTGCCGCGCAGCACGCCGCTGACGCAGGGCGGAAAGGTCATTGCCGGCCTGGCGACCGACATCGAAAACCAAAGCCACGCCATTGTCCGCCATGCGCGCAGCATTGGTGAAACACCGCAAACTCAGGTGCGCATCAGCGCCCCGCCGTCGATTGCCGCGCGGGTTATTGCCCCGCAGATTGCGCAATTTCACCATAATTTTCCGCATATTACGCTGGTACTCTCCGGCGAATCGGCTATCGCCGAACTGGATCGCGGTGACGCCGAAGTGGCGGTGCGCATGGTGCGCCCACAACAACCGGACCTGCTGGTGCAGCGCATTGGCATGATGCGCTACGCGTTGTATGCCACGCCACAGCACGCCGCCCTGCCGGAGGCGGCGCGGGCCTTTATCGCCTACGACCACCACTACCAAAACCAGCCCCATCAGCAATGGCTGCAACAGCTGTTGCAGGGTCGTCCGGTGGTGTTTCAGGCCAGCGACCTGTTCTCGTTGCAAGAAGCCGCACGATCGGGACTGGGAGCGGTAGTATTGCCGACATTTGTTGCCGATGGTGACCCAGACATGGTGACAATGCCGACTTCAATAGCGGCACCGACTCGCGAGCTGTGGTTGGTCACTTACCCGGACCTGGCTCGCTCGACGGCCGTGCGCGCGGTCATGAATTTCCTGGCCGAAATCATTGGGGAAAAATGCCCGCTGGCGCGCTAAATCATAAGACATTCTAATTTGATACTGGACAAATCTGACGCAGCGGATTATTACTGGTCACCACAGAATGGACTTTAGGGGCTGGCTGAGATCATGATTTTGCGTACTGAATTTGGACGAATTCTGATTACCGGCGCGGGCGGCCGGGTGGCTACGGCATTCCGCCAATCGGTGGGAAATCGCTACCCACTGCGGCTGGCGGAAAAAGACCTCGGGCGGCTGATCAACCTGCAGCCAAATGATGAGATCATCAGCTTCGACATTGCCGATATCGCCGCCTGCCGCGCGGCCTGCGCCGATATCGATACCGTGTTGCACCTGGCGGCCGATCCCTCCCCCGATGCAGACTTTTGCCACTCGCTGATGGATAACAATATCCTCGGCACCTTCAATATATTCCGCGCAGCAAAAGACGCCGGCTGTAAGCGCGTAGTCTTCGCCAGCAGCGCACAGGCGGTAGAAGGTTATGCGCTGGATTATCAGATTAGGCCGCAGGACGCACCAAAACCGAAAAATATGTATGGCGTCAGCAAGGCGTTTGGCGAAGGCATCGCCGCCTATTTTGCCCATCAGGAAGGTCTTTCTGCGCTGTCGGTACGCATTGCCAACTTCACCACACTCGAGCCCGGTGAGCAGCTCAGCGCTCGCGATATGAGCGCTTTTCTCAGCCACCGCGACGCTGCCGATCTGCTGGAGCGCTGCCTGCGCGTTGAAGGCGTGCACCATGCGGTGGTGCACGGCGTTTCCAATAACCGCTACAAACGGCTATCGCTGGAGGAAACCAGCCAGCTGCTTGGTTACTACCCGCAGGACGACGCATTTAGCATCCTCGGTTTCGACTAAAGTTTGCTATCAATGCGCTGCAGCAGGTAAGGGAAAAACGGGTTGGAAGCAATACGCATCAGCGAATCGAGACTGACCACTAATACTGAGCTTTCACCGCGCGCAGCAAGGGTGCCAAGGCTAATGCCGAACTCATCACGCCGCACCGGAAAACGGCCATAAAGAGAATCGCTTACCGGGAATGGCAACGCCACATGCGACAACGAATAAATATCCGCTGGGTAAGTCATGCCCAGTAGCTGCTCACTGACCGTAGTTGCCCCGGCTGGCGTTACGCTGGCGATCGCCTCAGTGCTTTCCGGTGAGGCGTTGGCGATCACCGTGGTCTGATAACGGCGTGGAGGCGGCGGCAGCAGTTGGCCGACCGCCGCAGCCGCATTTGGCCGCAGCAGCGGCCCGAAGTTTACCGTACGATTGACGTCAAACAGCACCAGTTCGCTACCGTTAGCCGGCAATTCGTTGTATAACGCGCGGATCACCGCCCGGGTGCTGACCGTGGAATCCATTACTGACTGGAAGGTCAGTATCGGCGCTAATTTATCCAGCTTGCCATCACGCGCCCCCCGGGCAATTTGCTGTTGCAGACCATTACTGAGCAGATAAGACTGACGCGCTCCGTTCACCGGGAACGAGTTGTATTTGAAAGGGTTAAACTCCGGCAGAACCCCGAGCCATGCGGCTTTGGCAAACGCAGGGAACACCGCAGGCCAACCGGCAATACCGGCGAAACGGGCAAAACTGGTCACGCCGATCATCGGTGAGACCAACACCAGTCGCTGTGGAGCTGCCAATTGCGGATCGTCCAATGCATCCAGCGCGTACTTCATCGCCAGCGCACCGCCGTTGGAAAAGCCCACGATATGCAGCGGCTTATCGCCCCCGGCTTTGCTGCGCGCCTCGCGCACGGCTAAACGTGTCGCCGCCAACCAGTCTTGCCATTCAATATCGGTCAACGCACCCGGCACCGTACCGTGCGCCGGCAGGCGAATACCGACCGCCACATATCCCTGTTGCCGGTAGTTCTCGGCAATGTGTCGCAGGCTATAAGGGGAATCGGTCAGGCCGTGCAACAGCACCACCGCACCACGCGGTTCGCCCTGTGGCAACAGTTCATAGGAACGGTTCCAGTCTTGGGCGAAGTGCTCCGGGTATATCGGGCTGCCGTCAAAGTAGCGGTTGAGCGGAATACGTTCGCTGGCGGAGAGTTTGTCCGTGACGTTAGCCTTCACCTCATCAAACACCCGACTCTCTGCGGCCAGATAGCCTGGCCAGTCGGTCTTGTCCAGTTCGGTGGCCGACAGTTCATGCGGCACAAAGGTGTGCCAGGGTTCCAGCGCCGGGCCGTTTTGGGTATCGTAAATCCGTACCGCAAACAGTGTGAGCAGCACGCTGACCATCACGATCGTCAGCCGTTTGGTCCATTTGATTATCGCCCTGGAAGGCATGCTCACTCCTGAATTCACGATGATCCCAGCAGCGATTATAGAAGTTAAATGCCCACAGGGGCAGGCAGAACAACGTCGGGCTAGCCCGACGTTGTGACATGAATTACGGCTTTTCGGAGATTTTGCGCAGATATTCGTTATTTTTAAACGCAATAATGATCATTTCAAAGCAGACGCGAGTAAACACGCCACCGATGATGATTGCGAAAAGACCACGGAAAAACTCACCGTAGAACATCGCCCCAATCCCGCCAACAATAATGCCCAGCAGGCACAGCCAGTAGACACCAGTGATGATTTTCGGCGTCAGCATCGCATCAAAAAAGAAAATGTTTTTCATTGTAAATCCTTTCTTAGGCCAGTATTTAATTATCCCAGAGGCGCCGCATCGGTGCGGAAAGCCCGTTTTGTTACATCGGTAATGATAGCGAGTAACGCGACCAAAAGCGCAGAGAAATCAGCAAGCCATTACATAAGGGTTTAGGATGTTTAACAAAGTAGCTCACAATTTACTCGGTGTTTTGGCGGCGTTGTAGCTATTGGGCCAAAGCGCACTGACGCAGGAAACACTGATCTTTGTGCGGCATGGGGAAAAACCGGCTAATAACAGTGGGCAGTTAACCTGTAAAGGACTAAATCGTGCACTGGCATTGCCGGACATGCTGCAGGATA
This sequence comes from Serratia sp. NA_112.1, assembly GCF_052691715.1. Lineage (NCBI taxonomy): Bacteria > Pseudomonadati > Pseudomonadota > Gammaproteobacteria > Enterobacterales > Yersiniaceae > Serratia > Serratia sp. NA_112.1. The sequence continues at coordinate 155,698 of NZ_JBQZFO010000009.1, forward strand.
AAGCCAAATGACCTTCTGCTGGCTAAACCAAGTGGAGTCAGGGATCATCACTGGACATGGCTACCCGGTATGCATGTCACGCAGTTGTTTGACCCATTTCGTTATAGTGGAAAGACCTACATCCATAGCCTTAGCGGCATCAGAGAGGGTGTAGTTTTGATCGACAACCAACTGAGCAGATTCGCGTTTGAATTCAGGACTAAAATTTCTTCTTTTCATTGAAGCACCTGTGTTGTTCTGAGGTGGGCATATCACCTCTGTTCAGGTGGCCAAATTCAGTAAACCACTTCAGTCTCCCCGAAAACATAATTCGCTTGCTTTCTGATCTTGCTGGCGGATAATGCGCCAAATTACATATCTTTACACTTTATGATGAAATGGATTTTCATGAAAAGGACTTTTCTTTCGCACGGATTCACATCGAAGGCGGTGAGCCACGTTCTCGCTGGTGTTCTCTTCGCCGGCGCTTTCCCAGGCATGGCCGCCACGCCCTCCGACGCCCCGGAACGGGCAGCTTCCGCCATTGATGCCCTTGAGCAGCAGCGCCAGCAGGAGCGCGAGCGTGCCCTGCAACAGCAAAATGTCCCACAGGCCGATGCGCGCCTTTCCCGTCCCGAGGCCGTGTTGCCGGATTATCCTGCCAATGAGTCCCCTTGCTTCGCCATCAACCGGCTTACCCTTGTCGGGGAAGCGGCCGAACGCTTTCAGTGGGCGGTGGACGCGGCAGCCGATGCCAAAGGCCGCTGCCTGGGCGGCCAGGGCATTGTGCTTGCCATCAATAAAGTACAGAACGCCATACTGGCCAAAGGCTATGTCACCACGCGGGTGATGGCGCAGGAGCAGGACCTGACTCAGGGCGTGTTGACGCTGACGCTGCAACCGGGGCGTATTGGCGACATCCGCTTTGATGAACCGGTCTCCTGGCGCGGACGGCTGTGGAACGCCATTCCGGCCTCACGCGGTGATATTCTCAACCTGCGTGATATCGAGCAGGGGCTGGAGAACTTCAGGCGGGTGCCCAGCGCCAATGCCGACATCAAAATCATCCCCGGCGCCCAGGACGCCACCAGTGACCTGCAGGTCAACTGGCACGAGGGGCGGCCGGTGCGACTCAGTCTGGGGTTGGACGACAGCGGCTCCAAAAGCACCGGGCGTTATCTCGGTTCGGCCACCCTGGCAATCGATGCCCCCTTTGCGCAAAATGACCTTTTCTATGCCAACATCGGCAAGGATGTGTTTCAGCACGGGCCGTTCGGCAACCGTTCGCATGCGCTGAACTACTTTTTCCCGGTGGGGTATTGGGCCTTCTCGGCCAACTACAACGACTACACCTACCATCAGAACATCCCCAACGCCAACGAGGTGCTGCGTTACAGCGGCAAGAGCGACAACATTCAGTTGACCGTCTCCCGATTGCTGTACCGCGACCAGTCGCACAAGTTAACGCTTAACCTGCGGGGCTACCGCAAGCACTCCACCAACCACGCGGATGACATCGAGCTGACCCAACAAAAACGCCGCACCGCAGGCTGGGAAATTGGGCTGAACCAGCGCAGTTATTTCGGTACCACCACGTTGGATGCGAACATCAGTTGGCGGCGCGGAACCGGGGCGCTGGGCGCCCTGCGCGCACCGGAGGAGGTCAACCATGACGGGTCTGCCCGTACAGGTATATTGCTCGGTGATGCAGCCATCAATATCCCCTTTGCCTTGGGCGAGCAGCCGTGGCGGGTTTACACCAGCTTGCGGAGCCAGTGGAGCCCGAATGCGCTGACGCCGCAGGAGCGGATGGCGATTGCCGGGCGTTACACGGTGCGCGGCTTTGACGGTGAGCAGATGCTGTCCGGCGAAAAGGGCCTGCTGTGGCGTAACGAAATCGCCTGGAATGTGTTATCCGGCGGGCACGAACTGTATCTGGCTGCCGACTATGGCCGGGTGGATGGCCCGAGCACTCGCCCCCGCTACCTGGTGGGGCATCAGCTGGTAGGCAGTGCACTCGGCGTGCGTGGCGCGCTGTGGGGACGATTCAGCTATGACCTGTTTGCCGGCGTACCGCTCTACAAGCCAGAAGGCTTCCACACCTCCGGTGCTATCGCGGGTTTTAGCGTGAATCTGGAAATCTGAACATCACGATACCGACCACTGTGCTTATATTGACCTGACTGGACTGACTTTTCTCACGGATGTGACCCATGAATAAACATTGCTACCGCCTCATCTTCAGCCGCACCCACGGGGAATTGCGGGTGGTGTCCGAACTGGCCCGTAGTTGCAGCAACGAACCAGGGCAACGCCTCGGCACGGGGATAACGGACGCTCACCGTCTGTGGGTGACCGTGCGACGGTCGGTGTGGCTGCTGGGACTGGCCCTGTTCGCCGGACCGGTAATGGCGAATGGCATTGTGGCGGACGGTGCGGCTGCGCCGGGTCAGCGACCGGAGGTCATCAATACCCAGAACGGCTTGCCGCAGGTCAACATCACCGCCCCCAATCAGGCTGGGATCTCACATAACCAATATCAACAATTCGACGTCGACCCCAAAGGCGCCATCCTCAACAACTCGGCGGTGATGACCGCCACCCAGATGGCCGGGATGATCCAGGGTAACCCCAACCTCAATCCCAACGCTGCACCGGCTCGCGTCATCCTCAACGAGGTTAACAGCAACAACCCCAGCCAACTGCGCGGCTTTATGGAAGTGGCCGGTGGCAAGGCGCAGGTGATTGTGGCCAACCCCGCCGGTATTGTCTGCAACGGCTGCGGCACCATCAACGCCGGGCGCATGACGCTGACCACCGGCAAACCGCAGATGAACGCCGACGGCAGCGTGGCGGGTTATCAGGTCGAACGCGGCGTGGTGCGCATCGAGGGCGGTGGGCTCAACGGCGATGCGCGTCATGATACCGAGTACGTCGACATCCTGGCGCGCGCGGTGGAGATCAACGCCGGCGTCTGGGCCAAAGAAGGCGTGTCGGTGGTGGCCGGGCGTAACCGGGTGAGTGCGGACGGTAAAACCGCGACGCCGCTTTCAGATAACGGCAGCGCCAAACCGGAGCTTGCCATCGACATGGGCCAGATGGGCGGCATGTACAGCGGCAGTATCCGCATGATTGGCACCGAAGCCGGCGTCGGCGTGCGCAATCAGAACGGGCAGGTGCAGGCAGGCAAAACGCTCACCGTCAGCAGCGAAGGTAAGCTCAGTTGGCAGTCTGGTGCGCCAGATGCGGGCACGCAAGCCGGCGGTGATATTCAGCTGGCGGCAAAAGGCGACATCGAGACGCACGGCAAAGTGTATAGCGGTGGTCAACTGGCCGTGCAGAGTCGCGAGGGAATGTTAACGCAATCCGGTACGCTGGCAGCGGCCGGGGATGTGCGCCTGAACGCCGCGCACGGTATACAGAGCAGCGGCCATCTGCTGGCGGGCAGTGATACCAACAGCCTGCTGGTCCAGGATGCCAACCTGCAGCTTGATAGCCAGGGCGATATCCGTACCAGTGGCAGTCTGCTTGCCAAAAAGAATGTCAACGCGTCCGGCCGCCGGGTGGATATCAGCGGCGCACGGGTTGCGGCCGGCCGTACCGCGCTGACGGCTCGCGAAGGCGGTGTGGCACTGCACCAATCCACCGTAGACAGCGGTGAGCTGGCCGTGAGCACGAAAGGAAATGTGGATGCGCAGCAGGCGCAGGTCAAGTCCGGGCGCTGGACGGTGGATGCCGACAACCTGTTCAACCAACAGGCTACCTGGTCACAGACCGGTGACGGTGAGAGCGGCTTCACCCTGGCGGGCAAGTTGGATAACAGTGACGGTGCCATTGAGACGCAGAACCTCCTGCTTTCGGCCGGTCAACTGGTCAATCAGCGTGGCCGCCTGGTGGCGCTGGGCGGCGCGGCACAACACTGGCGGGTGGGTGGCCTGCTCGACAATGCCGGCGGCACGATGGGCAGCAACGGCAACCTGCGCCTGGATGCCGGGCGACTCGATAATCAGAGCGGCACGGTAAAAACCCAGGCGGGCTTCACGCTCCTTGCTGACGGCGCGGTGAATAATGCCGGGGGCAACCTGCTGGCCGGGAACGGCCTGACGATTGAGGCAGGCAGCGAGATGAATAACGCGTCCGGTACCCTGAGCGGCGATGACGTGCGTCTGGTGGCGCAGCGGCTGGATAACTCGCAGGGGCAGATCATCGGTCAGGGCAATCTCGACCTGACGTCCAGCCGCCTGGATAATCAACGCGGCCTCATTGGCGCCGGCAAGGCGCTGGATGTTCACGCCGGCAACTGGGACAACCGTGGCGGCACGGCGCAAGGCGAAACGGCCGTCACGGCAACGGCAGGCACCCTCAATAATGACGGTGGTAAGCTGCTGTCCGGCCAATCGCTAGCCCTGAATACCACGGGCAATGCCACCAACCGCGGCGGCGAAATCAGCGCCGCAGTGCTAACGGCAACGTCTGACCGTCTCGACAACACCCAGGGCAAAGTGATTGGCCAGCAGCGCCTTGATGTGAATGCCCGCCAGGGGTTGGACAACACGCAAGGGCTGTTGGGTGCCGGCGAGTTACTGGCGGTACGTACCGCAGGTGAATTGAATAACCATCGTGGCACGGTGCAGGGGAATGGGCAAACCACCGTGGCAGCGCGGGACATCCGCAACGAAGCCGGCAAGCTGCTGGGCGGGCAGCAGCTCGCCTTAACCAGCTCGGGGATACTGGGTAATCGCGAGGGTGAAATCAGCGGCGAGTCGCTCACGCTGACGACACAGAAAATGGACAATGCGCAGGGCAAAATCATTGCCGATCAGGATCTGAATCTGACGACGCATCAGGCATTGGGCAATGCTGACGGCTGGCTTGAAGCCGGCAACGTCCTCTCCGTACAAAGCGGCGGTGACTGGGATAACCGTGCGGGGACCGCACAAGGTGGCCATCAGGTCACCGCCAGCACGCAATCATTCGACAATACCGGTGGTCGGCTGCAGTCCGGCGGTAACCTGACGCTTGACGCCGCAGGCGATATTTTCAACCACACTGGCAAGCTGACCGCGCAACAGGCCCTCACCGTTAAAGGCGTTGCAACCAGCCTGTTCGACAACGATACAGGCTCACTGCAAAGCGGCGGCAACTTATCTCTGCAGGGCGGGCAACTGACCAACCGCGCCGCCGGTGTGGTACTCAGTGGGCAGGCGCTGTCTCTGAGTCTGTCGGGGGGCTGGGACAACCAGAGCGGCACCCTGACCGGCAATGGGCGCACGCAGGTACGCGCCGCTAATCTGTTGAATGGACAGGGTGCTATCAACGCACTGGATAGCCTGGACATGCAATTCACCGGCCAACTGGATAACAGCCAGGGCCGGATTTTCAGCGCATCGTCGCAGACTTTACAGGCGCAGACACTCTCCAACGCGCAGGGCTGGATAGGCAGTCAGGGTAGCTGGCAGGCCGTCAGTCGTGGTTTTGACAACACGGACGGCAGCGTACAAAGCCAGCAGGATGCACAGCTTGCATCTGACTGGCTGGGTAACGCCCGAGGTGTGCTACAGTCGGCACATGATCTGGTGCTGCACGTTGTGCAGGACATCGACAACCGGGCCGGCAAGGTCTCGGCGCAGGGGCAACTGGCTGTCGCGGGCGACAAAGACGGCGAACACGCCGGCGCCATCAATAACGCCGGCGGTCAGTGGCTGGCCGGAGAGGCGCTGCATATCGCCGCCCACGCGCTCGACAATACGCAGGGCGGGCTGCTCTACAGCCAGAAACAACAACGTCTTACGCTGAGCGGCGCGCTGAACAACCGCGATGGGAAAGTACAAAGTGGCGAGGCGCTTCAACTTGACGCACAAACGCTGAACAATGCCGGCGGGACGATAGACGGCCAGCAACAGGTGGCGCTGCGCATTCTTGGCTTACTGGAAAATACCGACGGCGCGGTGCGCAGCAATGGTGACCAGCAGGTGTCAGCGGCTGGTATCGATAACCGTCAGGGTATATTCAGCAGCCGTGGCGGCATTGCCCTGACAACGGCACAACTGAACAATGCGGGTGGCACACTCATCAGTCAGGGCTCGGGTGCCTACCGTTTCGACACGCTCAACAACCAGCAAGGCAAGCTGCACAGCGGCGACGCGCTCACACTTGAGGGCGCGCAGGTCAACAACCAGGGTGGGCAACTGGTGTCGACCCAGGGGATGAGGCTTAAGGCCGGGGCGCTCGACAACAGTCGTCAGGGCACGATGAGCAGCCAGGCGGGGCTGAATGTGCAGACCGATCGTCTGAACAACCGCGACGGCGGGCTGATACTGAGCACCTCCCGCACTAACATCACCGCCCGTGACGTCGACAACACGTCAGGCCGGTTGCAAAGTGCGGGCCCCCTCACCTTCACGGATGTCGCCACGCTGGATAACCGCCAGGGGCGCATCCTGGCCAACGGCAACCTTGAGATTAACACCGCTCTCTCCCCTGGCGACTCGTCGCTGACGTTGCTTAACCAGGGCGGGCGCGTGGAGAGCGCGGCTCAACTGACAGCGCATGCGCGCACCCTGAATAACCAGAACGGCACCCTGCTGGGGCTACAGGCGCTAACGTTGTCCGCGCAGCAGGACTACACCCATCAGGCCGGCGACACCGTCAGCAGTAACGGCACAGTGACGTTCTCTCTGAGCGGCGCCTTTACCAACCTGGCGGACTGGTTGCTGCCGGGTAATCTGGTGCTCACTGCGGCCGGCATTACCAATCCGGCCACCCTGGTGAGCAAAACGCTGCAACTGACGACCGGGGCATTGCAAAACACCGGGCGTATTGAGGCTGACAGCATGACGCTGAGCGTCGATACCCTGGACAACGCCGCGGCGCTGATGGGTGACGACATCACCGTGCGCGGGCGCGTCATCGACAACCACGGTACGCCTGCCGTGATGGCGGCGACGCAGAGCCTGACGTTGCAGACTGGGGAGCGCTTGACTAACCGCGACGGCGCCCTACTTTACAGCGGTGACCGTCTGTCACTGCGCAGTGATGATTTGCTCGAGAACCGGGCAAGTTTTATTGAAGCTGACGGTGATGTCACGGTCGAAGCCCGTCGCCTGAACAACCTGCGTGAAGGGCTGGTGATTGAACGTGACGCCGAGAAGCGCGACTACAAATGGCACCGCTACAACTACTACTGGCGCTCTTATGGCTCAAAGGTCAACCCCGATAAGAACACCATGGCGCCGACCACCCAGCAACTGACCTTCCAGGATGACGCGGCGGCGCAAACCAACCGCTACGGCACCCTGCTGAACATTGATGCGCCGGGCAAGCGTGCACAGGTGCGGGTCAAAGACAATAAGGGGCAACTGACCGACCTGTGGGTCAACTACCTGGCGCTCAAGCCGAATGCCGATGGCAGCTATGCGATGACGTTCTATGAAACGCGCGGGGGAAATCAGCTGGCGTCCATCCCGACGCCTTACCAAAACGGCTTCCATTGGGAGCACGACTGGACGCAGGTGATGACCTGGGACCCCGAGAAGCACATCGATATCGACAGCGCGCCGTTCGTCACCGATTACAACAACCTGCGTGAGCGTACCGCCACCGGTACGGTGACGCGCGACAAACTGGTCTCCGAGGGCATTGGCGCGCGCATTCTGGCCGGCGGCAACATGGTGTTGCGCATCACCGGTGCATTGCTCAATGACGCCAGTGTTATCACCGCCAACGGTAATTTGACGCAGGACGGTGGCGGCAGCGTGGACAACCGCGCTTACTCGGTCAACGAACGACGTCAGGAGCATATCGTTGACCACATGGATAAAGACACCCACCACTGGTATCCGACGTACAACCGTGATGAGACCACGGCGCTGGCGACCGTTGACGGCGTGATCACCGGCAACGGCACGGTCACCATCAACGGGATCCGCATCACCAATACCACGGTCAATCAGGCACAAATCAGCCAGCTTCAGGCGGTATTAAACGCCGTGGATGCCGAACGTGCCGAACTTGAGCGCAACCCGCTGGCCTTCACGGTAGAGGGCACCGGCCGCCAGGATGGCGACACGGCGCTTGCGCCGGGCGAGCAAGTGACAAAATCGGGTACCACGCCGTCCTCGCCGCTGGGGCGTCCGCTGCTGCCGGCAGAGCTGGCGCTGACGCAGTTACAGCATCTGGGCAATGTGGCCACCGCCATTCCCAATAACGCGCTGTTCAGCCAGCACACGGCGACCGGCAGCCCATTCCTGGTGGTGACCGACGAGCGCTTTACCCGCCGCGACAACTTTATCAGCAGTGACTACATGCTCGAGCGCGTAGGGTATGACCCCGCGCAGGCCCATAAGCGCCTGGGCGACGGCTTTTACGAGCAGCGGCTGGTACGCGAGCAGGTGCTGGCGCTGACCGGCAAACCGTCCGTCAAGGGCTGGGATGTGATGGCGCAGTACCAGCAACTGATGAATCATGGCACTAAAGTCGCCCAAGAATTCCATCTGGTGCCGGGCGTGGCCCTGACGCCGGAGCAGATTGCGGCGCTGCAACAGGATATCGTCTGGCTGGTGAGCGAAACGGTACAAACGGCCGACGGCCTGCAAACGGTGTGGGTGCCTAAGGTGTATCTGGCGCAAACCACGCTGCGCCTGACCGGCGATGGCGCGGTGATTGGCGGCGGTAACCTGCAGCTCTCGGCCGGCAGCATCACCAATGCCGGTAACCTGTTCGCCGACAAGGCGCTGACCGTAGATGCCGGGCAGTTCCTGCATCAGGGCGGCGACATCAAAGCGGGCAGCATCGACGTGCAGGCCGACAGCCTGACCCTGAGCACCAACCTGCAAGATGCCTTGCGCCAGGCTATGATGAGCGCCGACGATATTCGCCTGCGCGGCACCGATATCACGCTCACGGGGGCGAAGCTTGATGCGACAGATACGCTCAACCTGAGTGCGCGTAACAACCTGACCATCACCGCCGCGAAAAGTAGCCATACCGCCGATCTTGAGGTTATTTCCGGTTCAATGGGTAACCGCACCCACGGCGGCACGGAAGCGGCAGGCTCCCGGATGGCGCACGTCAACGGTGAATGGCAGCAGGCGCTGGGCAGTGAGCTGAACGCCGGCGGCAACCTATCACTGGCGGCCGGACGGGATGTCACCTTACAGGGCAGCCAGGCTAAGGCGGGGGGCAACGCCCGCGTAGAGGCCGGTGGCGACATCAACCTCAAGGCTGAAACCACCACCAACAGAACGCATCTTGAGGCCAACAGCCGCACCTCGTCGGTCAGCAACAGCCGCGAGGAAGAACGCCTGACGCTCAGCACGCTGAGTGGTGACCAGAGCGTGGCCCTGGTAGCGGGCAATCGCCTACTGGCCGCAGGCGCACAAGTTGACAGTAAAGAGGGGCGCATTGGTATCAGTGCGCAGGACGTGACCATTAAAGACGCGCGCACCCGCACGCAGGACCAGGACAGCGAAAATAAACGCAAGGGCAAAACCCGCAGCCATCGCGAAGAGCAAACCGAGCGCGAAATCAGCACCGGCAGCACCTTCAGCGGGCGCGACGGTGTGACCGTGATCGGGCGCGAAGGTGACGTCACGGTTACCGGCAGTACCCTGCACAGTGACCAGGGCGCCATCGCGCTGCAGGCGAAAAAGGAGGTGACCCTTAACCACACCACCGACAGCGAACATCGCGTCTCCAACGAGGAGAGTCGCGGACGGAAAACCAAAGGTGAGCGCGCCGAAGAAACCCTGCGGGAAAATGTGGTGGGCAGCACCCTCAACGGGCGCGACGGCGTCACTGTGGTAGCGCAGGACGGCAGCATCACCGCCACGGCCAGCACCCTTCACAGTGACCAGGGCGCTGTTACCCTGCAGGCGAAGCAGGATGTGACCCTCAATACCGCTACCGAACGCGAGTCGACCTTCAGTGAAGAGCGGTCTCAGAAAAAAGGCTTCCTGAAAAAAAGCAGCAGCCACAGTATCGCCAACGATACGACCACGCGCGAGAAAGGCAGCCTGCTCAGCGGGAACAGTGTCAGCCTCAGCGCCGGCAATGACCTGACGGTTACCGGCTCGGCCATTGCTGCCGACCAGGATGTCAACCTGCAGGCCGGCCGTAACGTCGACATCGGTGCGGCCACCGAGACCGACACGCATTACCGGCTGGAAGAGAAGAAAAAGAGCGGCCTGCTGGGCAGCGGCGGTATCGGCTTCACCATTGGCAAACAGTCGAGAAAACACGAAATCGACGAGAAAGGCCGGACCCAGAGCCAAAGCGTCAGTACCGTCGGCAGCAGCCAGGGCAGCGTTAATATTACGGCGGGCAACCAACTGCACATTGGCGGTGCCGACCTGGTGGCGGGCAAGGATCTGGCTCTTACCGGCGACAGCGTGATTATCGATCCCGGCTACGATCAGCGCACACGTAAAGAAACCTTCGAGCAGAAGCAGAGCGGCCTGAGTGTGGCGCTGTCGGGCACCGTGGGTAGCGCACTCAACACCACGGTCAGCTCGGCGCAACAGGCGAGGAAAGAAGGCGACGGGCGCCTGAACGCCCTGCAAAACACCAAGGCAGCGCTGTCCGGCGTGCAGGCTGCACAGGCCTGGGAACGTGACGATGCCCTGACCGCGTCGGCAGAGACGAAAAACGCCGCTGCCGGTTTGCAGCCCGGAGACGAAGGTGCGGCGCAGGGCGCCACCAACACGGTGGGCATCAGCGCCTCTTATGGCAGCCAGTCGTCGAAGAGTGAAACCCGTACCGACAGCAGTCAGTCGCAGGGTAGCACGCTCAACGCCGGGCAAAATCTGTCAATAACGGCGACCGGTAAAAACCACGCGGACGGAAGTGGGGATATCACGATTGCCGGCAGTCAGTTGAAAGCGGGCAAGGACCTGCAGCTCGATGCGGCGCGGGATATTACCCTGCAGTCT
>NZ_JBQZFO010000010.1:0-150964 GCF_052691715.1 Serratia sp. NA_112.1
TTTTACTTATTCCAAGAGTCCTGCTTGCAAGAATATCTCTCCTACCGGATATCACTAAAAACTTACGGCCCAAACATCTAAATATATGTCGCACTCTTCATTAATTGCGAGATATCCAATCGAAAAAAAGGCACTTTGCGATAAATTAAATTATTTATATTCATAGGCTTGCGTAAATTCATCGCGTAATTACACTATTATTACTGGCAGAGAACCAGTCAATCTAGAGTTGCCCTTACCCTTTGCCCTGAGTGACCTTCCTGACTCAGGGCTCTTTTTTAAGGTAGAGAATGAATATGTTTGATTGGTTCGTCTTGGTTATGCTGACTATAATTTCGGCCCTATTTTTTGCTTTGTTTTTTGTCAGTGACATCTGGAGCTATTAAAAAGCCCCGGCGTTTATAGCCAGGGCTTGAATGGTTGCCGGTCTTTCCCGACTCTCACTTCACACCGAGGGGCGCACTTAGAAACTCCCCACCAAAGGGTTCGATAGTGCGTATCAGGCTAAATGCGCCCTTCTGATGCGCTTTCCAGCCACTCCGGGCAATCCCATCTTCGCAGGCTGAAAAGCTTTTTCTGGAGCGGGCAGTGGGAATCGAACCCACATCATCAGCTTGGAAGGCTGAGGTAATAGCCATTATACGATGCCCGCATTGGTCCGCCATCGAGGCCTCGAACCCCGTACCTACAACTTAATGGTCGTTGCTCTTCCTGCTGAGCTAATGGCGGTTTGGTGGCCCTTGCTGGGCTTGAACCAGCGACCGAGCGATTATGAGTCGCGCGCTCTAACCAACTGAGCTAAAGGGCCAAGGCGCTGGATTCTAAAACAACAATATTAGACTTTACAATAGCTAATGCTTATCTTTACAAATGCCCATTAAAAAGCCCCAGCGATTACTGAAGTTTCTGGTGCTCTCAACCGATAAGTTTCAAATCAACTTTCCGGTGAGATTTCTCGTCCTGATAGAAGTTTGTAATAGTCTAATCATTCCGGACACCTTGTTAGAGATATAATGAACAACGCTATGTTCTGCTGCTTCATGCAGCGGCTAAGCCTGTTCATACTGAAATGGATGCAACGTATGGCAGTCGGCGCATGTGTATTGAGCTGCGAAAGGCACGGGCGCTGCCTCTTAATGATGATGCCGTTGCAGTGATGCGGAGAATACCCTGCGGCAACGAATATGTTTTCTCAGAAAATGGAGAACGGGAGGGGTATAAAACAGGGGGGACTTTGAAAACTCACTGCTGCTTTCTGGTATCTCAGATTTTCGTTTTCATGACCTACGCCATACTTGGGCTAGCTGGCACGTTCAGAACGGTACGCCATTAATGGCATTAATGGCATTAAAGGAAATGGGAGGATGGGAAAAGTTGGATATGGTCACTTGAGCGGTGAGCATTTAAGCAAATTCAGCGGCATCGTCACGTTTTTGGCACAGGAACCAGAAAACGCGAATGATGCCGCCAAAATATCACTTTTAAGTTAATGATTTAAAAAGCAAACAAAAAACATGTCATCTAATGATTGCGCGCAAGCATCAGAATGACCATCGGATGTTGGCATTAACGGCATTAACCTGGGTATCAGAACCGTATTGCCCCTGATAGCCGAGATCCAGGCTAGTGGATCGCGACAGCTTCACGCTCACCCCAACGTCCGCCACCATCAGGTTGTCATCAACCGCGGTGCCCTGCGTGGTAAACGCATCGCTGCCGGCAAAGGCCATACGCGAAGAGGTGGTTTTATCACCGTAGGCATGTTGCCAACCCAATGAACCATAAAGGCTAACGTTCTTCGGCAGTTCAACCGTACCGCGCACGCCCAACGTGGAATAGAAGGTATTCATCGTTTCATTACGCACGCTCAGCGCTGCCGCGCCGCCACTTTCCTCGAAGTTATCCGTATGCAGGCGGATGTAGCTCAGATTGACGAAAGGCTCAAGATTCGCGTCCGACTGCCCAAACCGGTAGCCCGCTTCGGTGAATGCCAGCAGCGAGTCAGCATCATAGTCTGCCTTAAGCCGATCCGAGTAATTACCGAAGTTTACGTTGCGTTCATTTTCCAGCCGGTGCCAGGTGTAACCCAACGCACCGCGTAACGAGAAGGCGCCTTGCTGCCCTGCGGCATACAGACCGAGGTGATAATTATCGCTGTTGGACTTGGAGCGGCGGCTATCGACATCATAATCACCGCGGCTATAACCAAAATATCCACCAACGCGAACACTGCTATCCGCTAATTTATGGTCTGCCCCCAGCAGGAAACCGCTGGTGTTGCCATCGAGTTTTCCGACGTTGTCGTTACCGCTGTTTCTTGCCCATGAGCCAAACGTCTGCCCCCACACGCCGCTGTTTTCGGCCTGCGCCGGTTGAACCAGCGTCATTGCCAATGGCGGAACGGGCAACGTATCGTTATCAAAAGCGCGCAACATGCGCTGATTGAGCACATTGAACAGCATGGTGCTGCCGGCAATCAGGTTAGATTGCATGGAGGGGTAGACCTCACCAGAAAGTTGATTGAATGCCTCACGAGCTTCGGGCGCACTCAATAACAACAGTGAGTTGTACAGAGCTAATGAAGGGCCGCCTTGCGCCAGAGTCGAGAGCGCACCCGCGGTATTCCATTGGTTGTCGGTTTGTGCCACCGTCTGGAAAATACCTGGTTTGCCGCTGCCTTCTCCCGGATTCTCACCACCTGGGTTTTCGCCTCCCGGATTTTCACCGCCTGGGTTCTCACCACCCGGATTCTCACCGCCTGGATTCTCGCCACCCGGATTTTCACCGCCGCCTTTCTGCGCAATCGTCAGATCCACGGCGTTAGCATCGTGTTTGAGCGCCACGTCCAGGAACGCAGATTTTGAGACCGCCTCGGCGAACTGCCCGTCAATTCCCCCTTCCGAGGTTAAAATACGGTAGCTTTGGCCGTTCTGATAGCTGGTTTGCGGGTCCAACGCGGTCACCTGCACTTTGGCCTGATCGCTGATAGTGGTTTTACCCGTAACCACCAGTTTGTCACTGCTGCCATCACCGGCGATATCGACGTCGTAGAAAGATTCACCAATGAAATTCAGATAGCGTTTCAGCGTCAAAGTGCCAATATTCCCGTCACCGGGTGAAATATGGCCACCGGACTGAATTTCTGTCTGACCTAAAGTGCCATTGCCACCCAACGTGCCGCCGGATTTGATTGACGCAGCGCTGCTGTAACCCAGACCATTACTGACGTCGGAACCGGCTGTCGCATTGAGGATCAACGTACCGCCATTCTCGGCACTCAGGGTCTGCACGTCGAAAGGACTGTCTTCTGGCTGCGTATTGATATCGCTGTTAATGATGATTTTGCCGCCACGGGCGGTCACATTCGCCTTGAGCTGAGTCAGGTCGCCGCTCAGCGTCGTCCGCCCGGCGGTGTTGATCACGTCACCTTCGCCAACCATCTTATTGCGGAAATCGTAGTTGTCGGAGGTATGGTTAAAGTACACATAACTACCGAATAACCCACCGCGCAGATTGACCACCGTTTGGGCATCGAGAGTACCCGCACCGCCCGCCGTACCGAGCGTGGGTTCGGTCAGACCGGTGCCAGTATCCATATTGCCGCGGCTACCGATGATTAGCGCGCCCCTGTTCGAACCGGAGCCGGTATCGCCCAACCGCAGCTCGTTAGCCCCGGCGGAGAATGTTCCTCCGTCCACCAGCGACAGCACACCGTTGCCATAGTCCCCCACGTTGACGCTGCCGGCACTGGTAAAGCGCGAGTTCTCACCGGCGATATAGAGCTCGGCAGTTTTCCTCGCCCCTGAGACGCCCGCCACCTCGAGGCTGTCGACGTTGACCGCGCCGCCATTCAGCACGTCCAGATCGCCGTAGAGCGTGAGCGCGCGGCCGACATGCCACTGCGAATTCGCCCCCGTAACCGTGGCTTTCGGACTTAGCTTATCGGTCTCGCCGGGCCCGGAACCGTTGCCGATGCGCGCATCGAACGTGGTGTTCAGCACCGCGCCGTCTTCAATCGACAGTGTGGATCGGGCCCCCAGATCGGTGCCGACGCTGAGAAAATTGCTGACGACTCTGGAACCGGCGCCCGTCGCGACAAGATGACTGTCGTAGCCACGGCTGGAGCCGACGACGATCTCTTTCGCGCTGGCCAGCGCCCCTTCTTCAACTCGCAACGTACCCAGGCCGAGGTTTAAACTGCCACGCAGAACATTTTGATCGTTTATGGCACTCAATACCGCATTCGGTCCTCTGACCGTGACCAGGCTTTCATAAATTTTGCCGTCTGAGCGGGTGCCGATATTGATGTTATAGCCGCCGACCTGGCCATTATCTATCAACAGGTTTCCACTTTGATTGCGACCGACGTAAACATTCCCGCTGTAGGCTAAGGATTCTGTCACCTTGGATTCACCATCGAAAATAACATCGTCTGCCCGAGCAATATCGGCAGACCCGATCAATAGCAATGGCGCGGAAAAAAGTGCGAGGTAAACTTTGGAAAGCGGTTTTCTTACCGCTAAATGATGCGATATTTTATCTTTCATGTTTTCTCTCCGGCCTAATTAACTTAGTACCATCAAAATTATTATTTATATGAAAAATTCAATGTATTAGAAGTGTAGAGTGCGTAATGCCGCAAACACAAATTGATTGACATCGAGACGCCAGCTTATTGCCCCCCCCCAGCGCTAACGCCTCAATACCTAATTTATTGGGCTTGCGGATCAATACTGATTTCCCCCTCGGCTCACGCCCACAGGAGATTATTTATGCGTGACAACCGGGGTACAGCTCGGCGCGCTCAGCGAGGGTGCCGAGCCTAAAATACCCGGCATCATCAGCGAGGAGCAGTCGAAGATGCGGCCTTTCTCGGTGGTGGCACGGTAAGAGAGCTTTTGTCCACCCAGTGCGTCGGGTTGGGCACCGTTAACATTGGTCACGGTAATTTCGTCTGATGAGCCCAGACCCAGCATTTTGGCCGTTTCCGCCTGTAGCAAAGGTATTGCCTGATCGGTTTTCAACGTTGAACAACCGGCGACCAGTAAAGTCACGGCAAGAGCGATAAATGGTTTCTTCATAAATTATCCTTTTCAACCAAACAGATCCAAACGCTGAATGGTTCTATGTTTTAACTTATCCAAATCCCCACTTAATATATTTCTCTTTCCTAAACGAAAAAACCCTCCTAAAGTAGGGAGGGTGGATAATGAAAGATCATCGGAACCATCCGATACGTTTATACGAAGGAGATAGCTTTGGGGCAGGAGTATGCGCTGGTCGTTGATGACCATCCTCTGGTAGCAAGTGGCATCGCCAATTTCCTTAATACGCATTGTCGATTTAAACATGTCCACATGGCGACCAACGAAGAAAATTGCTATCGCCACATTATGCTAAATGGCCCTCCTCGCTTAATGGTTATAGATTTCTGGTTATCCAATGGTACAGCCCTTAAATTACTCAAAGAGGTGAGTGAGCGTTATTCACAGGTTCGCCTACTGGTGGTCAGTGGCGACGACAACAATGAAATATGGCAAAAGGTGCGAGAGGCCGGTGGTCACGGTTTTGTGCTTAAAAACGAGCCGCCTGAATTATTCGCCGAAGCCGTTTCCGCTCTGATGGAAAATCGAAAATGGTTCCCTCTGGAGCATGGGGAATGTGTAACCAACGCTCACAGTTACCTGCAAAAATTCAATTTAACCCCGCGACAAATAGAAGTATTAATCATGATGATGCGCGGTTTCCCCAATAAGAGAATAGCTTCGCAGTTGTCTATTTCCGAACCCACGGTTAAAGAACACATTAGCAACATTCTAAAAAAAATAGGCGTAAACAACCGGGTGGAAGCCATCACCCTGCTGCATGGCAGGCAGGATCATTCGCAATGAAATTACTTCAATCATTACAAAATGATGAGATCTCCCCACGCGCGCAGATCCGCCTGCTGGACAATACCTTCATGCGGTTGGTCTTCAGCTTTACCGCCGTGCCCTTTGTCGGTATTCCTTTCGCCATTTGGCTCTATTTATTGGGGAAAGAACTCACGCCAATTATTGTCTGGATAGTGATATATTTTCTCTGCGCCTTGGCCATCAGATTATGGCATCGCCGCTATCGTCATGATACCCAGGAAAATAACGCCGCCACAGTGATTAGCCGTTGGTTGCCGCGCATTAATAACGTCGCCTTCGTGCATGGCTTGGGTATTTCATCCTTATATTTAATCACCCCAGAAAAAAACAGCTTCGATTTTTTCCTGTTATTAAACATCAGTATCGCGGCCATCGTCGCCGCCAACGCAACCCATCTGACGCCGGTCATCAGCACCTTTACGCGCTTTTTCTTCGCCTCCTGGGGGGTGCTTAATCTTGGCATTCTCTGGCGATTAAATGATGTCATGCCGATCGTGCTGATGCTCAATTTGCTTTATGGGTTCGCCATTTACCGACACGCACTAACCTCGCATGCCTTCTTTATTCAGCAAGCCTTACTCGAAGAGAAAAGCTCGCGCCTTGCGGAACAATTTCGGCAAGCCAAAGAAGAAGCGGAACAAGCCTTGCTGGATAAAAACCAATTCCTTACTACCGCCAGTCATGATTTGCGTCAACCGGTGCATGCCATGGGTTTTTTGATCGAAGCCATCATCCATAAAAACCACGATGTCACGCTCATCCCCCAGCTATTGGATCTGCAGCAAAGTGTACGATCCGTGCATCTTATGTTTAATTCCTTACTCGATCTCAGCAAAATTGAATCCGGCAACGTCAGCACAGCCACTACCCATGTAGATATTGGTACCCTGCTTGATTCGGTGATGACCCTGTTTCGTGAAGAGGCGAATAGTCGGAAATTGTCATTGCGGGCCTGGCGGCCCAAGCGACGAATTCTCGTGGTGGGCGATCAGCTACTCATCAGGCAATCACTGATTAACCTGATACAAAATGCACTGCGTTATACGCAAAAAGGGGGCGTGCTGATAGCCATCCGCCCACAGGGGAGTGAATGTCTGTTCGAGGTGTGGGATACCGGCGTTGGCATTGCCGACGAAGAGAAAGGCAAAGTCTTTTCCCCCTATTATCGTCCCGAGCTGGCGTGGAAAATTGACAGTGCCGGCCATGGATTAGGGCTGGCGGTAGTGGCACGCTGCGCCAAACTGATGAAAGTGAAATACGGCATGCAATCCGTTGAAGGCAAGGGTTCACGTTTCTGGATGCGCTTCGCCCTTTACAACGGAGAATGCGAGCTACCAGAAAGCGCAAACAATTACTCAAATGCCATTACTCCCATCCGCTATGCGCCATTATACGGTTCCTGCCTGGTGGTGGACGACGATCCGCTGGTGACCTCCGCCTGGGAGAGTTTAATGAGCACCTGGGGCATCACAGTGCGTTGCGCCGCTTCCGCAGAGGAGGCTTTTGCGATTATCGACGAAGGCTTCTCGCCTTTCGCCGTGCTGTGCGATCAACGACTCCGCTCCGGGGAGAGCGGCTTCGATATCTTGAAAGCGCTGTTTGAGCGCCTGCCGGATACCAGCGGCGCCATGGTCAGCGGGGAATTCAACTCGCCGGTACTGCAAGAGGCCGAGCAGGAAGGCTACCTGGTATTGAGAAAACCGCTGGAGCCGGCGAAATTGCATGCTTTGTTGAGCCAATGGGCGAGCAGTTAGCGAACACAGACTGGCCGGAACGGGGCTCTGGCCCCGCCGCCAAAAAACGCCTTAAACACCAAGCCCCCGCAGGCAATGCCGCGATGTTGCGTACTAACCGATCGACGAACGCATCAAGCTCGGCGGCGGGCAATGCGTTGTGAACTTATGCCTGATAACTCCATAAAATTCCGTCACATAATAAAAAATCCCGCAGTTACGCGGGATTAGATGTGATTGCTGTTATTTAGCGCCAGCCTAAACCGGCCACTAAATCATTCCCACTCAATGGTAGCCGGTGGCTTGCCGCTGATGTCATAAACTACACGGGAAATGCCGTTCACTTCGTTGATGATGCGGTTGGAGACCCGGCCGAGGAAATCGTACGGCAGGTGCGCCCAATGCGCGGTCATAAAGTCGATGGTTTCCACTGCGCGCAGTGAAACAACCCAGTCGTATTTACGGCCGTCGCCCATCACGCCGACCGAACGTACCGGCAGGAACACGGTGAATGCCTGGCTGACCTTGTTGTACAGATCGGCCTTGTGCAGTTCTTCGATGAAGATGGCGTCGGCACGGCGCAGCAGGTCGCAGTACTCTTTCTTCACTTCGCCCAGCACGCGCACACCCAGACCTGGCCCCGGGAACGGGTGGCGGTACAGCATGTCGTAAGGCAGGCCCAGCTCCAGGCCGATTTTGCGCACTTCGTCTTTGAACAGCTCTTTCAGCGGTTCGACCAGGCCCAGCTTCATCTCTTTCGGCAGGCCGCCCACATTGTGGTGCGACTTGATCACGTGCGCTTTGCCAGTGGCAGAAGCGGCAGATTCGATCACGTCCGGGTAGATGGTGCCCTGCGCCAGCCATTTCACATCGGCTTGCTTGCAAGCTTCTTCGTCGAACAGCTCAACGAACACGCGGCCAATGATCTTGCGCTTGGCTTCCGGCTCGTCAACACCGGCCAGAGCGCTCAGGAAGCGGTCTTCCGCTGCGACGTGAACGATGTTCAGGCCGAAGTGGTCGCCAAACATTTCCAGTACCTGATCGGCTTCGTTCAGGCGCAGCAGGCCGTTGTCGACAAACACGCAGGTCAGGCGTTTGCCGATGGCGCGGTGCAGCAGCATGGCGGTAACAGAAGAATCCACACCGCCGGACAGGCCGAGGATCACGTGGTCTTCACCCACTTGCTCGCGGATACGCTCAACCGCATCTTCGATGATGGTCGCAGGCGTCCACAGGGCTTCACACTGGCAAATATCCAGCACGAAACGCTCCAGCATGCGCTGGCCCTGACGGGTGTGGGTCACTTCCGGGTGGAACTGCACGCCGTAGAAGCGTTTTTCTTCGTTGGCCATAATGGCAAACGGGCAGGTGTCAGTGCTGGCAACGGTCACGAAGTCAGCCGGAATAGCGGTCACTTTGTCGCCGTGGCTCATCCACACGTCCAGCAGCGGTTTGCCGGCCGGGCTCAGGGCGTCTTCAATGTCGCGCACCAAAGCGCTTTCGGTGGTGATTTCCACCTGGGCATAACCGAATTCACGCTCGTTGGAACCTTCTACCTGGCCACCCAACTGCATCGCCATGGTCTGCATGCCGTAGCATACGCCCAGCACCGGGACACCGGCGGTAAACACGTATTCTGGCGCGCGTGGGCTGTTGGCTTCGGTAGTGCTTTCCGGGCCGCCGGACAGGATGATGCCGCTTGGATTGAATTCGCGGATTTGCTCTTCGCTAACGTCCCAGGCCCACAGCTCACAGTAAACGCCGATTTCGCGCACGCGGCGGGCTACCAGTTGAGTGTATTGCGAACCAAAATCCAGAATAAGGATGCGATGCTTATGGATATTTTTTGTCATGTGAGGCGAATTCCAGCAACAGAGAAAAAGAGCGAAAATAGTGTTTTCGGGGTGAAGCGTTACGCCCCACCCCGGCTTCTCCCGCAGGAGAAGTTAAAGCATTAACCCATGCGGTAGTTCGGTGACTCTTTGGTGATGGTCACGTCATGCACGTGGCTTTCCTGAATGCCGGCGCCGCTGATGCGCACAAATTCAGCCTTGGTGCGCAGCTCGTCGATGGTGCCGCAACCGGTCAGGCCCATGCAAGAGCGCAGGCCGCCCATTTGCTGGTGAACAATGGCTTTCAGCATGCCTTTGTAAGCCACGCGGCCTTCGATACCTTCCGGCACCAGTTTGTCGGCGGCGTTATCGGTCTGGAAGTAACGGTCGGAAGAGCCTTTGGACATCGCGCCCAGTGAACCCATACCGCGATAGGATTTGAACGAACGGCCCTGATACAGCTCGATTTCGCCCGGAGATTCTTCGGTACCCGCCAGCATGGAGCCGACCATCACACAGGATGCACCCGCCGCGATAGCTTTGGCGATGTCACCGGAGAAACGGATGCCGCCGTCGGCGATAACCGGGATGCCGGTGCCTTCCAGCGCTTCAACCGCGTCGGCGATAGCGGTGATCTGCGGTACGCCCACGCCGGTAACGATACGAGTGGTACAGATGGAGCCAGGGCCGATCCCCACTTTCACCGCGCTCACGCCGGCGTCGGCCAGCGCTTTGGCACCAGAGGCCGTAGCGACGTTGCCGCCAACGATCTGCAGATCCGGGTATTTGGCGCGGGTTTCGCGAATGCGCTGCAATACGCCTTCGGAATGGCCGTGGGAGGAGTCAATCAGCAGGACGTCAACGCCGGCAGCGACCAGCGCATCAACGCGCTCTTCGTTACCTGCACCGGCACCAACCGCCGCGCCAACACGCAGGCGGCCATGCTCGTCCTTACAGGCGTTTGGCTTGCGCTCCGCCTTCTGGAAGTCTTTTACGGTGATCATGCCCAGCAGATGGAAGTTGTCGTCCACCACCAGCGCTTTCTCAACGCGTTTTTCGTGCATTCTTTGCAGCACGACTTCACGTGCTTCACCCTCTTTCACCGTGACCAGGCGCTCTTTCGGCGTCATCACGGCGGTAACAGGCTGGTTCAGATCGGTCACGAAGCGCACGTCACGGCCGGTGATAATACCGACCAGTTCGTTCTCTTCGGTCACTACCGGGTAGCCGGCAAAGCCGTTACGCGCGGTCAGTTCTTTCACTTCTTTCAGCGTGGTGGAGGGGGTTACGGCTTGCGGGTCGGTAACTACGCCGCTTTCATGTTTTTTCACGCGGCGGACTTCTTCAGCCTGACGCTCGATGGACATGTTTTTGTGAATGAAGCCCAGGCCGCCTTCCTGCGCCAGCGCGATGGCCAGGCCAGCTTCGGTTACGGTATCCATGGCTGCGGACAGCATAGGGATATTCAGGCGGATAGTTTTGGTCAGTTGGGTGCCAAGCTCTGCGGTATTAGGCAGAACTGTGGAGTGAGCTGGAACCAGTAGAACGTCGTCAAACGTGAGTGCTTCTTTCGCGATACGTAGCATGGGCAATATCTCACCAGAGTGGGCTGTGAAAAAGATAAAATATTGCCGCGGCATTATACAGAGCGTAATCGGTTGCCTCCAGCACTTTCTCACAAAAACTCTTGATTACCTTTTTCAGCCCTGTAGTATCGACCAATTAAGTGGTTGTTTTGGAATTTGATCTGGGTCACATGTCGCTACCTGTCTCGCCGTCTATTTTTACCGTAAGCCGCCTGAATCAGACGGTTCGACAGCTGCTGGAAATGGAAATGGGCCAAATCTGGCTCTCTGCCGAGATCTCCAACTTCTCCCAACCCTCTTCCGGCCACTGGTATTTCACGCTGAAAGACGATCGTGCGCAGGTCCGTTGTGCGATGTTCCGCAACACGAATCGCCGCACCACCTTCCGCCCGCAAAACGGCCAGCAAGTGTTGGTTCGCGCCAGCATCACGCTGTATGAACCGCGCGGCGACTATCAGCTGATTGCCGAAAGCATGCAACCTGCCGGTGACGGCCTGTTGCAACAGCAATTCGATCAACTGAAACAGCGCCTGAGCGCCGAAGGCCTGTTCGACCAACACTTCAAACAACCGCTGCCCAACCCGGCCAAACGCGTCGGGGTGATCACCTCCGCCAGCGGCGCGGCGCTGCACGATGTGCTGCAGGTGCTGCAACGGCGCGATCCTTCGCTGCCTATCGTTATCTACCCGACCTCGGTGCAGGGTGCGGAAGCGCCATTGCAAATTGTGCGTGCCATCGAAACGGCTAACCGCCGCGACGAGTGTGACGTGCTGATCGTCGGCCGTGGTGGCGGTTCGCTGGAAGATCTGTGGAGTTTTAATGACGAACGCGTGGCGCGGGCGATTTTCGCCAGCCGCATTCCGATCGTCAGCGCCGTCGGCCATGAAACCGACGTCACCATTGCCGACTTTGTTGCCGACCTGCGTGCGCCAACCCCTTCAGCCGCCGCCGAACTGGTCAGCCGCAATCAGCAGGAGCTGCTGCGTCAGTTGCAATCCCAGCAGCAGCGGATGGAAATGGCGATGGATTACTATCTGGCCCAGCGTCAGCAGCAGTTCACCCGCATCAACCACCGTTTGCAGCAACAGCATCCACACCTGCGCCTAGCGCGTCAGCAGACGCTGTTGTTCAAACTGCAGCGCCGGCTGGAAGATGGCATGCAGAACCAACTGCGAGTGTCTTCACGCCGCAGCGAGCGGGCGCAACAACGCTTGGCGCAGATGCAGCCACAGGCACGCATTCACCGTTATCAGCAACGCGTGCAGCAGCAGGAATACCGACTACAGCAGGCGCTGGAGCGCCAACTCAATGCTTACCGCCAGCGTTTCGGCGTGGCCTGCAGCCAGCTCGAAGCAGTCAGCCCGTTGGCGACGCTGGCGCGTGGCTACAGCGTGACGCAAACCCCACGCGGCGAACTGCTGAAAACCACCAAACAGGCGCAGGTAGGTGAATTACTGAAAACCCGTCTGCAGGATGGCTGGGTGGAAAGCGAGGTAAAAACCATTACCCTGACTAAAAAGCCGCGCAAAAAGCGCGCGACTGAATAACTCCGCTTATTCCAGCATAAAACTGTTGCCTGGCGCGCCGTTGATCCACAGTTCCCGCGTTTCTCCGGCAGGCAAGCTGAAGGTCAGGGTTCGCCATGCCGGTTTAAAGCGGCCCTCGGTGGTGATGTTCAGCATGATGCGCTGATTGTCACTGAGCATCTCCCAGCGCAGCCACAACGCATCGCCCTGCTGCCAGCCATAACTTTCCCCATCATCTTCGAATAACAACCCAGAAGCGCTGCCACAGCCTTTTTGCGGGTACAATTTAAGCTCACGTCGATCGTCTGCCGTTACGTCAACATGCGCCAGGCGGGATGACAATGGCAATGCCGCACCGGCACGCACCAGCAGCGGCAAGCGTTCCAGTGGGGCTTCCAGCACCACCGTCTGGCCACCACTGAACCATTGGCCGCTGTGGAAGCAGTACCAACCTTCGCCATTATCCGGCAGATAAACCGAACGCGCACGCTGCCCCTGCTCTACTACGCTGGCCACCAGCAGATCGCGACCAATCATAAAATCATCGGTTTCTTTCAGGGTCTGTTCGTCATGCTCATGGTCGAGGAAGGTCGGGCGCAGCATCGGTTCGTCGTCGGCACTGGCCTGCCACAACAGGGTGTAGAAATACGGCATCAGTCGGTAACGCAGGTTAATCGCCTCGCGCACCGCTGGGGTGGCGGCCGGATACATCCAGGGCTCGTTAACCGTCGCGTCGTCGTTCCAGGAGTGAATGGTGAAACGCGGGTGCATCACGCCGTTTTGCACCCAGCGCACCAACAGTTCGGCGTCCGGTTTGTCGCCGGAAAAACCGCCGACGTCGTGCCCCAGGTTATACAGGCCGGACAGACTCATGCCCAACCCCATGCGAATGTTGTAACGCAAAGTCTGCCAGTTGGTGCGGTTGTCGCCGCTCCAGGTCTGGACATAACGCTGCATGCCGGCGCAACCGGAACGCGAGATCAGGTAGGGCCGCAGCTCGGGAGCAAAGCGTTGCTGAGCCTCCATTGAAGCGCGCATCATCAGTAAGGGCATCACCGGGCGAATGTGTTTGATGGCGATAGGTGTGCCAAAGCCGTGGCAACGCGCTTCTGAGTCCCACACTTCGTATTCGTTATTGTCATTCCAGGTGGAATCGATGCCCATCTCCAGCAACTGCTGCGTCACGCCCTGCTGCCACCATTGCACCGTCGCCGGATTGGTGAAATCGAGGTGCGAGCCTTCGTCATCCCAAAAGCTGGAACGCTCCGGCTGGTCGCTTTCCGAATCGCGGATAAACAGCCCCTGCTCCGCCGCCTGTCGGTACTGCGGATGATCCTGCAACAGGCAGGGTTTGATGTTGGCCGCCAACTTTAACCCGGCATCATGAAACGCCTGACTCAGCTGTTTGGGTTGCGGCACCTTGTCGTAGTTCCAGTTGAACACATAGCGCTTGTTGCCGATCGAGGTGTAACCCGATGAAAGCTGGAACGAATCGCAGGGAATATCATGCTGGCGACAGAGCTGAATAAACTGCTGTAGCTGCTGCTGGGCGTCCGGCGCATCGGTGTAATGCATGGTCGATCCGCTGTACCCAAGGCTCCATTTCGGCCCGAAGTGGGTCTTACCGGTCAGGCGTACAAATGCCTTGGTCACGTCCAGTACCTTAGGGCCGAGGAACAGGTAATAATCGAGATCCCCTGCTTCAGCCTGATAGCGGCGGTAGGCCAGATGGTAGTTGTCGATCTCGTTGCCCAGATCCAGCCAACAGCTACTCAGGTTGTCGTAAAACAGCCCGAAACTGGCCTCTGCACCGCGGGTGATGGTAAAGGGCACATGTTTGTAAAGCGGATCGGTGCTGGCGGCGTTGTAGCCCATGGCGTCCAGGTTGCGCATTTCAAAGCGGCGGCCGCTGCGCTCCAGATCGCCGGTCTTCTCGCCCAGACCATAATAGCGCTCGCCGGCAAAGCGGCGCTGGTAGTGCGCCACACCGTCGCCATGCGGGTTGAGCAGGTAGGCGCTAGTTGGTCGATCGGCGGCCAGCGGGCGCCATTCACCGGCGGCGTTGCAGTGCTCCCATTCCAGCCACAGCGGCTGATGCAGGGTAACGCGCAATGCGGCGCTAGTCACCACCAGCCGATCTTCATGCTGTTGCAGTTGATAACCCGGCAGACCAAAACCGGCGATGCTCAGGCGATCACGCCCTTCCCAGGGCACGTCAGTCTGCGGCGCAATGCTCCAGGTACGATCCAGTGCCAATTCGCCATTGCGTTTAATCAACACGCGGAACAGGTCGTTTTCCAGCACGTACAGGCAGAACAGGTGACGTTCGTCGACCAACAGCTCAATTCGATCGGCATACTGACCGGTCAACATCCAGTTTTTTAAGGTTTTCATAGATATCCAACTTAACTATTGAGTGTTTTTTTACCGCCGCGTTCGGCGATTAAGGCAATCAGGAACAGGGCGCCGATCAGATCGAAGAAGCCCATGGCGATAAACAGCGGATTGAAACCGACGGTATCGGAAACCGCACCGATCAGCAGCGTGAACAGGAAGCTGGCGATCCAGGCGCTGGAGCCGCGCATACCGTTGACCGTCGCTACCTGATTTTTATCGAATGATTCCACCACCAGCGCGCTGAGCATGCAGGAGATCACCTGGTGCCCGAAGCCACCGATCGAGATCAGAGCGATCGCCACATAGGGATCTTTGGTTATCGCGACGAACGCCAGCGAGACCATCATGAATGCGCCTGTGACCGAACTGGCTACCACCGAGTTGACGCGGCTGCAGCCAAACCATTTACGGTACAAAGTGGTGAGATAGCCGCTGGCGACGCTGCCGATGTCCGCCGCCAAAAACGGCAGCCAGGCAAACATGGCGATGTGCTTTAAGTCCATACCACGCTCGGTGGCCAAATACAGCGGCACCCAGAAACTGAACACCGCCCAGGCCGGTTCGGCGAGAAAGGCCGGAATGGCAATACCGTAAAACTTTTTGTTACGGCAAAGAAGGGCCAGCGACTTGAGGAAAGGCAGTCGGGGTAATTCCGGCTCGTTGTCTTCGCGGATCAGATCCAGCTCCTGCTGGCTTAAATTGGGGTGCTGCTGCGGCGAGTGGTAGAACCGCCACCACAGCACCACCCAGAGCAGCGCCAGCGCGCCGGAAAACAAGAAAGCGCCCTGCCAGCCAAAGGAGACGTGGGCAATAACGATGATCGGCGGTGCCAGCATGGCGCCAATAGAAAACCCGACGCCTGCCCAACCGGCGGCGATGGGCCGCTCCTTTTTCGGGAACCAGTCGGAAATCGCCTTGGCGTTGGCCGGCGTGGCCGCCGCTTCTGCCCCGCCCATAAAGAAGCGCAAGATCGCCAACTGCACCCAGGTGCCGGCCCCGGCATGCATCATGCAAACCACCGCCCAGATACTGGCGCAGATCAGGAACCCCATCTTCAGGCCGATAACGTCGATCAGCCAACCGCAGATCGGCTGAAACACCGTATAGGCCAGTTGGAACGACGCCACCACCCAGGAGTACTGCTCGGTGGTCATGTTAAGGCTGGTTTTCAGTTCAGGTGCCAGAATGCCCAGCGAATTACGAGTGATGTAGTTGACCGTCACGCCCAGTAAAAACAGCGCCAGCATCCACCAGCGCAGCGATTTGAACTTGCGCCGGCCGGTATCGGCGACCCTTTGATTAATTTCAACACTCATCTGTCTTCTCTCCACGACGGCTGCCCGGTGAAACGGCGTGCCTTTTGGTAGGGTACGTTTTGGTATCGAAGGTATGGGCCGTGGAAAACTGCGGTATGTCTGACAAAGACCAACGCATCACGATCACAACCACATGATTTATTTTCGTTTTATTTATAATTCAGCCCGAAAATTGGACTGATAAATCTATAAAGTTGGTATACCAATTAAGACTAACCAGCCGGAAGCGTGAGCGAAACGAGGTTTTTTGCAAAAATTCTCATGTATAGAATAAAAGCTCGCCATAATGGCGACAGAAGCCTGACAGTACGCTGGAAAAGCACCGTGAAAATATTTTCATTACCGAATTTGAAGGAGATCACAGAATGAACGGAAAGCTGAAAATACAGGAGATCGCCCGCCAAACCGGGCTGTCGATCAGCACCGTTTCACGTGTATTAGCCGGCAAATCCAATACCAGTGCCGAAGCCCGCCAGAAGGTGCTGGCCTGCGCACAACAGAACGGCATTCTGCAGGGCATTTCCAGCGGCAGGCTGATGCTCAATAACGTGATGGTCTTCGCCCCCCAGCGCGCTTTTGATGTGCGCACCGATATCTTCTACTACAAGGTGATCCAGGGGATCTCCGCCGCATTAGCTGAGCATGAAGTGCGGATCCGCTATTGTGGGCTGGAAGAACTGCACAGCGACGGCACGCTGTTTTTGGAAAAAATGAGCGATCCGCAAACTCAGGCGGCGCTGATTATCGGCATCGATGACGAACACATTCACCAGTTGGCCGCCGACCTGAATAAACCCTGCGTACTGATTAACTGCACCGACCGCCAGATGCGCCTCGACAGCGTGTCACCCGATCACCAACTGATTGGCGAGTTCTCCGCCAACTATCTGATGCAACAAGGGCACAGCCATATTTTGAATCTGCAATGCCTGCGCCGCCACACCATGGAACTGCGGCTGGCGGGTATTAAACAAGCCTATGCGCGGCACAATATCGCCTTTGACGACGGCCGCCATCTGGTGACCACTTCCGGCTTCGGCAGCGAAGAAGCCGAACAGGCGCTTACCACCTTTATCAACCGGGTCAGTCAGCGCTCACAGCTGCCAACGGCCATTCTTGCCGGTGGCGACTACATGGCGGTCGGCGCGGTCAAGGCGCTGAACAAACTGCAGCTGAGCGTGCCGGGCGATATCTCGGTGATGAGCACCGACGGCTTTAATCTGGCGGAAATTCATGACGTGCCGCTCACCTCGGTGCATGTGCCGCGTGACGAGTTGGGCTATGAGGCCATTCAGCTACTGCAACGCCGCATGCTGCGCGCCGATGCGCCCCCGTGCAACCTGCTGCTGCACGGCAACCTGGCGGTTCGTGCCTCGGTCAAACGCGTCAGTCCCCATAAAACCAGCCCAGCGGTCAGCACTCACGATCACCGTCTTTACGATGTCTGAACTACACTTAGTGGCTGAATCCTTATAGATAACCTGTAGCTTGAAAGATGACGGGTAAACTTTTTTGCTTAAGGAGAGCCACTATGCCGACCCTAACCGCACGAGCGGTCATCCCCCCTTATATGCTGCGCCGGATCATTGAGCACGGCAGCCTGCCGCAGCGCGACTGCGCATTACACACCCTGAATCACGTTCAAAGCCTGCTCGGCAATAAGCCGTTACGCGCCCCCGGTGCGAAAACTTCGACCGGCGGTGAAGTTATCCGCGATATTTTTGATGCCGAAAACGGTACTCAACTGCCGGGTAAACAGGTGCGTAATGAGGGCCAGGCCAGTAATCATGACGTCGCAGTGGATGAAGCTTACGACTACCTCGGCGTGACCTACGATTTCTTCTGGCAGGCATTCAAACGTAATTCTCTGGACAATCGGGGTCTGCCGCTGACCGGCAGCGTACATTACGGCAAGGAATACCAAAACGCCTTTTGGAACGGCCAGCAGATGGTCTTCGGCGACGGTGACGGCGAAATCTTTAACCGCTTTACCATCGCCATCGACGTGGTTGGCCATGAACTGGCGCACGGCGTCACCGAGAGCGAAGCAGGGCTAATTTACTTCCAGCAGGCCGGTGCGCTAAATGAGTCGCTGTCCGACGTGTTTGGTTCCCTGGTTAAACAATTCCACCTCAAACAGACCGCGGATAAAGCCGACTGGCTGATCGGCGAGGGACTGCTGGCAAAAGGCATCAACGGCAAGGGCCTGCGTTCCATGTCTGCCCCCGGTACGGCTTACGACGATCCGCTGCTGGGGAAAGATCCGCAGCCGGCCGATATGAAAGACTACATTCAGACCAAAGAGGATAACGGCGGCGTCCACCTCAACTCCGGCATTCCCAACCGCGCCTTCTATCTGGCGGCCACCGCTCTGGGCGGCTTTGCCTGGGAGAAAGCCGGTTACATCTGGTACGACACGCTTTGCGACAAGTCACTGCCGCAGGACGCTGACTTCGCCACCTTTGCCCGTACCACGGTGAAACATGCCAAACAGCATTTCGACAGTACCGTAGCGGATAAGGTACAGCAGGCCTGGCACCAGGTGGGGGTGGAGTAATGAAACCCTTGCCGGCACTCAATCAGGATACGGTCATTGAGCTGGCGCGTGAAGGCGGCTTCGCCTTTATTCCCAAACTGGCGGGCCAGCGGCGCATTACGCTGGCCGACATTACGCCAGAGCAACGGCAGCGCCTGAATCAACTGTTGAACCAGGCGCTGCCCTACGCCCAGGAAGAGGGACAACCGGGTTCACCCGGCTGCGGTGACCAACGTTATTTTCGCGTGCAGATCAGCTACTACAGTCAGGCCCTGTGCAGTGAAATCGTACTGCTGATCCCGGAAACCAGCGCCCCGCAGGCGTTGGTCGACCTGTGGAAAACCGGTCAGGTGGATGAGTGAACGCTTACAACGGCTGATAACTGAATAACACCCGCTTTTTGGATATCAACCCATGGCCGTTCTGGCACAGGTAGTCCACCGCGCCACAGGCCTTAAGCTCTTGTAGCAACTGCCCGCAATCCGGGCAGTGGCCCAATTGCTGATAATCGCTGTTACAGGCGGTGCAATGGTAGTGACCATTCACCCACTCCATCGTTTGATCGCATTGCGGACACTGCGCTTCCATAGTCACTCCCTGGTTAAATCACGCCCCATGAGCGTAAGAAATAGATGCCCAATGCGGTAGTGAAAAACGAGCCGACGGTGGTGATGGCAATAATATTCGCCGCCAGCGTGGCATTGCCCCCCATCGCACGAGTCATCACATAGCTGCCAGAAGCCGTAGGCGTAGCCGAGAACAGGAAGATAATCCCCAGCGCCGCGCCGTGAAAACCGCACAGCCAGCCACTCAGCGTCATTATCACTGGCACGACAAACAACTTGGCCGAAGAGGACAGCGCCGCCACGTTAGACGAACGAAACATGGCGCGCAGATCCAAGCTTGCCCCGGTGCAAAGCAATGCCAGCGGCAACGACAGTGCCGAGATATAGCTGCCGGTCTGCCGAATTACCTGAGGTATCCCCAGACCGGTCTGCGCATAAGCCAGCCCGCACACCAGGCCGATAATCAGCGGATTGGTGACGATACTGCGCAACAGCGACAGGCGGCTGATCCGCTTGCCCCGCCCGCCTTGCAGGCTGCGCGTGAGGGTAATCACTGACAGTATGTTAAACAGGATCACCGTCACCGTCAGGTACAACGATCCTAACGCCACGCCCTCACTACCGTAAGCGGTCATGGCATAGGCCAGGCCGACAATGGCGGTATTAGCACGAAAGCCCCCCTGCACAAAGACACCGCGCTCACGTGGCTCTTTAACCAGCCAGACGGCAGCCACTTCCAGCAACAAGAAGGTGACGAGAGTACCGATAGCGCCGAATATCACCAGCGGCAGGTTGCCCAACAGCTGTGGGTGGTTGGTAGCGATGCTGAAGAACAACAGACAGGGCAGCGCCAGGTTAAACACCAGTTTGGTGGCGCCGTCAATAAAACGGTCGTCCATCAAGCGCCAGTGGCGCAGCAATATGCCCAGCAACATCATTAACAGATTGGGTACGGTGACGTTGAATGCAAAACTCCAGGTTTCCCAGGACATGATGTTCCTTCAGGCTAACGGCGGTAAGAGTCAGATAATAAAACGATTTCGACCCAATAAAAAAGGGCGCGGTAGTGATACCGCGCCCCTAATACTGATTATTAGCCTTTTTTCAGGTGGCTCATCAGACGTTTACGCTTGCGCATCTGGTTCGGCGTCAGCAGGTTGCGCTTGCCGGCGAACGGGTTCTCACCCTCTTTGAACTGGATACGGATTGGCGTCCCCATCACCTTCAGAGAACGGCGGAAGTAGTTCATCAGGTAGCGTTTGTACGAATCGGACAGATCGGTCACCTGGTTGCCGTGGATCACCACAATCGGCGGGTTATACCCACCGGCGTGCGCATATTTCAGCTTCACGCGGCGGCCACGTACCAACGGCGGTTGGTGATCGTCGGCAGCCATCTGCATGATTTTGGTCAGCATTGAGGTGTTCACGCGGCGGGTCGCACACTCGTAAGCTTCCAGTACCGAAACGAATAAGTTGCCAACGCCGCTGCCATGCAGGGCTGAGATAAAGTGAATGCGGGCGAAATCGACAAAGCCCAGACGCAGATCGAGCATCTCTTTCACGTGATCGCGATCTTCCTCGCTCATGCCGTCCCACTTGTTGACCACAATCACCAGTGAGCGCCCACTATTGAGGATAAAGCCGAGCAGCGAGAGATCCTGATCGGAAATGCCTTCGCGTGCATCCACCACCAGCAACACCACGTTGGCGTCTTCGATCGCCTGCAGTGTTTTGATTACCGAGAACTTCTCTACGGTTTCCGTCACCTTGCCGCGCTTACGTACCCCGGCGGTGTCGATCAGCACGTATTCGCGTTCGTCGCGGACCATCGGGATATAGATGCTGTCACGGGTCGTGCCTGGCATGTCGTAGACCACGACACGATCTTCGCCGAGGATGCGGTTAGTCAGTGTGGACTTACCTACGTTAGGACGACCCACGATAGCCAGCTTGATTGGCAGATCCTGCGGGTTGAAGTCGTCTTCCGGTTCTTCTTCTGCGCCTTCGAGGGTTTCACCTTCTTGCTCGGCCCAATAAGCGGCGTTAGCCTCTTCTTCGGTCAGCTCGACTTCTTCCGGCTTTTCACCGACAAACGGCACCAGTACGTGCTCGATCAACTGCGCTACGCCACGACCGTGGGAAGCCGCGATCGGATGCACGTCGCCCAGACCCAGCGAATAGAAATCGGCGGCGGCCATGTCTGGATCCATACCGTCGGTTTTGTTGGCGACCAGGAAGGTGGATTTCTGACGGTTGCGCAGATGCTGGGCAATGCCCAGATCAGCCGGCATCAGACCGGCGCGAGCATCAACCATAAACAGCACGATGTCTGCTTCTTCGATCGCCAGCAGCGACTGACCGGCCATGCGTGTTTCAACGCCATCTTCGGTGCCGTCAATGCCCCCGGTATCGACGATAATAAATTCATTACCCTCAACCTCAGCACGACCATACTTGCGGTCTCGCGTTAGCCCGGGGAAATCCGCCACCAGCGCATCGCGCGTATGGGTTAAACGGTTAAACAAGGTGGATTTACCCACATTCGGGCGCCCTACTAGCGCGACGACAGGTATCATTGTGAAGCCTCATTACTTAATAATCAATGCGTTACTACACTATGGATAGACACCAGAAGTGCAGCTTATAAAATACGAAACGGCCCCTGAACATTCAGGAGCCGTTTTCCCCTTCATCTTTCGCGCCACAGCGGCGTTGTCTGCGCACCTTCGCCCCGGTCACTTAGCTCACTAAGCTCCCGAGGACTCATGCGCTTGCCGCCTGGCTGCAACCCGAAATCATTCGGGTGCAAGAAGGGTTACGACGATCGGCGTTAGCGGGTGAAAGCGTAAACTTTTCCGCCTCGGGCCTGAATAACCAGCTTATCGCCAGCTACCACCGGCGCAGACAGGAAACCGGAGCTATCCACTTCCTGCTGAGCAACAAAACGGCCGTCCGTGGTGTTAATCCAGTGCAGGTAACCTTCAGAGTCACCGGTCACCAGGAAACCATTGTACATTACCGGCGGAGTCAGGTTGCGGTGCAGCAAATCGCTCTGCGTCCATACGGTCACGCCACCTTCAGTGCTCAACGCCACCACGCGATCGTTCTGATCGATAAGGTAGATGCGGCCTGCATCAACGATAAAATCGTTCACCGAGCCCAGTTCACGCTTCCACATGATCTGGCCAGAACGCAGATCCAACGCCGTCAGGTTGCCATTGTAACCTAATGCGTAGACAACGCCCTCAACAATCACCGGCGTAGTGTCGACATCGTTCAAACGATCGATTTCGGTCGCGCCGCTCGGCTGTGAAATACGTTGCTGCCAAATCAACTGACCTTGCTGCATCAGCACGGCATTTACGCGACCGTTATCACCGCCAACAATGGCTGCGCCAAAGGCAACGGCTGGCGCGGATTCACCGCGCAACGACAGTGAAGGCATGTCCAGGTTAACCGTCCACTTCACCGCGCCGTCAGATTCGTTCAGCGCCTGCAGCAGGCCGTTGGAGGTGTGGATCAGTACCATACCGTCGCTGATCACCGGACGTGAAATCGCTTCGCCGGCCACCTTGGTCTGCCAGGCTACGGTACCGTCTGAGGTATTGAGCGCGTAAACCACGGCTTTCTCACTGCCGACATAAGCCTTGTCGCCCGCGACCGCCATACCGCCCGACAGCAGTGCCGGCAGGTTGCTGGACAGGAAGCCGGTTTTCTCAGAGAGATCAACCTTCCACTTTTCGTTACCGTTATCGGCATCCAGTGCTTTCACGATGCCATGACGATCGGCGGCGTAAATAGTGTTGTCCTGGAAAGCAGGACGCAGGTGAGAATAGAACTCACCAACACCGTCGCCGACCGAGGTTCTCCACGCCTTGTTAGGCGTGAACTGATTTTCAACTTTCGGCAGCGGCGACATAGTAACCACGTCTTCTTCACTGTTAAACAGCGAGCAACCACTCAGCAAGGCAACGGAAACCAGTCCGACCAAGAGTGTTTTACGCAATTGCATGGGAATTCCCCTTAGCTGGACAAGTTATTCAATTTCATGCGCAGCAGAACCTGCAGCGCCTGAGAAGCGTTAGACTCAATGCCTTTACTGTAAGCTTCGCGTGCACCTTTGGTGTCACCTTTAGCCAACAACACGTCGCCGCGCGTATCCTGCGCCATCGCCGCCCAGCCTTCGCCTTTCACGCCATCCAGCGTTTTCAGCGCGTCATCCAGTTTTTTCTCCTGCAACTGGACACGCGCCAGACGCAGGTTAATCATCGAAAGCATGTTTTCGTCTTTGGTCTGGCCCTGAGCCAGCACCAATTGTTGATCTGCCTTGGCAAACTCATTCTGCTCAACAAAATGCTTCGCCAGCTCCAGAGAGGCCAGCACGCCGTAGCTGTTGCTGTTGGCCTGGGCAAACTTCTCCGCGGCAGCGACATCATCCGGCTTACCGACAGCCAGACGATCGCTGGCTTCCTGATAAGATTGGGACGCAGCCATCATGTTGGAGTTTTCGTGGCTCTGCCAGTAACGCCAGCCGACCAGGGCACCAATTCCGAGCACCACGCCCACTGCCAGCGCTTTGCCATTTTCGGCAAAGAACCGACGCACGGCGTCGACTTGTTCGTTTTCAGTGGTATAGACTTCCACGGTGTCCTTCTCCTTAACCTAACATCAGAGCCAGGCGCACTGCGACTTCGCTTTGCGCCAGCGTTTCTTGTTCACCACTGCGCAGGTCCTTAACCACCACCTGCTGGGCTGCGACTTCGTTCTCACCCAGGATCAAGGCGACGCGCGCGCCCCACTTATCCGCACGGGTGATCTGCTTCTTAAAGTTACCACCGCCGTAGTTGGTCATCAGTTTGAGCTGCGGCGCTGCATCACGCACGCGCTCCGCCAGCTGCATTGCTGCACTCTGAGTACCAGCACCGGAGGAGATCACATACACGTCAATGGTCGCCGCAGCCTTGAATTCCGGGTTAACCGCCTGAACCAGCAGCACCAGACGCTCCAGGCCCATGGCGAAACCGACCGCCGGCGTTGCACGCCCGCCCAATTGCTCTACCAGACCGTCATAACGACCACCGGCACACACCGTACCCTGAGCGCCCAGACTGGTGGTTACCCATTCGAATACCGTGCGGTTGTAGTAGTCCAGACCGCGCACCAGGCGTTCATTGATGGTATATGGGATGCCTGCCTGCGCCAAAAGTTCACACAGACCTTCGAAGTGGGCTTTGGAATCTTCATCCAGATGCTCGGACAGCCGAGGCGCGTCGTTCAACAGCGCCTGCACTTCCGGGTTTTTGGAGTCCAGTACGCGCAGCGGATTGCTGTACATACGGCGTTTGCAATCTTCGTCCAGCTTCTCTTGATGCTGTTCCAGGAATGCCACCAGAGCATCGCGGTAGTTGGCGCGCGCTTCCAGTGAACCGATGGAATTCAGCTCCAGCTTGACGTGCTCGGAGATCCCCAGCGCTTTCCACCAGCGGGCGCTCAGCAGGATCAGCTCAGCGTCGATATCCGGGCCCTGCAGGCCAAATACTTCAGCCCCCAGTTGATGGAACTGGCGATAGCGGCCTTTTTGCGGACGCTCGTAGCGGAACATCGGACCGACGTACCACAGACGCTGCTCCTGATTGTACAGCAGACCATGTTCGATGCCGGCGCGAACGCAACCAGCCGTGCCTTCCGGACGCAGCGTCAGGCTTTCGCCGTTGCGATCGTCGAAGGTATACATCTCTTTTTCCACGACGTCGGTCACTTCGCCGATCGCGCGTTTGAATAACGGGGTCTGCTCTACAATCGGCAAGCGGATTTCGCTGTAACCGTAGCCGCTAAGCACCTGCTTGAGGATGCCTTCAATACGCTGCCATAATGCCGTTTCTTCCGGCAGGTAGTCGTTCATGCCGCGAATGGCTTGAATGTTCTTTGCCACGTGAGTTCTCTGTCCGTTGTCTATAAAAATGAACCCGATTATAGGGACTTTGCCGCTCCGTATTCAACGCGAATACCGAGTTCTGCTCCCGGGTTCATAAACAAGCGGGCTAAAAAGCCCGCCGTATCGGTGTAATGCTTATTTTTCCAGCAGGTTGACCGCGATGCGATTGCTTTCATCCATCATCGACGCCTTGGCGCGAATTTTGGCTTCCAGTTGGTCAATCATCTGCTCGTTGTCGAAACGTTCTTTCTGGCGCACGCCATCTTCGTAGAAACCGCTCTTTTTATGGCCACCGGTCACGCCCAGCGTGGAAACCAGCGCTTCGCCCGGGCCATTGACTACACAGCCGATAATTGAAATGTCCATCGGCGTGATGATGTCTTCCAGACGCTGCTCCAACGCGTTGACCGTGCCGATAACGTCAAACTCCTGACGTGAACAGGTCGGGCACGCGATAAAGTTAATGCCTCGGGCGCGGATGCGCAGTGATTTCAGAATGTCGAAACCGACCTTGACCTCTTCCACCGGATCGGCTGCCAATGAGATGCGCAGGGTATCGCCAATGCCTTCCGACAGCAGCAACCCCAAACCAATCGCCGACTTCACTGAGCCACTGCGTGCGCCACCGGCTTCAGTGATGCCCAGGTGCAACGGCTGATCGATACGCGCAGCCAACAGACGATAGGATTGCACCGCCAGGAACACATCGGATGCCTTGACGCTCACTTTGAACTGGTCGAAGTTGAGACGATCAAGGATATCAACGTGGCGCATGGCAGATTCGAGCAGCGCTTCCGGCGTAGGTTCGCCGTATTTTTCCTGGATGTCTTTTTCCAGCGAACCACCATTAACCCCGATACGGATTGGGATGTTTTTATCCCGCGCGCAGTCTACGACCGAACGGATACGCGACTCGTTACCGATATTGCCCGGGTTGATGCGCAGGCAGTCTACGCCATACTCGGCAACCTGCAGCGCGATACGGTAATCGAAGTGGATATCGGCGACCAGCGGCACGTTAACCTGCTGCTTGATCAGTTTGAACGCCTCGGCGGCATCCATGGTGGGAACTGAAACGCGGACGATATCAACGCCCACACGCTCCAGTGCTTTGATCTGATTAACCGTTGCTTCAACATCAGTGGTACGGGTGTTAGTCATCGACTGCACGGCAATCGGCGCACCATCACCAATAGGCACATTGCCGACGTAAATTCGCGTTGATTTTCGACGGATGATGGGCGATTGGTTATGCATTACTTAACTCTCCATTGTTGCCCTGACTCAACGACAATGGCCGCGCAATTACTGCGCGGCAACGGTCAGACGAGCAACACGGTTTGACTTAACAAACCGGCTTAAATCAACCGGCTTACCTTGATATTGAATCTGTACTGCGGCCGGTGCGCCGATGGTCAGTTTGTACGGCGCGGTACCCGTCAGGCTCAGCTTGCCGCCGCTTTTCTGGCTGCCGCTGTACAACGTTTTACCGTTGGCATCACTCACCTGCAACCAACAATCGGCGGAGAACTCCATAACCAGCGCGTTGGGATCAACAGCCGGGGCAGTCACGCCCGCGTCGGCAGTTGGCAAAGGCGCAGTTGGAGCCGCGGGCGTTGTCTCAGGCAGCGTCGTCTGGCTTGGTGAAACCACCGCCGGCTGCTGCGCAGTTGTACTGTCGCTAACGGCCGGAGTCTGAGGTTGCTGTGGAGCAACGCCGGTATCTACCGGCGTGGAACCATTGTCAGCCAGAGGCGCACTGTTGTCGGCATTGCTGTCGGTCAACGGCACTGACTGGCCTTCATTGTTTTGTGAAAGCTGCGCAGAGGATTGATCGGCCATGGTGACGATCTCTTCCTGCTGGGCCTTGTGGTTTTGCCACCACCAGGCACCGGTCAGGCCAACCACCACGAAAACGATCAGCCAGGTGAAGCTCATTAACCAGCCGTCGCGTTTTTTGCGGCGCTTGCCCAATGAGAAACTCTGCATTGGGGCAACTTTCGCCACCTTCAGCGGAGCCTGCTTGGCCAGCATCGGCAGCAGTTCATCCTCTGGCAAACGCACCAGCTTGGCATAGGAACGGATATAACCCCGCACGAAGGTTGAAGCCAAATCTGCGGACAGATTGTCTTCTTCGATATCGCGCACGGTAGACATTTTGAGGCACAGGCGTTCTGCAACGGCCTGTTGACTCAACCCGAGTTGTTCACGGGCCTGACGCAGACGTTCGCCTGTCGTCATTGATACAGTTTTATCTTGGGAGGCTTCAGTATTCATTAGCTAAGAACTGCTGGTACTGTTTGGATTGTGGAAAACTTCGCGATAACTGCTTGCCATAGCGTTGCACGCTATCCTGGCGCCCGGCTAACGCGGCGAAACGAATCTGTAACCATAAGCTGTCGGCGCTAGCCGGCAGAACATGCTGATAACTATCGAGTAAAAGTTGCGACTGTGCGCGATTCCCTTCTCCAAATTGCTTTTCTGCCTCCACCAAAAGTGGAGTGCCTTTGTCCGGATCGATCTTCATCGCACGCATTAACAAGGTACGTGCTTCATCGTTCTGACCGGCCTTGAGAAAACAGTAACCTGCGTTTTCCAGGCTGTCGGCAACCTGACCGTAATCCGGTGCTACTGCCGCAGCGCTAAACTGCTGTTGTGCCGGTACATACTGCCCTAAACTGCAAAGAAACGCACCGTAATTATTCAGCACGGTGCCATTGTTCGGCGCAAGTTTGAGCGCTTGCTGATAGCGCTGTTCGGCCGCGCTATTTTCGCCCATTCGCTGCTCATAAAGCGCCATGCCCAATTGGGTACGGTAATCCTGTGGGGCAGCATCTGCCGCTTTCTCCAGATTCTGTCGCGCGGCGGGTAAATCGCCCTGCTTGAGATATTCCAGACCCAGTTGCAAACGCGTCTGACCCGCTTGCGACTGTGCGTCTTTTTCTTCCGGCGTTGAACCAGAACAGCCGGCCA
The DNA here is from genome assembly GCF_052691715.1 of Serratia sp. NA_112.1. Classification (NCBI taxonomy): domain Bacteria; kingdom Pseudomonadati; phylum Pseudomonadota; class Gammaproteobacteria; order Enterobacterales; family Yersiniaceae; genus Serratia; species Serratia sp. NA_112.1. The sequence goes on from NZ_JBQZFO010000010.1 coordinate 28,318, forward strand.
GTAAACCGGCCGCCAGCAACGTTCCCCACAGAGTCAGCTTCATGCCTGCATTCATTTCCTTGTCAGATGTCATCTGGCCGCCTGAATACATAACAGACTGTAAGATAACAAAAAAATCATGCTATAGGGTTCAGACCGCACGTACTGATATAGGTTCCCCGGCCATTTTCTTTTTCAGGGTACGCTTGGTACGGTCGATCACTTCACCCGCCAGTTGCCCGCAGGCGGCATCGATATCATCACCACGGGTTTTACGAACAATAGTCGTAAAGCCGTATTCCATCAACACTTTGGAAAAACGATCCACCCGGCTGTTGGAGCTGCGGCCGTAAGGTGCCCCCGGGAACGGGTTCCATGGGATCAGGTTGATCTTGCATGGCGTATCCTTGAGGACTTCTGCCAGCTGGTGCGCGTCGTCGGTGCTGTCGTTGATGTGGTCCAGCATCACGTACTCAACCGTTACCCGGCCCTGGTTGGCATTGGATTTTTCCAGGTAGCGACGTACCGCCGCCAAGAAGGTCTCGATATTGTATTTACGGTTGATCGGCACGATATCGTCGCGGATCTTGTCGTTCGGCGCATGCAGGGAGATAGCCAACGCAACGTCGATCATATCGCCCAACTTGTCCAGTGCCGGCACCACGCCAGAGGTAGACAGGGTCACACGGCGCTTGGACAGGCCAAAGCCGAAGTCGTCCAGCATGATTTCCATTGCCGGTACCACGTTGTTCAGGTTGAGCAACGGCTCCCCCATCCCCATCATCACCACGTTGGTGATCGGACGTTCGCCGGTCACTTTCAGCGCGCCGATAATTTTTGCCGCACGCCAAACCTGGCCAATGATTTCCGACACGCGCAGGTTGCGGTTAAAGCCTTGCTGAGCGGTCGAACAGAATTTGCATTCCAGGGCACAACCCACCTGGGAGGAGACACACAGAGTCGCACGGTCGCCGTCCGGGATATACACGGTTTCGACCTGCTGATCGCCCACTTTGATCGCCCATTTAATGGTGCCATCGGCTGAGCGTTGTTCTTCCGCCACTTCTGGCGCACGGATCTCGGCGACGCTTTGCAATTTATTGCGCAGGACCTTGTTAATGTCGGTCATCTGCTCAAAGTCATCGCAGCAATAGTGGTACATCCACTTCATGACCTGATCGGCACGGAAGGGTTTCTCGCCCATTTTGGCGAAAAACTCACGCAATTGCTGACGGTTCAAATCCAGCAGGTTAATTTTGGCCACAGCCGGTTGTTCCGCGTTAACGGATTGAGTAGTCAGCGAATTATTTTCAGACACGATGTGCTCGGACGTGATGGGTTCTAACATAATTGATCTCTGGCCTCGTTGTTACACGTTACGGCGCGAAAGAGTGGAAAGTAAGTGCGTCGTTCAACCCGCATCAATTGCGGTGACGGCGCTAAAAGCGCGCCCCTGACAAGAAGCCTCATCAGGGGCGCGGCATTGTACAAATTTTAGTAGCAGCTTTCCACGTCTGAAAGACATTCAGGGCATTTTTATTGTTTCAGCCGATGAATGAAAAATTCGAGTAGCGGTGCTGCATACTGCACCTGTGCCAATCGGGGCGAATATATCGCCCCCTACAACTTGAAAGGCGACGGGCAGATTAACGTGAGCAGATTTCGCTCTCATTAAAGAAATACGCGATTTCGCGCTGTGCAGATTCTACTGCGTCAGAACCGTGTACGGCGTTGGCAGTGAAGCTGTCCGCGTAGTCAGCACGCAGGGTGCCGGCCAGTGCGTTGTCCGGGTTGGTTGCGCCCATGATGTCACGGTTACGCTGTACTGCGTTTTCTGCTTCCAGAACCTGAACCACGATCGGGCCAGAGGTCATGAACTCAACCAGGCCATCGAAGAATGGGCGGCCTTTGTGCTCAGCGTAGAAGCCTTCGGCTTGTTCGCGAGTCAGACGCAGCATTTTGGATGCGATGATTTTGAAACCGGCACGCTCAAAGCGAGCATAGATTGCGCCGATATCGTTGTTAGCTACAGCGTTTGGTTTAATGATGGAAAAGGTACGTTCTACGGTCATGATGGCCTCTGTATAACTTCCAAAACAGGCCGGTCTGCAAACAGGGTGCCGGCCTTCTCAAGTGGCGCAGATTATATGTGCGCTGCCAACGCTTGCCTACGGGAAAATCAACATTTCATTAAAAAATCATTATCTTTATTCTTCACTTTGCGGCCCAGAGCACAGGTTATGAAAACTTACCTTAATCGAGGGTGAAGTCACGCAATGCCACCTGACCACTCTCATCGAGCACGCTGAGCTGGTAACGACCAGGTTGGGTCAGCGTCTGCAGCAGCGACTCCCCTTCCCCCACCAACTGGCCATTGAGGAACCACCAGCGCTGTCCGCCGCCGCCCTGGGCGCTGACCCGCAAATCCAGCGTATTGTTACCCGGCAGGCGACGCAGTATCGCGCCGTCACGCACGCCCAGCATTAACAACGGCGGTACTTCTTGCTGCTGCAACGGTGGGCACTGCGGATCAATAGCCGACAAGCGCTGCGCGCGACGCTCAGCCGGAGGCAACCAGGGTTCCAGCGGCGTAGGCCACAGTGCCAGCCGACGCGGCGTGGCCCCCGGGCAATCCGCCGCCACCCGCAATCCACGCGCGTTCAACCAGATTAGCGGCTGGCTGCCCAGCACGCTTTCCTGACCGGGTGCGGGCAGCGTCGGCGGGAGAGTCCCGTCGAGAGTCCAGCTCAGACGTCGTTGGCGGCAATTGCTGTCCCCGGCCGGCAGTGGCTGACCGCCCGGCCAGCAGATCACCGCACGGCTGACGCTGGCGGGGCGCGGATCGGCCGGGATCCCTTCGCCACGCTGGCGTAAAGAGGTCAGCAGCAGATTATTGACCTGATTGAGCAGGGGCACCGCCGTGGCGAAGCCGAACTGCCCGGCCACCGGGGTACCGTCCGGTCGCCCCACCCAAATGCCTATCGTATAGCGCGCGTTAACACCGATGGCCCAGGCATCGCGGTAGCCGTAACTGGTGCCGGTCTTCCACGCCAGCGGCACGCTGGCGGGTAACGCCTCATCCGGCAACGGGCGAGCCTCTCCCGCCAGTATTCGCCGTACAATCCAGGCGGCGCCCGGCGACATTAACTGACGATCGTAAGTCCCTTGCTGAGGGGTAAAGCGCAGCGGTGACACCCGGCCCTGACGAGCCAGCGCGCTAAACCCGGCCACCAACTGATCCAACCGGGCACCGGCCCCGCCCAGGATCAGCGCCAGGCTCGGTTCGGCGTGTGCCGGCAACCGCAGTTCAACCCCCACATTACGGAGATTGGCGGCAAAGCGCTTCGGCCCGTAGGCTTCCAGTAGTTGTACCGCCGGTAAATTAAGCGAACGTGACAACGCTTCGCTGGCACTGACCGGGCCGTGAAAACCGGTATCAAAATTACCGGGCCGATAATCCCCAAAACGGCGTGGTACGTCCTGTAACAGAGATTCGGCGTGGATCAGACCGTCGTCCAGTGCCAGGCCATACAAGAAGGGTTTTAGCGTCGAGCCAGGCGAACGCCAGGCAGCCACCATGTCGACATGGCCAAAACGGCTGTTATCGTTCAAATCCAGCGAGCCGAGGTAGGAGCGTACTTTCATATTGGTGTGATCAACCACCAATACGCCAACCGAGGTTTTTTCCGGCAGTTGGCTCTTCCAGCCGCGAGCCAGTTCTTCCAACCGCCGTTGCAAGGTGGCGTCCAGCGTGGTGGTCACAACCTGGCTACGATTGCCCTGCGTCATCCGTCTCGCCAGTAACGGGGCCAACTGCGGCACCTGGCGCGGGGCCAACCACAAAGCTTCCTGACGGATTTCGGCCACCTGCTGCGCCGGCCAAACCTGATAATACGCCAGGCGTTCCAGCACCTTGTCACGCGCAGCCTGCGCCCGTTCAGGATAGCGGTCCGGCCGCAAACGGCTGGGAGCCTGCGGCAACACTGCCAGCAACGCCGCCTCGCCACGCGTCAGCGTCGAAGGCGGTTTGCCCAAATAAGTCCAGCTAGCCGCGCCAATCCCCTGTAGCGTGCCGCCGTAAGGTGCCCGGTTAAGGTAGATTTCAAGGATTTGCTCCTTCGACAGATGCCATTCCAACTGGGCGGTACGCCAAACCTGCCGTAACTTGCCGGCCAGCGTGCGTGGATGGGGATCAATCAGGCGCGCTACCTGCATCGAAAGCGTGCTGCCGCCGGAAACGATCTGCCCGTTGCGCAGAGCCTGCCAGGCGGCACGGGCCAGCGACAACGGGTTAATACCGGGGTGTCGATAAAACCAGCGGTCCTCATAGGTCAGCAGCGCCTGCAAATAATAGGGCGAGACCTGTTGCAGGTTGACCGGATAGCGCCATACACCGTCACTGTCCGCATAGCGCCACAGTGGGGTGCCGTCTTCCGCTACCACCACCCGCGCCATCTCGGCATCTTTCAGCGGTAACGGCCACAGCCGATCCGCCAACCACAGTAAAGCGGGCGGCAGCAAAATCGCCAGCAGCCAGATGGCTGCCCGGCGACGTAAATGCATAAGAAGTCGATTCATCAGGAAGGTATCACTCCCTTGCCCCACCACCGGCTAAACCACCGGGACGAGGCAAAGAGGATCATTTGGCAATTTCAAGCCGCGCTGGTGTCGTGCCCAGCGCACGCCAGGCAGGCACATACATCGACTCAACCTGCGGTGCCGGAACCAGATAAGTGCCCGGCGTCACGGCCCGTGCCAGATACAGCAGTGTGGTATGACGGTAGCCGTCGATATTCACCGCCGCCACATAGCGATCGTCCCGGAACTCCTGATGTTTGATGTCGGCCTGCTGCATGTCCTGCAGCAGTTCGGTCACGCTGCTGGCGCTTTCGCCCAGGCTGGCGCTGCTGTCCCCCAGATTCTGGTTCTCCAGTTCCAGTCCGGCCGGCAACAGATCCACCACCAGTGCGTCCGGCACCTGATTATCGGCCCAGACGTCCAGATGCACCAGGATCAACTGACCGCTTTTCAGCTGGCTCAGATCCACGGATTTACCATCCAGCCCCAGGAATTCACGGCGGATATTCAACACGTTGCTCTGCGGTTGCGGCGCCTGTTGCGGATAACCGACCAAATCGACCCGGCTGTACAGCGTACCCTTGCCGGTATTGGTGAGCTGTAGCCCGGAAGCCAACTGTTCAGCGGACAGGTTTTGCGTCAGCGCCTGGCTACCGGACAGGGTTTTGCCCTGCGCCGTTTGTGCCTGCCATGGCGTTTCAGCACTGCCAATCAGATTGCGCGCCGCCAGGAACAGGGCATTGCTCTCCTGCGTAGACAGATAACGTTCACCGCTGAGACGTTCAGATAGCGTCAGCAAGCGTTGGTCGCGCTCGGCCGGCAGCAGGTTATTTTCGGTCAGCAGCGCCAGGATCATCGCGTCATCACGCAGCGGGCTGCCGTAATCTTCCAGCCAGTAATCCTTGGCATTGCGCTGCGTCGCCAGCCCTTGCTCGATAGCCTGATTGGCACGCGGCATATCACCCATCAGCTTCAGCGCCACGCCAAGCTGCACCAGCGGCAAGCCCGAACGAGCATCGCCGCGACGCTCAAACAGCTGTCGCAATGCCCCGAGCGGTGCCTGCTGTTGACGCGCCAATACCAAGCCGGCATAGGCCTGCACTGCAAAACGGGTATGGTCCGGATACTGGGTGGAAGCAACGTCAATCTGGCTGCGGTCCTGCAAATAGCGCTGCAGACGATTGTTGGCCGCCGTCAGCGCATCGGTCGGGACGCTGTAGTTCTGTTCACTGGCACGGAACAGGAAGTCGGTCGCGTAGGCCGTCAGCCAGAACTCTTCCTGGCTGTCGCGACTCCACAGACCAAAACCGCCGTTATAACGCTGCATGCTGAGCAGGTGCTCGATGCCTACATCGATACTGTTGCGGCGGCTTTCATCACTACCGGATTTGATCCCGAGTGCGCTGAGCTGCGCCCGGTTGGTATACAGCGACGGATAAAGCCCGCTGGTGGTCTGCTCCAGGCAGCCGTAGGGATAGGCATACAGTTCGCTGATGTAACGCGCCAGGTTGATTGGCGGACGGCTGGTCAACAGCAGTTGCCCTTCGGTCGTCGCCTGTTCCAGCCCGGCAGCGGCATCTGTCGGCAGACCCCAGCTTTCACCGGCGTGGATCACGCTGGCGAACTGGCGGGTTTGCGCCGGATACGCCGGCCTTACGCCAATCTTCCAGCTATGCTGATAGTCCTTGAGGGTTTCCCCCGGCAGTACCAAACCGCTAAGGGTCAGCGCGACCTCACCCTGACCAAAGCCCGCCAGTGCCTGTGCCGGAATTTGCAGCGTGGTTCGTTCGCCGTTGGCCAGGCTGACCTGTTGTTCGGCAGCCCCCTGCAGCGCCACTAACCCGCTGGAAGCCAGTTTCACGGTTAATGTCTGCGGCTGACCCGACAGATTGCTGACATCCAGCGCCAATTGGGTGCTATCGCCCCCGGCCAGGAAACGCGGCGTCGCCAGCTCTGCCACCACCGGTGCGGCAACAACGGTCTTGCCTTCCGCCTTGCCGAAGTCTTCATCGCTCCATGCCTGCGCCATCAGCCGTAATTCACCGTTGAAGTCAGGAATGGCAATCTGAATTTCGCCTTCGCCGTTGGCATCCAGCTTAACCGGCTGCGCCTGCTGGGCAACAATGGTGACCGCGGTGATCGGCTTTTTACCGCCGCGTGACAACGCATCTTCCTCATCGCCGTCGCCGCCGTAGCGCAGATTTGCCAAACGCCCCTTGCCTTCAATCAGTTGACCATAAACATCGTACTGATCGGCACTATAGCGTTTGCGACCAAAGAAGGCCTGATACGGATCCGGCGTTGCGTAGTTGGTAATATTGAGGATGCCGCTGTCAACCGCGGAAAGCAGCACGTTGATTTGCTGTGGCGGTTTACCGCTGCTGTGGGCGGCCTTCACTTTCACCGTCAGCATTTGGTTCGGCCGCATACGCTGCGGCGCGTCCAATTGCAGCGCCAGTTTTCGCCCTTCATCCACCAGAGGCAGATGCAACAGCCCTACCGCCCGCTTCGGCGTCGACTGCTGTTGCTTGTCACCCGGGCGGATCACCAATGCGCTGAGGTACAGATCGTGGCGTTTCCACTCCTGATTGATAGGCACTTCAACATCAACGCCCTTGGCCGGCACATCCAGTTCCTGCCACCATAGCGGACCGTCGCTGGATTCCACCAGCAGGTAGCCCTTACCGGCGGCCGGGGCTTCGATATGCAGTTTCACTTTCTCACCCGGTCGGTAGGCCGGTTTGTCCAGCTTCAGCTTCACCTGGTCCGGACGTACCGCCCCGCTGCCATTAGTGTTGTCCTGCCAGCTGTAACCGGCCCAGAAACGCAGGTTGCTGATCAGATTGCTCTGCGGATCTACCACCTCAATGCGATACGCGCCCCACTCCACCGGGAAACTGACTTTGGTGCTGCCGTTGGCGGCGATGTCGATAGTCTGTTCCGCCAGTAGCAGATCTTTTTTGTCGTATAACGACTGCCAGCCTTCGCCTTCAGACCACTGCCAGTAATAGTCGCGGCGCTCACGCACCAGACGGGCCTTCAGTCCGCTGACCGCCAGTTTTTCACCGGCGGCATTGGCGTAAACAATATCAAACCCGGCCTGGGTGTTTTCATCCACCACCGGTTGGGCCTGGTCGCTATTGCTACGATAATCATAAATCTGTTGTTTGTTGAACAAAGGTCGAATGCCGGGCAGCGCATCGGCAGGCCAGATCGCCCGTTCGGCGCGGCGCGTCACCGGGCGGCCACCGGACTCCAGCAGGCTGGCCTGCAAGATGGCTTTCAACGGTGATTTTACCTCTGCCCAACTGCTGTCCACCGCGACCTGCGCCTTGCCGGCGTTATCCAGCACCTGATCGAATTCATCCATATTGCGCGACAGGCTTTCTTCTATTACCGAACCAAACTCATAGCCCGGCAGGCTGCTGACCGCCTCACGCTGCGGTCGCAGGAACACCTGCCCCTGCAGACGATTACCCGAAGCCGGTGCGCCATAGAGGTAACGGCCGCTGACGTCGAACACCAGTTGCGCATCAGGGCGCAGCGGGGTTTTCTCTGCGGTAATATCGAGCGCCATGCGTTCCGGCAGGAAATCCTCGACCTTGAAGCTGTAAAGCCGCGGCTGGTTATCACCCAGGTTGAAACGTAGCGACCAGTTACCAGTCGGCCCGCCTTCAGGAATTTGATACTGATATTGATACAAGCCGTCCTGTGGCTGCCAGACAAAGCTGCGCGCCACCTGATCGTCCGGTTTGACGATATCCACCTTCACCGGCTGGGCCGGCAGTGGTTTACCGTCGGCGTCACGCAGTAGCCCGTTAACGATCAGCGTTTCACCTGGACGGTAAAGATCACGCGGGCCGAAGGCGAAGAATTGCTTGCTGTAGCCTTCCGGCCCGGCAATATCGAACTCAGCCAAATCCAGCGCCGGTGTCGACAGATCGATCATGCTGGTCTGGCCCTGTTGGGTCGCCAGTAACAATCGCGCCTTAGCGCTTTTCACCAACTGGGCGTGCCCTTGCTTATCGGTGGTGCCCTGGGTCAGCGTTTGACCTTTTTCATCCAGCAGGCGCAGTTCAACCGCGCCCAATGCCGCGCCGCCATCCAGAGCCTGGGTAAACACGTCCAGACGGCCGTGATAGCTGTGCAGCGAAACGCCGATATCACTGAGGGTGAACAGGGTCGCCGGGTTGGTATAACCGTAATGCCCAGCCTGCTGCATCACCGCCAGGTAGACACCCGGCTGCTGCAAGGCTTCGATGCCACTCAGTGGCAATAGCAGGCGTTCGCGAGTATTGCGCTGCGGATTGAGATCGAAGCGGCCGCTGTAGACCAGATCGGCCATTTTCAGCAGTTCTTCCGACTCCCAACTGGAAAGCGAATTGCGGTACTCCCAGTTGGCCAGGAATGCCGGTAAGGCATCGGCCTTCACCCGGAAGAAGTTAACGTCGACGTTATCGACGTTGAGCGCCATCACCGGCAGCCCCTGCGCCAGTTTGGTCGGCAGCAGCGAACCTTTGCCGGCAAAGCCGACGCTCGGTTTGATGTCGCGGGTGGTGATAGTCTGTTCTTGCTGTTTGCCCAGTTCGGCACCGTTGACCGCTTTCAGACCGCTCTCGAGGGTCAGTACCAGCTTGCGATTGGGTTGCAGATGGCGCAGCCGCAGTTCCATCAGGTTATCGGACAGCTCCCAGGCACCGTCGATTTTGCCGCTAACGCTGTCGACCAGATGCGCTCGCGCAGCGAAATCCTGATTCGGATCCAGCGGCAAAGAAAACGTCAGCACCATGGCACTGGCACCGTCGAGTTGCAGTTCGGAGGCATCAAGCAGCGTCAGCGGCTTACCGGCGTCGCGTTTCGCCAACGCCGCCAACGCGGCGGCATCCGGTCGCTTGATCTGCATGACGCTACTCGCCTGTGCATCAGCCTGCGCTGCGGTTGGTTTTTTTCCGCCGTCATCACAGGCGGCCAGCAGCAGCAGGCCCCCCGCCAATGCGATCCCCTGACAAAGCTTCTTGCCTGATGCAAATGCCCCTGAACGGCATGGTTTCATCGTTTAACTCCCTGGCAACGTTTGCGCGGCTCGTCGGCGCAATATCCGGATATGGATGAATAATAGCAGCGCTGCTCCCCGGGCCGTGAAACATTTCAATCTGTGTCGGGCCTAATGACGAAGCACCATGCAAGGAACTGTTATGCCGATCACACTGCGTAACGTTACTTGTTACCATTAGCGTTATTTATTTTTAAAACAATAGGATAGAAAAAACTGAGCGCTACCGGCGGGCTGCGCGCCGCACGGTAGCAAGGGAAGGGTTACTGCGTTTTTTCAGTGGAAGGAATGATATTGCGCAACCAACTGCCCCAGCGGCGCTGGTAGAAGGGTTGGGTATGGGTGATCAGGTAATGGCTGACGCCACGTTCCTTTTCCGATACCAGGCAAAAATCCACCGGTTCGTCGTTAGGCGCGGTTTCGCTGGCCACGCTGCCCGCTTCATTGATCAGCGCCTCGATATCGCCTTGTTCGCCGTCTACTTCCAGCCCAACCAGCAGATTGGGTTTTTCGTCGACCGCCTGATCGTGCATCAGCGCCAGAAACGCGCGGCGGACCGGCTTGCGCTGGCTGAACAATGTGGTCAAGGCATCGACCATCGCCGACGGATATTCTTCCGGTTGGCCCAACAGGATCTGGGTATCCTTGTCGATATAGCGTTCTGCCGGTTTGCTTACGCCCCCGGTAGCCAGCAGCATAGCCACCTCTTCAGGATAAAACTCTTTGCCGTACTCGGCCTTCGGGTTGAGGAACAGATCCGCACCCTGCGTAATCTCGAATAAGACTCGTGCCGGCATGGCGATAAAGGGCTGTTCATCCTCAACGGCTTTTTGCAGCGCTTCCACCGAGGTGAAAAACGGGATGATGCTGCCGCCATCCTGCTTTTCCCAATGCTGGATATTCACCGGTGTATCGGCATTGAGCGTGATGTCACCGCCGAGTTGCACCTGTTCGCTGTCACCGAGGATCAACACCGTAGCCTCAAGCAGTTCACGGAAGAATGCCGGACGATGGGCCGGCTCCGTCACCGCCAGTTTCAACAGGCGTTCAAGTTCGTTTTCGCCCGCGGCGGCTTCGTGATGATGAGAACTCATGACAAACTCCAGCAATCAAATAACGGGGCCCAGCACGCTGGGCCCCGGGGATAAACGACATTCTATACCCTATAGCTTTCATTTTGCAGCTAGGCGCCCAGCTCGCTCATCCCCAGGCGCTTACAAAAGTTAAGTAACTGGGGTGAGCGACAAATCTGTCGGGAACAGATTTGAACGCTGTTTGCAGCGGCCCCGCAGGGGCAAGACCCATGAATGGGTCTTGTAAGCAGGTAACAACGCTGCAACTTGAAAGATGACGGGTATAACGCCCACCGGGGTGGGCATTCAATTACTTGGCTTTGCTCAACAGCAGGTTGGCCAGAGCACGTACACCCAGACCGGTCGCACCGGCTGACCATTGTTCTACTGCACCCTTGCGGTAAGTAGCGGAACAGTCGATGTGCAGCCAGCCCTGCTGGTAATTAGTCACAAAATGCGACAGGAAAGCAGCCGCAGTGCTGGCACCCGCCGTGTAGGCCGGACCGGCTACGTTGTTCAATTCGGCAAAGTTGGAGGGCAGTTGGCTACGATGGAATTCGGCCAGCGGCAGACGCCAGAATGGCTCTTGTTCCGCAGCCGCACTGGCCAGCAGATCTTGCGCCAGAGCGTCGTCGAAGCTGAACAGCGCATGGTAGTCGTTACCCACAGCCGTTTTCGCCGCACCGGTCAGGGTGGCGCAGTCGATGATCAACTGAGGGTTCTGCGCGGACGCATCGATCAGGCCATCGGCCAATACCAGACGCCCTTCCGCATCGGTATTCATCACCTCAACGGTTTTGCCGTTGCGGTAACGGATGATATCGCCCAGTTTGAAAGCATTGCCACTGACCATGTTGTCGGCACAGCACAGGTACAGTTTTACACGCTGTTTCAGACCACGAGCTGCCGCCAGCGCCAGAGCGCCGGTAATGGTGGCTGCCCCCCCCATATCCGCCTTCATGGAGTCCATAAAGGCGCTTTGTTTCAGGCTGTAGCCACCGGTGTCAAAGGTGATGCCCTTGCCCACCAGGCAAGCAAATACCGGCGCTTCCGGGTTACCGGTCGGGTTGAAATCCAGTGCCAACAACACCGGTGAACGATCTGACCCACGGCCCACGGTGTGAATACCGGCGTAGTTTTGCTCACGCAGATCTTCACCTTTGGTAATACGGTAGCTGACGGCTTCACAACCGATGCCACACATCAGATCAACCGCACGGGTAGCCAACTGCTCTGGCCCCAACTCTTCCGCCGACATGTTGATGGTGTCACGCACCCAGTCAACAATCTTCAGGCGCTGTTCCAGCTCTTTGCTTTCAGCTTCCGGCAATGGTGCCCATTCGACGTTGCGTTTACCTTTCGGCCCACGGAAGCCCTGCCAGAATGCCCAGCTGTTTTCCAGATCCCAGTCGTCACCGGCCAGTTTGACATTCTTGATGCCCTGGCCGTCAATCTTACGAGCCGCACGTTGAATGCTGCCCAGTTTATCTTTGCCGGTCAGGTGGATGGTCATCCCTTCTGTACCGGTGCTCAGTAGCGCTTTCTCGCCCCAGCGAGCGTCAGCAGGTTGGTTCGACAGCGTTACCAGCATAAATTCAGTTGTCATAGCCTTCTTACTCCGGATTATTCTTTTATTAATCGTGTCGGATACAAAAATATACCCAAAATAATTCGAGTTGCAGGAAGGCGGCAAATCAGAGAATCCCCAGGAGCTTACTCAGGTAAGTGACTGGGGTGAGCGGGTGCAGCCAACGCACATGCAGCTTGAAGTATGACGGGTATAAATGGGCCAGCCTATGGCAGCCCGCTACGCTATTTACTCCGCTTCATCTAACCAGACCAGCAGAACAGCTTCCAGTATTTTTTCGTTGGAAGCCTGTGGATCGTCGTCAAAATCTTCCAGATCGCAAATCCACTGATGCATGTCGGTAAAACGTACGGTTTTCGGATCGGTATCCGGGTATTGGTCGTACAGAGCTTCGCCGATTTCACGGCTGTCGGTCCACTTCAATCCCATTTCTACTGTCCTCTTACCCTTCACGCGCGTGGTTGACGGTATAACGCGGCATTTCAACCACCAAATCTTCGTCAGCCACCAGTGCCTGACAGCTCAGACGGCTTTCCGGCTCCAGACCCCAGGCCTTGTCCAGCATGTCGTCTTCCAGTTCGCTGCTCTCTTCAAGCGAGTCGAAACCTTCACGCACGATGCAGTGACAGGTGGTGCAGGCGCAGGATTTCTCACAGGCATGTTCAATGTCGATACCGTTGCGCAGCGCAACGTTGAGGATTGACTCCCCTTGTTCGGCTTCCAGTACTGCCCCCTCCGGGCATAAATCTTGATGGGGCAGGAAAACAATTTTAGGCATGATTAAACCTCATCCACAGAATGGCCAGCCAGCGCACGGCGAATGGAAGCATCCATGCGGCGCGCGGCAAAGTCTTGCGTTTGTGCATCTAATGTTTTAATTGCGGCTTCAATAGCGGTAGGATCGGTGCCCTGCGCCGCCTGTTGCAAAGCTTCTACCGCTGCGGGGATTGCTGTACTTTCTGCTTCGCTCAGCAATGCGGCGTCGCTGGCCAGTGCGCCCTGCAGGCTTTCCAGCACCCGCGACGCCTCAACCCGCTGCTCCGCCAGCATGCGCGCGCCAACATCACTCTGCGCATTGGCCATCGAATCTTTGATCATGCCGGCGATTTCGGCGTCGGACAGACCATACGACGGTTTAACCTGAATTGAAGCCTCAACGCCGGTGGATTTCTCCATCGCGGTGACGCTCAACAGGCCATCGGCATCCACCTGGAAGGTAACGCGAATATGGGCGCCACCAGCAGGCAGAGGCGGTAAGCCGCGCAGTGAGAAGCGCGCCAGCGAGCGGCAATCCTGCACCAGTTCGCGTTCGCCCTGCAGCACATGGATCATCATCGCGCTTTGGCCGTCTTTAAAAGTGGTGAACTCTTGCGCTCGCGCCACCGGAATGGTGGTGTTACGTGGGATCACTTTCTCTACCAGGCCGCCCATGGTTTCCAGACCCAGCGAAAGTGGGATCACATCCAGCAGCAGCATGTCGCTGTCAGGCTTGTTGCCCACCAAAATATCCGCCTGGATCGCAGCGCCAATAGCGACCACTTTATCCGGATCGATCGAAGTTAGCGGCGTGCGGCCAAAGAACGTGCCCACCTGCTCACGTACCAGTGGCACGCGGGTGGAACCGCCAACCATGACCACTTCCAGCACTTCTTCAGCACTCACGCCCGCGTCTTTCAGCGCGCGGCGGCAGGCCATCAGGGTACGTTTCACCAGAGTGGCGATCAGCGCATCAAACTGTGCACGGGTCACTTCGCCCTGCCAGCCGGCAATCTCAACGACGGTACTGTCGGCATCGCTCAGTGCAATTTTGGCGGCAATAGCCGCATCCAGCAGTTGGCGCTGTACACCGTGATCGCTACGGTCAGCCACACCGGCCTGTTCACGCAGCCAGTCAGCCAGCAGATGATCAAAGTCGTCGCCCCCCAGCGCGGAATCCCCGCCGGTGGCCAACACTTCAAACACCCCACGGCTCAGCCGCAGAATGGAAATATCAAAGGTACCGCCGCCCAGGTCATACACCGCGATAATGCCTTCCTGCCCGGAATCCAGTCCATAGGCGATCGCCGCCGCCGTCGGTTCGTTCAGCAGACGCAGCACATGCAACCCGGACAGACGCGCAGCGTCTTTGGTGCCCTGACGTTGTGCATCATCAAAATAGGCGGGAACGGTGATCACTACGCCGTCCAGATCCCCTTCCAGCGCGGTTTTCGCTCGCTCGGCAAGGGCTCTGAGGATATCGGCAGAAACCCCTACCGGGTTAACTGCACCGGCAGCGGTCAGGATCATCGGCAAGCCGTTATCACTGGCCTGAAACTGATACGGCAGGTTCGGGTAACGCGCAAGTACGTCGGCCAATGAGCGGCCCATCATGCGTTTGACTGAGCTTATGGTATTGGCGGGATCCTCTGCTGCCTGTTGGCGCGCATCCCAACCAACGCGCAAAGTGTCAGCCTGGTAATGCACTACCGAGGGCAGTAAATCGCGCCCTTCGGCATCGGCCAGCGTTTCCGCCTGCCCGCTGCGCACCGTGGCGACCAGAGAATTGGTGGTGCCTAAATCAATACCGGCAGCCAGACGGCGCTGGTGTGGCGCGGCGCTGAGGCCAGGTTCACTAATTTGTAATAAGGCCATATTGAAGCTTCCCATATCCTTCATACTTGAAGCTGCATCTTTGTTGGCTGCATTTATTCGCACCAGTCGCATAGTTGCCTATGCTCCTGGGGACTCACAAATTTGCCGCCTTGATGCAACTCCAATTATTTTGGGTATAAATGAAAAGAATTACTCAAAACCCAGCAGTTTTTCTTCGAGTTGTTCAACCTGTTGCTGGAGTTTGTCCAAAAAGCGCAGCTTACGCACGGTGTCGGCGGCATCAATCCACTGCTGGCTCTCGAGTTGCTGAATCATCAGAGCGCTGCGTTGTTTGACCGTCTCGTTCACCCGCGCACCAAAGCTGGCCAACTGGGTTTCCGCATCTGCTTTGCACTCAATGGCGTCGAGCTCCTCGCGTAGTTCCAACTGTTCCATCAGGAACGCGGTATCACGCATAGTGTGCTGCTCGTTGCCCAAATCAAAGCCGTGCAAAGATAGCATATACTCCGCGCGTTTTAATGGGTGCTTCAGCGTTTGGTAGGCTTCATTGATAGTCGCTGCCTGTTGCAACGCCATCAGGCGTTCGCGTTCTGGCTGACTTGCAAAACGATCGGGATGGAATTGGCGCTGCAGATCCTGATAGCGAGAGGCAAGCAGGCTGCCGTCCACGGGATAGCGAACTGGCAGCCCGAATAAAGTAAAGTAATCCATAGCGTGCTCTGGGCGTTATCGGATGAAGTTCCCCCGCACCTGGCGGGGGAGCACGATGGACTGTCAGACGTTGAAACTTTCGCCGCAGCCGCACTCGCTTGAGACATTGGGGTTGTTGAACTTGAAGCCTTCGTTCAGGCCTTCCTTAACGAAATCAAGCTCGGTGCCGTCAAGGTAGACCAGGCTCTTGCCGTCAATGATCACCTTAACGCCTTTGTTTTCAAAAACGATGTCGTCATCGTTAATATCGTCAACAAATTCAAGCACATATGCCATCCCGGAGCAGCCAGAGGTTCTCACCCCCAGACGCAGGCCAAGGCCTTTGCCACGGTTATTCATAAATGCCTGAACGCGCTGTGCAGCGCTGTCGCTCATGGTAATTGACATCACAACCTCACACTTCAAAGCCCAACCAAGGTCGGGCTAAATGACTCAGAAATAATTACTTGGCGCTGTGTTTGCTCTTGTAGTCGGCAATCGCTGCTTTAATGGCGTCTTCGGCCAGGATTGAGCAGTGAATTTTTACCGGCGGTAATTCCAGTTCTTCGGCGATCTGAGTGTTTTTGATCGCTTCGGCCTGATCAAGAGACTTGCCTTTCATCCATTCGGTCACCAGCGAACTGGAGGCGATGGCGGAACCGCAGCCGTAAGTCTTGAAACGGGCGTCTTCAATGATACCTTCATTGTTGACTTTGATCTGCAACTTCATCACGTCGCCACAGGCCGGTGCACCCACCATGCCGCTGCCAACGCTAGGATCTTCGTTGTCGAAAGAACCCACGTTACGCGGGTTTTCATAGTGATCGATTACTTTTTCGCTGTAAGCCATGACCTTGCTCCTGAATCCTGAGAATTAATGATGTGCCCATTCGATGCTGTTGATATCCACGCCCTGCTTGAACATGTCCCACAGTGGAGACAGGTCACGCAGACGGCCGATGGATTTACGCACCAGTTGAATGGTGTAATCGATCTCTTCTTCTGTGGTGAAACGCCCCAGAGAGAAACGGATCGAGCTATGCGCCAATTCGTCAGTCATGCCCAACGCACGCAGCACGTAGGATGGCTCAAGGCTGGCGGAGGTACAGGCAGAACCCGAAGAGACGGCCAGGTCTTTCAGCGCCATGATCAGCGACTCGCCTTCAACATAGTTGAAGCTGACGTTCAGGATGTTAGGCACCCCGTTCTCCAGCGAGCCATTCAGATACACTTCTTCCATATCTTTCACGCCGTTCCACAGACGATCGCGCAGCGTGCGCAGACGAGCCATTTCCGACGCCATTTCTTCTTTGGCGATACGGTAGGCTTCGCCCATACCGGCGATCTGGTGGACAGGCAAGGTACCGGAACGCATACCGCGCTCATGGCCGCCACCGTGGATCTGGGCTTCGATACGGATACGCGGCTTACGACGCACGTACAGTGCACCAATGCCTTTCGGGCCATAAATTTTGTGGCCGGAGAATGACATCAGATCAACTTTCAGCTTGCTCAGGTCGATAGGCAATTTGCCCACACTCTGGGTAGCATCAACGTGATAAATGATACCGCGCGCACGGCACATTTCGCCGATAGCTTCGATATCCTGCACCACGCCGATTTCGTTATTCACGTGCATGATAGAAACCAGAATGGTGTCTTCGCGCATCGCAGCTTCGAGGGCCTGCAGACTGATAATACCGTTGCTCTGCGGTGCCAGATAGGTCACTTCAAAGCCTTCACGCTCAAGCTGGCGACAGGTGTCCAGCACGGCTTTGTGTTCGGTTTTGCTGGTGATAATGTGCTTGCCTTTCTTTTGATAGAAATTGGCAGCGCCTTTGATCGCCAGGTTGTCGGATTCGGTGGCTCCGGAAGTGAACACGATTTCGCGCGGGTCAGCGCCAACCAGTTCAGCAATTTGGTTACGGGCGATATCTACCGCTTCTTCCGCCTGCCAACCGAAACGGTGGGAACGGGAAGCCGGGTTACCAAAAGTCCCGTCCAGAGTCAAAAATTGCATCATTTTCTCAGCAACACGCGGATCAACCGGCGTCGTTGCTGAGTAATCCAGATAAATCGGTAATTTCATTGCTCTTGTACTCCGTACATCACTTCCAAAAACTAAAAAAATATCGCCAGCTGCTTATGCGCGCAGATTAACGTTGATAGTTTCTTGCGGACGACCGTTGGCCGTGCGACGGGTATCGTTGTTTTGACGGTCCGCCACCACCAGCACTTCCTGGTTGTTCACCAGTTCAGCCAGCGTAATGTTGTTTAGGAACCCGCTGATGCGCTCGCTCAGATCGCGCCACAGGGTATGGGTCAGGCAGCGATCGCCACCCTGACAGCCTTCTTTACCCTGGCAACGGGTCGCATCTACCGATTCATCGACGGCAGTGATAACTGCACCAACGGCAATCTCACTCGCGTCTTTGCCCAGCAGATAACCACCGCCCGGTCCACGTACGCTGGCCACCAGGCCATTCTTGCGCAGACGGGAGAATAATTGTTCCAGATAAGAGAGCGAGATACCCTGGCGCTCAGAAATATCCGCCAGAGGAACGGGCCCTTCCTGGGAGTGCAATGCCACGTCAAGCATAGCGGTTACGGCATAACGGCCTTTGGATGTCAGTCTCATAGCTAAGTGGTTACCTGTTGGTCAAACATGGCCGAAAGTCTGACATTCCTGAGTAAATCAGTCAACTATTTAACCCAGCAATTTACTCAAGTATTAGCACCTTTTGGACTAAGCCATATAATGTGCATATGAAATACATATTATAACCGTTGGATAACTAATACTATTACCGCAAGCCGTAATTCCACATCAAATTAATTACCTTGATGTTTGTCCTGTTTCTCGATCGACGTCAGCATACCACGCAGGATATTCAACTCTTGAGCTTCCGGCCGCGCACGGGTGAATAAACGACGCAAACGGCTCATCACCTGCCCCGGGTGAGATGGGCGGATAAATCCACTCTGCTGCAGCGTTTGTTCCAGATGCTGATAGAAGCGTTCCAGATCGTCCACCAACGGATACGGCGTTTCTTCCAGCTGTGGCGCACCTACCTGCTGACGATCGAGGTAAGCCACACGCACTTCATACGCTAGAATTTGCACCGCCATCGCCAGATTCAACGAGCTGTAATCCGGGTTGGCAGGGATGGCGACATGGTAATGGCACTTTTGCAGCTCATCATTGGTCAGGCCGACACGTTCACGGCCGAACACCAGCGCTACCGGCGCATGTTCACCTTCGTGCACGGCACGTATGCCGCATTCACGCGGTTCCAGCATCGGCCACGGCAAGGTACGTGAACGCGCACTGGTGCCCACCACCAGACTGCAGCCAGCAATGGCATCATCCAGGGTATCAACAATAGTGGCGTTGCCGATCACGTCGCTGGCACCAGCGGCCAGGGCGATCGCCTGAGAATCAGGTTTTATCAGCGGATTAACCAAATAAAGGTTGGTTAACCCCATGGTTTTCATGGCTCTGGCGGTCGAGCCCATGTTACCGGTATGAGAGGTTTCTACCAGAACAATGCGGATGTTATGCAGCATACAAACTCTGAGCGTAGCGGAAAATCACAGCAGCTTAACACAGCCGTAGGCATTTTGCCGAACACCTGCTATACTTCGCGCCGTTTCCTGTTCTTTAACATCCTAGTTGGAAGATACCCATGCATCCGATGCTGACGATCGCCGTGCGCGCTGCGCGCAAGGCCGGTAACCTGATTGCCAAAAACTACGAAACCCCGGACGCTGTAGAAGCGAGCCAGAAAGGGACCAATGACTTTGTCACTAACGTCGATCGCGATGCAGAGCATCTGATCATCGACGTCATTCGCAAGTCCTATCCGCAACATACTATTGTTACCGAAGAACGCGGCGAATTGGTCGGCGAAGACAAAGATGTACAATGGGTGATCGATCCACTGGATGGCACATCAAACTTCATCAAACGTTTCCCACACTTCTCAGTTTCCATCGCCGTACGCATTAAAGGCCGTACTGAAGTGGCTGTGGTTTACGATCCAATGCGCAACGAACTGTTCACCGCCACTCGTGGCCAGGGCGCACAGCTCAATGGTTACCGTCTGCGCGGCACCAATGCCAAAGATCTCGATGGCACCATCCTGGCGACCGGCTTCCCGTTCAAGGTTAAACAGCACGCAACTCCATACATTAATGTGGTTGGCAAACTGTTCACTCAGTGTGCCGACTTCCGTCGTACCGGCTCTGCCGCGCTGGATTTGGCCTACGTGGCCGCCGGCCGCGTTGACGGTTTCTTCGAAATTGGCCTGAAGCCATGGGATTTCGCCGCAGGTGAACTGCTGGTGCGTGAATCCGGCGGCCTGGTGACCGACTTTGTTGGCGGCCACAACCACCTCAGCTCCGGCAACGTGGTAGCCGGCAACCCGCGCGTAGTGAAAGCCATGCTTTCCACCATGCGTGAAGAACTGAGCGAAGCGCTGAAGCGTTAATATCGCGAAGTGAATGAGTAATAAAAAAGCGCTGCAATAATTGCAGCGCCAGACTGATGACAAACCTCATTCCTGCCCAGAGCGTGTAGAGGCCGATGAACAAAAATCAGGAAAATCAATTTATTGATTTTCGGCTGCTCACCACAAAGCAGGAAAAACCACGCTTTTTCCTGCTTTGTCAGCAACCTAAAGCGCTGCAATAATTGCAGCGCTTTTTTTATGCCTGTCAGCGGGAGAAAGGCCGGATACCGCCGATAAACTCCGACTGGGCAGTGAGATACAGCAGCAGTCCGGCGAACAGCAGAATCAGGCCACCGGCCAGCGCCAGTGCCCCCCAGGCAACTGCGCTCCAGGCCGCAGGTGCACGTGACTGGCTGAGGCGTACCGCCAATCGGCGACTGTAATGCACCAACAAAGCCAGCAATGAGATGGTTAGTGAAGTGCCCAGCGCCATGGCCAACGCCGAGAAAACCCCCCAGACAAACACGCCAATCACCTTGGAAAACAGCAACACCAGTATTGCGCCCGAGCACGGCCGCATTCCCATCGCCAATACGATGGCAGTCTGCGTACGCCAGTCGCCGCCAGCCTGCAGTTCGCTGTCGCTCGGCATATGGCGGTGACCACAGCCACAATGCTCACTGTGAACGTGATCCGCCGGCAGCGGTTGCAGGCTGTTGATTCGCAGCGCTGGCGACGGACGCATGGCTTTTACCGCATAATACAAACGCTTCAGCGCTCGCCAGCTCAGCAACACCCCAAGCAGCATTACCAGAATAAAACTGCCCTTCTCCAGCCAGAAACTGCTCTGGTGCAGTTGCCGGGACGACAGTTGCAGTACCACCAGCATCAATGTCACCAGCGCGATCGCCACCAGCCCCTGCACCAACGACGCAGCAAAGGTCAGTTTCAGGCTGCTTTTCAACCGTGCCGGATGGGTGGCCAGGTAGGTGGCAATCACCACTTTACCGTGGCCGGGGCCAAGGGCATGCAACACGCCATAACTCAGGCTGAACAACATCAGCGCCAGTCCGGCCTGTTGCGGTGCCGCTTTTACCTGCTGCAACAGACCCGACAACTGCAGGTGTAGCCCTTTCTGCCACACCACGCTTTGCATCAGTAATTGCGGCCAATAGTGCCACGCCAACTGCGCGCCCAGTGCCAGTAACAGCGCAAACAGAAGCAGCGGCCACAGGCTGAAAGCCCAGTGTCGCTTACGCGGCGTGTGCTGACTGAGATTTATTGACATTGCAGGCTGACCCGCTGGGCGAACTGCTGCCCCAGCGCCATATCTTCGCCGGGTGAATCGTTTTTATCGAGGGACAACGCGTAAGCCTGTAAAGAGGAGTCCGGTTTGGGCGTCACCAGTTTGAATTTGCACTGCGAAGCCATATCCGGCGGCAGATGCAATGCCGTTTTATCTTTATAAGTCATATCTACAAAATAGGTGGGGTCGTAGGTGGAGATCTCGAACGGCTTGCCCGCCAGCGGCTGCGGTTCGGCCAGCGGTAGCACAAACTCCAATACCGCCTGATGCCCCTGGCGCGACAGATGGTATTCCGTTGGCAGATTCAGGTATTTCACCGGCTTGCCGTCGCGATAAACATCCGTGAAATAGTGTTGCCCCAGGACATTGGCCATCACTTGCGCCGCCAGCTTTTTCCACATTTCCGAGTCGTTTTTAGCATTTTCCGCATCGTACAGCAGATCTGCCGAGGTGATTTCATCCATAACCCAAACCATTTTCAAACCGACCAGTTGTTGATCCTTCGCCACAAAGGTGGTGTTCATATCAATAAAACTGTGCGGGTGTGCGATAGAGCCGACGCTGAAAAGCGATAAAAAACCGGCCAAAACAAAGCGTAACTTCATCATCAAAGGATACTCATCATTGTTATAAAGTAACATCAACCGTTCCTCAACCGCTGCGTTTCCGCCCAATATTTGTGACGAAAGTTGTAAGCCGAAGTAAAACCGGGTGCCGTTGCCGCGCCGCTCATCACCTTTTGCTATGCTTATTCATAATTTAAACGTTACCTGCCCGAAGGTGATATGAGCCTGGACACTGCCCCCGTGCCTGAGCTCTCCGGTCAACAACGACGCTGCCATCTGTTATTGATGTTGTATGCGCCGGTGCCCGCAGTACAACTGGAGACTATCAGCCAAATAAATGGCGTTTCCCCCCCGGTTACCCGGCAAGATATAGCCGAGGTTGCCAGTGAAATCCAGCGTTTCCACCATCTGGAGATCGACGGTAACCCCGACGAGGGTTACCGGATCAGGGGCACCGCACTCAATCAACGCCTCTGCCTGCTCCACTGGCTGCGCAGAGCCCTGCGCTGTAGCCCGGAATTTATCGATCAGCATTTTTCCCGCTGGTTGCAGCAAGCTCTGGGGCAAAACACCGACCTGACACCGCAGTTGGAACAGTGCATCAGCGAGTATGAAGCGCGAGTCAACCGCAGCTTTGATCGACGCGATCGTCAGTTCCTGCAGCACTACCTGCGCTACTGCGCATGGGAGAGCCAACGCCAGCGGCACCCGACATTCAGCCACGCACAACGCGACTGGCTGCATCAAAAACCGGAACATCAGGCGACCAGCTTGCTGCATCAATCATTGAATCAGCTATTTGCCCTGCCCCCCGAAGCCAGCGAAAGTGATTTTCTGCTGCTGATGTTTACTATGCTGAAAAACCACAGCTACCACAGCAGTGACTCAGCGGAAGATCTGCGTTTGATGGCGGCGATTGAAAATATGGTCGAGCGCTTCCAACAGATTTCCGGCATGACTTTCAGCAGTAAAGAAGATTTGATTAGCCAGCTGTTTGCCCATCTGGCCCCTGCGGTAGAACGCTGCCGCTTTGAGATTGGTATCGATAACACACTGTTGGAGGAAGTTGAACGCAAGTATCCGCGCCTGATGCGTACCGCTCAGGAGGCCCTGGCCCCACTTGAGCAGGAATACGGTATTCATTTTTCCAGCGAGGAAGCCGGGCTGGTCGCAATCAGTTTCGGTGCCTGGTTGATGCAGGGCAATGCGTTGCAGGAAAAACAGGTGTTATTGCTGACGCTGGACAACCCGCAGTTGGAAGAGGAAGTGGAATATCAGATCCGCGAATTAACGCTGCTACCGCTGAATATCAAGTATTTGCCGCTGCGCGACTATCTGCATTCTGGCGCGCCGCAGGGAGTCACCCTGGTGATCACCCCTTATGCCATGGAGCATGGTGAGCCGCAGCCACCGCTGATTTATACCGAATTGCCGTTAGCGCGCCAGCAGCGAAAATTCATCCGTGCGCTGCTGGAAACCTCTTAACGGTTGCTGCTGACCACAACGGCCGGCGGACGGATAAACAACGCCGGCAACACCACTGCCGCCATCACCCAGAACACTCCACCCTGCAGATACTCGAACAGGAAACCGGCGATCACCGTCATAATCGCAATGCCGCCGCCCATCGCCAGCGCTGAATACACCGCCTGCAGCCGGATCACTTCCGGCCCCTTGCGTGCGGCGATAAAACGCATCGCGGCCAGGTGACAAACGGTAAAGGTGCCACAGTGCAGAATTTGGATCACCAGCAGCCCCCCCAACTCGGTGCTACTGGCCATCAGGCTCCAGCGCAGTATCCCACAGCAGGCAGAGAGCAGCAGCAGATTGCGCGCATTCCAGCGACGGAACAGGAAATCACTGCTGGCAAAAATAATCACTTCTGCCACCACGCCCAGCGACCACAAGTAGCCAATGGTTGAAGCCGAGTACCCCGCCTCCTGCCAATAGATAGAACCGAAACTGTAATAACCGGCATGCGCGCCCTGCAACAGCGTTACGCACAGCAGGAAGCGCCAAACTGGCCCTTCCTTAAGCATCTCCCACAAAGAATGCTCGGTTTCGCTGTGAGTGCGCGCTTCCCCCTGCGGCATCACGCTCGGCTTCAGCATCATGCCCAACAGCATCGCCAGTATGCTGACTATCAGGCTGTAGAGGATAACGTTATGGCCCCAGACGGAAACCATCTGCCCGGTCAGCGCCGAGCCAATCACAAACGCCAGCGAGCCCCATAGTCTGACCCGGCCGTAATCCATGGTAATTTGCTTTTGCCAGGTACCGGCCAGTGCATCGGTCAGCGGGACCAGCGGCGAGAAGAACAGGTTGAAACCGGCGATCACCAGCATTAGCCAGCCCCAGCCGTTACCGAAACAGAACCCGATGGCAAAAGCCAGCGTCAGTAACGCTAACAGGCGCAATGCCGTCACCAGATGAGAGGGATCTTTTACCCGGGGAGCAATCAACAAACTACCGAGAAAGCGCGCAACCAGACCGGCACCAAGCAGAATACCGATGGTTTCAGGTGGTATGCCCTCACCTTTTAACCAAACGCCCCAAAAGGGTAAGAAGATACCGTAAGAAAAGAAATAGGTGAAATAACTGAGAGCTAGCCAACGCGTAGATTGCAGAACCATGATCCCTCCGGTGCGAGGGCGATACTTTGACAGAGCTCACACTGGCTAGCAACGTGCATTCACCACCGAGGGAATAGACTGTAAGGCAGTTCACAGTTTAGCCTTGTCATCAGGGCGCAGCGGTTGTTTCGGATCAGGGACATTGTCAGGTAACATCGCAAAAAACAGTCTGTTACCTGACGTCGCCTTAATGCGACAGAGCCATAAAAAAAGCCGGTCACCCAAGTGACCGGCCTGACGCCTCAGCATTTATTACAGCAATGGAAATTATGCGTAAACCGGCAGGCGGGCGCAGATATCCAGTACTTTCTTCTTGGTGCGTTCGATGGTGGCTTCATCGTTGATGTTGTCCAGCACGTCGCAGATCCAGCCAGCCAGTTCACGCACATCAGCTTCTGTGAAACCACGACGGGTCACTGCCGGAGTACCGATACGCACACCGGAGGTGACGAACGGGCTCTTGGGATCGTTTGGCACGCTGTTTTTGTTCACGGTGATGTTGGCGCGGCCCAGGGCAGCGTCAGCTTCTTTACCGGTCAGGTTCTTATCAACCAGATCCAGCAGGAACAGATGGTTATAGGTGCCGCCGGAAACCACTTTGTAGCCGCGCTCCAGCACCACTTCCACCATAGCCTTGGCGTTTTTGGCCACTTGCTGCTGGTAAATTTTGAACTCAGGCTCCATGGCTTCTTTCAGCGCCACCGCTTTACCGGCGATCACGTGCATCAGCGGGCCGCCCTGGCCACCTGGGAACACGGCGGAGTTCAGCTTTTTATACAGATCTTCATCACCGCCTTTCGCCAGGATCAGGCCACCGCGCGGACCTGCCAGGGTTTTGTGAGTAGTGGTGGTCACGATGTGTGCGTGAGGGACCGGGTTCGGATAAACGCCGGCGGCGATCAGGCCCGCTACGTGCGCCATGTCAACGAACAGGTAAGCGCCGATGCTGTCTGCAATTTCGCGCATTTTTGCCCAATCAACGATACCGGAGAAGGCAGAGAAGCCACCGATGATCATTTTTGGTTTATGAGTCTGAGCCTGTTTAGCCAGATCTTCGTAATCGATTTGACCTTTTTCGTCGATGCCGTAAGGCACCACGTTATACAGCTTGCCGGACAGGTTGACCGGTGAACCGTGGGTCAGGTGGCCGCCGTGCGCCAGATTCATGCCCAGAATGGTGTCGCCCGGCTGCAGCAGCGCGGTATAGACAGCGAAGTTCGCCTGGGAACCGGAGTGCGGCTGGACGTTGGCGTAATCTGCGCCGAACAGCTCTTTTGCGCGGTCGATGGCCAGTTGCTCAACGATATCCACATATTCGCAGCCGCCGTAATAACGCTTGCCCGGATAACCTTCAGCATATTTGTTGGTCAACTGGGAGCCCTGGGCCTGCATTACGCGCGGGCTGGTGTAGTTCTCAGACGCAATCAGCTCAATGTGCTCTTCCTGACGCACAACTTCTTGCTCCATTGCACGCCACAGTTCGGCATCGTAATCAGCAATGTTCATTTCACGCTTTAACATCCGGCTTCTCCTGACTAAATCAGCTAACTAAAAAATCACCAAATAACTACCCGTTCGGGTTCTGCGCCACAGTGTAAACTGTTTCGCCCCACCGAGGATAGGCCTTGACAGAGGTTTTTACGCAAACGATTGGCATTAGGCGCAGCAAGGCTTTGATCCGATAAAGCACCTCATTCAGCAACGGACTTTTACTCATGCTGATAATGCGGTTTTTTCATGTTCTGTGAGCGAGATCGTCGGCTGGCGACTCCGCAAGAAAAACAGGGGTATTTACAGCCACGGCAGAAACCGTTAGGATGCTTTCAAACAAAAGATGCATTATAAATGCATTATTAAAGTATTCCAATAATGTCCGACCAAGGAGCGCCACCATGCTGGATAGCCAAACCATCGCCACCGTAAAATCTACCATTCCCCTGCTGGCCGCTACCGGGCCAAAGCTGACCGCCCACTTCTACGACCGTATGTTCGAGCATAATCCCGAGTTAAAAGATGTGTTCAATATGAACAACCAGCGCAATGGCGATCAGCGTCAGGCCCTGTTCGATGCCATCTGCGCCTACGCCGTGAATATCGAGAATCTGGCGGCGCTGTTGCCGGCGGTGGAACGTATCGCCCAAAAGCATACCAGCCTGAATATTCGCCCGGACCAGTATCAAATTGTCGGCAGCCATTTGATTGCCACGCTGGATGAGATGTTCAGCCCAGGCCAGGAAGTGCTGGACGCATGGGGCAAAGCCTACGGGGTGTTGGCGGACGTATTTATCCAGCGCGAAGGCCAGATTTACCAGGCCAGCGAAACCGCCGAGGGCGGTTGGCGCGACCTGCGAGCTTTCCGCATCGTCAAAAAACAGCCACAAAGCGACGTGATTTGTAGCTTTGTCTTGGCGCCTGTAGACGGCGGCAAAGTGATCGACTTCAAACCAGGCCAATACCTGGCGGTCTATATCAAACATGACAGCATGGAAAATCAGGAAGTACGCCAATACTCGCTGACCACTTCACCTAACGGCGAATACTACCGTATCGCAGTCAAACGTGAAGATCAGGGCAAAGTATCTAACTTCCTGCACCAGCAGGCCAAAGAAGGTGACGTGATTTACATCGCCCCGCCGCACGGAGATTTCTTCCTCGATGTGCAGCCGGAAACGCCTGTGGCACTGATTTCCGCCGGCGTCGGCCAAACCCCAATGCTCGGCATGCTCCACACTCTGCACGATAACCAGCATCCGGCGGATATACACTGGCTGCATGCAGCGGAAAACGGCGGCGTTCACGCCTTTGCCGATGAAGTTGCGGATATTGCCGGCCGCATGCCGAATCTGAGCCGTCACGTGTGGTACAACCAACCGGGTGCCAATGATGTGGTAGGCCGCGACTACCAGAGCCGTGGCCTGATGAACCTCAGTGCCCTGCGCGAAACGCTTGCCACGCCGCAGATGCATTACTACTTCTGTGGGCCGCTACCGTTTATGCAGTCTGTGGCCAGCCAACTGCTGAGCATGGGCGTAGAGGCCGATCGCATCCACTATGAATGCTTCGGCCCGCACAAGGTCATGTAATTGAAAGGGGCGCGGCCTGTTACCGCGCCCCTCCGTTATTTCTCCGCCAGCTTGCGTGTCTCCTTTACCTGCTGCGCCGTGACCGGTGCCGCCTGGTTGCCCCAACTTCCCCGCAAATAACTCATCAGCTCAGCAGCCTGCTGGTCGTTCAAGGTCCAGGCGTAACCCGGCATGGCGAGCGCAGTTGCATGCTGAGTGATCGGTGTATGTGCTCCTTCCAGCACCACGCGCAGCGCGGTTAACGGGTTCTCCGCCGTGACCGTTGCGTTACCGACCAAGGCAGGAATGGTGTTGTCGCTCCCCTCTCCTTTGTTACCGTGACAGGTTGAACAGTACATGGCATAGGTACGTTGCCCCGCTTGCCAGTTGTCGACCGCCATGGTTACGGGTTTCTCCAGCGGCGATTTTTCTGCCGCCAGACTGTGCAGATAAGTGGCAATGGCGTTCAAGTCACCGTCGGTCAGATATTGCGTACTGTGACTAACCACTTCACTCATCGGCCCTGCGACTGCCGCATGTTGGCTGCGCCCGGTTTTCAGCAAGGCCACCACTTCATCCTGTTTCAGTCCGCGTATTCCTGAAGCGTACCAGCCATCGAGTTCAGCACCGCTCAGGAAGGCTGGAGCTTTGCTGTCCAGCCCTTTCTCCTGCATCGCCCAGCCACGCGGCGTATGGCAACTGCCGCAGTGCCCAGCCCCTTGCACCAAGTAGGCGCCACGATTCCATTCGGCACTCTGGCTGGTGTCCGGCTGGTAAGGCGCATCCTCATGGAAGAGTTGGTTCCAGACCGCCAGCGGCCAACGCATCGACAGCGGCCAACTGATATCACTGGCACGGTTGGCGGTATTCTGCGGCGGGACTTCCTCCATCAGATAGTCATACAGCGCGCGCATATCTTCCGCATTCATTTTGGCGTAAGAGGTATACGGCATCGCGGGATACAACCGATGGCCGTCTTTGGCGATCCCCTGGCGCATGGCGCGATCAAACTCGTCAAAAGAATAAGCACCGATGCCCTGCTGCTTGTCCGGCGTAATATTGGTAGCGTAAATATTGCCCAGCGGGGTCGGGAACTTCATGCCGCCAGCAAACAGTGCGCCACCCGGCGAGGTATGGCAGGCGGTGCAGTCACCGGTCCTGGCCACATATTCCCCGGCCGACATCGCCTGCGCCGAGCCCCCCGCCGCCAATAACGTCAGTAAGTACAGTGAACGCATGCTCATGCCCCCTCCTTGGCGGCAGCGGGAGCATGGCCGAAAGCCAGTTCATTAACCGCACGCCATGCCTGGTCGATCGCCGAGTTGGCATATGGACTCCAGTCAGAGTCCGAGTTGGCAATCACAATCTTGCCGATCGGCTTACGCGCTGTCGCAATGATTTTCTTTGCTTCATCTTCGTCGTCAAACAGTCCATTGAGGAAATAGGAATAGCCATGCGACCAGCGGTTTACGGTGATCGCTTCGATATCACGCTGGTGATCAAAACCGGCGGAACCGAGCATGCCCTGCAACTGCTCACGGATCATCTGCTCATGCACTTCAAACGGCGTGCCCAACAGCAAGGCACGACCTTTGCGCGACTGTTCGCGCGGGCTTAATCCGCTGCCCGCCAGCGTCGGCACATACACCATGTGCAGGCCGATCGGTTGGTTTGGATCGCGCGGGTGCTGATAGCCGCCCATGCTCACCGGATAATCCAGCTTCACGCGGCAATACGGCGCCGTTGGCGAGTAAACTTCATGCACACCCAGCTTAATAAACGACTGCCAGTTACGGATCACCACTTTGCTGTACACCAGCGGCGACTTGACGTTCAGCTTCAGCGCCTGCTGCTGTTCAGGCGACATTTCCGGCACCAGATAAGGGATCATCATGTTGTAGCCGGCCATCACTACCTGCCCGGCGCGCACCTTGGTCATTTTCTCGCCGGTCATGTAGGTCACTTCGACCTTGTCACCGACGTTGGCCGCGTGCAGTCCGGTGCTGTTCAACCGTAATTTTACCGGTGACTCCGCCCGGTCAAGCTGGCTGTAGTCGAACTTCGCCAGCACTATGTCATTCATGTCCTTGCCACCTGGCGCTACCGCCGGGATCAGATGGCGTACCATTAAGCGAGTCAGAGTGGCGTTGCCATCGGGGAAGTGGAACACGTAAGGATCGTCGAGATCCGCCTGTGACTCTTCGTCCAGCGGCGGCAGGTTCATGCCGTTCAGGCCAGGCAGATCGCAAATACGCGCATCGCTGCAGGAAGTGGCGTCGATGCCCACCGCCTGGAAGTCACTGGTGGTTTGTTGGAAATAGCGGATCGCCATTTCACTCAGGCCGACCTTGTCACGCAGGAACTCGGTATAGCTGTGTTTGTCGAGCCATTCGCTTTTCTGCTCCTGACTCAATTCCGGCAGGTAATCCTTATCCACAGTGTGCAGTGCAATCAGCGCTTGGCGATCGCTTTCCGGCAGCGGGAAATCACCGATAAAAGCTTCGTAGGAACGGCCATTGAGGCGATCTCGGGGAATATCATCCGCTACCATACGGCCAGGATCACCGTTAACCACTTTGTCGACGCCGAAGTTTTTGCGATCGAAATAGACGCCGCGGCTCAGGTTAAGATCCGGATAGAAGGTTTTATCAAAAGCCTTTTCCAGATTGTCGATGCTGACGCCCAGCTTTTGCAGCAGCCCCATCGCCACCGGACTGAAGTTGGATCGCGGTGACTGCAGCGACTCACTGCCGCCGTAGCCGAGAATGGTGCCATTTTCGCTGCTGAATTCATTGCGCTTGGCGTGGCCGCCGAAGTCATCATGGTTATCAATCAGCAAAATACGCTGCTGCGGCCCCTTCATTTGCTGCCAGAAGCAGGCGGCCGCCAGCCCGCTGATACCGGCACCAACCACCACCAGATCGAACTCTTCCATGGCTGGGATGCTGGCAAAATCGAAGGCCTTGCCGTCACGCCCCAGTTGATGTGCATGTTCAAACGAACCGGGGTGGTTGCCGCGCAGCCCGGTCAGCGTCGGTGGGTAATAGAGGGTTTGATTGGCGGTTTGCGGCGATGCCCGCAGGATCTGCATCGGCGTTAACCCGGCGGCGATGGTGATCGCCACCCCATTAAGAAAATCGCGTCTGGTGATGCTCATAATTGGCTTCCTTCTATTTTTATTATCATCAGACCGGCCGGAGCCGGTCTGAAAGCCGCGTTATCTTTCAGATAAAACCTGATTAATCAATGTGTAAACACCACGTGGCGAATAGCAGTGTAATCTTCCAGACCATACATCGACATATCCTTGCCGTAGCCGGACAACTTTTGGCCACCGTGCGGCATCTCGCTCACCAGCATGAAATGGGTATTCCCCCAGGTGCCCCCGTATTGCAAACGGGCGCTCAGACGGTGCGCCCACCCCACGTCCCGGGTCCACAGTGACGACGCCAGCCCGTAGTCATGCAGATATGACAAGGGCGCAGCATGCTGCGCCCTCAGGGGGTTCAGATCAGAAACGTCACATCAAATCGCTTCTTCGTCCTGCTCGCCAGTACGGATACGCACTACGCGCGCCACGTCGAAGACAAAGATTTTGCCGTCGCCGATTTTGCCGGTTTGCGCAGTCTGCATGATGGTCTCGACGCAGGTATCGACGATATCGTCGGCCACCACGATCTCAATTTTCACCTTTGGCAGAAAATCGACCATGTACTCCGCGCCACGATACAGCTCGGTGTGGCCCTTTTGGCGGCCGAAGCCTTTCACTTCGGTGACGGTCATCCCGGTAATGCCAACCTCAGCCAGCGCTTCACGGACATCATCCAGTTTGAACGGCTTGATAATAGCGTCGATCTTTTTCATCTTGTTTCCTTTACCAATTTTTGCGGCCAAAGCCGGATGTGATTGGGTAGCGGCGGTCTTTGCCGAAATTGCGGGCGGTGATGCGCGGCCCAACGGCGGCCTGACGCCGTTTGTATTCGTTGATATCCACCAGGCGGATGACCTTGCGCACGATCGCCTCGTCGAAGCCTTCGGCCACCAGATCGGCAACCGACTTATCACGTTCAACGTAACCTTCCAGAATCGCATCCAGAATGTCGTACGGCGGCAGGCTGTCCTGATCGAGCTGATCCGGTGCCAGTTCTGCGGACGGTGGACGATCGATTACCCGCTGCGGGATCACGTAAGATACGGTATTGCGGTATTCGGACAGTTTGAACACCAGCGTTTTCGGTACGTCTTTCAGCACGTCGAAGCCGCCTGCCATATCACCATACAGCGTGGCGTAACCTACGGCCATCTCGCTTTTATTGCCGGTAGTCAGCACGATGCTACGGCGCTTGTTGGACAGCGCCATCAACACCACGCCACGGCAGCGTGCCTGCAGATTTTCTTCGGTAGTATCGCGTTCGGTACCGGCAAACATTGGCGTTAGTTGGCCCATAAAGGCGTCGAACATAGGTTCAATAGAAACGATATCGAATTCAATGCCGAGGATTTCCGCCTCTTCTTTGGCGTCGGCGATACTGATATCCGCGGTATAGCGGAACGGCATCATCAGCGCCTGCACTTTATCTTTACCCAACGCATCGACGGCAATCGCCAACGTCAGTGCCGAATCAATGCCGCCAGACAATCCCAGTACCGCGCCCTTAAAGCCATTTTTAGTGACGTAATCACGCACCGCCAACACCAGGGCTTCGTACACTTGTGCCAACTGTGGCAACTCGGCGGCCGGTGCGGTCATTGGCACCACTTCCAGCTCATTGAGCTCAAGCAGGGTCACCTGCTCGGCAAACGCCGTCAACCGATGGGTCATATTGCCGGCCGCATCGAACACCTTCGAACACCCGTCGAAAATCAGCTCATCCTGCCCACCAATCTGGTTCAGATACACCAGTGGCAGATGGGTACGTTGGCAATGGCCGGCCATTAGCGTCTTGCGGATATACGGCTTTTCGCGATTGTAAGGCGAGGCATTGATCGACAAAATCATTTCGGCACCGGCAGCCTTGGCGGCATCGACCGGCCCAGGGAACCACAGATCCTCGCAAATCAGCAGTCCCAATTGATAGCCTTTCAGCTCAACCACGCAGGTTTCGTTACCGGCCAAGAAGTAGCGTTTCTCATCGAAAACGCCGTAGTTCGGCAACTGCTGCTTGAAGTAACGCGCCAGTAACTGCCCTTCAGAAAACAGCGACAGCGCATTATACAGCTTGTCACCTTCGCGCCACGGATGGCCAACCAGAATGGCGACCTCGGCAGAGGCCTGCTGCAGACGCTGCAGCTGTGCGTCACAGCGCTGATAAAAATCGTTGCGGTACAGCAGGTCTTCCGGCGGATAGCCGGAGAGCGCCAACTCGGTGAACATGACCAGATCGGCTCCCGCCTTCTGCTGCTCTTGCACGGTTTGCAACATGCGTTCGGTGTTGCCTTCAATGTCACCGACCAGCAGATTTAGCTGGGCCAGTGCGATGGAAAGTGATCTGCTCATTGTTTAGGATCCCGCTTAATACGTTCCATGGTGCTTTGTGTTGGGCCACGCCACAAACCAGAGAACGGAGTGTAAATCATTCCACCGCATTTGTTGAGAACCTGCATGCTCAGGCTGCGGCGGAAAACATCATTCTTTAAAATCGTTGGCGTCCAGTTCATGGCGCGACAGCAACTTATAAAACTCGGTACGGTTGCGGCCCGCCATACGCGCGGCCTGGGTCACGTTACCCTTGGTGATCTGCAACAGTTTGCGCAGATAGTGTAATTCAAACTGATTGCGTGCCTCGACAAAGGTCGGCAAGGCGGTATTTTCCCCTTCCAACGCCTGCTCAACCAGCGCTTCGCTGATCACCGGCGCAGAGGTCAGGGCCACACACTGCTCGATGACGTTCACCAGTTGGCGCACGTTGCCCGGCCAGGTGGCAGTCATCAGGCGTTTCATGGCGTCCGTTGAGAAGCTGCGGACGAAGGGTTTATGGCGCTTGGCCGATTCGCGCAGCAGATGATTGGCCAGCAGCGGGATATCCTCGGCACGCTCATTCAACGCCGGGATCTTCAGGTTCACCACGTTCAGGCGGTAGTACAAATCCTCGCGGAATTCGTTTTTCGCCATCGCCTTTTGCAGATCGCGGTGGGTGGCGGAAATGATGCGGACGTCAATGTCCAGATCGCGGTTGCTGCCCAGCGGGCGCACCTTGCGCTCCTGCAATACGCGCAACAGCTTAACCTGCAGCGAAAGCGGCATATCACCGATCTCGTCGAGGAACAGTGTGCCGCCGGCTGCCGCCTGGAACAACCCTTCGCGACTGCTGACCGCACCAGTAAAGGCCCCTTTGGCATGGCCAAACAGCTCGGACTCCAGCAGTTGCTCCGGCAACGCACCGCAGTTAATGGCGATAAACGCCTTTTTACCACGAGGACTGGCACCGTGGATCGCCTGCGCCAACACCTCTTTACCGGTGCCGCTATGGCCGTTAATCAATACGCTGACATCAGACTGCGCCACCATTTTTGCCTGCTCCAGCAGACGCAGCATAATCGGGCTGCGGGTGACGATGTCTTCACGCCAACTGTCATCACCGGCCGGCAGTGACAGCGATAATGCATCGTCGATGGCTTTGTACAGCGCATCGCGATCCACCGGTTTGGTCAGGAAGCTGAACACCCCTTGCTGGGTAGCCGCCACCGCGTCCGGTATCGAGCCATGAGCGGTCAGGATGATCACCGGCATGCCAGGCTGATGCTTTTGGATTTCGGCAAACAGCGCCATGCCGTCCATTTCATCCATCCGCAGATCGCTGATCACCAGATCAATCTTCTCACGCCCTAACAGGCGTAGCGCTTCCTGGCCGCTTTCAGCGGTAGTGACATGAAAACCTTCGCTGGTCAGGCGCATCCCCAGCAGCTTAAGCAGGCTGGGATCGTCGTCAACCAATAACAAATTGGCCGGTTTGCGTGCGGTCATTGCGCGTGAGACTCCTTGTTAGCGGGGGGCGGCGCGTAGGTATCTTCCGGCTCCACCGGCAAAGCGGTACCCTTCTCAGGTTCTGCATCCGGTTCTGCAGCCTTGGCCGGCGCGACTTTCTTGCCCGTGGCGTCGGTTTTTTGCTGCGTTCCGCTGTTGTCCGGGATATCACTCTGCATCTGCTTGCGCGAAGAGAGCTGGCGTTCGATATCGGTCAGATTTTCCAGCTTGCGCGAAGTGTCCTGCAACTGTGCCTGTAAGCGCACCTGGCTCTGGCGCAGCGTATCGATCTGGCTGTCGGAGCTTTCCTGCAGGTGCTGATAGCGCGCCTTTTCATCAAACAGAGTGATCTGCAGCACCTGCTGTTGACGCCACAACTGCAACAGCGGGCGCAGTGAGCTTGGGAACTCCATGCGGTAACTGTTCAGGCGGTCGATCATCTGGCGACGTTCGCCCGAGGTCGGCTCGGCACTGCTCAGCAGGATGCTTTGCTTGAAAATACCGTCCCAGCTGTTGCCGGGCAGCGTTTTCGCCAGCGTACGCGCCTGGGTTGAACCGATACGATCGGCACAGTCCATGGCACGCAGCCAGTAAAGTGAGTTATTCAACGCATCTTTTTCGTCGAGCAACCACAGGCTGTCGCATGCTGCGATACGGTAATCCACCACTTTGGTGTCCGGGATCGCTTCCTGCTGAGGCTGACCCAGGTCACCACTGACCGCCCGATCGACGCACCCCGCCAGCAGAAACGGCATAAAAAGAACGCTGCCTAAAAAGGAAAATCGACGCTTGCCGAGCGGCGTGCCCTGTGTGGCACGCGGTGAACGTTCGGTCTGCGAGAGACGAAGGCGTTTAGACCATGTGTACATTATTATTCATTCTCGGCGGTTAATGGCAATTCAATACGGAAGCAAACGTCTGTGCCGGCAACTTCAACCAACTGCAGTTCGCCACGCATGCGGCGGATACAATCCTGCGCAATGCTCAGCCCCAGACCGCTTCCTTTTACCGCCCCTTTTCGCTGGTGACTACCCTGGAAAAAAGGCTCAAAAATCATGGTTCTCTCAGCTTCGGGGATCGGCGTGCCGCTGTTTGCGACATCAATTTGTACCCGTTGCCCAACCTGACGGCTGCGGATCCAAATGTTACCGGATTCCTGGCCGTAGTGCACCGCATTGGAGTAGAGATTATCCAGCACGCGCATTAATAGCGTAGGCTCTGCCCAGCATATTTCCGCATCCAATTGGATCTCGGTGCGGATCAATTTTGCCCGGGCCGGCAAACTGTGTGCCGCCACCACCATTTCGACCATCTCTTCCAGCTCGACATTCTCATGCTCTGCCGGGCCATCGGCCAGTTTGCGGTTGTAATCCAGCAGTTGTTCAATCAGTTGCTGCAGGTG
Source organism: Serratia sp. NA_112.1 (assembly GCF_052691715.1). Taxonomy (NCBI): domain Bacteria; kingdom Pseudomonadati; phylum Pseudomonadota; class Gammaproteobacteria; order Enterobacterales; family Yersiniaceae; genus Serratia; species Serratia sp. NA_112.1. The sequence goes on from NZ_JBQZFO010000010.1 coordinate 64,255, forward strand.
GCGGCTGCTGCCGTCGAGAATAGCCACCACCTCTTTTTGATCGGAGGTCAGCGGACCGGCCACTTCATCCGCCAGCAGCTCGGTACCCTCACGCATGCTGGCCAGCGGCGTCTTTAGCTCATGCGAGATATGGCGCAGGAACTCATGGCGCTGCGACTCCAGCCACGCCAGACGTTCACTCAACCAAATAATCCGCTGGGCCAGTGAACGCAGTTCACGCGGCCCTTTGAAAGTATCGGTACTGCCCAATGCTCGCCCTTCCCCCAAACGGTTGATCATTCGCTCTACCGCTTTTACCGGGCCGATAATCATCCGGGTGAATAACACCACCAGCATCACGCTGACTAGGAACAGCATCAATGCCTGCCAGCCGAAGAACTGGCCGCGCTCGGCAATCGCCTGCTGTAACTGCTGACCGCGAGAGAACACCACGGCGCGCGTGGCCTGCACCATCTCGGCATTAGAGCGTGAAAACGATTCTAACAGCGTGGAAGCCTGCGGATCCGGGCCGCTGCTTTGGCATTTAATCGTCGCGAGCTGGGTCAGCAGATCGCGCAAGGTTTGATAATAGCGTTCATCCGGCAGGATCGGCGCGTGGGCATCGAGCATCTGTGAATACTGTTTGCGCTGGTTTTGGTACAGCCGCGCCAGAGTGGGATCGACCAGTACGCAATATTGGCGGTAACTGCGTTCCATTTCCAGCGCTACGCTGGTCATCGCCTCGCTGCGTCGTGCATCCACCAGCGTGGTGCGGTTGATGTCTGCCGCCTGGGCGCTGAGGTGATCCAGGCTCTGGTAAGCCTGATAGGCCAGCACCAGCAGCGGCAACAGTACCAGCAGGAACGCCATCAGCACCAGTTGGCGCAGCGAGCGGGGAAATAAACGCCATCTTTTCAACGAAATCATCTCATTGTCTCTAGTCTGCTTCGATGCTAACCGAGTCGCCGATGAGAGGAAAGCCCGGCGTTCAGCGCAGCGTCAGGAAAATATAGGGAAGCGTGCCGCAGGTAGGAGTTTGCGTTTGGATCTGGCGATAATGAAAGAGTGGAAAACAGCGTTTTGACGATTTGACGCTGGGGCAGGGCTGCCCCAGCGCAAGAATGTGTGGATGCCCTTGAATCTCGTCCCCAGGGTGATGTAGCACCAGGCTGGCATCGAACAGGACGAATAGCATCCGTACGTATCCGGGGTTGATGAACACTCATCACAGTTGGATACAGGCGGTGCCTCACTCCACGTGTCGCCCGATGCTTGATAAAGCGCTTGCGCGTCTGTTATCGGTTTGGTTGGACGATAGGCACCATTTCTTTGGCATCATTCGGAGGCTTATGAGGCAACAATTCCGTCTAAATACGGGGCCGTCATAAATAGTTGAATGAGCAACTGGGCAGAATAATGCACTTAGCGTGCCAACTTTTCAAGTTATTTTCAATTAATTGATATTATTGAATAAAAAATAAAAACATCGCCAAAGTTATAAAATAAGTAGCCTATCCGGTGAAGAAAAAAACGCCACCCTGTCGCCAAAAACCGACAACTTAAGCCAATTAATTTTCCACCATTATAAATCAATGAGTTAAATGTCTCTTTTTAGAGACAATGAAAACAGCCTCTGTCGCAAAATACCAACAATGCTCGGCAGGCAGAACAATAAAAAGGGGCGCAATCTCTTGCGCCCCTCAGGCTACCGCTAAATGCTCGCTTAGCCCAGTTGCTTACGGGCGTTGCGGAACATGCGCATCCACGGGCTGTCTTCGCCCCACTCTTCCGGATGCCACGAGTTGCTGACGGTGCGGAATACCCGCTCCGGATGCGGCATCATCACCGTCGCGCGGCCATTGCTGCTGGTCACTGCGGTGATCCCGTTCGGTGAACCGTTCGGGTTGGCTGGGTAGGTTTCCGTTACCTGGCCGGCATTGTCCACAAAACGCAACGCCACCAGGCCGTTGCTTTCCAGCGCCGCCAGGTGCGCAGCATCGCGCACTTCAACGTGCCCTTCACCGTGCGAGACGGCGATCGGCATGCGGGAACTCGCCATGCCCTGCATGAACAGCGACGGGCTGGCCGCCACTTCCACCAGGCTGAAACGCGCTTCAAAACGGTCTGACAGGTTACGTACGAAACGCGGCCAATGTTCGGCCCCTGGGATCAGATCGCGCAGGTTCGACATCATCTGGCAACCGTTACACACCCCCAGCGCCAGGGTTTGCGGACGGTGGAAAAAGGACTCGAACTCGTCACGCACGCGATCGTTGAACAGAATCGACTTCGCCCAGCCTTCACCGGCGCCCAGTACGTCACCGTACGAGAAGCCACCGCAGGCCACCAGCGTATGGAAGTCCTGCAGGTCACGACGGCCTTCCAGCAAATCGCTCATATGCACGTCTACCGCATCAAAACCGGCGCGATGGAATGCTGCAGCCATCTCAACGTGGGAGTTAACCCCCTGCTCACGCAGCACCGCTACTTTAGGACGTGCGCCCTTGGCGATGTACGGCGCAGCAATGTCTTCTCCCGGAGCGAAACTCAGTTTGACGTTCAGGCCAGGGTCACGCTCATCCTGCTTGGCCCGGTGCTCCTGATCGGCACATTCCGGGTTATCACGCAGGCGCTGCATCTGCCAGGTGGTTTCCGCCCACCAGGTGCGCAGCGTCGCGCGGCTTTCGCTGTATACCGTTTTATCGCCCTGGGTGATCACAAAGCGATCGCCGGCCTGTACGCTGCCGATGTGGTGAACATTGTCCACCAGACCATGCTGAGCAAATACCTGCTGTACCACAGCAAGCTGGTCAGCCGTAACCTGGATCACTGCGCCCAACTCTTCATTAAACAGCGCCGCCAGTGCATCGTCGCCCAGCGCTTTGATATCCACCTGCACGCCGCAGTGGCCGGCAAATGCCATTTCCGCCAACGTGACCAACAGGCCACCGTCGGAACGGTCGTGGTAAGCCAGCAGCGCGCGGTCGGCCACCAACTGTTGCATGGCATTGAAGAAGCCCGCCAACTGCTCAACGTTACGCACGTCGGCCGGTTTGTCGCCCAGTTGACGATAAACCTGCGCCAGCGCAGTAGCACCCAGCGCGTTATGGCCGTTACCCAGATCAATCAACAACAGTGCGCTGTCACCCTTATCGGTGCGCAGCTGTGGCGTCACGGTGTGGCGGACATCTTCTACGCGAGCAAAACCGGTGATCACCAGTGACAACGGCGAGGTCATTTCGCGCTGTTCGTTGCCTTCCTGCCAGCGGGTTTTCATCGACATAGAGTCTTTGCCCACTGGAATAGTGATACCCAGCGCCGGACAAAGTTCTTCGCCCACCGCCTTCACCGCTTCATACAAACCGGCATCTTCACCCGGGTGACCGGCTGCCGCCATCCAGTTAGCGGAAAGCTTCACGCGCTTGAGCGAACCGATTTCGGTCGCTGCCAGGTTGGTCAGCGCTTCCCCGACCGCCAGACGCCCAGAGGCGGCGAAGTCCAGCAGGGCCACCGGCGCACGTTCGCCGATAGACATCGCTTCACCGTAATAACTGTCCAGACTGGCAGTGGTCACCGCGCAGTCGGCGACCGGGATCTGCCACGGGCCTACCATCTGATCGCGCGCCACCATACCGGTCACGGTACGGTCGCCAATGGTGATCAGAAAGGTTTTCTCTGCAACCGCCGGCAGATGCAGTACGCGGTTGACCGCATCATTCAGGGTGATTTCGTCACGCAGCAGCGGCTGGCCTTTGGCCTGCAGGCGGGTCACGTCACGTGTCATCTTCGGCGTTTTACCCAGCAGCACGTCCAGCGGCATGTCGATCGGCTGGTTGTCGAAATGGCTGTCATTCAGCGTCAGATGTTGTTCTTCGGTGGCTTCACCGATCACCGCATAAGGCGCACGCTCACGGCGGCAAATCTCGTCAAACTGAGCCATCTGTGCCGGTGCAATCGCCATCACATAACGTTCCTGCGATTCATTACACCAGACTTCCAGCGGGCTCATGCCCGGCTCGTCGTTCAGAATATCGCGCAGTTCGAAACGACCACCGCGGCCGCCGTCGCTGACCAGTTCAGGCATGGCGTTGGACAAGCCACCGGCACCGACATCGTGGATAAACAGAATCGGGTTTTGTTCGCCCAACTGCCAACAGCGGTCGATCACTTCCTGGCAACGACGTTCCATTTCCGGGTTGTCACGCTGTACCGAAGCGAAGTCCAGATCGGCATCAGACTGGCCGGAGGCCATCGATGATGCCGCGCCGCCGCCCAGACCGATATTCATCGCCGGGCCACCCAGCACCACCAGTTTGGCACCAACGGTGATTTCAGCTTTTTGTACGTGGTTGGCGCGAATGTTACCAATACCGCCCGCCAGCATGATCGGCTTGTGGTAGCCGCGCAGTTCCACGCCGTTATGGCTATTGACCTGCTCTTCATAGGTACGGAAGTAACCCACCAGTGCCGGACGGCCGAATTCGTTGTTGAACGCCGCACCGCCCAATGGGCCGTCGGTCATGATATCCAGAGCCGTTACAATACGGTCTGGCTTGCCGAAATCCTGCTCCCAGGGCTGTTCAAAGCCGGGAATGCGCAGGTTGGAAACCGAGAAGCCCACCAGACCGGCCTTGGGTTTGGCGCCACGACCGGTTGCGCCTTCGTCACGGATCTCACCACCGGAACCGGTAGCGGCACCCGGCCATGGGGAGATCGCCGTTGGGTGGTTATGGGTTTCCACCTTCATCAGGATATGAGTTTCTTCCTGATGGTAGTCATACTGGCCGCTTTCCGGTGCGGCGAAGAACCGACCAACCTGCGAGCCTTCCATCACCGCCGCGTTGTCTTTATAAGCCGACAGCACGTAATCCGGCGTCTGTTCGAAGGTATTTTTGATCATTTTAAACAGCGACTTCGGTTGCTGTTCACCATCGATGACCCAATCGGCGTTGAAAATTTTATGGCGGCAGTGCTCGGAGTTGGCCTGCGCGAACATGTAGAGTTCGATATCTGTCGGGTTGCGCCCCAGACCGGTAAAGGCATTCAGCAGATAGTCGATTTCGTCCTCGGCCAGTGCCAGACCCAGCTTGAGGTTAGCCTGCTCCAGCGCGCTGCGCCCTTCCCCCAGCATATCGACCCTCTGATAAGGTGCCGGCTGATGTTGAGCGAACAGTTGCTCCGCCTGTTGCAGGCTGCTGAAGACGGTTTCCATCATGCGGTCGTGCAACAAGACGGCAAGCTGCTGCCATTGGGCTTCGGTCAGCGCCTCTGCCTTGACGTAAAACGCCAGACCGCGCTCCAGCCGCAGCACCTGCTTCAAACCGCAGTTGTGGGCAATATCGCTGGCTTTGGAAGACCACGGAGAAATGGTACCCGGACGCGGCGTCACCAACAGCAGACGGCCTTCAGGGGCATGTTCGGCGAGAGAGGGGCCGTACTTGAGCAGACGCGCGAGCTTGGCGTGCTCTTCGGTATTTAGCGGCGCGCTAACATCAGCAAAGTGGACGTACTCGGCGTAGATATCACTGACAGGAAGGTGAGCGTCCTGGCAACGGGACAGCAGTTTGGTAACACGAAAAGCCGACAAAGCGGGCGAACCACGCAGTATTTCCATAATCAAAGTTCTCTCGTCTTCGAAGCAACTGACTTCAGCACTTCATTGGGCGCAACAGGGGGAAAACGCGCGCCATTATAGAGAATCTAGGCCGCCGACGAAACCGTTTGCGTAGCTATTATTGATAAAAGCTCTCCGCCCCCTCGAATTGTCATAACGTGTCAATAAAGTTGCACGCTGGCGCTTTGTTGCGCAAAATGCCCCGGCCCTGGTGATTTAACCATAAGAAAAGACTGGTTTGCGGTCAGCAGTGCATGTGTGCCACCACTGGATAACTATTTGAAACGCCTTAAAATAAACTACATTCTAATCGGTGTTGTTACCTTGCTTCTGGCGCTCGCCCTGTGGCCCAATATCACCTGGCGCGGCGGCCAGGGCGGGCAACTCGAAGAGATCAAATCACGCGGAGAGTTGCGTATCAGTACGCTAAACTCACCGTTGAACTATTTCACCACCAAGCAGGGGCCAAGCGGTCTCGACTACGAGTTGGCGAAACGCTTTGCCAACTACCTGGGCGTGAAACTGGTAGTGATCCCGCACAAGAACATTAATGACCTGTTTGACGATCTGGACGATGACGATGCCGACCTGTTGGCCGCCGGCCTGATCTACAATCAGGATCGCCTCAGTCGCGCGCGCACCGGCCCGGCTTATTATTCCGTTTCTCAACAGTTGGTTTATCGTCTGGGTACTGCCCGGCCGAAAACCTTTGCCGACATTAAAGGCAAACTGGCGGTGGCCTCCGGCTCGGCACACGTCAGAACCCTGAAACAGCTCAAACAAAGTAAATTCCCGGATCTCAGTTGGGAAGCCTCCAGCGATCTCACCTCCAAGGAGCTGTTGGAGCAGGTGGCCGACGGCAAGCTGGATTACACCCTCGGCGATTCCGTCACCATCGCGCTACTGCAACGTATCCACCCACAATTGGCCGTGGCGTTCGACGTCACCGATGAAGAACCGGTTACCTGGTACTTGAAACGTGGCACCGACGATAGCCTATATGCGGCAATGCTGGACTTCTACAGCCAGATGGTGGACGACGGCACCCTGGCGCGGCTAGAAGAGAAGTATCTCGGCCACGTAGGCAGTTTCGATTACGTCGACACCAAGACCTTCCTGTCCGCCATCGATTCGGTACTGCCGACTTTTCGCTCGCTGTTCGAAAAGTATGCCAACGAGATCGACTGGAAGCTGCTGGCGGCCATTGCCTATCAGGAATCACACTGGAACCCGCAGGCAACCTCACCGACCGGCGTACGTGGTCTGATGATGCTGACACGAGCCACTGCCGACGGCCTGGGGGTTAACGATCGTCTCGATCCCGAGGAAAGTATTCAGGGCGGTGCCCTCTACCTGCAAAGGCTGATGGCCAAGGTGCCCGACAGCGTGCCCGAAGATGAACGTATCTGGTTCTCACTGGCGGCCTACAACATGGGCTGGGGCCATATGCTCGATGCCCGTAAGCTGACCAAAATGCAAAAAGGCAATCCGGACAGTTGGGTCGACGTCAAACAGCGTCTGCCGATGCTCAGCCAGAAACGCCACTACCCGCAATTAACCTACGGCTATGCGCGTGGGCGCGAAGCCTATAACTACGTGGAAAACATTCGCCGCTATCAGGTTAGCCTGGTGGGTTATTTGCAAGAAAAGGAGAGAAAGGCGACGCAGGAAGCGGCCGAGCAGGTGGAACTGGGGAAAGGCTATCCGGCCGTGACACCGGAGTTGGCACTGAATTTCTGATTATTCCGGCTTGTTATCCACAGCGGTGCGCTGCGCCTGCTTCAACGCCTTTTTCTGCTCACGACGCAGGCGGAAAAAGTTGCTCAGCGTAGCGGCACACTCCTCGGCCAACACGCCGGACAGGATCTCCACCTGATGATTCATGCCCGGATGGCGCAAAATATCCACCAGCGATCCTGCTGCACCGGTTTTCACATCGGCTGCACCGTACACCAACCGACGAATACGACTGTGCACCATAGCCCCGGCGCACATCACACAGGGTTCCAGGGTCACATACAGAGTAGCATTCAGCAGACGGTAATTCTGTAGCACTGCCCCGCCCTGCCGTAACGCCATGATCTCCGCATGCGCCGTCGGATCGTGGCGGCCAATCGGCCGGTTCCAGCCTTCGCCAATCACCTGATTATCCAGCACCAGCAGTGCACCTACCGGCACTTCACCCTCTTCCTGCGCACGCAGGGCCAACCGCAATGCCTGACGCATCCAGTATTCATCGTTATATTCAGTCATTGCATCATTCCTCGTGCACTTTGCGGCGGGCATTATACACAGTAGCCCCTTTTGTCGCAGCCACTCGACTATACTGGCCGAATAACAGTGTTTTTCTGGGACAGGAAACATGAAATTCAGCAAAAAGAATGCCGTCGTGGTGCGTAAGGCGCTGGATGGTTGGGTCGGTGAAGGGGCATTAACCACACAACAGCAGCAACAACTGTTGCAACATGTCGAAGTGCAGCCCTTCGACTGGCGACGACTGGCACGTTATGCGTTTCTCGCCGCACTGGCTTCTCTGGTGATTGCCATCAGCAGCCTGTTCGCCGACAACGAGCTGCTTTATCGCTTGAGCAAACTGTTCCGCTTCGACGCACCGGTGCGCATGACTATCGCCGCCGTGGTAGCCGCACTTTGCTATATCTGGGCGCTGCGCCGCCGTCGGCGCCATCCGGAAAAACGCTACGGCAATGAGGCAGCGCTGTTCGTTGCCGTGCTGTTTACCGCCTGTGCCCTGTGGCAGATGGGCGTCTGGCTGGATAACGGCAGCGGCCGGGTTTCACTTCTGCTGATATTCGCCGCCCTATTGTATGGCGTAATTGGCTGGTTCAGCCGCTCCGGGCTGGTGTGGTGGTTTGCCCTTCTGTCACTCGGCAACGCCTTCGGCGCCGAAACCGGTTATATGTCCGGCTGGGGAGCTTATTGGCTGGGCATGAGCTTCCCGATGCGCTTTATCGCCTTCGGGGTGGTCCTGATCGCCGCGGCTTTGCTGTTACGACCGCTGCTCGCCAGCCGCGGGCTGGAACGAGTTTCCCTGGCGATGGGCTTGTTGTATCTGTTTATTGCCCTGTGGTTACTGTCAATCTTTGGCAATTATGGTGACCTCGACAGTTGGTACAATGCTCGTCAGATAGAACTGTTCCACTGGAGCCTGTTGTTCGGCCTGGTCGCCGTCGGCTGCATTTGGCTGGGGCTAAAACGTGACGACGGCATGCTGCGCGGGTTCGGCCTGACTTTCCTTGGCATTAACCTCTATACTCGCTTTTTCGAGTTTTTCTGGGACGCGATGCCAAAGGCGATTTTCTTTGTGCTGCTTGGCCTGAGCCTGTGGGCATTAGGCCACTACGCTGAAAAAATATGGCAACTGGGCCGCAAACCGCACGACCTGACCGATGATTAACATCCGGCCTCCTCTGCAGCGCAGCTAACAGCAGGGTGGTTTAAAAGACAGCGGGTATAGCGCGAAATTGCGATAGATCATAAACAATTAATAATTAGCGGAGTAATGTTTAAGGCAAGCAATAAAGCTTTTATCAAGGAGTGAGTTATGGCTGCCTCAACTTTCTTTATCCCTTCCGTCAATATGATCGGTTCCGGTTGTCTGAACGATGCGGCGAACACCATGAAGCAACAAGGATTGCGCCACGCATTGATCGTGACCGACAAAGTGCTGAATAACATTGGCGTAGTCGCTCAGGTTCAACAGTTACTTGCTGCACAGCAGATTGAAAGCTGCGTTTATGACGGCACCCACCCTAACCCAACTACCCTTAACGTGCAGCAGGGTCTGGCCCTGCTGCAAGAACACCGCTGCGATTGCGTAGTTTCTCTTGGCGGCGGCTCGCCACACGACTGCGCCAAAGGGATCGCGCTGGTCGCGACCAACGGCGGAGAGATCAAGGATTATGAAGGTGTCGATCGCTCTGCCAAACCGCAGTTGCCGATGGTTGCCATCAACACCACCGCCGGCACCGCGTCTGAAATGACCCGTTTTTGCATCATTACCGACGAAGCACGCCACATCAAAATGGCGATTGTCGATAAACACGTCACCCCAATCCTGTCGGTCAACGATCCGCACCTGATGGCCGGCATGCCAAAAGGACTGACCGCCGCCACCGGGATGGATGCATTAACCCATGCGATTGAAGCCTACGTTTCCAGCGCCGCCAACCCGATTACCGACGCCTGCGCGCTGAAAGCCGTCACCATGATTGCCGAATCGCTGCGCGACGCGGTCGCCGACGGTAGCAATATGCAGGCGCGTGAAAATATGGCCTACGCCCAGTTCTTGGCCGGAATGGCCTTCAATAACGCTTCTCTCGGTTATGTGCACGCCATGGCGCACCAACTCGGCGGTTTCTACGATCTGCCGCATGGGGTATGTAACGCGGTGCTGCTGCCACACGTGCAGGAGTTCAACGCCCGGGTTTGTGCACCACGGTTGAAAGACATCGCCGTCGCCATGGGGCTGGATGTGAAGCACCTTAACGATCCACAGGGCGCTGCTGCCTGTATCGCCGCCATTCGTTTGCTGGCGAAAGACGTCGGCATCCCAGCTGGGCTGCTCGATTTAAAAGTGAAAGAGCAGGATTTCGATACGCTGGCGGCCAATGCGCTGAAAGACGCCTGCGGCTTCACTAACCCGATACAAGCCACCCACGAACAGATTGTCGCCATCTTCCGCGCGGCAATGTAAGCTTCAAAAATATAAAAGGGCGGATAATCCGCCCTTTTGCTATTCCAATTGCTGCAACTCACCCAGCTTACTGACCCGCCAGCGGTGCTCGCAGAAATACAGCAAGGGGTTATCCTGCTTGCTGTCGCTGTAACCACTGTATAGCTTGAGCGGCGTACCGAGACGCTGTTCCAACTGGGTCACCTTCTGGACCCCCAGGCAACGCAGAGCCAGTACCCAACCGCCGTAACGCCGTACAATACGGCTACCTACCAGGTGAACCCGCGGCAGAAAAGCAGAGTCCTGATACACCTGTTCCACCAAACGCTCCGGCGAACCGGTGATCAGCCATACCTGCGTATCATGCGCTTCGAGATACTGACGCAGACGCATTTGCACCACCGGGAAGGCGGTCACCTTATCGCGGAAATAGCTGACAAAGCGCTGTTCCAGCGCCTTTAAGCGAGCCTCCGAGCGACCAAAGGTAATCGACCACAGCAGCACACTCATCGGCCAGCGGGCAGCACGGCCCATCACCAATAGCGTCAGCCCGACAACCGGCAACAACGGCACCACCAGCAACAAATTCAATGGCAGATGGCGCAACAAGAAACGCAAGAAACTGCCAAACATGTCTTCCTGATGCAGCGTGCCGTCCAGATCAAAGAACACCACACGGCGGCCTTCCGCGGCCTGTTGGCTCTGTTTCTCGCTCAAGCGCTACTCCTCAGGATCGTTGAATCCCATTATCCAGGTGAAAATAAATCCAGCGGCAATGGTAATCACCAGCCCCGTCAGATACAACATCACCTTACCCGAGACAATGGTTAACGCCAAAGGTAAACCCGAGATACCAAAGGTGATCACCGTAGCCACCTTCCAGTAGCTGATCAGCGCCCCACCCACAGCACCGCCGAGACACGCAGCGATAAAGGGCCTCCCCAGCGGCAAGGTCACCCCGAAAATCAAAGGTTCGCCAATGCCGAGAATACCGACCGGCAACGCCCCTTTTATTACCTTTTTCAGCCGTGCATTACGGGTTTTCATTAATACGGCCAGCGCAGCCCCGACCTGACCGACACCCGCCATCGCCAAAATCGGCAACAGTGGGTTAGAACCGTGTGCCTGCACCAGTTCGACGTGGATCGGCACCAGCCCCTGATGTAAACCGGACAGCACCAACGGCAGGAACAACCCGGACAGCACTGCGCCCACCAGCAGGCCCCCTTTGTCGATCGCCAGGTTAGCACCGTGGGCGATGGCATCAGAAATGTAGCCGCCCAACGGCTGCAGGATCACGATCGCCAACGATGCGGTCACCAGGGTGGTGATCAGCGGATTGAGGATCAGCTCGATCGACTCCGGCAACCAATTACGCAGGCGCTTTTCAACCCAGCACATCAACGCCACCACCAGCAGCACCGCAATCACCCCACCGCGCCCAGGCTGCAATGCCTCACCGAATAAAGTGATTTGCGCCAACGCCGGGCTGGAGAGAATACCGGCCATAACGCCGCCCATCGCCTGAGAACCGCCAAACACCCTGGCGGCGTTAACCCCGACCAGAATATTCATGATGGCGAACACTGCGCTGCCAAAAATCGCCAGCAGCCCCAGCACGTTGGGGTAATTTAGCGCCAGTTCGCCGGCAATATCCGGCCGTTTCAGCAGGTTAATGATGCCGGTAATCAGGCCGGAGGCGATGAACGCCGGTATCAATGGAATAAAGACATCGGCCAGCTTTTTCAGCGCGCCGCTCACTGGCGCAGCATACTTTTGTTTGGCTTGTGCTTTATTACGGGCGACATCATCCCCGCTGTCCACGGCAGGCGGTGCGCCGGTGAGCAGTGAACGCATGGCATCGACCACCTTGGCGGCGGCCCCAGGGCCGACGATAAACTGGTGCTGTTCGCCCTGTTTGATGTAGCCCTTAACACCCGGTAACTGCCTGAGCGCCGCCAGGTCAAGGCGTTGCTCATCGCTAACCTCGACACGGACTCGTGTCATGCAGTTCTCCAGCCGGAGGATATTCTCCTCACCGCCAATGCCCGCCAGGATCTGTGTCGCTAGTCCCGTTGTCTTGTCCATCGCCCGCCCCTGGTGTGGTTTAGCGCATCAATGCCGCGCGCAAATAGCCGTCATGCTGTTGTAAGCGCTGCTGCGCCTCTTGTGCGTCGATATCGGCCAGAATCATCAGGATTGCCGGTTTGACTTCAAAACCGGTCTGCGTCAGCGCCGCTTCGGCCTGACTGCGCTCGGCACCGGTGGCTTCCACCACGATGCGGCAGGCGCGATCCACCAGTTTTACGTTGGTAGCCTTCACGTCCACCATCAGGTTTTCATAAACTTTACCCAGTTTGACCATCGCCCCGGTCGACAGCATGTTCAGCACCAGTTTCTGCGCAGTGCCGGACTTCAAACGCGTCGAACCGGTCAGGGCTTCCGGCCCCACCACCGGTGAAATAGCCACCTGCGCCTCATGGGCGATCGGCGAATCCGGGTTACAGGAAATCGCCGCCGTTGGGCAGCCCAATTGGCGTGCATAGCGCAGAGCACCTATCACATAAGGTGTGCGCCCGGATGCTGCCAGTCCTACCACCATGTCGGTGGCGGTCAAATCCAGCGCGACGAGATCTGCCTCGCCCAGCGCCGCATCATCCTCCGCACCTTCCACCGCTTTGAGCAGCGCGCCCGGGCCACCGGCAATCAACCCTATCACCATGCCATGCGGCACGCCGAAGGTCGGTGGACATTCGGAGGCATCCAACACCCCAAGGCGGCCGCTGGTGCCGGCCCCCAGATAAATCAACCGCCCACCGGCCTTCAACGCCGCAGCCGCCAGATCCACCGCTTGTACGATGGCCGGCAATACTTTTTCAATCGCCTCCGGTACCTTACGGTCTTCCTGGTTAAAGCAGCTCACCATCTCCAGCGTCGACATCTCATCGAGCCCCATGGTGGCCGGATTGCGGGTTTCGGATACTAATGCGCCCAAGTTCATTTTTTCACCTTTGAATTTTTAATTCTAAAAACAAAATCATTATTTGAATATTTTATTCAACAAAGCGAGCGCTTTTTGCTATTTTAGAGACTGGCTCACAAAAAATTTTCACTGCGCGTTTTCGCCATCGCCGTGGCAGAATGACGTCTGGTTTCCAGGGGATTACCAATGAGTACCCTTCTTCGTATTCGTCAGATGTATCCAACGCTGGCTCAAAATGACCGCAAGCTGGCGGACTTTCTGCTGCATAACGCCGAACAGGCGCGACATCTCAGCTCGCAAAAGCTGGCCCAACTGGCCGGCATCAGTCAGTCGAGCGTGGTGAAGTTTGCTCAGAAGATGGGTTACAAAGGCTTCCCGGCACTAAAACTGGCGCTGAGTGAAACCCTGGCCCAACCGCAAACAGAGCCCGTAGTTACGGTACATAACCAGATCCTCAGCAGTGATGTCTTGAAAACCGTCGGTGAAAAACTGTTGGTTGAAAAGCAGGCAGCGCTGCGTGCCACACTGGACATCAATAGTGAGGAACGCCTGCATCAGGCACTGGAAATGTTGCGTCAGGCGCGAAGGGTTATTTTGCTGGGGGTAGGGGCTTCCGGCCTGGTCGCCAAAGATTTCTCCTATAAGTTACTTAAAATTGGCGTGATGGCAGTAGCCGAGCAGGATATGCACGTCCAGTTGGCAACGGTTCAGGCGCTGGACAAGCGGGATTTGTTATTGGCCATTTCGTTCAGCGGCGAACGACGGGAAATCAACCTGGCGGCGGAAGAAGCCCGCCTGGCCGGCGCTAAAGTGCTGGCGCTGACCAGCTTCTCACCGAACGGCCTGCAGCAACGTGCCGACCACTGCTTATATACCATCGCCGAAGAGCCCAATACCCGCAGCGCGGCTATCTCTTCCAGCACCGCTCAATATGCCCTCACCGATCTGCTGTTTATGGCCTTAATTCAGCACGATCTTGATCACGCCCGCGTTAGAATAAAACACAGCGAACAATTAGTGAAAAAACTCGTCTGAATCGTATAATGCCCATGCCACAAACACCAGGATATAAAAAACACATCTAAAAATAGAGCGTGTGGCGTTTATTGTTTAAATTCCGTCCAGAATTTAAACAAGCATGGATAGCAATATATTGATAACCGAGTTCTTATGAAAACACATACAGAAATTTTAAATAAAACCCACATACTCGCAACATCACCCGTGGTCCGCCATTTTTTACTTTTCGTTGTCGCTTCGTTGATATTAATAAAAGCCATGGGTTATGGCGGTGCCAAAGGGATTGATGTCCTATTTATTTCACTTAGCCTGTTATTATTATCTAAAATCCCCCTCACTCGGTACTTTTTGGTTATACCCTATATTATATTTTGTGCCATTTATGCCCCGGTCGGCGTGATCTACGGCCCACCTTCCGTTCCCGTGGTGTCGGCCCTGTTTCAAACCAACCGGGCGGAAGCCGTCGAATTTCTGCACACCATACCTGCCAGCTGCTATCTATTACCCAGCGCCACACTGCTAACGTTGTTTATTCTTGCTCGCTATAGCTGGCAGCGTTCGCTCCCGATAAAAAAAATATTACCATTCTTGGTAATTTTTATCGTTTTGCTGTTCGCCAGGATACTCAGTGGGGGAGTGGAAAATCTTAAATTAGTGAATTTCTTTTCCTCGCTGATTTCTTCATACCACAGCTACAACCAACAAATGGCAGAAATTGAAACCGGCACCTTGGCTCACCCTAACTGGATAGTAGATGCAGGGAATAGCACCCAGGCTAACTATGTGATAATCGTTGGCGAAAGCATGCGTAGAGACTATATGTCATCATTCGGTTATGCGACACCGACCACCCCCTTCCTGGATAACGTGAACGGGACCTTTTACAGTGATTATATATCCACCGCATCGAACACGTTCGAATCTCTGCCGAGAACCCTGGCATTGAGCGAGGGGAAAAGCAGCAATATTGCAGATAACATTATTACGCTGGCGAAAGCGGCAGGATTACACACCCATTGGTTTTCCAATCAAGGTTTGATTGGCCAATTTGATTCACCGGTTTCCAAAATAGCCATGTTCAGTGATGAACGCCGCTTCCTGAAAAAAGGGGATTATCAATCACGTAATACCGATGATGATGAGCTGTTACCCCTGCTGCAAAGCGCATTGGCTAATAATGGTCTGGGAAATCTGTATGTTTTGCATATCATGGGATCTCACTCAGACTTTTGCGAACGCCTCGGTGACGAACTGCCGATTTTCACCAGCGATAACGCTGAGCTCGCTTGTTATCTTTCAACCTACCGCAAGACAGACCGCTTCATCGAGCATGCTTATCGGATGCTGCAAGCGACTCACACCCCCTTTAAATTAATCTATTTCTCTGACCACGGCCTTTCTCACCGAGAAATTGACGGTAAACTTTACCTGCGCCATGGCGGCAATTATTGGCAGAATTATGAAGTGCCCCTACTGGTGCTT
Organism: Serratia sp. NA_112.1; assembly: GCF_052691715.1. Lineage (NCBI taxonomy): Bacteria > Pseudomonadati > Pseudomonadota > Gammaproteobacteria > Enterobacterales > Yersiniaceae > Serratia > Serratia sp. NA_112.1. The sequence goes on from NZ_JBQZFO010000010.1 coordinate 80,026, forward strand.
TCTGATTCGGACCGACAACGGACTCTTATTGAGGATCCGCATAGTGCCTTTGACTTCCTCAGTCTGTTTGCCCAACAGGCGGGGATCACCATTACCCGGCCACAATTATCTTCAGCGGTAATGGCACAAGACAAGAGGCACGTCTTCAATGGTCAGGAAATGGTTGATTTTGATCAGTTGGCCAACGACCCACCGGAGTTACTATGACGGCCCGGTTAAGCGCATCTGCTGCTACAGGTGAAAAAACGCCCGGAAAAATGGGTTTTATGATAGATTGCGCGCCTGTTCGTGTGCACCGATTAAAAGATAACTGACATGGCACTGTTGATTACCAAGAAATGCATCAACTGCGATATGTGCGAACCCGAATGCCCTAATCAGGCTATTTCGATGGGCAAGGATATCTACCAGATTGATACCGATCGCTGTACCGAATGCGTCGGCCACTACGATGTTCCCACCTGCCAGCAGGTGTGCCCTATCGATAACACTATTGTGGTTGATCCACAGCACAACGAAACCAACGAACAGCTGTGGGACAAGTTTGTGGTGCTGCACCACGCCGACCGCCTCTGACCACTGCGGTCAGATCAACAAGGGCACCGACAGGCGCCCTTGGGTTTTGTCGCCGGACAAAACTGTTACCCTTCGATAATCACCGTGGCACAGGCATAGCGGCGTTCATCCGCCAGCGAAACATGAATCGAGGTTACCCCCATCTCCTGCGCCAGCTCGGCAGCGCGAGCATGCAGGCGGATATTCGGCTTGCCGAGACCGTCGTTGAACACCTCAAACTGATTAAATGCCAGCCCATTGCGGATACCGGTGCCAAACGCCTTGGCGACGGCTTCTTTCACCGCAAACCGTTTGGCCAGAAAGCGTACCGGCTGCTGATGTTGCTGGTACAGTTCCCATTCAGCCTCGCTCAGCACGCGACGTGCCAGACGATCGCCACTGCGCTCCACGACCGCTTCGATGCGCGCCATTTCGACAATGTCGGTGCCCAGCCCCAGCACCGCCATTAGCGACGCGCTTCGCGCATCAGCAACTTCATGTCTGTCACCGCTGCCGGCAACCCACACATCACTGCCTGGCCGATTATTGCATGACCGATATTCAGCTCATGAATTTCCGGTAGGGCCGCTATCGGCTGAACGTTATGGTAAGTCAGGCCGTGGCCGGCGTTGACCTTCAGGCCTTTCTCTGCGGCATAGGTCGCGGCAACAGCAATGCGGTGCAGCTCGGTTTTCACCGCCAGTTCACCTTCAGCTTCGGCATAGGCACCGGTATGAATTTCGATATAGGGAGCGCCCACTGCAACCGCCGCATCGATCTGACGATGGTCCGGATCGATAAACAGCGAAACCAGAATGCCGGCCTTCGCCAAACGCTCAACCGCGATGGCCATCTTGTCTTGCTGCCCGGCGACGTCCAGTCCACCTTCGGTAGTTACTTCTTCACGCTTTTCCGGTACCAGGCAACAAAAGTGCGGCTTCAGCTCAATAGCGATATCCAGCATTTCATCGGTCACGGCCATTTCCAGATTCATGCGCGTCTGGATGGTCTGGCGCAAAATGCGAACGTCGCGATCGGTGATATGACGGCGGTCTTCACGCAGATGTACGGTGATCCCGTCGGCCCCTGCCTGCTCGGCAATAAATGCCGCCTGAACCGGATCCGGGTATTGGGTTCCGCGCGCGTTACGTAACGTGGCGATGTGATCGATATTGACGCCCAACAGCAAATCAGCCATGACAACCCTCTAAAAAACGATTTTCAGTGACCGTAGTTTACACTCGGTGACAGTGCTGCAAAAGGGAAAAGGTCAGGCGTCGTCGACCGGCGGATCCGGCTGTTTACGGACAAACTGACGAAACAACTCGCGGCTCTTCAGTGGTTTGCCCCTCAAGTAGGGTTTGAGTGCCATGCGGGTGAAACGTTTGGCGGCACGCAAGGTTTGCACGTCTGGGAACTGGCGCTCTGCCAGCGCACGCAGCTCACGGCCGGTAAAGCTGTAATGGTCCACCACCAGGCTGGCGATAAAGCCTTTTTCCTCGCGGTAGCGGTAAGTCATGCCGTCGTCCACCGGCAGGCCACTACCGGCACAGTGCAGGAAATCCAGGCCGTAGCCCAGGTGATTGAGCAAGGCCAATTCGAACTGACGTAGTGCCTGCTCCGGCGAAACGTCTTCTGCCGCCAACGCCTGCAAACATTGCAGATAATCGAAGAATAATACCGAGTAATTGGCTTCCTGCTCCAGTACCCGTGACAGCAGTTCATTCACGTACAGGCCGCTGTAGAGCATCATGCCGCTAAGGGGTAAACCGAGAGAGACCGCTTCGGCGCTACGCAGCGTTTTGACTTCGCCACGACCGCCCCAGCGTACCAGCAGAGGAGTAAAGGGTTGCAGGCAACCCTTTAAATTGGAACGGCGGCTGCGCGCGCCTTTTGCCAGCAAACGCACCCGCCCATGACCTTCGGTAAACATATCCAGCATCAGGCTGGTTTCACTGTACGGTCGTCCATGCAGGACGAAAGCGCGTTCCCAGCCGTCCATTAGTGGGTTTATTTCAGGTCGTCGGTATAGCCCAGGCTACGCAACGCACGTTCGTCGTCCGCCCAGCCCGATTTCACTTTCACCCACAGCTCCAGATGAACTTTGGTTTCGAACATTTGTTCCATATCCTGGCGAGCTTCGATACCGATGGTTTTGATCTTGGCGCCTTTGTTGCCGATGACCATTTTCTTTTGGCCTTCACGCTCAACCAGGATCAGCCCGTGGACGTTGTAACCGCCACGTTCATTCGGCACAAATTGTTCGATCTCAACCGTCACCGAGTAAGGCAGTTCTTCACCCAGGAAACGCATCAGCTTTTCACGGATAATTTCCGACGCCATAAAGCGCTGCGAACGGTCGGTGATGTAATCGTCCGGGAAGTGGTGTTCCGCTTCCGGCAGTACCTTACGCGCGATAGCCGCGATGGTATCCACGTTCATGCCTTTTTCAGCAGAGATCGGCACTACGTCGAGGAAGTTCATCTGCTGGCTGAGGAACGCAATGTGCGGCAACAGCTTGGATTTGTCAGTAACGTTGTCGACCTTGTTGATCGCCAGCAGGACCGGGCATTTCAGGCTACGCAGCTTGTTGACCACCATTTCATCGTCGGCGGTCCAGTTGGTCCCTTCCACAACGAAGATCACCAGCTCGACATCGCCGATTGAGCTGCTGGCCGCGCGGTTCATCAAACGGTTGATGGCGCGTTTTTCTTCGATGTGCAGACCCGGGGTGTCGACGTAAATGGCCTGATAGGCGCCATCGGTATCGATACCCATAATGCGGTGACGGGTCGTCTGTGGTTTACGCGAGGTGATGGAGACTTTTTGCCCCAGCAGTTGGTTCAGCAACGTGGACTTGCCCACGTTGGGGCGACCGACTATCGCAATAAAACCACAGTATTGTTTCTCTTCGCTCATTCAAGCTCCAGCTTTATTAACGCTTGTTCCGCTGCCGCTTGTTCGGCTTTACGGCGGCTTGAGCCGGTTCCCACGACGGGTTCGCTCAAACCACTCACCTGACAGTGGATAGTAAATTCCTGATCGTGCGCCTCACCGCGAACCTGCACCACCAGATAAGAAGGTAACGGCAGATGACGACCCTGCAAAAACTCCTGCAAACGGGTTTTTGGGTCTTTCTGCTTATCACCGGGGCTGATTTCGTCCAACCGGCTGCGATACCAGTCCAAAATCAGTCGTTCAACAGTTTGGATGTCACTATCCAGGAACACGCCGCCAATCAAGGCTTCCACCGTATCCGCCAGGATTGATTCGCGGCGGAATCCACCACTTTTCAACTCACCCGGGCCAAGACGCAGACATTCGCCCAGATCAAACTCACGCCCCATTTCTGCCAGCGTATTACCGCGCACCAGCGTGGCGCGCATACGGCTCATATCGCCCTCGTCTACGCGAGGAAAACGCTGGAACAGCGCATTGGCGATGACAAAACTGAGAATGGAGTCACCCAGAAACTCAAGACGTTCATTGTGTTTACTGCTGGCGCTACGGTGAGTTAACGCTTGCAGTAAGAGCTCCTGCTGTTGAAAAGTGTAGCCCAGCTTCCGCTGCAGCCTATTTATTACGATGGGGTTCATGAGTTACCAATAGATCAAGAATGCGTCAAAAACTTGCAGCATACGGAACAGGCCTGCTTTGCCGAAAGCCAATCCAAAGCTGTTTCGTTTGCAGTGGCTCCCAACAGGGAGCCAACTTTTTATCGCTAGAGCCGGTATTCTACAACGAGTGGAAATATAATGCTGCGTTTATAGACGCTGGATTAATGAATTCCACCGATGCGGCTAAATCTTACGCCGGTAGGCCATTCGCCTTCCTGCTTTTCAAAACTCATCCAGATAGCCGTGGCCTTGCCTACCAGATTTTTCTCCGGTACGAAGCCCCAATAGCGGCTGTCAGCGCTGTTGTCGCGGTTATCACCCATCATGAAGTAATGACCCGCCGGCACAACCCATTCCGCCAACTGTTTGCCCGGCTGCTGATAGTAAGCGCCTACCTGATCCTGCGTGCCCGGCACGGTCAGAATATGGTGAGAAACATTACCCAGCGTTTCCTGGCGTTCACGCAGGCGAATGCCACCCTGCGGCACGTTTTCACTCAGTGGGATCGGGTAGAAACCGTTGCTGGCCTCACCCATGCCGCTGCGGCTGAACAGCTGCACAAAATCACTTGGCTGTGCGTCGTTATAAGTCACGGCCAATGCAGTATCGCATGACTGGCCGCTATTACACGAAGGCTGAACGGTCACACGCTTATTGATCGGATCGTAACTCACACGGTCGCCCGGCAGACCAATCACGCGCTTGATATAATCGAGTTTCGGATCCAGCGGATATTTAAATACCGCAATATCCCCGCGTTTCGGATGACCGGTTTCAATTAGCGTGGTCTGGGTAATAGGATCTTTAATGCCGTAGGCATATTTCTCCACCAGAATAAAATCGCCAATCAACAACGTCGGCATCATGGAACCGGACGGGATTTGGAAAGGTTCGTAAATAAACGAACGCACCACAAAGACCAGCAGCAATACCGGGAAAACCGATGCGCCGGTTTCAATCCAACCCGGTTGTTTCGCCACTTTTGCCAGCGTTTTCTCGTCTACGGCACCCGCTGTCTGTGCATTCACCGCCGCAATCTTCGCTCGGCGGGCCGGCGCCCATCTGAAGCGCTCAAAAGCCCAGATGATCCCGGTCACCAAGGTGGCCAGTGCCAGGATCAGGGCAAACATATTCGCCATGCAAACTCCCTAGTTTCGCGACTTTATCGCTGTTACTTACTTGTCCTTGCCAACGTGCAGAATGGCCAGGAACGCTTCTTGCGGCAACTCGACGTTACCCACCTGCTTCATGCGTTTCTTACCGTCTTTCTGTTTCTGCAGCAGCTTCTTCTTACGGCTGACGTCACCGCCATAGCATTTCGCCAAAACGTTTTTACGCAGCTGTTTCACCGTCGAACGCGCGATGATATGGGTACCGATCGCGGCCTGGATGGCAATATCGAACTGCTGACGTGGGATCAGCTCTTTCATCTTCTCTACCAGCTCACGGCCACGGTACTGCGAATTATCGCGGTGAGTGATCAGCGCCAACGCATCCACGCGCTCGTTGTTGATCAACACGTCGACACGCACCATGTCAGAGGTCTGGAAGCGTTTGAAGTTGTAATCCAGTGACGCATAACCGCGCGAGGTAGATTTCAGACGGTCGAAGAAGTCGAGTACCACTTCTGCCATTGGAATTTCGTAAGTCAGCGCAACCTGATTACCGTGGTAAACCATGTTGGTCTGCACGCCGCGTTTCTCGATACACAGAGTGATCACGTTACCCAGGAATTCCTGCGGCATCAGCATGTGGCATTCGGCGATCGGTTCACGCAGCTCTTCGATGTTATTGAGTGGCGGCAGCTTGGATGGGCTATCAACGTAGATAGTCTCTTTGCTGGTGGTTTCCACTTCATACACTACCGTTGGCGCGGTGGTGATCAGCTCCAGATCGTATTCACGCTCCAGACGTTCCTGAATGATCTCCATGTGCAACAGGCCGAGGAAGCCACAGCGGAAGCCGAAGCCCAGCGCAGTGGAGCTCTCTGGCTCGTAGAACAGAGAGGCGTCGTTCAGGCTCAGCTTGCCCAGCGCATCGCGGAAGGATTCATAGTCGTCGGAGCTGATCGGGAACAAGCCTGCGTAAACCTGCGGCTTCACTTTTTTGAAGCCCGGCAAGGCTTTGTCCGCCGGTTGACGAGCCAGTGTCAGGGTATCGCCCACCGGTGCGCCAAGGATGTCTTTAATTGCACAGACCAACCAGCCTACTTCACCACAGTTTAACACGTCGCGATCGACACGTTTCGGGGTGAAGATGCCCAGACGATCGGCATTATAGGTTTGGCCGGTGCTCATGACCTTGATCTTGTCGCCCTTACGCATGGTGCCATTCTTGACGCGCACCAAGGAAACTACGCCCAGGTAGTTATCGAACCAGGAGTCAATGATCAGTGCCTGCAGTGGCGCTTCCGGATCGCCTGCCGGCCCCGGAATATCACGCACCAGGCGTTCGAGCACTTCTGGTACGCCAACGCCGGTTTTGGCCGAGCAACGCACCGCATCGGTAGCGTCGATACCAACGATGTCTTCAATTTCCTGCGCGGCGCGATCGGGATCGGCTGCCGGCAAGTCAATTTTGTTCAGTACCGGCACCACTTCCAGATTCATATCCAGCGCGGTGTAGCAGTTGGCCAGCGTCTGGGCTTCTACGCCCTGCCCGGCATCAACCACCAGCAGTGCGCCTTCACAGGCGGCCAGTGAACGGGAAACCTCGTAGGAGAAGTCAACGTGCCCAGGCGTGTCGATAAAGTTGAGCTGGTAGGTTTGGCCGTCTTGCGCCTTATAATCCAGCGTCACGCTCTGCGCTTTGATGGTAATGCCACGCTCGCGCTCAAGATCCATAGAATCGAGCACCTGCGCGGCCATTTCACGTTCGGTCAAGCCACCGCAGATTTGGATAATACGGTCGGACAGCGTCGACTTACCGTGGTCAATGTGGGCAATAATGGAGAAATTTCGTATGTGCTTCATTATAAAAGTTTTTCTGCCTTGGTATTTCTGAATTACTCGCCTATAGAAACCCGCATGGACCTAAAGCGACAGTGAATGGGTTCGGCCGTCTTGCGCCTGAATCGCTGCATTCTACATGCCACACCACTGAAAACCTAGCGATCGGTGCAGCGAAGGCGTTCTATTATGTACACTTTAATGTTACAGAGCGCTCCGGGTTATGAAAGCGGATGTTAACAAAGCCCAACGCGGTCAAAACGGTAAGTGATAACAATCTTCCCCCCATATTGCCTCGCCTGCCGCTGTCAGGATCGTGTATTAATACATAACCGCCAATAACGCAATAAACCCTCTCCTAATTCCGAATAAAATAATATTCGGATCAACATCTTAGAATTGTACTTTGCTCTCCGGGCTTTAGGAAAAACCCGATGTACGCTCGCCGGCTGCTCCTATAGAAATGAAGGTGAACACCGCGATAAAACATAATTCAGGGCACTACATCGGCATGCCCACCGGGGTTCACCAGCATATCTCTGCGTGTTGATTGGAAGGTGCATAATGATCGATAAAGGGCAAATGCTGAGCCGGCACGATTTTTCAAAGGTCAATTGGGGCATTCTTGCAGCGGCAGCGCTGCTGCTAACTCTCGGTGCGGCACTGCTGTTGCTGCCGCTGCTGAGCAACATGGATGAAAATGAGGTACTGACCTTACTGCAAACCGGCGCAGCGACTATTTTACTCGGCTGTATCCTGCTGGCACTGCGCCATTACCTGCGGCCGGCATTGACCTATCGCCTGTACGAACACGGTGTCCGGGTGATTAACCCATATAGTCATAAAGAACGATTTATTCCCTTTGAAAAAATTGGTGATATTTATCGTTTTCGCGGCGGTCGTTTGTTCAGAGGAGTCTTGGATGTAATGGCGTTTCGCGCGTCGGCCGATCACCCCTGGTGTCCGGTGTTCAGCAATGTTTCCCACTCCATGCGGCTGGCCGATACCATTATCGCTCAGCAGATCCAACAGCGTGGACCACTGGCCTTGAATGCACTGTATCAGGGGGAAGTGCTGTCATTTCACTATCTCAGTTGCGGCGCTCGCTGGCTGACTCAATTGCTGGCTGACCATCGGAAAGGACAATCGGCCCAAACGTTGAACCTGAGTTCAACGGCACTGATCACACCTCAGGGGTCTATCCCGATTGAGCAGATCCGCGAACTGGAAAATAATCCGCAGCGCGGCACCATTCGCCTGTTGGATAATCAGGGCAATGCATTATTTACTATCGGCTATTTTTCGCTGCTCAGCGCCGATCTGTTTATCGCGCTGCTGGAGCATATGATCTACACCCGCATCACCGCCTACCATAACCCGGCGATGACGCGGCAGCAGTTTTAACACAGAGGCTGGTTTTCCGTTTTCAGGCGCATGGCCCCAGGCGGTAAACCAATTTGCAGAACGACGGGTTGGTAATTTGCCTGTTCACCGAGGCGGTGTGCCAAACTACGCGCCAACATAAAGGCCGCAACACCGCCGAGCAGTGCGCCAATCGCGGCAGAAGCATCGGTACCCAGCCAGTATTGCAACAGACTGCCCCCCAGCATCATGCCCAATAGCGGCGTCAGATAAACCAGCATTGCTGAGCGCAGCAGGCTGCCTTCCGCAATCCCCACCTCAACCCGCTGTCCCGGTTCAAGTGGCTGCGCGATATGAACCTGTAACTGGTGTTCGGTTTCCGGCACCAGTTCATTCAACGCCCGTGCGCCACAGCCAGAACGGGCAGTACAACTGCCACATCCGGCTTTCGGCTCACAGCGCAGCAGCGCCACGCCCTGTTGCCACGAAACGACCGTGGCCCACTCTTTCATCATTGTGGTGACACCTTGAAGGAAATGCTGTCAGCGATTCGCTTGGCCGTTGCCGGCGGCAGTTCGCCAACGATAGTGATCTCATTGCCGTTACGGACTTCGGTTTGGATAGTACGACGACCCTGGCGATAATATTGCTGGCCGGCACCGCTGCCCGCAGGGCTGACGTTGACCGAAAAACTGAACAAGCCGTCGCTGTAGAGCCGCGACTCAACGGGTTCGGTCACATTCGGCAACTTGCGGCGGTTACGTGCAACTTCATCGACCCCAGCAGGCAACCAGCCGGTGCTCCAGCTCAACTTGATTTTATCTACCGCCGGGAGCGACAGCAAGGGTGGCAGGTTAGCCTTGATCAGCCCCTGCATTGCGCCTTGTACTTGCGATCCGACGACAAACGAAATCACCCGGTACTGTTCAAGCGTTTCGCCATCACGGTCGATCAAATCCACCCGTAACGGCAGCTTGGTAGCTTCATCCATCCAGACAATATAGTTATAGCGTGAACCATCACGAGCAACCACGCGGATCACTTCGCAGGGACGATCGGAAATGCGGGTGCTGCCGACGGAGATAAAATCGTAATATTTCGCCAGACGGTCAAAATCAGCATAAACAATGGCCGGCAACGCATCGACGATGTGATCGCCCGACAGCGTAAAGGGCTCCAGGCCGGGTTCGAAATAGCTAATCCCACCACCCCGTTGCAGCACTTCACGGCGCGGACCGTCCATATGCAGTAATTGGCCGAGCGGCTGCTGGTCAATCACCGCATGACGATAGCGCAGTGATTCAATCCCCTGCTTGCTGATGCTGATATAGGCGAGTTCATAATTGAGCGAACGGCTGGCACTGCTCATCTGTTGTAACAACGCCCCGGACGCAGAGGGCTGCGCCGGGGCGATGTTTGAGTAGAGCAGGCTGCCCGTCAATAGACAGACGGAGAACCAAATTTGCTTCATTACTGCTGTTGCATTCCTAAAGACTGAGTTCCGGGAACCTGAACGGCAGCCTGTTGTGGGGTGCTTTGCTCAAGCTGCAGTTGATCAGAATGCAAACGACGTTGCAACTCATAATCCTGCAGCATAGCGTTAATGCGTTTGCGCTGTTCCTGCACCTGCTGCTGTTGACCGCTGCCGGTGGAGAAACTGTCTGCCGGTACGCCGAGGCTAACCGGTGACGCCTGCCCCATGATTGGCAGGGTATTAAACGCCGGTGATTCAGCGGCACCAGATTGTGCAGCCGGTTGGTTGTATTGCTGTACGCCTACAATCACCGCCAGCGACACGCAGGCCGCCATACCAATCTGAGTGATCTGACTAGCCCAAGGGCGGACTTTGTGCCAGAACGGCATTTTCTGCCAGGTGTGAGGTTGCGGCTGAGATTCCGGAACTGCAGAAGGAACCAGACGTGCAGGTTCTTTCTCAAGTGCAGCAGCAACACGATCTGCGATATCGAGATGCATGACTTGTCCGATATCACCCCGTAGTGTGTCACGTATCAGGTGATAGCTCTGCCAGCTTTGTTGAAGCGCTCTGTCTTTAGACAACGAACTCAGCAGCTCGCTGTCGAGCGATTCCCCATCCATCAGAGCGGAAAGCTTTTCTTTCTGCATGCCTAAGTACCCTTCCTGTGTCCGCCATTGCTAACGTTGAATCAGCGGTTGAACTTTATTATCGATAGCCTCCCTGGCGCGGAAAATACGCGAACGTACGGTTCCGACCGGGCAATCCATGATGGCAGCTATCTCTTCGTAGCTTAAACCATCCAGCTCCCGCAGGGTAATCGCCATGCGAAGATCCTCAGGGAGAGACTCAATGGTACGGAAAACTATCTGTCTCAGCTCTTCTGACAACATTAAGTTCTCAGGGTTCGAAATTTCTTTCAGTGCACCCGCACTTTCGTAATTTTCGGCATCGTTGGCATCCACATCGCTGGATGGCGGACGACGGCCCTGAGCCACCAAATAATTTTTTGCCGTATTCACAGCAATTCGATACAACCAGGTATAGAAAGCGCTATCCCCACGGAACGATTCCAGTGCGCGATAGGCTTTAATAAACGACTCCTGTACCACATCAGGCACATCGCCCTGCGGTACATACCGGGAAACGAGACTCGCCACTTTATGCTGGTAACGAATTACCAGTAAGTTAAACGATTGCTGATCGCCCTTTTGGACCCGCTCAACCAGAACTTGATCCGTTAACTGCTCGCTCATCCGAGGTAAACTCTCCCCAAATCCGTCTCCACGCGTAAAATTGTACTGCCAGCCATACATTATTTTCCTGAGCAAGCACTCGCTTGGAGTTCATACAGAACACGAAGTTCCGTATGGCCATTGTTTTTTATGTTGATGTCACCCATCCGTGGCTTTTGCCCGGACAATTAGGCTAACATGAATTTCACTCTTCTTCTGCACATCATACGCTATGCAACCATCATCTGAACATGTTAGCGATGTACTGATCGTCGGTAGCGGTGCTGCCGGCCTGTCACTGGCGCTGCGCCTGGCGCAGCATTGCAAGGTTACCGTACTCAGCAAGGGGCCGCTCAACGAAGGCGCCACATTTTATGCCCAAGGCGGGATCGCCGCGGTTTTCGATGAAACGGACAGCATTGCCTCACACGTAGATGACACTTTGATTGCCGGAGCCGGCCTGTGTGACAAAGACGCCGTTGAGTTTATCGCCGGCAATGCGCGCCACTGCGTGCAGTGGTTGATCGATCAGGGGGTATTGTTCGACACCGAGGTCAACGCTCAGGGCGAAGCTCATTACCACCTGACGCGGGAAGGGGGGCACAGCCACCGCCGTATCCTGCATGCCGCTGATGCTACAGGTAAAGAAGTAGAGACTACCCTTGTGGGGAAAGCAAGCAACCACCCCAATATTTGCGTGATGGAACGCCGTAATGCGGTCGATCTGATCACCTCGAACAAAATCGGCCTGCCGGGCACTCGCCGGGTCGTCGGCGCCTATGTGTGGAACCGCGAGTTGGAGCAGGTAGAAACCTACCGCGCCAAAACCGTGGTGCTGGCTACCGGCGGTGCAGCCAAAGTGTATCAATACACCACCAACCCGGATATCTCGTCCGGCGACGGTATCGCCATGGCCTGGCGCGCAGGTTGCCGCGTCGCCAACCTGGAGTTCAATCAGTTCCACCCGACCTGCCTGTTCCATCCGCAGGCGCGTAACTTCCTGCTGACCGAAGCGTTGCGCGGTGAAGGTGCCTATCTGAAACGCCCGGACGGCAGCCGCTTTATGCCCGATTTTGACCCTCGCGGCGAACTGGCACCACGAGACGTAGTCGCGCGAGCCATCGACCACGAAATGAAGCGTCTGGGTGCGGACTGCATGTATCTGGACATCAGCCATAAACCGGCTGAATTCATTACCCAGCATTTCCCGATGATCCATGAAAAACTGCTGACGCTGGGCTTTGACCTGACCCGCCAGCCGATCCCTATCGTCCCCGCCGCGCACTATACCTGCGGGGGTGTGATGGTCGATCAGCATGGTCGTACCGATCTTGACGGGCTATATGCCATTGGCGAGGTCAGCTATACCGGCCTGCACGGCGCTAACCGCATGGCATCCAACTCACTGCTGGAATGTCTGGTCTACGGTTGGTCGGCAGCGGAAGACATCATGATGCGTCTGCCGTTTATCAAGCTGGCGAAACAGCTGCCGCAGTGGGATGAAAGCCGGGTGGACGACGCTGATGAACGAGTGGTGATCCAACATAACTGGCATGAATTGCGCTTGTTTATGTGGGACTACGTAGGGATAGTGCGCACCACCAAACGGCTGGAGCGAGCGCTGCGCCGCATCAATACCTTGCAGGCAGAAATTGACGAGTACTACGCCAACTTCCGCATCTCCAACAACCTGCTGGAACTGCGCAATTTGGTACAGGTGGCGGAGCTTATCGTCCGCAGCGCCCTGGAACGCAAGGAAAGCCGTGGATTGCACTATACGCTGGACTATCCGGACCTGCTGCCGGAAGCGTTGCCGACCATTCTGCAGCCTTAATCGCATCGCTAGGGCACCAATAGCGGTGCCCTTTTCATCTCAGTAAAACAAGTAGAAATCGGTAATCAGACGGCGAAAATCATCGGTGTAACTGCCATCGGCCAACTTAATCGCCAGCTTCTGCTCGGTTGCATCTTCCGCAGGCTGACGCACCAGGGCTAACAGTACCCGGTGCATCGGCGTATCCGCACGATCGCTGACATTCAGTCGCTGCGCAGTATGCCAGCCACGGCGTTGGGCATTAGTTTCGAAAGCTTCGCCAATGTCATGCGGCAGCACCACGCAAAAAGTCCCCTGCGGCGCGATTAACTGTTCCGCACTGGCCAGCAGGGCATCGTGGGTCAGGGTTTCGGTATAGCGTGCGTTGTGTCGCGCCTGGTCACGACAGGCAACCGCAGGCTCGAAATACGGCGGGTTGCTGACGATCAAATCATATTCACCGGCATGATGCTGGGAAAAATGGTGAATATCCTGCGCATGTACCCGAATGCGCGGCGACCAGGGGGATTCCAGCACATTGTCATTCGCCTGTGCAGCGGCGGCTTCATCCAGCTCTACAGCGTCAATCTGCACGTTCTCGGCGGTACGCTGCGCCAGCATCAGCGCGATCAATCCGCTGCCACTGCCGATGTCCAGCACCCGTTGTGCCTGCGCCAGGGGGGCCCATGCACCGAGCAACACGCCGTCGGTACCCACTTTCATTGCACAGCGATCGTGAGCAACAAAAAATTGCTTAAAGGTAAAACCGCCGCGACGCGGAGTAAAATTCGCTTTCGATTGAGTGCTCACAATAACCACCTGAATACAAAACTGGCGTAGCATAAGGCAATCTGATTTTTGGGAAAAGAGATGCTTTCCGCTTAAATAGGTGAAGAACGCGGCCAACCCGTCTATAATCGGCGCCCCAAGTAGAGGTAGACCATGACAGTAACCAATTTTTCCGAGCTCGAACTCGATGAACGCCTGATCAACGCCCTGCGTGATAAAGGCTACGAACGCCCAACCGCCATTCAAGCCGAGGCGATCCCGCCTGCGATGGATGGGCGCGACGTATTGGGTTCGGCGCCGACCGGCACCGGCAAGACCGCTGCATTTTTGCTGCCGGTATTGCAACATCTGCTCGACTTCCCACGCAAGAAGTCCGGCCCACCGCGCGTACTGATCCTGACCCCGACACGCGAGCTGGCGATGCAGGTAGCCGATCAGGCACGTGAACTGGCTGCTCATACTTCGCTGGATATCGCTACCATCACCGGTGGCGTCGCCTATATGAACCACGCGGAAGTCTTCAGCGAAAACCAGGACGTGGTCGTTGCCACTACCGGTCGTCTGCTGCAGTACATTAAAGAAGAAAACTTCGACTGCCGCGCGGTAGAAACGCTGATCCTCGATGAAGCCGACCGCATGCTCGACATGGGCTTCGCGCAGGACATCGAAACCATTTCCGCCGAAACCCGCTGGCGTAACCAGACCCTGCTGTTCTCCGCGACGCTGGAAGGCGATGCCATCCGCGAATTCGCCGAACGTATTCTGAAAGAGCCGGTAGAAGTCGAAGCTGACCCGTCACGCCGCGAGCGCAAAAAGATCCTGCAGTGGTACTACCGCGCCGACGATGTGGCACATAAAACCGCCCTGCTGGTGCATTTGCTGCAACAACCGGACGTGCAGAAATCCGTGATCTTCGTGCGTAAGCGTGAGCGCGTGCATGAGCTGGCAGCCTGGCTGCGCGAGGCCGGTATTAATACCTGTTACCTCGAAGGCGAAATGGTGCAGGCCAAGCGTAACGAAGCGGTAAAACGCATGATGGACGGCCGTGTCAACGTGCTGGTCGCCACCGACGTTGCTGCCCGTGGTCTGGATATTCTGGATATCACCCACGTGTTCAACTTCGACATGCCGCGCACGGCGGATACCTACCTGCACCGCATCGGCCGTACCGGTCGTGCCGGGCGTAAAGGTACCGCGATCTCGCTGGTTGAGGCACACGACCACCTGCTGCTGGGCAAAGTGGGCCGTTACCTGAACGAGCCGTTGAAAGCGCGGGTGATCGAAGAGCTGCGTCCGTCAACCAAAGTGCCGAGCGAAAAAAGCAACGGCAAGCCTTCCAAGAAGGTGCTTGCCAAACGCGCAGCCGACAAAGAAAAGAACAAAGAAAAAGCCAAGGTGAAAGTACGTCATCGCGATGCGAAAAACGTGGGCAAACGTCGCCAGCCGAAGGCAAAACCTGAGAGCAACGGCGCGAAGTAATGCTGCCGTAGTGAATAAAAACCGCCTTCCATTAACCTGAAGGCGGTTTTTTTATGCCCGCTTACAGTTGTGCATAATGCGTTGCCTGCTGATGGCCTTTCAACCAGGCATTCAGTTGTCGAGAACCCTCGCGCATTTCTTCACTCTGCAACGACATTGGCGTTTGTGAGAAATAGAACTGAAAGGCCATCCCCTGCTGATTGCGAGCCTTGGCATCCGCCCCCGCCTGCAACAGCATCAACGCCAACTGCGGCGCATTGGTTTTTGCCGCGACATGCAAAGGCGTATCGCCCAGCCGATCGCTCAACGTGACATCGCCCCCGGAGACCAACAGTAACCGCAGTTGCTCTTCCCGCCCGGCCAATACGGCAGTCGCCAGGGGTGTGGCACCGGTTACCGCGTTACGTGGGTTAACCGCTCCCCCCTGCTCCAGCAACAGCCGCAAATACTGCGAGTCCTGCACCGCCGCCGCAGTATGCAGCGCGCTGTTGCCATCCAGCCCCGGAATGGAGGCATCAGCCCCCAGCTCCAGCAGTAAGGCCAGACTTTGCGGTTGCTGTGCCAGTATTGCCCATTGCAGCAAAGTAACCTGACGGTCGCCCTGCTCGCTCAGACGCCCCTGCGTTGCCTGTTCGAGGATACCCTTGGTGTCACCACGCGCTACCGCCTGGGCCAGCGCCGCATTGTCGTGCCCGTTGAAGGGAGAGTTTTCCTGATTCATCTGTTGCTCCTTAGCCATCATCAGCAAACCGGCGATCGCAACCAACGCCAGCATGGCGATAATCAAGGTCTGCCGTACGCGCCGTCTGTCAGGCATTGGCCTTGATCTCCCATGGCTTTTGCTCCGCCATCGAACTGATGACCTTATCGATACCGTGCGCGGTCAGGCTGCGATCCATATGTTTACTCGGCCGCCAGTCGTCAATGCCGCTCAGAGTATCGTTATTGGCCAATGTGATTTTATGCCCGATGGCGTCCGGAATTAGCGAAGTGGACTCCTGGGTGCCAGTCAGCATGTCGTATTGTTCGCTGTAACGGCGGATCCCCCCCGCTTGAGCATCCTGTTTCGCCGCTGCCGGATCGAGCCCCATACGGTTCAACGTGTAATCGGAAACGCCTGCGGCATTAAAAGTAACCGCCACAGTGCCAGTCGCCAGTGCCGCCGTTGCTGCCAGACCACCGCCAAGCGAATGGCCGGCAATCACCAGTGCCTCGCCAAATGCCGCTTTGGCACTTTTGGCAACCGCGACCGCCTGATTGTACTGCACATCATCATAGCCGGTCGCCTGACGCACATTGCTCAACCAGTCACGCATATCATTGGTGCCAGCAAAAGCCAATACATACTGCTGATTATCGCTGTAGATCCCGGCCTGGAAACCCGATGCCGAGTCATGCAGACTGGCGGGGTCAATGCCTGCACCGAGCAAGGCACCGTCGCTCAAGCGGGTGAAACCACCAACGCCCTGACTGGCGGTGTTGTAAACATCCTTGGCCAGTAACGCCAGCGTATAGTCCCCTTGCTGTGACTGTTGCCCACGCGTCACGCCCTGATTGGCAGCCACCGGCACAGCGGCCGACATATCGCTCACAAGCGTATTCAGCAGATTCTGCGCATTCAGACTGTTTGGGGAAAGCGTGACCGCAGGGGCTTTGGTCGCTGGGGACTCAATCGGCTGTGGCGAACTCAGGGGTTCCGGTATCGCACGGGCCAGCGGGGGTTGAATGGCCGCAGGGCTGACCGCAGAGGTAAAACTCAAAGACATACTCATGCCAACTCCTTGTCGATAGACTTATCTATGCCGCACCCAAATGAGTGCTGCTGTAGCTATCGGCAGGTCGGAGCAGTTCTGTAATGCGAGCGATTATCTTTGCGGGGAATGTGATCAGGATTCACTTTCTGGCCGTTGCGGCAAGAAAAAAGGGAGCCGAAGCTCCCTTATTAATCACGCGGACAATTACAGACTTTCTGTAAAAGTACGTGTAATCACGTCGCGTTGCTGTTCTGGCGTCAGCGAGTTGAAACGCACCGCATAACCGGACACGCGGATGGTCAGCTGCGGGTATTTTTCCGGATGCTTAACCGCATCTTCCAGCGTTTCACGGCGCAACACGTTCACATTCAGGTGCTGACCACCTTCTACGCGAACGGTCGATTGCATTTCCAACGGCACTTCACGGTACTCGATCTGGCCCAGTTCGCTGACCGGAACGACCTGATCTTCCGCGTAGTTGGCTTTCGCACAAACGCAGCGAGCTTCGGATTGTTCATCGTCCAGCAGCCAGAAAGAGTTCACCAGCGCCTGGTCGTTCGCTTTAGTGATTTGAATACCAGTAATCATGTTGTTGCCTCCGTACAAGGGCGAAAAATTCTACTTCGAAAGAAAACCCAATGTTGGTTTCGGCCATTTGGTAAAACCATTGTTGTCTTGTTGTTCTGTATACCAGTCTGACCGGGGCAATTCTTTGATTAAAGTCAATTTTCACGGGGTACCCATACACCGAAAAGGGGCAAGTTTATGTTTTATGTCAATTTTCCCCGCAGGACACATCGCAATTATTTTTGTAAATTTTCAACATTATTTGCATCAACCGAAAAGACGTCAGGATAAAAGCGGGTTTCACTGAGTGAAGCTAAACGGTAAGCTATGCCCAGTGAATTGTTAACGAAAACAAAGGAGAGCGTTTATGTCCACCTCCCTCACCTGGCATGATGTTATCGGCAAGGAGAAAGAGCAGCCCTATTTTCATGAAACGCTTGCCTTTGTTGCCGCTGAACGTCAGGCAGGTAAAACCATTTACCCACCGCAAAAAGACGTGTTCAACGCCTTTCGTTATACCGAACTGGCAGACGTGAAAGTGGTGATCCTCGGTCAGGATCCCTATCACGGCCCGAATCAGGCCCATGGCCTGTCTTTCTCGGTGCTGCCCGGTGTACCTGCTCCCCCTTCGCTGGTGAATATGTATAAAGAGCTGGCAACCGACATTCCTGGCTTTGAACGTCCTGACCACGGCTGTCTGCAAAGCTGGGCGGAACAAGGCGTGCTGCTACTGAACACGGTGTTGACGGTGGAAGGCGGCCAGGCACATTCACACGCCAAGCTGGGCTGGGAAACCTTTACCGATAAGGTGATTGCCGCGCTGAATGAAAACCGCGAAGGCGTAGTGTTTCTGCTGTGGGGCGCTCACGCCCAGAAGAAAGGCAACTTTATCGACAGCAACCGCCACCACGTGCTGAAAGCGCCGCACCCTTCACCGCTTTCCGCCCATAGGGGTTTCCTCGGCTGCCGCCACTTCTCGCAGGCCAACCAGCTGTTGGTGCAACAGGGATTGCAACCTATCGACTGGCTGCCGCAACTGCCGCTAGCCTGATTCAAACGTAAAAAAGGCACCCGAGGGTGCCTTAAGTTTCTGACAAAGCAGGAAAAAGCGTGGTTTTTCCTGCTTTGTGGTGAGCAGCCGAAAATCAATAAATTGATTTTCCTGATTTTTATTTATCGGCCTCTACTCGCTCTGGGCAGGAATGAGGTTTGTCATCAGTCTGAGGCACCCGAGGGTGCCTTTTCTTTACTTAATTAGCTTAAGCCTTGGCTTTGGAAACCGCGACCATCGCTGGGCGCAGCAGGCGACCATTCAGCGTATAGCCTTTTTGCATCACCATCATTACGTGGTTCGGCTGGTGATCGGCAGATTCCATCAGGCTCATTGCCTGGTGCACATCCGGGTTGAACGGCACGTTAATATCACCAACGATCTCGATACCGTACTTGCGCACAACGTCCTGCAGGGACTTCAGCGTCAGCTCGATACCTTCGATCATCGCCGTCAGCTCCGGATTATTTTTATCCGCCAGTTCCAACGCACGCTCCAGGTTATCCAACACCGGCAGCAGGTCGCCGGAAAATTTCTCCAGAGCAAACTTGTGTGCTTTTTCAATATCCAGCTCGGTGCGGCGGCGGACGTTTTCCATTTCCGCTTTGGCACGCAGCAGGCTGTCGCGTTCATGCTGCTGGGCTTCGGCCAGTTGAGCTTCCAGCTCAGCAATGCGCTCATCCCGCAGATCGACGCCCTCAGCCGCTTCCGGCAAGACTTCCTGCTGTTCCATTTCTTCCGAGACTTGCTCGTTTGGCGTCTTCTGTTCTTTACTACTCATGAATATCTCCGCGTTTTAGCATTAATCTCGCAACTTGGCTTATTATGGGGATCAAAACCGGGGTTTCAAGTCAACCGGTCATAATGTGGGGCATAAACTGGTCCCGGTGAGGAAAATCACAACAATGAATAAAAAATTCGCCTGTATTGGCATTGTTGGCCACCCGCGTCACCCTTCGGCGCTGGCAACACATGAGATGTTATTTCACTGGCTGGTCGCCCGAGGCTATTCGGTAATGGTTGAACAGCAGATAGCCCAGGATTTGGCGCTGAAAGATGCGGTCACCGGCAGCCTGGCAGAGATTGGCCAAAAGGCCGATTTGGCCGTAGTGGTCGGTGGCGACGGTAATATGCTGGGTGCAGCGCGCGTGCTGGCGCGTTACGACATAAAAGTTATCGGTGTTAACCGTGGAAATCTCGGTTTCCTGACCGATCTTGATCCCGACAACGCATTGCAGCAATTGGCCGACGTGCTGGAAGGCGAATATATCGATGAACAGCGCTTCCTGCTGGAAACCATCGTACACAAAGAAAACCAGCAGTGCCGCATCAGCACCGCTATCAACGAAGTGGTGCTGCACCCCGGTAAAGTGGCGCACATGATTGAGTTTGAAGTGTATATCGACGATCGCTTCGCCTTCTCACAACGCTCTGACGGCCTGATCATCGCCACCCCAACCGGTTCGACCGCCTATTCGCTTTCTGCTGGCGGGCCGATCCTGACGCCGTCGCTGGAAGCCATCGCGCTGGTCCCGATGTTCCCACACACCCTTTCGGCCCGCCCGTTGGTGATCAACGGCAACAGCACCATCCGGCTGAAGTTTTCGCAGATTGGCAGCGATCTGGAGATCAGCTGCGACAGCCAAATCGCGTTACCAATCCAGGAAGGTGAAGAGGTATTGATACGCCGTAGTGATTTCCATCTGAATCTTATTCACCCAAAGGACTACAGCTATTTCAATACGTTAAGCACCAAGCTGGGTTGGTCAAAAAAATTATTCTAAAAACTGCACCAGCCTCTTTACTGTATATAAAACCAGTCTATACTGTATGAAAATACAGTTATGATTTTATACACAGGAAGGTTCCCATGCTGGCGCAATTGACCATCAGCAATTTTGCTATCGTTCGTGAGTTGGAAATTGATTTTCAACCGGGTATGACGGCGATTACCGGTGAAACCGGCGCCGGCAAATCGATCGCCATCGACGCGTTGGGGCTATGCCTCGGTAATCGCGCCGATGGTAACGTCGTCCGGCTGGGAGCCGCCCGTGCCGATATCTGCGCCCGTTTCTCACTGGCGGATACCCCTTCTGCACGACAATGGCTCGAGCAGAACCAGTTGGACGACAGCAATGAGTGCCTGCTGCGCCGGGTGATCAACGCAGATGGCCGTTCCCGCGGCTTTATCAATGGCACCGCCGTCCCGCTTTCGCAACTGCGCGAACTCGGCCAGCGCCTGATTCAAATCCATGGCCAGCATGCCCACCAGTTGTTGCTCAAACCAGAGCACCAAAAACAATTGCTCGACGCCTACGCCGATGAACCCGCCCTGCTAACGCAAATGCAACAGGCTTACCAGCGCTGGCACCAAAGCTGCCGCGAACTGGCTCATCATCAGCAGCAGTCCATCGAGCGCGACGCGCGCAAACAACTGCTGCAATACCAATTGAAAGAGCTGAACGAGTTTGCGCCGCAGGCCGGTGAGTTTGAACAAATCGACACCGAATTCAAACGCCTGGCCAACAGCGGCCAGTTGCTGACCATCAGCCAGCAAACCCTGCAATTACTGGCCGATAGCGAAGAAAGTAATATGCTGAGCCAGCTCTATACCGCCAAACACCTGCTGCTTGAGCTGGTCGGCATGGATGAAAAGCTCAGTGGCCTGCTGGATATGCTTGAAGAGGCATCAATCCAAATCAGTGAAGCCAGCGATGAACTGCGCCACTACGCCGATCGCATGGATCTGGATCCGAACCGCCTGCAAGAACTCGAACAGCGCCTGTCGCGGCAAATCAACCTGGCGCGTAAACATCACGTCGCGCCTGAAGAGCTGCCGCAGTTGCACCAGCAAATGCTGGCTGAACAACAGCTGCTGTCACAGCAAGAAAACGACCACGAACACCTGACCGAGGCGGTTACGCTGCATCATCAACAAGCGCTGTTGTTGGCAGAGCAACTACATCAGAAACGCCAGCATTATGCCGCTGAGCTGACCACGTTGATTACCGACAGCATGCAGGCACTCTCCATGCCGCACGGCAAATTCAATATCGACGTCCGCTTCGAGCCGCAGCATTTGAGTGCTGAAGGCGCGACCCGCACCGAATTCTGTGTGTCCACTAACCCAGGCCAACCGCTGCAAGCGCTGGCAAAAGTGGCCTCCGGTGGCGAACTGTCCCGCATTGCGCTGGCCATCCAGGTGATTACCGCTCGTAAGATGGAAACCCCGGCGCTGATTTTCGACGAAGTGGATGTTGGTATCAGCGGCCCGACGGCCGCCATTGTTGGTCGCCTGTTGCGTCAACTTGGAGAATCTACCCAAGTCATGTGCGTCACCCACCTTCCGCAGGTGGCCGGTTGTGGGCATCAGCACCTGTTTGTCAGCAAGCAGACTGACGGCACGGAAACCGAAACGAAGATGTCACCGTTGGATAAACGTGCTCGTTTGCAAGAATTGGCGCGTCTTTTGGGCGGCAGTGAAGTCACCCGAAATACCCTGGCAAACGCGAAAGAACTGCTTGCTGCATAGAAAAGCTCAACTTTTTTACTTTCCTGAGGTCATATTGGGGCCCTGTAAAGGTTTCCAACTGCTGCAAGGTCTATTATCATCGGCATCCTATGCCCTAAAGGAATGTGATTACTATGCGCTGTAAAACGCTGACTGCCGCCGCTGTGGTTCTTGTGATGCTGAGTGCAGGCTGTTCTACTTTTGAGAAGGTGGTTTACCGGCCTGACATCAACCAAGGGAACTACCTGACGTCAACCGACGTAGCTAAAATCCAAAAAGGTATGACCCAGCAACAGGTCGCTTATACATTGGGAACCCCAATGCTGCAGGATCCGTTCGGTACTCAAACGTGGTTCTATGTGTTCCGCCAGCAGCCGGGTCATGAAAATATCACCCAGCAAACTCTGACGCTGACCTTTAACAGCGCGGGCGTATTGACCGATATTCAGAACAAGCCTGCGCTGACCAAGTAATCAGTACAGGAACTGTCGTCCGGCCCGTGAGGGACAAATCAAGTTCTTCATGACAGTCACAGGCTGCAACTCGGAAGATAAAATTCTGATAAAAAAATAAGGCGCACTCAGCGCCTTATTTTTTTGCCTTCTCTGCCCGTTGACGGCGCAGCTCTTTGGGATCGGCAATCAAGGGGCGATAAATTTCCACCCGGTCGCCATCATTGAGCACATCGCTCAACTTGGCCGGTCGGCTATAAATGCCCACCTTGTTACTTTGCAAATCAATGTCACTGCGCAGTTCCAGCAATCCGGAGGCCATAATGGCCTGCTCAACATTGCTGCCCTCTGCCAGTTTCACATTGCGCAGATACTGACGCTCCGGCAAGGCATAAACCACCTCAACCCGTATCTCAGACACTGTAAACCTCTTTCGCCCGCTGGGTGAATGCCTGCACCATATTACCGGCCAACTCTTTAAATACCTTGCCGAACGCCAACTCGATCAGTTTGTTGGTAAATTCGAAGTCCAGGTGCAGCTCAACCTTACAGGCTTCCGGACTGAGCGGCGTAAAGTGCCAGCCCCCCATCAACTTGCGGAACGGGCCGTCAACCAACTGCATATTGATGCTCTGATTATCCAGCAGCGTATTGCGCGTGGTAAAAGTTTTGCTGATACCGGCTTTGGCAACATCTACCGCGGCGGTCATTTCGTTGTTGGACGCGTTAATCACCCGGCTACCGGTACAACCTGGCAGAAAATCGGGATAAGAATGAACATCGTTAACCAACTGATACATCTGCTCGGCACTAAATGGCACTAACGCAGATCGACTGATCTGGGGCATATCATTTCCTGTGAGACACAAAACGTACAAATCATACCATTTATCTATCGGCAAACAAAAAATCTGCTATGCAACGCGGAGGCCAAAAATGCGAAAAATTGCGCAGGTGCTGAGAGGTAAAGGATTTCTTTCGCTGACGCATCCAGTATAATGAACGCACTATGACAAAGAAAAAAGCACACAAACCCGGCTCTGCCACCATTGCGCAAAACAAGCGAGCGCGTTTCGAATACTCCATTGAGGAAGAATTCGAAGCGGGCCTGTCCCTGCAAGGGTGGGAAGTCAAATCACTGCGTGCCGGCAAAGCCAACATTAGTGACAGCTACGTGACCTTCCGCGATGGTGAAGCCTACCTGTTTGGCGCCACTGTCTCACCGCTCAACGTAGCTTCTACTCATGTGGTCTGCGATCCGACACGTACCCGTAAACTCCTGCTGAAAAAACGTGAGCTGGACTCACTGCTCGGCCGTGTAAACCGTGACGGTTACACCGTGGTTGCCTTGTCCATGTATTGGAAAAATGCCTGGGCCAAGATCAAAATCGGCGTAGCCAAAGGCAAGAAAGAACACGATAAGCGCGATGACATCAAAGATCGTGAATGGCAGACGGCGAAATCCCGTATCATGAAACACGCCAACCGATAAGCCACTGGCTTATCGGGTAAAACTTCTGTTATACTGCGCGACGTAACTTGGGGCTGATTCTGGATTCGACGGGATTGTGAGGCCTTAGGAGCATGCCGAGGGGCGGTTTGCCTCGTTAAAAGCCGCAAAAAAAATAATTGCAAACGACTCGCAATTCGAATCTGCTGCTTTAGCAGCTTAATCAGCCTAAGAAACTGAAGATTCCCTCTCTCCCTAGCCTCCGCTCTTAGGACGGGGATCAAGAGAGGTCAAACCCAAAAGAGATCGCGTGGATGTCCTGCCTGGGGCTGAAGCGTTAAACCCAATCAGGCTAGTTTGTTAGTGGCGTGTCCATCCGCAGCTGACCGGCGAATGTGAAGATTGGACTAAGCATGTAGTGCCGACGGTGTAGTAATTCCGGACGGGGGTTCAAATCCCCCCAGCTCCACCAAATAAAACAAGGGGTTACGTGAAAGCGTAGCCCCTTTTTCTTTACAGTGGCGACAAAATGGCGACATAACAATAACCGCCTTGGCTCTGAGAGATCCCTATCAATCAGCTCACTATGGGCTTTTTTCGAACCCCTCAAAGGGTTAACATTAGCTTTCCTTAATATGGAGATTTATAGAGGATTTCATGAAAAAATTTCTAAAATGGGTTTTAATAATTTTCGTTGTTCTTATTGTAATTGGTTATATCTCTGGTAAGGACAAACAGACTACCAGCACAACAGCGCTTTCTAGCAGTACAACTACAGAGCAACCCAAAAAGGAAAGGGTAGAAGATAGTTACCCTGATCAGGAAAAACGCTTCATTCAAATTGTTGAGCAGGCAATCAGTGGCTCGAAAGCTTCCGCCAATGACATGCAAAAAGGCGGAGTTAAAGCAGACCGTACAGACGCCTTATGTGGTTTATTGAAGAATAAATCGGTAAAAGATTGGGTCGGTAAAGTTGATACCGTTGATTCTAATAGTGACGGTAAAGGGGTGTTAACCATTCAACTTACTCGCGATATTTCGGTAAAAACTTGGAATAACGCGCTATCTGATATCTCTGATAACACCTTGCTAACTCCCAGGACTCCAATTTTCAATGCTGCTTCAAACCTTAAGAAAGGCGATTACGTTGTCTTTTCTGGCCGATTCATAGCAGACAATGAAAGCTGCATCAGAGAGTCGAGCATGGGCTTAAGCGGTGGGCTTGAAGAACCAGAGTTTATCTTTAAGTTTAGTGAAATAGCGCCCAAGTAAAACCTTTTGAATCCAGCAAGCCCGCATTAACATGCGGGTTTTTTGTTAGCTCCCTGCTGTTCAGATTTTTCAGTTTGACTTAAACCCCTTAACAGCCCTCGAAACCTTGCGGCGCCTGGCGTCATGAGGTTTCCTCCAAAACTCTAACGATCCCTATCAGCAAGCATAAAACTCACGTAAAACAAACTTTTCCCTTAACTTTCAATCAACTGGATTTTTGGCGAGATCCTGCCGAGATCGTCAAAACTGTAAAAACCTGAAATCCGTTTCAAAGTTTTCAGTTTGGCCCTGTTCGCAAAACCCCAGCAGCGGCGCGGGCTGGCGGGGTGATTTGTAGAAAAATAAAACTGAAAAATTTTTATGATCCAAAACGCGCAGGCGGGTGTGCAGGCGTACCTGATTTACCGCCAACGTGGAGTGTTACCCCATCGGGTACAGGTGATGATGGACAGCATCATGAATACCATCAAGCTGCATGAGCATCGATTGGTCTAACCTCGCCAACCCTGTCAGCCGTGGTCCTGCGCCTGTTTGATAAAATCGATAAAGGCCCGCAATGGCGCGGGAATAAATCGGCGGTCAGAATAATAGAGATAGAGACCGGAAAATTGTGGCCACCAGGCTTCAAGCACCGGCTCCAAATCGCCACGGGTTAAATATGGCCTTAATCAAGCCTACTTATTTAACATGGAAATCAGCGAGATGTGCAGATAACATGACGACGCTGCCTAAATTTACGGCAGCGATTTACTCAAACAGGAGTCGTTATGACGCAAAACATTTATGACAATCAGGCCTTTTTCGACGGCTATGCCCAGCTCAGCCGCTCGGTACAGGGGCTGGACGGCGCACCGGAATGGCAAACCATCCGTAGCGTCCTGCCGGACTTGCAGGGTAAAAGTGTGGTCGATCTCGGCTGTGGTTATGGCTGGTTCTGCCGCAGCGCACGTGAACAGGGTGCCGCCAGCGTTTTGGGATTAGATCTGTCGGAGAAAATGCTCGATAAGGCACGGGCGATGACTCAGGATAGCGGCATTGAATACCGTCAACAGGATCTGGAACAGCTTCAATTACCATCGCTGTCTTTTGATCTAGCCTACAGCTCGCTGACTTTGCATTACATCGAAGATCTGGCCCGGCTGTTTGCCACGGTTTATCAGGCGCTGGTGCCGGGTGGGCATTTTATCTTCACCGCTGAGCACCCGATTTACACCGCACCAAAACAGCAGGGCTGGTTGCTGGACGAAAATGGGCAAAAATCCTGGCCGGTCAACGGTTATCAGCAGGAAGGTCAACGCATTTCAAACTGGTTGGCGGAAGGGGTGATCAAGCAGCATCGCATGCTCGGCAGTTACCTTAATCTGCTGGTGCAGCAAGGTTTCGTCGTGAACTACCTCAATGAATGGGGCCCTTCGGCACGGCAAATCGCAGAAAACCCCGCGCTGGACGAAGAGAAAGAACGCCCGATGATTTTTATTCTGGCTGCCCATAAACCCGCATAATTATTGCCCTGCGTAGTAAATCCTTAACATATCCAATATTGGGGAGGCTGCCTCCCCCAAAGTCACCGATGATTCAGCCTTCAGGCACGGATATCCTGATATTCAGGCGTGGTGTCAAACTCATGTTTGGCAAACGGGCACAGCGGAATAATTTTACGGTTTTCCGCCCGCATTTTCGCCACCACCAACGCCACCAGCTTTCTACCGACACCCTGGCCTTTCAACACCTCATCCACCCAAGTGTGATCGATAATGGCTAATTTATCGCCGCTCGGCACAAAAGATATCTCGGCTATCATTTTTCCCTGCCGATCGTTTATATAGAAACGTTTTTCATCTGCCAGAATTTCAAAATCCATAAATTTATCCCATCTTAAAAATACATAAATTTATACCCTATAGCTTTTAAGCTGCAGCTTGAAAGATGAAGGGTCTAGAACAAAGCTGATATTAGTCTACTATTTAATCAACAACACAACATAATCGTGACAGTGGCTGAGGAGTTCAAAATGGGTGAAAGCTCAAAAGACGGCGTTCTTCTGCTATCTCGAATCTTGTTGATGATCCTGTTTATCATTTTTGGCTGGATGAAGCTGACCAGCTTTGGCGCAACCGTGACGGCAATGGAGGGTTATGGTACGCCAATGCCGTATTTGGCGGCGATTATCGCCGTGGTGGTTGAGTTCTTTTTTGGCATCGCGCTTATTCTCGGGTTATTTACTCGGCCTATTGCGGTTATTTTTGCCGTTTATGTTCTCTGCACCGCCTTTATCGGTCACCCGTTCTGGAAAATGACCGGCATGGAAATGATGGGCAACGAAATAAACTTCTTTAAAAATATCAGCATTATCGGCGGGCTGCTGCTGCTGGCGGTTACCGGCGCCGGGCGTTATTCACTGGACTACAAATTCTTCAATAAATAGCCACTTCCAGCCGGTAGCCGCTCTGCCGGCTGTTATTTTCTAACGGCTGCGCTTGGCGTGGCGCTCGAAATTATCCGCCCTGGCCTGCGCCGATTTGCGCAACGTGACATAGCAGGCACCTTCACCGCCGTCACGCGGCAGCGCCCGACAAAAAGCCTGCACCTGTTCAAACTGTGCCAACCATTTGGCAAGATAGCTGCGAATGATATTGGCATGGCTCTCTTCTTCCCGCCCGCGTCCGTGGATAATCAGCAGCGAACGCAGGTTTTGCTTTTCTGCCTGCAAAATAAAGCGGAACAGCGCTTGCCGCGCAGCCTCCACCGATTGTTTCAGCAGGTTCAGGCTGGCCTGCGGCGGATAGCGGCCATGGCTCAGCTTGTCCAGTACCCCCTGCTGGATCCCCTCGCCTTTGTATTCCAACGGGACTTCGCAAGGGATCAGTTCGAGAAAACCGGTACTGAGAAAGTTTTCCTGCCGCAGCGCCTGCGCCTCACGCCGCGCACTTTTATCCATCGTCTCCTGCGGTTTAAGGTACAGGGTCTCGGGGGCGCTGGATAACGGGATGACATCCGCCATCGCCTGCTCAAAAAAGTCTTTGTCCTGGTTGCTCATCTTTCTGCCACTCTTAGACTGGGCCTTTAATACCGGGGATGAAACAGATTGTAAGACGGCGCGCCCCGGTTGCAAGCCGGGAATTTTCCGCAATTGTCGTCAACGGGTGAGGTTCTGTGTAGTTTTCGTTATACTGCTAAACCATTATTGAGTGCCGCAAAGGATCGATCCCATGAAAATGCGCGAGCTGGAAACCCAGTTTCAAAATGCCATGAGCGAGTTGCAGGCCAGCTTCGAAAAGCAGCACCGTGAGTGGCAGCACAGCTATCAGGCACTGCAGCAGTTGCTGGAAGAGGCTAAACAGCGTGAAGTCGCATTGCGTATGCAAAATGAGCAGCTGGTGCGCAAGCTGAGCACCGCCAGTTCAGTGCCGGAACAGCACGCGTTAGTGAAGCAAATCAAAATGCTGGGCGCCCATCTGGACGCGCTGGCCAAGGATGCTGCCACCTTCAACCACCACCTGCGTCATCAACAGCGGGCAGCCGACAATTTCAGCGGCGAACAGCGTTGACACCGGGCGCTGTCACACAGCGCCTCCTGCCAAATACTGGCGTTCTGAGAGTGTTATAAATCATAAATGACCTGGATCATCATCGCTGCCCTGATCGTTGTATTTATTATTGGTTACCGTATTCTGACTTCCGATACTCGCAAAGCCATCGACTCTCTGGCCCACCTGCTGAAAGTAAAACCGATGCTGATTGAATCCATGATTCAGGAGATGGGCAGCCGCAACAGCCAGACTTTTATCCGCGTGCTGAACAACGGTTACACCGAAGAAATGCACCAGGCGGCCTATTTGCTGTTTATCTACCTGACCTTTATCAAACAGGCAGATGACCACCAGATAGCCCTGTGGCGGGAAACGCTGGTGCGCGCCGGGTTATCGCCGGAACTGCATGCCGAACACACTGAGGCCGCGCTGTTTTACTTTGCCGATCTGGATATCGACGCTTTCGAACTGGCGCAGTTTCGCCGCGCTTACAATGAGCGTTTTAATCAGGAAGCGATTGCGAATTGGTAAAAGTGTGTCCCCCGCTGGCGGGGGAAGCATTACTGGAACATGCTGTAGATATAGCGCGAAAGCGCATCACGCGAGCTGAAGCCGTGTGGAATGCCGTAACGCGCACTCGGGGCATCGCTGCTTAAATCCAGGGGGAACTCAAGGTACTGATTGCTGATGCGTACCGGCGAGGTCGGCGTGGCAAAATGCACGCTTTTCTCTTTTAGCGCCGGGTGGATCACCAACGCGGTTCTGCCCATCCGCGCTTCACGATTCACATACACGTAGTGCTCACCCTTGCGGTAACCATAAGACTGGTCGGTGACATAATCACGCTCAAAGCCAGTATTCTCCAACACCCTAGCCACTTCATCCGGCCGTAAATACATCGATTTCTCCTCTCGTTCTGGACCGCTGAGCGACCTTACCGTAATCATGAGATGAAACAATAAATTTTTCGGTATGGATGTGGGTTTAGGAATAATCCTTAACTATGGATTTTCTCGGTTTTGCAGCAGCAAACGCAGCGTCAACAGCACGCCCAGAACCCCCCGGCCGACACATAGCAGGATTAAACTCAGCAACGGCAGGCCGATGGTCAGGTAGCAAACGAAGGTGAACATCACGACCGACAAAATACGTTTATTCAGCTGGAGATGTTTTTCTTTGGAACTGATTGCAGTTATCGAAGATGGCTCGCATCGAACGGGGTAAGCAACAGTGCTCAGCACACCCCGATGGGATCCGATGATAAATGTGAGAGTTATAACGAATTATTATTTAACTACGCGTTTGTTGCCTGCGCCATTCGCTCGGATTGACGCCATAAATACGCAAGAACTCGCGGTTAAAGTTCGACTTGGTGGTAAAGCCCGCCGCCTGCATGATATCGGTCACCGGATCATCACTGGCAAGTAACCACTGCGCCGCCTGGTGGACACGCAGCTGATTCACATATTGCGACACATTCATGCCCGCATGCCGATTGATGGCTTGTGACACCCGACGTGTCGGTAGACCCACTTTGCGCGCCAATCGGGCCAGATTCAGCTCGGGCTCCAGATAAAGATCATCCTGCCGCAGCCGCTGTTGTACCCGGTCAAACCACTCGGCCAGTTGCTCTTCGTCTTCGGTGACCTCCGTCGTCGGCTCCGACAGCGGCTCCACCGGGTTATCCAGAGGGCGGCTACGGGACACCACCAGGTACAGGCTCAAGGCCACCAGCAAGTTAACGATGGTCGCCAGCACGCCTGCTTGCCGTCCATCGAACAGTGAGAAATCGAGTGCAATCACCAGTTCGGCCAGCGCGATGGCTATCAACAGCATGCCCAGACCACGCCACAACCGGTAACTGAGCCAGCTTTCCGCCAGCGCCACCTGTTGTAAGCCGTTCTCACCGCGCCGCAGTGTATACAGCAGTGCCACGCCGTAACCCAGATAAACGCTAACAATCAGGGGATCCAACCAGCAAGGCGCGATCAGATAGGCTAACAGCGTCAGCCCCAGCGGCGTCAGGTGCCCGAGCTCACGCCAGCGAAGCCGACCCTGGGTGCTGACCAAAAAGGCCAGATAGGTCAACGCAGGGATCGCCACCGCACCGAAGGGTTGCACCCCATTGAATTGCGTCACGCCATAACCATAGCGGACACCCACCAGCAAACTTTGCCAGGCACATAACAGCAGCAATAGCTGGAAAATCCAAAGCTGCGCCCGCGGTCGTCCCAGGCGGCACAGCAACCCCAGGCACAGCAAACCAAACAGAAAAGTGAGCGGAATAAGTGGCATTGTTGGCATCTTGTTGTGTTCACACAGAACCGGCAGTGTACTGTCAAAACAATCATTTAACGACCCGGATCGCGATCGAGGTCGCCGGATAGCGCCGCCAATGCCACCCTCCCCAGGTCAACATTTTGAGGAGTGAAAATGAACAGAGCGTTATTGTTGTGGATACTGCTGTGCGGCGTTGCCGGCGCGACCCCTTATCAGGTCGCCACCCGCGATGAAGTCTTTCAGGCCGGTTCACGTTCGTTGAACAGCCAAATTTACTACCCCACCACCGAGACCCATCAACAACGGATCATCGGGGCGAATCCAGTCTTTACCGGTATCAACAGCCAACCGGATGCCGTTGTGGCCAGTGGACGTTTTCCGCTGATCGTTATCAGCCACGGCAGCGGCGGCAATAATGCCAGTCAGGCCTGGCTGGCGGCGGCGTTAGCTCAACAGGGAATAATTGTCGTAGCAGCCAACCACCCCGGCAGCACCACCGGCAACTCTGTCCCGGCGCTCTCCGCCGAATTGTGGTTACAGACCGAAGATATTTCCGCCTTGATCAGCGCCATCACCGCCGCCCCCCAGTGGGATAAAGTCATTAATCGCCAGATGATTGGTGTTATCGGCCACTCCAAGGGCGGTTACAGTGCCATTGCCGCCATCGGCGGGCGAGTCCGGCTGGCCGATTTCATCAGCGGCTGCCGACAGGCCCCGCAGTCACCCAACTGCCAGTTTTATACCGGGGCCAAGGTTGATTTGGGCGCACTCTCCGCCCGGCAATTTGATACGGATTATACCGACCCGCGCATCCGTTTTGCCGTCGCCCTCGATCCCGGCATGGTGCCTTACCTGCTGCCTGCCAGCCTGCGTCGGCTCAGCGCCCCTTTATTGGTTATCGAACCTCAACGTTTCGAACCAGACAGCCAGCTCCCCGGCCTTGGCGGTGCCGCACTGGCCAAAGACGCAGGACAGCAACCGATTGATGCACTGCGGCTCTCGAAAGGTAACCATTTCGATTTTCTTCCGCTGTGTCAGCCGAATGGCAGTCAAATTCTGGCCGCAGAGGAGGAAGACGCAGCGGTGTTATGCGCTTCCTCCAACACGCAGCGTGAATGGGTACACCAGAAGACAGTGGAGGCCATAATGACGTTTATTCGCCCGTGGCTACCCTCGCCCGCAGGAAATCAATAAACGCCCGCACCTTTTCCGGCACGTGACGCGTGTTTGGGTAAAGCGCATAAATGCTTTGCGCCGGAAATTGATGGTCTGCCAGCAGCGGGCACAGCTTGCCTTCGGCAATGGCGGGCCGCACCAGCCATTCGGGTAGCAATGCTACCCCGGCACCGTGCAGGGCAAAAGCCAGCAGGGCGGCGGCGCTGTCCCCCATCAGTGTGGCGGTGTCTTCAACCTTGAACAGCACCGCCTGCCGTTCCGGGGTAATCACCTGCCAGTTCAAGGGGGAACTCAATCGACTGTGGGCGATCCACTGCGCCTGTGCCAGTTGCGCCAGCGAGCCAACAGGATGGCGGGCCAGATACGCCGGTGAGGCGACCGGCAGGATGGCAAAGCTGTCTAGCCGCGCGGCGTGATGACTGGAATCCGCCAGTTGTCCCAGCCGGATCGCCACGTCGAAGCGCTCCGAAATCAAATCAGCATGATAAGAAGAAGAAACGTGCTGAATGCGCAAGCGCGGATGCAACTGGGAAAATGCAGCCAGCGCCGGTACCACCACCTGTGCGCCGTATTCCGGCGTGGTGGTGATACGCAATACCCCGCTCAGGCCGTGGTGATCGCGACGCACGTCATCCAGCACATTCTCCGCGTCTTGCAGCAGCCGCAGGCAGCGTTGATAAAAGCGTTCACCGGCATCGGTCAACGCCAGCCGCCGGGTACTGCGCACCAGCAACGAAACGCCCAATTCGCTTTCCAACTGTTTGACATTGAAACTGACCACCGCCTTGGTTTGCCCCAATGCCACCGCTGCGGCGGTGAAGCTCCCCACATCCACCACCGCCACAAAGATCGCCAAACGCTGCAGGTTAAGCATAGTGTTGCCTATTATTGTCAAAATTATTTTGACAGTGTAATCGTTCGCAGCCGATTTATCCCCAGTTTCCCACCCGCTACACTGCGGGCCTTCAACCGGAGGCCTCATGCCCTATCGCATCAAAGTCGCAATCGTCTATCTGCTCGGATTTTTTGTCGATCTGATCAACATGTTTATCGCCAATGTCGCTTACCCGTCGATCGGCCATGCCCTACAGGCTTCGGTCGGTGAACTGGCCTGGCTCAGTAACGGTTATATTCTCGGCCTGACGCTGGTGATCCCACTCAGCGCCTGGCTGGCACAGCGTATCGGCGGACGACGGGTATTCCTGTTGTCGCTGACACTGTTTATGCTGGCGACGACCGCGGCGGGCTACGCCGGCTCCATTGGCGAGTTGATTGGTTGGCGGGTGCTGCAAGGTATGGGGGGCGGCTTGCTGATCCCTATCGGCCAAACGCTGACCTATCAGCTGTATCGCAGCCACGAACGCGCCGGACTTTCCGCCGCCATTATGCTGGTCGGCCTGCTGGCACCGGCGCTGTCACCGGCTCTGGGCGGGGTGATTGTCGACAGTCTTGACTGGCGTTGGGTGTTTTTCGCCAACCTGCCGCTGGCGGCGCTGGCGTTGCTGCTGGCCGCGCTGTGGTTACACCCGCAGGCAGCGGATACGCAGCGCAGACCGCTCGATCTTAATGGGCTGCTCAGCGCCTGCGCGGCACTGACGCTAATCCTGCTGGGGCTGACCTGGCTGGGTGAAGCCGATGGCCTGCTTCAGGGCCTGATGTTGTTGGCTGGCGGGGCATTGATGCTGACCTATTACCTGCGACGCAGCCTGCGCATTGCCCAACCGCTGCTGAATTTACGGCTGATGCAGGATCCGTTGCTGCGCACTTCAATGATGATTTATCAATGCATCCCCGGCCTGTTTATCGGCGTCAGCCTGGTCGCCATGCTGTATCTGCAAAATCAATTGGGCATGCACGCCGCGCAGGTCGGCAGCCTGATGATCCCCTGGTCGCTGGCCTCGTTCCTGGCCATTACGCTGACCGGCAAGAAATTTAACCGCTTTGGCCCACGACCGCTGTTTACCGCCGGTTGTCTGCTGCAGGGGCTGGGCATTCTGGCGCTGTCGCAAATTAGCCACGCCGGAGATCATGGATTGCAGTTGGCGGCCTTCGCCCTGATGGGTTTTGGCGGCAGCCTGTGCAGTAGCACCGCGCAAAGCAGCGCTTTCCTGCAGATTGCCGATGAGCAACTGGCGGATGCCAGCGCACTGTGGAATATCAATCGACAGCTCAGCTTTTGCCTGGGGGTTGCCCTGCTCAGCCTGCTGCTGAATCTGTTGCTTGAACATTTTTCACCCGCCGTCGCTTACCAAAGCTGTTTTTACCTGGCCGCCGCCAGCACGCTAGTACCACTGCTGCTGTGTCTGCGCATCGCTAACCGCGCCATCGTGCGCCGTCTCAATACTCAACAGGAAAATTGATGAACCGATATTTTACCGAAGTGATCGACGCTCATGTCGCCATTGAAAACTGGCTGGATAAAGGTACTGGGGAAGAACAGGCCTTATTGGCACGTTTTGACCCGGCGTTCAGCATGATCGCGTTAAACGGCAGTCGACTGGGTTTCGCCGCGCTGAGCGCTTTTTTCCACGCTCATCGTGCCGCTAAACCGGGACTGGAAATCACTATAGAAGAGATGACGTTGGTGGCCGAATGGCCGACCGGTGCGGTGGTCAGCTACCGTGAAAAGCAAATGTTGCCTGGGCAGGCGGCAACGCTACGCAGCTCCACCGTGGTGTTCGAGCAGACCCAAACCGGGCTGAGTTGGCGGCACCTGCATGAAACCACGCTGGCGCAGTAATCAGAGAAAACCGTCGGCCAGGAACAGCTCCCAGGCGACTATCAGCCCACACAGGGTAACGGCGCTGAAAATCACTTCGAATAAATAACGATTGATCATCATGAGCTTGCCCTCAAAAGAAAACACCCGGCAAAACCGGGTGTTTATATAGCGTCTGGATGCTGCGCTACCCGAAGACTTTACTTATTTAGCGGCTGGCGCTGCTTTTTTGGTCGCTTTGTGGTGTTTTTTAGCGGCCTGAGCTTTCTGTACTGGGGCTTTTTTGCTTACTTTGTGGTGAGTTTTAGCTGCCTGGGCTTTCTGGGCTGGGGCTTTAGTGGTCGCTTTGTGGTGCTTTTTAGCGGCCTGAGCTTTCTGCACGGCGGCTTTTTTGTGGTGTTTTTTAGCAGCCTGAGCTTTCTGAGCTGGGGCTTTCTTGGTTGCTTTGTGGTGCGTCTTCTTATGATGAGTGGCTTTAGCAGGAGCCTTCTCAGCAGCAGCGGCTGGTGCAGCGGTAGTGGTTGCAGCTGGAGCTGCAGCCGCTGGGACTACTGCATCGGCAGCGAAGGCAACAGAAGACAGACCCATAGTAGCAGCAACGATCAGGGCTAATACTTTTTTCATCTTTAATTCCTCAGAGTGTTTTTTCAGTAAGCCCCGTTGGGCCGTTGAAGCAGATACTAGAGGAATCGATGAGCCGCTTCCGTGAGTGATTGGTTTCGCCGAGTAACCAAATGTACAGCGACAGTATGACCATCGGACAGGCCGTTTTTTTCGTGATCGCCAACACATTTAAAATAATGGTCTACACTTAAAAGACGTGTGTCGAAACGGAGAATCGAATGTTTAAGAGATCAGAAAAAGTAGAACGCGACATCGATCAAGACGTCACCCTGCTGGCGGATACGCTGGATGAGGTGCTACGCGAATCCGGTGACAAGACCAAGGAGGAACTGAAAGAGCTGCACAGCAAGGCAAAAGGCGTTTTACGCGATGCCCGTGCGCGCTTCAATGGCTCCAGCAATTTGACACAGCATGCCCGCGATGCCGTCGAACAAGCCGACAGCTACGTGCGTGACAAACCTTGGCAGGGCGTTGGGATCGGGGCCGCTGTCGGCATCGTCCTTGGCGTACTGCTGGCCCGGCGTTAACACCCCTTGCAGTCATAAAGATAAAACAGATGTGCGTCTGGCCCACGGGAAACCGTGGGCCGTTTAATTTCTGCCTTTGAACAACTCAGCCAATCTGGCCACCGCACGTTCCGTCTCGGCCTGCTGAGTAAAGTTGGCAAACCCCATCAGCAAACCAATCCCTGCAGGTTCTGTGATTCGCCAGTCCGATAGAGCCTGCACCGACAACCCGCACTGCCAGGCGTCCTGCGCCAAGCGCCGATCCTCTCCATCCTGTTTAAAACGAGCCAATAGTTGAATGCCGCCGTCCTGCGACGCCACCGTCAAATAGTCGCTCAACTGTTGTTCCAGCGCTTGCGCCAGCCAGGCTCTGCGCTGGCGGTAGATTGGCCGCATCCGTTTCAAATGGCGATAGAAATGCCCCTGTTCTATAAAGTCCGCCACGCTGGCCTGTAACAACGGCGGGCAACCGCAGCCGCGCAGCCGACTGCTGCGCCCAAAGGCTTCCACCAGCCCTGCAGGTACCACTAAATACGCCATGCGCAATGCCGGGAACAGCGTTTTGCTGAAGGTTCCGGCGTAAAGCACCCGCCCCTGACGATCGAGACTTTTCAGCGGTGGCAACGGCCTGCCGTGGTAACGAACCTCACTGTCGTAGTCATCTTCAATCACCCATGCCGTCTGCTGTTGCGCCCATTCCAGCAATGCCATGCGCCGCGCCAGGCTAAGCGAGACCCCCAACGGACTTTGATGGGTCGGCGTCAGCACCGCCATACGAGCCTGAGGTGCCCTGGCCATGCCGGTGGCAATATTCATGCCCTGTTTATCGACCGGTACCGCCACCGGCCGCATGCCGGCGGCTTGAAACAACGGCAGCGTCACCGGATAGCCCGGATCCTCAAGCCAGACCTGATCGTCCGGCTTGAGCAAGGTACCGATCACCAAATCCAGCAGCGCCTGATAGCCGGCGCAGATAAATACCTGTTCCGGTCGGCAGCTGATACCGCGTGAAAGCTGCAAATAATTGACGATCGCCGCACGCAGTTCAGGCAATCCCTGAGTTGAAGGATGGGCTAGAGCAGCCAGTGGGCTGGTGCGTAACTGGCGGCCGACAATCCGCTGCCACAATGCGCGAGGAAAGGCATCCAACGCCGGTAGCCCCAGTTGAAACGGCTGGGTGGTGCCGTTCGGATGCAGCGGATTTGCCATCACCGTTGGCAAAGGCTCCACCGCCAGCGCCGCACGCACCGGCAGGTTCTGCAACTGCGGCGAAACATAGGTGCCCGCCTGCCCCCGGCTTTGCAGAAAACCTTCGGCGATAAGTTGGCCGTAAGCGCTTTCCACCGTGGCCCGCGCCACGCCCAGATCGCTCGCCAGCCCACGCACCGAAGGCAGCCGACTGCCCGCCAGCAGGCTTCCTTGCGCAATGGCGTCTTTAATTCGCAGATAAATCTGCCGGTACAAAGGATCTGCGAGCTGAGCATCCAGCCGCAAAGAGGAGAGAAACTGACGCATCATGGCCTGGTTAAATAATCATTTTATGGCTCTATAGCATAGTCCATATCGCCATTAAAGTAGCCTCATTATTCTGCTGTTCGCTAACTGAGGTTGACCATGATTAAGCAACGTTTGAAATATTCCGAACTCTCTCCCGCCCCTTACAAAGGCATGGTGACCGCCCTGATGGCACTGGAGAAAGGCGCGCTGGACAAGGCGACAATTGAGCTGATGTTTATGCGCGTATCGCAGATTAACGGCTGTGCCTACTGCCTGGATATGCATGGTAAAGCACTGAGAGAAAGTGGCGTTGACAACGCCAAGCTGGACCAACTTGCGGGCTGGCGCGTGAGTCATGCGTTCAGCGACCGCGAGCGCGCGGCGCTTGAGTGGGCAGACTCCGTGACCCTGATCGCCGCAACTGGCGCACCGGACAGCGCGTTTGAAGCGCTGCAGACGTACTTTAGCGAAGCGGAAATTGCCGATTTAACCTTCGCCATCAGCATCATGAACGCCTTTAACCGCCTGGCCATCAGCATGCGTCAATGACGAAACCGCACTTTCCCCCCTCTCGCCCGAGAGGGGTTTCCCGCCAACAACCACCAAAAAAAATTTTTCCCTCTGCTTTTCCAGCCCTGATGCGGCTTCGACGTGAATCCTGCCAAAACACCATATATAGCGTGGTTGATAAATTAAATATCCACATATAGTATTCAACCCATCAACCGCAGGGAACATGTAGCGGTTGGTAACGCCGTCAGAAACGCCGTTCAATGCTCCGTTATCTGACCTGTCCGCCTTTCCTTCAGCCTAAAAGGTAAATGCGAATCATGAGCATTATTATTTACAGTAAACCAGACTGTGTCCAGTGCAACGCCACCTATCGCGCATTCGATAAACAAGGGATTGGTTATCAGGTGATCGACCTCACCCAAGATCAGCAGGCGCTGAGCCATGTCAAATCCCTTGGCTATCAGCAGGTTCCGGTAATTATCGCCGGTGACGATCACTGGTCCGGTTTCCGCCCGGACAAAATTGGCGCACTGGCTCACGCCCTGGTGCCTTGTGGCCTACCATGAACCCACTGGTCTATTTCTCCAGCAGCTCGGAGAACACCCACAGGTTCGTTGAAAAACTGGGCTTGCCGGCGATGCGCATACCGATCGCCGGCGCCCGCAGCAAACTGTTGATGGAAACACCCTATATTTTGATCGTGCCCAGCTATGGCGGCGGCAGCGCCGTGGGAGCCGTGCCGATCCAGGTGATCCGCTTTCTCAACGATCCACAGAATCGCGCCTTTCTGCGCGGCGTTATCGCCGCCGGAAATACCAATTTCGGTGCAGCGTACGGCATAGCCGGCGATATCATCGCCAAAAAATGTCAGGTGCCTTTTCTTTACCGCTTTGAACTGCTCGGCACCACACAAGACGTTGCAAACGTTCGACAGGGAGTAACCGCATTTTGGCAACGACAGAACTGACCAGGCCCGCCACCAGCGCGCTGGATTATCATTCGCTCAACGCGATGCTCAATCTTTATGATGCCGAAGGTCGCATCCAGTTTGACAAGGATCGGCTGGCGGCGCGGCATTACTTCCTGCAGCACGTCAATCAGAACACCGTGTTCTTCCATAACCTGGAAGAAAAGCTGCGTTATCTGGTGGAAGAAGGCTATTACGAGCAAAGCGTGCTGGCGCAATATGACTTCACCTTTATCAAGCAGCTGTTCCAACAGGCCTACGCGAAAAAATTCCGCTTCGAGACCTTTCTGGGGGCCTTTAAGTACTACACCAGTTACACGCTGAAAACCTTTGACGGTAAGCGCTATCTGGAACGCTACGAAGACCGGGTGTGCATGGTCGCCATGCGGCTTGCCGCAGGCGATACCGCGCTGGCACAAGATTTAGTGGAGGAGATGATCTCCGGCCGCTTCCAGCCGGCGACGCCAACCTTCCTCAACTGCGGTAAGCAGCAGCGCGGCGAACTGGTTTCCTGTTTTCTGTTACGCATCGAAGACAATATGGAGTCGATCGGCCGTGCGGTGAACTCCGCGCTGCAGCTGTCGAAACGCGGCGGCGGCGTGGCATTTTTGCTGACCAACATCCGTGAAGTCGGAGCGCCGATCAAACGCATTGAGAACCAGTCTTCCGGCGTGATCCCAATCATGAAAATGCTGGAAGACGCCTTCTCTTACGCTAATCAGCTGGGCGCGCGTCAGGGCGCCGGGGCGGTCTATCTCAACGCCCACCACCCGGATATCCTGCGTTTCCTCGACACCAAACGTGAAAATGCCGACGAGAAAATCCGCATCAAAACGCTGTCGCTCGGCGTGGTGATCCCGGATGTCACCTTCGAACTGGCGAAAAATAATGAAGAGATGTACCTGTTCTCGCCGTATGACGTCGAGCAGGTGTATGGCGTGCCTTTCTCAGAAATCAGTGTCAGCGAGAAGTACCGCGAAATGGTGGATGACAAGCGCATCCGCAAATCACGCATCAATGCGCGTGAATTCTTCCAGGTGCTGGCGGAGATCCAGTTCGAATCCGGTTATCCGTACATGATGTTTGAAGATACCGTCAATCGTGAGAACCCGATCGCCGGGCGCATCAACATGAGCAACCTGTGCTCCGAGATTTTGCAGGTTAACCGCGCCAGCACTTACCACGATGACCTGAGCTATGACCAGTTGGGCAAGGATATCTCCTGTAACCTCGGCTCTATGAATATCGCCAAAACCATGGATGCGCCGGACTTCGGCAAAGCCGTCGACACCGCAATCCGCGCGCTGACCGCCGTGGCGGACATGAGTGACATTCGTTCGGTGCCGTCGATCGCCGAAGGCAATCGCAGCTCGCACGCCATCGGTCTGGGCCAGATGAATCTGCATGGCTATCTGGCACGCGAACGCATTTTCTATGGCTCTGAAGAAGGTATCGACTTCACCAATATCTATTTCTATACCGTCGCTTACCACGCCATTCGCACCTCTAACCAGTTGGCAATCGAACGCGGTAGCGCCTTCGCCGGCTTTGAGGATTCCACCTACGCCTCCGGTGAGTATTTCAGCAAATACACCGAACGGGATTGGTTGCCGCAGACCGAACGGGTTCGCGCCCTGTTCGCCGACGCCAATATTGCCATCCCTGGCCGTGAAGCGTGGTTGGCGCTGCGCCAGTCAGTCATGATGCACGGCTTGTACAACCAGAACCTGCAGGCGGTGCCACCGACCGGTTCCATTTCTTACATCAATAATTCGACCTCCAGCATCCATCCGATCGTGTCACGCATCGAGATCCGCAAAGAGGGCAAGATTGGCCGCGTCTATTATCCGGCACCCTATATGACCAACGACAATCTGGAGTACTACCAGGATGCCTACGACATCGGGCCGGAAAAAATTATCGATACCTATGCCGCCGCCACTCAGCACGTCGATCAGGGACTATCGCTGACGTTGTTCTTCCGCGATACCGCCAGCACCCGCGACATCAACCGCGCGCAGATTTACGCCTGGCGTAAAGGCATCAAAACCATTTATTACATCCGCCTGCGCCAGATGGCGTTGGAAGGCACCGAGGTGCAGGGCTGCGTGTCCTGTGCACTGTGAGGCAATCTATGAATACCACTAAACCGGCGCAGTTGGTGCGCGCAGTCAACTGGAACATCATCGAAGACGACAAGGATCTGGAGGTGTGGAACCGTCTGACCTCCAATTTCTGGCTGCCGGAAAAAGTGCCGCTGTCGAACGATATTCCCTCGTGGGCCACGCTGACGCCGAAGGAACAGCAACTGACCATCCGGGTGTTCACCGGCCTGACGCTGCTGGATACCATTCAGAATACCGTCGGGGCACCCGCGCTGATCGCCGATGCCATTACGCCACACGAAGAGGCGGTGTACTCCAACATATGCTTTATGGAGGCGGTACACGCCCGCTCCTACAGCTCGATTTTCTCCACGCTGTGCCA
This sequence comes from Serratia sp. NA_112.1, assembly GCF_052691715.1. NCBI lineage: Bacteria > Pseudomonadati > Pseudomonadota > Gammaproteobacteria > Enterobacterales > Yersiniaceae > Serratia > Serratia sp. NA_112.1. The sequence continues at coordinate 121,654 of NZ_JBQZFO010000010.1, forward strand.
AACGCCGGACGTCGACGACGCCTATCGCTGGAGCGAGGAAAACCGTGCGCTGCAGAAAAAGGCCAGCATCATTTTGGCCCACTACCGCAGCGACGATCCACTGATGAAAAAGGTCGCCAGCGTGTTCCTCGAGTCCTTCCTGTTTTATTCGGGCTTTTATCTGCCGATGTACTGGTCGAGCCGCGCCAAACTGACCAACACCGCCGATCTGATTCGTCTGATCATCCGCGACGAGGCAGTACACGGCTATTACATTGGCTATAAATTCCAGAAGGGGTTGGAGAAGGTCGACGCGGCGCGCCGCCAACAGGTGAAAAATTTCGCCTTCGATCTGATGCAGGATTTATACGATAACGAGGTGCGTTACACCGAAGAGCTGTACGACGGTGTAGGCTGGACTGAGGACGTGAAAACCTTCCTGCACTATAACGCCAACAAGGCGCTGATGAATCTGGGTTACGAAGCGCTGTTCCCGCCGTCGATGGCGGAGGTCAATCCGGCGATTCTGTCTGCGCTGTCGCCAAACGCCGATGAGAATCACGATTTCTTCTCCGGATCCGGCTCGTCTTACGTGATTGGCAAAGCGGTCAATACCGAGGATGATGACTGGGATTTCTGAGGTTAATAGCAGGGGCGAATAACTTCGCCTTATAACGATAACCAGTGGACGGGCGCAGCATGCAGCGCCCCTATCGTTTAGATATTCCCGGTACGCTGCCGGATGCGTTGCCAGATGGCCCGTTTTTCATCGTCATCGGCGCTCGACCAGGTGGCGATTTCATCCAGCGTGCGCCAACAGCCACGGCACCACGCCTTTTCGCTGTCGATCTGGCAAACGTTATTGCAGGGTGAACGGACGCCATCGCCAATCTGGCTGCCCGCCTTCCTTCTTCTACTACGGCCTACCATTAAACACTTCCTCACGATGGATTTCCCGCCACAGGATACCCGATCCCGTAGCGGAAAAACTGGCCGTAAGCATCAGATAATACCACCGTTAGCACGCAGGGTTTGGCCGTTGATCCAGGCACCGTCGGCACCGACCAGGAATGACACCGCCGCGGCGATATCCTGCGGCTGACCCAGGCGCTCCAACGGTGCCATTTTCGCCAGACGTTCGATCAGCTCCGGCGTTTTACCGTCCAGAAATAATCCGGTGGCGGTGGGTCCCGGTGCGATGGCATTGACGGTAATATTACGCCCACGAAGCTCTTTCGCCAGCACGCTGGTCAGCGTCTCGACGGCGGCCTTACTGGCGGCGTACATGCCGTAGCTCGGTTGCAACAGCCCGACCACGCTGGAAGAAAAGTTGATGATGCGGCCATTGTCGCGCAGACGCTTCGCCGCTTCACGCAGGGTATTGAAGGTACCCTTCAGGTTGATGTCGATTAGCCGATTGGCATCGGCATCGCTCATTTCCGCCAGCGGGGCCAGTGCAATTACCCCGGCGTTGTTGACCAAAATATCCACGCCGCCGAAGGCCTGTTCGACATGATCAAACATTTTTGCCACCGCTGCGGCATCGCTGACGTCCGCTTTGGCGCTTAGCGCACGACCGCCATTTTGCTCAATTTTGCGCACCAGTTGATCGGCCAGGGTCTGGTTACCTGAATAATTGACGATCACGGTCTTGCCGTCGGTGGCCAGCCGTTCGGCGATGGCGGCACCGATGCCGCGTGATGCGCCAGTTACGATGGCAACCTGTTGGGTAGTGGTGTTCATCTGCTCTCTCCTCGTCGGCACTGCGCCGGCAGGCTTGCCGGTTTGAGGTCATCATGCAAGCCGCCCATAAGGGCGGTCAATGGTTTACAGGGTGCCGTAGTCCAAGGGTACCCAGTTGTAACCTTCACCCTGCTGATTCAGATAACCCAATCCCGGGAATGACAGATGCGCAGCGCCCACCAGCACACGCTGTCGGGCGCTATCACTAAAGACTCGCAGGCGCTGAGCCACTGCCGCTTTGGCATCGCTGTCGAAACTTATGGCAACGCGCGGATCGGGAAGCTGCACTGCCGCAACATGGATAAGATCGCCAATCACCAGCAGCTTTTTACCTTCATTCCCGACCAGATAAATGCTGTGCCCCGGTGTATGACCATGAGCCGCAAACGCGCTGATCCCTGGAGATAACTCACCGTCACTGGCGAAAGATTTAAAGTGCCCGGCAACCTGATAGGGTTTGATCGCCGCCATTGCCCTTTCAAACGAGACTTTGTCTTCGCTCTTCGCCTGCTTCAATCGGCTCTCGCTCAGCCAAAAATCGGCATCCTGCTGACTGGCGCGCACCACCGCATTCGGGAATATCGCCTTGCCGTTTTGCGACAAACCGCCGAGATGGTCCGGGTGCAGATGGGTCAGATAAATTTCGTCCACCTGCTGCGGCTGATAGCCGGCGGCCTTCAGGTTGGCAACCAGCTTGCCCAACCCGTCCCCCAGCAACTTGCCGGCACCGGTATCTATCAGGATCAGCTTACTGCCGGTGTTGATCAGATAGGCATTGACCGAAGTGACCACCGGTTGTTTCTGATGGCGCTCGGCCAAGGCGGCTTCGATCTGCTTTGGCGAACTGTTAAGCAGCAGTTTGTCCACCGGCAAACGGAGCACACCATCGGACAAGGCGGTGACTTCATAACTGCCCAGCATGATGCGATAAAAACCCGGCGCGGGGATTTTTACCTGTGGCGCAGCGGCCAGAGTTTGCAGCGACATGACGGCCAGCGCCGCCCCCAGCAGGTAACCTTTCCAGAACATAACGACTCCTTATGGTAAATTTGACAGCGCTAAGTATTGACGCAAAACCCATAGCCTGCCCGCAGGAGCGATGACACAGGCAAAAAAATCCCCGCGGGGGCGGGGAAAGGCAAAGAAAACTGTGGTTTTTTTGTTATACGAAGAATTTAGCCAGCACTAACAAAGAGAGTGAGACGTTGATCGCACCGCCGATACGGGTGGCGATCTGGGCAAACGGCATCAGCGACATACGGTTACCGGCAGTCAGGATGGCCACATCACCGGTGCCGCCCTGCCCACTCTGGCAGCAGGAGACAATCGCCACGTCGATCGGGTGCATACCAATTTTTTTGCCGACGAAGAAGCCGGTCGCCACCAGGGTAGAAACGGTGCTGACAATCACCACCAGGTTTTGGAGAGTGAAAGCGTTAACCAGTTCCTGCCATGGGGTGATGGCTACGCCAACGGCAAACAGAATCGGGTAGGTCACCGCCGTACGGAAGAACTTGTACACCACCTGCGAACCTTCCTGAATGCGTGGGGAAACGCCGTGTGCCAGCTTCACCGCTACCGCCGCGAACAGCATGCCAACCGGTGCAGGCAGCCCAATCATACGGTGCAGCAGCATTCCTACCATATACAGCAGGATGGCCAACAGCGCGCCACAGGCAATGGTACTGACATCCGCCTTGCCGCTGATTTTATCCACTGCGCTCATTTCGCTGTCGCCCTGCTGGCTCGACATCAGGCTACCCTCACCGGTCAGGTGCGGATAGCGTTTACCGAGTTGATTCAGCAAGCCGGCCAGCACAATGGCGGTCAGGCTGCCGAGCATCACGATCGGCAAAATACGTCCTAACGCCACACCCTGCTCCATATGCAAAATTGCCGCGTAGCCCATCGACAGCGGGATCGCGCCCTCACCGACGCCCCCGGCCATGATTGGCAAGATCAGGAAGAAGAAGATCTGGAAGGGTTCCAGTCCAAGAGCCATACCGACTGCCATGCCCACCAGCATGCCGGCAATCTCACCGCACAGCATCGGTACGAAAATGCGCAGGAAGCCCTGGATCAGTACCTGACGGTTCATACTCATAATGCTGCCGACGATAATGCAGCAGATATAGAGGTACAGAATATTGGTCGATTTATAGAATTTGGTGGTCGACTCCACCACCACATCCGGCAACAGGCCGTAATGCACCAGCGCGGAAGGAATAAAGGTGGCGCAGATCGCCGCGGCCCCCATTTTGCCGATCAGCGGCAGGCGTTTACCGAACTCACCGCAGGCGAAACCAAAGAAGGCCAGCGTTGCAACCATCACTACGATATCGCTGGGTAATTTCCCTTCAAGGCAATCAAGCAAAATAAGCACGCCGGCCAGAACAAAGAACGGCAACGGAATAATCCCTACTTTGTAGTTATCCAGTATGTGCCACCATTTTTCACGCAACGGTATTTCAGCGGCTTTATCTTTGGCGACGAGGTAAGAATCATCTGTTGTGCTCATAATCTGGCCTCTTATTAGTTTGTTCAGCCATCATAGAGAAATGCACGGATTATCTGCTGTGATTTTGTTCAAAATAAAAAAGGGTTTTTAATGGTGGTTATGGTTTCTATGGTGTTAATTGAGGTTATGTAAAATAGATCGTAGATTTAATGGTGTTAACGTTATTTTGACTTTAAAACTTATCACTTTTATTGCAGTCGTGAATGCAGCGACCCGCCAAGAATAAACCCGTGGCGGCGATCACAAGTTGATCCGGCGCAATATTACATTAACGGCGACTCATGATAGGGTAAGCGCTCAGGATCTCTCAGGGTGCCTCCCAAACCATGCGCATAAAGCTCTCATTTCAAATCAAGCTGTTCCTGTGCCTGGTTGCCTTCTCCTGCGTACTGTTAACCTTTATTGGTGCTTACACCTACTATCAGCTCGATGCCCAGCTGCATCGCGATCTCGGCGCGCGAGCGCAGGTGCAGGCAAGGGAAATTGCCCTGATCCCCTCGCTGGTCAACGCGGTGGAACAAAACGACCCGGTTAAAATTGCCGAGCTGGTGAAAAAAATACGTGCCAGCAGCGATGCCAGCTATATCGTCATCGGCGATAAGCAAACCCGGCACCTTTATCATTCTGAATACGCCAATATTGTTGGCACCCCGATGGTCGGGGGTGATAACAAAGAAGTTTTGGAAGGGAAAAGTATTATTTCCATCCGCAAAGGGGGCATCGGCATTTCATTGCGCAGTAAAGCGCCCATTATGGATGAGCATAATAACGTCATCGGCATTGTTTCGGTCGGTTATCTGAAATCCCATATCGACAATCTAAATGCCAGAACCCTGACACAAATCGTCGGATCCATTGTGCTGTTATTAATCGCCCTGTTTGTTTTTTCCTGGCTGCTGTCGAAGAATTTAAAACGCCAGATGTTCTGGCTGGAACCCAAAGAAATTGCGCTGCTGGTGCGTCAGCAAAAAGCCTTGCTGGAAGCCATCTATGAAGGCGTCATCGCCATCGACCCGCAACTTCGGATCATCACCATCAACCACGCGGCGCGTGAACTGCTGGAGCTGCGCCAGCCCGCCGCCGCTCTGATGGGCCGCAATATCGGCGAGATTATCCTGTCACAGCCGGACTTCTTCGGCGCTTCCCAGTTGGGGCACGACACTCATGACGAGGTTTGTCGCTTTAACCACGTGCGGGTGATCGCCAGCCGGGTGCGTATCATGCAGGAACAAGAGTTGCAGGGCTGGGTGATCAGCTTCCGCGACAAGAACGACATCAATACCCTGAGCAGCCAACTCAGCCAGGTTAAACGCTACGCGGACAACCTGCGTATCATGCGCCATGAGCAGCTTAACTGGACGGCCACCCTGGCCGGGCTGCTGCATATGCAGCGCTACGACGAGGCGATCCGCTATGTGGAGGCTCAATCGGAAGGCGCACAGGAGATCCTCGACTTTATTTCACAGCGTTTCAGTTCAGCGGCACTCTGTGGTTTGCTGCTGGGCAAGTACTCCAGTGCGAAGGAGAAAGGCGTTGAGCTGCGTTTCGATCCCGCCTGTCAGCTACGGCAAATCCCGGCGGCGCTGAATGAAACCGAACTGATGTCGATCATCGGCAATTTGCTGGATAATGCGGTAGACGCTACGCTGCATTGCACCACGCCACATGAGGCGGTAGAACTCTATATTAGCGATAACAGCAATGAGCTAGTGATTGAAGTGGCCGATCGCGGTACCGGCATTGCACCCGAGGTGCGTGATACGTTGTTCGAGCAAGGCATCACCACCAAAGATGACAAAGGTGACCATGGCATAGGTTTACATTTGGTCGCCAGCCACGTAGCGCAGGCCCATGGCAGTATAGAAGTGTCGGACAACGAGCCGCACGGGGCCATTTTTTCTTTATTTATCCCTAAAACCTTATAACCCGTTTCGAGCACCCGAATGATGCAACCAGAAGCACTGGACGTTTTGATCGTGGAAGATGAGCCGCAGTTGGCCACGCTGCACGCCGAGTTTATCGAGCAGAACTTTGCTCTGCGGGCGGTGGCTTATGCCGCCACACTGGCCGAGGCCAGAGCCAAAGTCAAGGCCCACCAGCCACGTCTGATCCTGCTGGATAACTTTTTGCCGGACGGCCAGGGCATCGAACTGATGGAAGAAACTGCGGTGAAAAACCCCGGCTGTTCGGTGATTTTCATTACCGCCGCCAGCGATATGAATACCTGCAGCCAGGCGATCCGCAACGGTGCCTTCGACTACATCATTAAACCGGTATCCTATAAGCGGCTGCGTAACTCGCTGGAGCGTTTTATGCAGTTTGTTCAAACCCAGCGTACCTTTAAGGTGATCGACCAAAGCAACGTCGACGCACTGTATAACCTGCAATCCAAACAGTTCTCCAGCGAGCCCAGTGCCAAGGGCATTGAAACCAATACGCTGGAGTTGGTGCAGGCACTGTTTATCGAACAGCCGGAGGCGGCGCACGCGGTGGAAGACGTGGTCAAACAGGTGGGTATCAGCAAAACCACCGCCCGACGTTATCTGGAATATTGCGTCGCTACCCAGTTCGTGCGCGTAGAGATGATGTACGGCAATATCGGCCATCCACGCCGCCTGTATCGCAAGGTTTAAGCTGACATCTGGCTGTCATATTAAGCGGGTAATATGAATGTGCCGATATCCCCTCGATATCGGCACCTGTCGTTGAAATTAATGAAATACTGATGACTTTTACCCGGCCTATGGTCGGGTTTTTTATTGTCTGAATTCAGCCCCGAGCGGGGAAATAACAAGATTATTGCATCAGGATTATTCTTACCTAAAACCAATCATTTAAGGAGAATATCAGATTAAAATAATTGAATATCCACCGCACTACCATAACCAATCGAAAAGTTGATGTAAATCGCTAATATCCCATTCATCAGACATTGAGGGTTGTCTCAGATATTCACTGTGTTAGGGTATAGGGGACTATTATTTTCTATTGGGACATTTTTTATCGCTTGATAATTCATCAGAGGAAACAGCAAATTGCATGGCAATTAAACTCGAAGTAAAGAATCTGTATAAGATATTTGGCGAGCATCCGGATCGCGCATTCAAACTGATTGAGAAAGGTCTGACAAAAGATCAACTGCTTGAAAAAACCGGGTTATCACTAGGCGTAAAAGACGCCTCTCTGGCCATTGAAGAAGGCGAGATATTCGTCATCATGGGGCTTTCCGGTTCAGGAAAATCCACCCTGGTACGCCTTCTCAATCGTCTGATAGAACCCACCCGCGGACAGGTGCTGATTGACGGTGAGGATATATCGAAAATATCCGAAAGAGCGCTGCGAACCGTACGTCGAAATAAAATCAGCATGGTGTTTCAATCATTCGCTCTAATGCCGCATATGAATGTTTTGAATAACACCGCATTCGGCATGGAATTAGCCGGCATTCCGCCGCAGGAACGTCAGGAAAAAGCCCTTGAGGCTCTGCGTCAGGTCGGTCTGGAGAATTACGCTCATTCTTATCCCGATGAACTTTCCGGTGGGATGCGTCAGCGCGTGGGATTAGCCCGTGCCATGGCGAATAATCCAGATATATTATTGATGGATGAAGCTTTCTCAGCACTTGATCCATTAATTCGTACCGAAATGCAGGATGAACTGGTCAAATTACAAGCCCAACATCAGCGTACCATCGTCTTTATTTCCCATGATTTGGACGAAGCTATGCGTATTGGCGATCGTATTGCCATTATGCAGGGCGGTGAGGTGATTCAGGTCGGCACGCCGGAGGAAATATTAAATAATCCGGCCAACGATTATGTACGCACCTTCTTCCGTGGCGTAGATGTCAGCCATGTTTTCAGCGCCAAGGATATCGCCAAGCGTCGTCCGGTCGCGCTTATTCGTAAAACCCCCGGTTTTGGTCCGCGCTCAGCGTTACAGCTGCTGCGGGATGAAGACCGCGATTATGGTTATGTTGTTGAACGCGGAAAGAAATTTATCGGCGTGGTGTCGGTAGATTCGCTCAAGCAGGCGCTGGCGGCCAACCTGACGCTGGATGACGCCCTGTTGGAAGCTCCCGCCCCGGTACCGGCCGATATGCCGCTAAGCGAACTGATTTCATTGGTCGCTCTGGCACCTTGCGCGGTACCTGTGGTCTGCGAAGAAAATAACTATATCGGAATTATTTCCAAGGCCATGCTGTTGCAGGCCCTGGATAAAGAGGGCCCAACGAATGAGTGATACTACACAGGATCCATGGGCCACTGCGCCTGCCGACGCCAGTGCCGCACCGACCACTGACGCCGCAAATTCAGCCCCCGCCGCTGGCGACGCCTGGTCCAGCGCGCCACCACCGGCTAGCCATGACGCCGCGAATCAGGCCGCTCAAGGTTCCGACTGGCTTAACAGCGCACCGGCCCAGCCGGAGCATTTCAACCTGCTGGATCCGTTCCACAAGACCTGGGTGCCGTTTGACTCCTGGGTAACCCACGGCATTGATTGGCTGGTGCTACACTTTCGTCCGCTGTTCCAGGGGATCCGCGTACCGGTTGACTTTATCCTCAGCGGTTTTCAACAACTGCTGCTGGGTATGCCGGCACCCGTAGCCATTTTGCTGTTCTCGCTGATTGCCTGGCAGCTTTCCAGCCTCGGTATGGGGGCCGCCACGCTGGTCTCACTGATTGCCATCGGCGCTATTGGTGCCTGGTCACAGGCCATGGTGACGCTAGCGCTGGTATTGACTGCCCTGTTCTTCTGTATCGTCATCGGCTTGCCGCTCGGCATCTGGCTGGCGCGCAGCAAGCACGCAGGCAAGGTCATACGACCGTTGCTGGACGCCATGCAAACCACGCCGGCCTTCGTCTATCTGGTGCCGATCGTCATGCTGTTCGGTATCGGTAACGTGCCGGGAGTGGTGGTGACCATTATCTTCGCCCTGCCGCCCATCGTGCGTCTGACCATTCTGGGCATTAAGCAGGTGCCGGAAGATCTGATTGAAGCCGCTGAATCCTTTGGTGCCAACCCGCGCCAACTGCTGTTTAAAGTGCAGTTGCCATTGGCGATGCCGACCATTATGGCCGGGGTAAACCAAACGTTGATGCTGGCACTGTCGATGGTGGTGATCGCCTCGATGATCGCCGTAGGTGGTCTGGGCCAGATGGTGCTACGCGGTATCGGTCGCCTCGATATGGGGCTGGCCGCCGTCGGCGGGGTCGGTATCGTGATCCTGGCGATTATTCTCGACCGCCTCACCCAGTCGCTGGGGCGCGATCGCCGCAGTAAAGGCATGGGGCGTTGGTACGCACACGGTCCCATCGGCCTGCTCACCCGGCCCTTCATCAAAAAGCCATAATTGATTGCCCTGCCCCCGGCCAGCGTCGGGGGAACCGATAAAATCGAAGGAACCACTATGCGCTCGACAGGAATTTGGGCTTTGGCCCTGACTTCATTGCTTGGCACACAGGCGTTCGCCGTCGAACTTCCCGGCAAAGGCGTCACGGTTAAACCCTTGCAAAGTACCCTCGCCGAAGAAAGCTTCCAGACCGAATTGGTCAACCGTGCCCTGACCAAGCTGGGCTATAACGTCCAGCCGACCGGCGAGGTGGAATACAACATCGCCTATACCTCTATCGCCTCCGGTGATGCCACCTATATGGCGGTAAACTGGGAGCCGCTGCAAACCGACATGTACCAAAGCGCCGGCGGCGACAAAAAGTTTTATCGCCAAGGTGCCTATATTACCAATGCGGCCCAGGGTTATCTGATCGACAAGAAAACCGCCGACCAATACCACATCCACGATATTTCGCAGTTGAAAGATCCCAAGTTGGCCAAGCTGTTTGACGCCGACGGCGACGGCAAGGCCGATCTGGCCGGCTGCGAACCGGGCTGGGTGTGCGGCAACGTCATTAACACCCATATCAAAGCCTATGGCCTGAGCAACACAGTGACTCAAAACCAGGGCAATTACTCCGCCATCATCGCCGACACCCTGACTCGCTACAAACAGGGTAAACCGGTGCTGTATTTCACCTGGACGCCGTACTGGGTGAGCGATGAGCTGGCACCGGGTCGTGATGTGGTTTGGTTAACCGTGCCGTTCTCCGCCAGCCCAGGTTCGTTGAAAGACAAGGATACCGCCTTGCCGAACGGCAAAAATTACGGTTTTTCCGTCAACAACGAACATATCGTCGCCAACAAGCAATGGGCCGAGGCTAACCCGGCCGCCGCCAAACTGTTCGCCATCATGAAACTGCCGCTGGCGGACGTGAACGCGCAGAACCTGCGGATGCACAAGGGCGAGAACAGCGCCGACGATATACAACGCCACGTAGACGGCTGGATTAAAGCCCACCAAGCCACCTTTGACGGTTGGGTCAGCACCGCTGCAGCAGCGAAATAATCCCGACGTGCCGGAAATCCCGGCTTCATAACATAAAAAAGGTATTTCACTATGCGCACTACAGGAATCTGGGCGGTTGCCCTTACCACATTGATTAGCTCACAGGCGGTTTCCGCCGCGGACTTGCCGGGTAAAGGCATTAGCGTTCAGCCGGTGCAAAGCACCATATCTGAAGAAACCTTCCAGACGCTACTGGTCAGCAAAGCACTGGAAAAGTTAGGCTATGACGTCAAGGACACCCGTGAAGTAGACTATAACGTCGCCTACACGTCGATCGCCTCTGGCGACGCAACCTTCCTGGCGGTGAACTGGGATCCTCTGCACGCCGATCAGTACAAGGCCGCTGGCGGCGACGCCAAGTTTTACCGTGAAGGGGTTTACGTCAACGGCGCGGCGCAGGGCTACCTGATCGACAAAAAAACCGCTGACAAATACCACATCACCAACGTTGAGCAGTTGAAAGATCCGAAGATCGCCAAGCTGTTTGACACCAACGGTGACGGCAAGGCCGATCTGACCGGTTGTACGCCAGGCTGGGGCTGTGAAGCGGCGATTAACCACCACATCAAGGCCTACGGCCTGGATAAGACCGTCGAACACAACCAGGGCAACTACGCGGCGATGATTGCCGACACCATCACTCGCTACAAAGAAGGCAAACCGGTGCTGTATTACACCTGGACGCCGTACTGGGTGAGTGACGTGCTGGTACCGGGCCGTGACGTCGTCTGGCTGCAGGTGCCGTTCTCCGCCATGCCGGGCGAGCTGAAAGATATGGATACCAAGCTGCCAAACGGTGCCAACTATGGTTTCCCGGTGAATACCATGCGCATTGCCGCCAACAAGAAATGGGCCGAAGCCAACCCGGCAGCCGCCAAGCTGTTTGCCATCATGAAGTTGCCGATTAGCGACGTGAATGCGCAGAACCTGCGGATGCATGAAGGTCAGGCGTCAGAAGCCGATATCCAGGGCCACGTTAATGGCTGGATCAAGGCGCATCAGGCCACCTTTGACGGCTGGGTGAAAACCGCCGCCGAAGCCGCCAAGAAGTAATCGTACAGGGGTGCAGTTCTCCACTGCGCTCCGCTCTCTTCATTCAGCAATATCTATCCCACTAAACTGCAAAAAACGCTCGGCGGTTCTAGACAGCTGCTGCGGCCATACGCAGTACACCTGTCGTCGCGGACCGTCCTCAATTGGGATTGATACCAGCGAACTCAGACGCTGCGCCGTAGAAATCGGCACAATGCCCGCCGCCAAACCACGCCGCACCAAATTCTCCAACCATTCAATATGATCAATTTCAAAACTGACATGCCGCTTGATACCTGCGGCCTGAAACGCGCGGTCGGTTTGCCGCCGGGCTCCGGTGCCGCTGTAAAAGTCCACCAGCGGCACTTCCGACAGGGTTTGCAGATTGACCCGCTGACAGCTGGCCAGCGGATGCTGCGACGCCACCAGTGCCACCAACGGCTCATCGGTTAGCTGCCGATGCGACACCGGCAGCATATCGATATCCCCCGGCCAAATACCGACAAACGCCACGTCGGTTTTTTGTTGGCGGACGTCTTCCAGCAATTCTTCGCTCATGCCTACATACAGCCGGATATTCACCGCCGGATAGTGACGATGGAAGTTGCCCAGTTTTTCAGTCAGATCAATCGCGTTTATGGTCGAAATAGTGCCAATGGTCAGGGTGCCGGATACCGTGCCGCTGGCCGCGAGCACTTCTTCCATCAGCGTCTGCTTCGCCGCCAATAGCCGTTGTGCAGGCTGAATAAACGCCTGCCCGGCGGTGGTCAGTCTGACCCGGCGTGAGGTACGTTCAAACAATGCACAGCCCAGTTCCTCCTCCAGTTTAGCTATCTGGTGGCTAAGGGCTGACTGTACCGTATGGCAGCGCTGTGCCGCTCGGGTAAAGCTCTGCTCTTCGGCTACCGCCAGCGCAAAGCGGATCTGTTTCAGGTTCATGGCATCTATCGAAAAATGAGATTAATCAAATGAAAATTATACATTGGTTTAACGCGCTGTCCTGCCCGATACTGCGCCCAACTTCTTTCTGTGATTAAAAACTATGAACCAACAACATTCACAGCCGGGTCTCAGCCCAGCGTTGATCGTGCTGATCGCCATCGCCACCGGTCTGGCGGTCGCCAGTAACTATTACGCCCAGCCTCTGCTGGAAACCATCGCCCAAAACTTCGGTTTATCGGTAAATCAGGCCGGCTTTATCGTCACTGCCGCCCAGTTGGGCTACGCCGTTGGCCTGCTGTTGCTGGTGCCACTCGGCGATATGTTTGAACGCCGCGGACTGATCGTCTTTATGACCCTGCTGGCGGCAGGCGGCATGCTGATCACCGCCAGTTCCACGACCCTGCCGATGATGATCCTCGGTACCGCACTCACCGGGCTATTCTCGGTAGTCGCACAAATCCTGGTGCCGCTGGCGGCGACGCTGGCACACCCGGAAAAACGCGGCAAAACCGTCGGCATTATTATGAGCGGGCTGCTGCTCGGCATCTTGCTGGCACGCACCGTGGCCGGAGCGCTGGCTTCGATCGGCGGCTGGCGCACCATTTACTGGGTCGCCAGCGTACTGATGATCCTGATGGCGCTTATCCTGTGGCGCGCCCTGCCGCGCTACAAGCAGCATTCGGGGCTGAATTACCCGCAGTTGCTGAAATCGATCTTCACCCTGTTTTGCGGTACTCCGCTGCTGCGCACCCGCGCAATACTCGGGGCGCTGTCGTTCGCCAATTTCAGCGTGCTGTGGACTTCGATGGCCTTTTTACTGGCGGCTCCGCCGTTTGGTTATTCCGAAGGGGTGATAGGTCTGTTCGGCCTGGTCGGCGCTGCCGGTGCGCTGGCAGCTTCACGCGCCGGACATTTGGCGGATCAGGGCAAGGCCGGGTTAACCACCAGCGTGGGCCTGGTGCTGTTGCTACTTTCATGGATACCCATAGCTTTCGCTAAACAATCCTTATGGGCATTGATCGCCGGTATTCTGCTCCTCGACCTGGCCGTACAAGCCGTACACGTCACCAATCAGAGCGTGATTTACCGCATTATGCCGGAAGCGCGCAACCGTCTGACCGCCGGCTACATGACCAGCTATTTTATCGGTGGGGCACTCGGCTCGCTGCTGTCCGCTTCAGCCTATCAACATGCGGGCTGGACCGGCGTTGCCGCTGCCGGGAGCGTTTTGTGCCTGCTCAACCTGCTGACCTGGTGGTGCGGCAAGCGCCATGATCCCCAGGGACCGGCGGCCATCTGATTAGCAAGCGAATAGTCATAGCTGGAATTTATTAGCGGCGCAGGGTATAAACATTACTTACTCTCTGGTAATGTTCTGGGGATAAACTATTGGTTCCCTATATACCCTGCGATTCAAATACATTATGCAAAGCCAAGCTGCAGAAAGTATCAATCCCCCAGCCGTAAGTTCCACCTTCACCCACGGCATCGTCGACAGTTTACCGATCGTTATCGGCTATGTGCCGGTGGCTTTTGCGTTTGGCCTTAGCGCCGTTAAGCTGGGGTTCTCCCCGCTAGAGAGCATTTTCTTCTCCTGCATCATCTATGCGGGCGCCAGCCAGTTCGTGATCACCGCCTTGCTAAGCGCCGGTATGTCACTGTGGGTTTCCGCGCTGACCGTGATGGCAATGGATATACGGCACCTGTTGTATGGTCCTGCTTTGCGCCACCGCATCGTCTCGCGCATGTCGGGCGGCAAAACTGCGCTCTGGGCCTTTGGCCTGACTGATGAAGTGTTCGCCGCCGCCACCGCTAAATTGATGCGCAATAACCGCAGTTGGAGCGAGAACTGGATGATCGGCATCTCGCTTTGCTCCTGGCTGTCTTGGGTCGCAGGCACCGCGCTGGGTGCCGTGTTCGGCAATGGGCCACTAGAGCAGTTCCCGGTGATTGAAGCCTCATTATCCTTTATGTTGCCGGCGCTATTCCTCAGCTTCCTGCTAGCGGCATTCAAACGTCCGCAAAGCCTGACCATCGCCGCCGCACTGGCCGGTGCGCTGCTTGGCGTAGTGCTGTTCTCTATCCCAGTGGCCATTTTGGCCGGCATCAGCGCCGGTTGTATCGCAGCCCTGTTCCAACCCACAGCAACGGAGGCCATTGATGAACACTGATGTGCTGGTGATCGGCCTGGTGGTCGGCTGTGCTAATTATCTGTTCCGCTACTTACCCTTGCGTTTGGCGCCTGCGCGGGCACAACCGGGAATCAAACGCGGTAAAACCGCACTGTTGCTCGACAGCATCGGCATCGCCTCAATCTGCGCGTTGCTGGTGGTTTCCAGCACCCCGGTAGTGATGCGTGAACCGGACAAGCTGTGGCCCACTCTGGTCGGTTTCGCCGCGCTGGGCCTGTGTTTTTACCGAACCAAAAGCATCATTTTGTCGACGCTGATTGGCGCGGCATCCTTTGGCATTACATTAAAGTTATTTATGATTTTCAGTCAGGGTAACCTTTAATCTTAGGCAGCACGTCGCATTAACCCCTTTGCTTAAAGTGGGTTTATTGACAATCCGCTGACAAATGACACGAATTGCTAAATTATTCGGACGACTGAAGATTTACATTATTAATCACTATCGTTACTATCTCGAACGAAATTAATGAGGCCCCAAATTATGGAAAGCTCGTTTACTCCCATTGAACAAATGCTTAATTTCCGCGCAAAACGTCAGAAAGATTTTCCTTATCAGGAAATTCTGCTGACCCGGCTGTGCATGCACATGCAAAGCAAGCTGCTGGAAAACCGCAATAAAATGCTCAAGGCACAAGGGATTAACGAAACACTGTTTATGGCGCTGATTACTCTGGATGCGCAGGAGAATCACAGCATCCAGCCTTCTGAGCTAAGCTCTGCTCTGGGCTCGTCACGCACCAATGCCACGCGGATTGCCGATGAACTGGAAAAACGCGGCTGGATTGAACGCCGGGAAAGCGACCATGACCGTCGTTGCCTGCATTTGCACATGACGCCGCAGGGAGAAGAGTTTCTCAACCAACTGCTGCCACCGCAGCACAAATGTCTGCATTTCCTGTGGTCCACGCTGAACGATGATGAACAGCAACAGCTTGAAAAGCTGACGCGCAAGCTGTTAACGCGTCTTGACCAGATGGAAGTTTCAGGACAGTTATCCCAATAATTTCTGTTCAGGTAACCTACTATGCGATCCCCGTTTAACAGGAGATTCACCCCGCTGTTCGCCGTATTGCTGCTGGCCGGGTGCGCTTCTACCGACAATATTGCCCCGCAATCCACCCTGATGGACCCGCAGAGCCTGCAATTGTCACAGCCGAAAGTCAGCTCGCTGAACGTTAGCCCACAGTGGTGGCGCTCGCTCAACGATCCGCAGCTCGACAGCCTGATGACCCAGACGCTGCAAAGCTCACCGACGCTGAGACAAGCCGCCGGACGCGTGCGCGAAGCGCAAAGCGTGGTGGGTGAAGCCAGTGCAGCCAACGGCCCGAATCTGGATCTGAACGCCAGCAGCAACCGCCAGAAAATTCCGCAGAACGTCAACATGGGATTGGGTTATCCGCATAAACCGATCTACGAGAGATCCAACTCTCTGGGGCTGAATCTGGCCTATGAGTTTGACTGGTGGGGGAAATACCGCAATCAAGTTAACGCCGCCAGGGCGCAGGTCGATGCGGCCCGCGCCGAGCAAGAACAGGCTGCGCTGACGCTGACCAGCTCGGTGGCCTCCGCCTATTTCCAGCTGCAGAGCAATTTCGCGCTGGAAAAACTGCTGCAGCAGGAAGTCGACAACAACCAACGTCTGACGGATTTGCGCCAACAACAATATCAAGCCGGCATCACCGGTGTTGATGTTCCGCAACAAAGCCAGGCGCAGGCCGACGGTGCCAAGCAGCAGATCCTGCAACTGCAGTCGCAGATTGAACAACTAAGACACCAATTGGCCGCGTTGGCCGGCCAGGGCCCGAGCGCGATGCAGCATCTGCGTCCGGTGGCTCTGCCCGCCAGTAATCTGATGGCGCCAAAAGGTGAACTGACCGCCGATCTGCTGGGCAAACGCCCGGATATCGCCGCGCAGCGCCAGTTGGTGGAGTCTTACAACCAACGCGTCAGCGCCGCCCGCAAGGAATTTTACCCCAGCCTGACCATTTCAGCCTTTGCCGGCCTGACCACCACCAACACCAGTGGCACCAGCCCGAATCTGTTTGAAGCGGCCAGCCAGGCCTGGAACGTGATGCCGGCGATTTCATTGCCGATCTTCCACGCCGGTGCGCTGCGCAGCAAGCTGGGTGAGGAGTCCGCGCTGTATGACCAAGCTGTGGAGTCCTATAACCAAACCATCCTGAATGCCGTGCAGGAAACCGCCGATGCCATCACCGTCCAACAAAGCACTGCGCAACAGCAGCTGCAGGCGGCATCTGCGTCCCAATCGATGCAACAAGTGTACCGCGTCGCTAACGCTCGATACCAGGCAGGGATTATCGGGCGCGACCAGTTGTTAACCAGCCAGACGCAGCTCTTGCAGCAGCAACAGGCGGAACTCAATGCCAACAGCAACTTGCTGCAGGCGAAGATAGGACTGATCCGTGCGCTGGGCGGTGGCTATCAGGCCCCGGTCGCTGCGGATTCAAAAGCATAATAAAATAGAGAGCTTGGAGAACACCATGAGCGCAAGCGCGGAGACTCAGACCCCGCCACAACCTGTCGGCAAAAAGAAACAGCGCAAGTTTTGGTTGCTGTTAATGACGGTTATTTTCATTGTTATTGGGGTGGCATATTTAGTGTATTGGTTCCTGGTGTTACGTCATCATCAGGAAACGGACGACGCCTATGTATCCGGTAACCAGGTGCAGATTATGGCCCAGGTGAACGGTAGCGTTAACAGCGTCAACTTCGACAATACCGACTACGTGAAGCAGGGGGATGTGCTGCTCACGCTGGATCCGACCGATGCCGAACAGGCGCTTGAACGCGCCAAAACCGGCCTGGCCAACAGCGTACGTCAGACCCACCAACTGATCATCAACAGCAAGCAGTATCAGGCCAACATTGCCCTGCGCAAGTCTGACCTGAGCAAGGCGGAGAACGATCTGAAGCGCCGTGTGGTGCTGGGCAGCCTTGACGCCATCGGCCGTGAAGAACTGCAACATGCGCGTGATGCGGTCGACAGCGCCAAAGCAGCACTGGAAGTGGCCGTTCAGCAATACAACGCCAACCAGGCGATGGTGCTGAACACCCCGCTGGAGCAACAGCCGGCTATCCAACAGTCCGCTGCGCAAATGCGTGACGCCTGGCTGGCGTTGCAGCGTACCAAAATCATCAGCCCGATCACCGGCTATGTGTCTCGTCGCAGCGTACAGGTTGGTGCGCAAATCGCCGCCGGTTCCCCGCTGATGGCGGTGGTGCCTGCCGATCACATTTGGGTGGACGCCAATTTTAAAGAAACTCAAATCGCCAATATGCGTATCGGTCAGTCGGCCACCGTGGTCAGTGACATTTACGGTGACGACGTGGTCTACAGCGGCAAAGTGGTCGGTATCGATATGGGCACCGGCAGCGCCTTCTCACTGCTGCCTGCACAGAATGCTACCGGTAACTGGATCAAGGTGGTTCAGCGCCTGCCGGTTCGTATTGAGCTGGATGCCAAGCAAATCACCGATCATCCGCTGCGTATCGGTCTGTCGACGCTGGTGAAAGTTGACACCACCAACCTGGACGGCCGAGTGCTGTCTGACGTGGTGCGTAACAAGCCGCTGTATCAGACCGACGCGCTGGCGTTGAACCTGGCCCCGGTTAACCAGATGATCGCCGACGTGATCCATGCGAATGCCGGCTAAGCGCGTGGGAGGCAACCTTGGCACAGAAACCGCTTGAAGGTGCCCAGCTCGCCTGGATGACGGTCGCGCTCGCCATGGCGACCTTTATGCAGGTGCTGGACTCCACCATTGCCAACGTGGCAATCCCGACCATCGCGGGTAACCTCGGGTCTTCCAACTCGCAGGGGACCTGGGTGATCACCTCGTTTGGCGTGGCGAACGCTATCTCGATCCCGATCACCGGCTGGCTGGCGAAGCGCGTCGGTGAAGTGCGGCTGTTCCTTTGGTCCACCGCCCTGTTCGTGCTCGCTTCCTGGCTGTGCGGCATCTCCAACAGCCTGGGCATGCTGATCTTCTTCCGCGTGATCCAGGGCGTGGTCGCGGGGCCACTGATCCCGCTGTCGCAAAGTCTGTTGCTGAACAACTATCCGCCCGCCAAGCGAGCGATGGCCCTGGCGCTCTGGTCAATGACAGTGATCGTCGCGCCCATATTCGGGCCTATCCTCGGCGGTTATATCAGTGATAACTATCACTGGGGTTGGATCTTCTTCATCAACATTCCGATTGGCGCCGTAGTGATCCTGGTGGCGATGTCAACGTTGAAAGGCAGGGAAACCAAAACCGAGATCAAACCGATCGATACCATCGGCCTGGTGCTGTTGATCGTCGGTATTGGTTCGCTGCAGGTGATGCTCGATCAGGGTAAGGAGCTGGACTGGTTCAACTCCACCGAAATAATAGTGCTAACGGTGGTCGCGGTAGTAGCGCTGGTGTTCCTGATCATCTGGGAACTGACGGACGACCACCCTGTGGTGGATCTGTCGCTGTTCAAGTCGCGCAACTTTACCGTCGGCTGCCTGTGTATCAGCCTGGCCTATATGCTGTATTTCGGCGCTATCGTGCTCTTGCCGCAGCTGCTGCAAGAGGTATATGGCTATACCGCCACCTGGGCGGGGCTGGCTTCGGCACCTATCGGATTGATACCGGTATTGCTGTCGCCGATCATCGGCAAGTTCGGTAACCGGCTCGACATGCGACGACTGGTGACCTTCAGCTTCATTATGTATGCCGTGTGCTTTTACTGGCGCGCTTATACGTTTGAACCGGGAATGGACTTTGGCGCTTCGGCGTGGCCGCAGTTTGTCCAGGGCTTCGCCATCGCCTGCTTCTTTATGCCATTGACCACCATTACGCTGTCCGGCCTGCCGCCGGAGCGTATGGCCGCGGCGTCGAGCCTGTCGAACTTTACCCGTACGCTGGCGGGGTCGATCGGAACTTCGATCACCACCACGCTGTGGACTCAGCGTGAATCGCAGCATCACTCGCAACTGGCAGAATTTGTAAACCCTTACAGCCAGCAGTCGCAAGAGATGTACCGGCAGCTGGAACAGATTGGCATGAGCAAGCAGCAGGCGTCGGCCTATATTGCCAACGAGATCACCGCGCAGGGGCTGATTATCTCGGCTAACGAAATATTCTGGCTATCGGCTGGGGTGTTCCTGATCCTGCTGGCGCTGGTCTGGGTGGCTAAACCGCCATTCAGCTCCGGCGGTGGGGGCGGCGGCGCTCACTAAACCGTAGAAAGCAAAACGGGCACCCCAGGGCGCCCGTTAGGTTGCTGACAAAGCAGGAAAAAGCGTGGTTTTTCCTGCTTTGTGGTGAGCAGCTGAAAATCAATAAATTGATTTTCCTGATTTTTATTTATCGGCCTCTACTCGCTCTGGGCAGGTATGAGGTTTGTCATCCGTCTGACGGGCACCCCAGGGCGCCCGTTTTTTTATTCGACAAAGCATTAAGCCTGGTTTTGACGCCACCAGTCAGCCAGCAAAATACCGGTCGCGACCGATACATTCAAGCTTTCTACCTTGCCAGTACCGCCGATAGACACGTTCATGTCGCCCTGCTGCCAAGCACTGTCGCTCAGGCCGTCACGTTCCTGACCCAGTACCAGTACCATTTTGGCCGGCAGTTTAGCCTGCGCCAATGGGGTGCCTTTGTGGCTCGAGGTGGTGACGATGGCGTAACCTGCTTTGCGGAAGGTATCCAGCACCGACAGGAAGTCATCGGCGTTAATCGCCTTGATGTGCTCCGCGCCACCTTCAGCCGTACGCACCGCGGCACCTGATTCCAGCACCGCCGGATCCTGCAGCAATACGCCGTTAACGCCAAAGTGGGCACAAGAACGGACGATAGCCCCCAGGTTGTGCGGGTTGCCTACTTCTTCCAGTGCCAGCACGCAATCTTTCGCCGGGGCTTCTTTCAAATAGGTTTGTGCATCCAGACCCTGACGCTTTTTAATCAGGAAGCAGACGCCACCGTGGTGTTCGGTGCCGGACGCTTTGGCCAGCTCTTCTTCATCCACCACGTGATAGGCTTTGCGGTTTGCCGCCATCCAGCGCAGTGCTTCACGAAAACGTGGCGTGACCGACTGTACGAACCAGGCTCGGACGATAGCGTCCGGACGGCTGGCAAACAGGGCCTGACAGGCGTTTTCGCCGTAAACGCGGGTTTCTTCCGCACGCTGACGACGCAACTGTTCTGGATCGATAAAGCTCTTGCCGCTGATGCCGCCGTGATCAAACGCCGGCTCTTCTTCCGGGCCACGTGACACGGTTTTCCACGGCGAATCATAACCGCCACGGTCTTCAGTTTGCGCTGGACGGCGAGGACGATCGCTTTCACTGCGGCGGGAATCAGAGCCAGAGCCACGGCGATCGTTATTACCGCGCGGCTTGTCCTGACCGGTACGGCCCGAAGAGCGCGCACCGTCTGCCGGACGGCCTTTGCCGGCCGGACGCTTATTCTTGTTACGGCCGTCGCTGTTGCTGTCGTCGTCACTGCGGACGTACATCACTTTAACTTTACCGTTCTTGCCACTAAATGAATCGTTCATTTTCTTCTCCACCAACGCGCAGGGCGCGAAGATTACCTGATGTTGGGGTGCTAAGCCACCTACTTGCGCTAAAAGCTAACAACTATCGTATTCATCGAACAAACCTCTTTGTTCATTTCCCTACTTTTAACGATAATAAGCAGCATTAAAGATACATATCCGCAACCCGAGTGCGGTATGTCGTGCTTTCACCGTATCCGAGGTCATCATGAATACAGTTTGTCCAGCTTGTAATGCCACCAACCGCGTGCCTGAAGAACGTGTGGCTGACGGCGCGAAATGCGGCCGTTGCGGCCATGCGCTCTTTGACGGCGAGGTGATCAACGCCAGCGCCGCCACACTGGACTCGTTGTTGCAAGATGGCCTGCCGGTGGTGGTCGATTTTTGGGCACCGTGGTGCGGCCCTTGCGTCAGTTTTGCCCCGATCTTTGAAGACGTCGCCAAAGAGCGCGCCGGCAAAGTTCGCTTCGTTAAAGTCAACACCGAGGCAGAACCCGAACTGAGCGCCCGTTTCCGCATCCGCAGCATTCCGACCATCATGCTGTTCCGCGAAGGGAAAATGGTCGACATGCTTAACGGCGCCATGCCGAAAACGCCGTTCGATAACTGGCTCAATGAATTAGTTTAACGCAGAAAGTCTATACCCGTCGCCTTTCAATAGGCGGTGTTACCCATTGCCCGTGACACCGCCGTGACTCAATCCAGCCCGAACGCTCCCGTCGGGCTTTTTTCTACGTTACAATAGCGGTTTTCCCCGAGACTTTTATGACCGACAACGCCGTCCTTCGCCTGCGCCAATTTCGCCTGGAACGCTCTACCCGCCCTTTTCTGGCGCGTGGCAATCGCGTACCGCGTTGTCAGGGCTGCCTGCTACCCCATAAAAACTGCCTGTGTGGCACTATCCAGCCACAGCCTGCCGCCAGCCGTTTTTGCCTGATCATGTTTGGTGCAGAACCGCTGAAACCGAGCAATACCGGCCGACTGATCGCCGATATTCTGCCGGAAACCCAGGCATTTCTTTGGTCGCGTACCGAGGTTGACCCTGCCCTGCTGGCGGCGATTAACGATCCCGAGCGCCAGCCTTACGTGGTGTTTCCCGCGTCCTATGCCGCGCCCGAGCGGCCGGTGTTCAGCGAATTGCCTGCCAGTGGTAAACCGCCGCTGTTTATTATGCTCGACGGCACCTGGACCGAGGCGAGCAAAATGTTCCGTAAAAGCCCGTACCTTAATCAGTTCCCGGTGTTCTCACTCAACGTGACCGCCGCTTCGAATTACCAACTGCGCGAAGCCAGCCGCACCGAGCAGCACTGCACAGCCGAAGTGGCGGCAGCGCTGTTGCAGCAGGCCGGGGATGTGGCCGCCGCCAACGGGCTGGTCGAGCATTTTCACTATTTCCGTCAACAGTATCTGGCCGGGAAACCTACTCGCCCGGAGGCACCGGTCACAGCAAAGCCGTCGCAAAACGCCTAGAATCAGGCGTAACGTTGCCTATAGCCAATAGCATTCGAAAGACAGGTAGGCGGCAACTGAACGACAAGTCGGCAAGAGGCGATTTGAACAGCGCTTGCGCTGGCCCGAAGGGGAAGCCTCAAATGAGGCTTCTCATCCCTGGTCACTTAGTTAACTAAATGACCAGGGTGAGAGAGGGCAGCCAGCCCCCCTGTCTTTTGAAGGATAACGGATATAAAGGATTCGTACATGAGCCAGCGAGGGTTAGAAGCGCTTTTACGTCCTAAATCGATTGCCGTTCTCGGCGCTTCACAACAGCCCGGCCGCGCCGGTAACCTGATGATGAGCAACCTGCTGGCCGGCGGTTTCAACGGGCCGGTGATGCCGGTCACCCCACGCTACAAGGCGGTGTGCGGCGTGATGGCCTACCCGGACGTCGCCAGCCTGCCCATCAGCCCCGATCTGGCGATACTTTGTACCCATGCGCAGCGCAACCTGGCATTGATTGAAGATCTGGGCAAGCGTGGCTGCAAAACCGCCATTGTGCTCTCCTCCCCGCCGGAACAGTTCGCCGAGCTGAAAGCCTGCGCGCAGCGTTATTCGATGCGCCTGCTGGGCCCCAACAGTCTCGGCCTGCTGGCTCCCTGGCAAGGCATTAACGCCAGTTTCTCACCGGTCCCCATTCTCAAAGGCAAGCTGGCGTTTATTTCCCAGTCCGCCGCCGTGGCCAATACCATTCTCGACTGGGCACAACAGCGTGAGGTTGGCTTCTCTTATTTTATCGCGCTGGGCGATAGCCTGGATATTGACGTCGACGACCTGCTGGATTTTCTGGCGCGCGACAGTAAAACCAGCGCCATTTTGCTGTATCTGGAAAACATCAGCGATGCACGGCGCTTTTTATCCGCCTCGCGCAGTGCCTCGCGCAACAAACCGATTCTGGTGGTCAAAAGCGGCCGCAGCCAGCAGGCCCAGCTGTTGCTTAACAGCCAACAGGGGCTGGATGCCGCTTATGATGCTGCTATCCAGCGCGCCGGTTTGTTGCGCGTGCAGGATACTCATGAGCTGTTCTCCGCAGTAGAGACCCTGAGCCATATGCACCCGCTTCGCGGCGAGCGGCTGATGATCGTCAGCAACGGTGCCGCACCGGCCGCTATGGCTCTGGACGAGCTGCTGGGCCGCAATGGCAAACTGGCGCAGTTGGGGGACGAGATCCTGGCGCAGCTTGGCGAGGCTTTGCCCGAGTTTATCCACGCCGGCAACCCGATAGACCTGCGTGATGACGCAACACCGCAACGTTATCTGGCGGCGGTTAAAACGCTGCTCGACAGCCATGACTACGACGCCTTGCTGCTGATCCACGCCCCAAGCGCGGCGGCCCCGGGCACCATTACCGCCGAACGTATTATCGAGGCGGTGCGTCAACACCCACGTGGCAAACGCATTACGCTGCTCACCAATTGGTGCGGTGAATATTCCTCGCAAGAAGCCCGACGACTGTTTACCGAGGCTGGCATCCCCACCTATCGCACCCCGGAAGGCACGGTGACCGCGTTTATGCATATGGTGGAATACCGCCGTAATCAGAAACAGTTAAAAGAAACCCCAGCGCTCCCGGTCGGCCTGACCGCCAACACCGCTGATGCTCATAGGCTGATTCAGCAGGCGCTGGCCGAAGGTGCTACGCAACTCGATACCCACGAGGTGCAATCGATTCTGCAGGCCTATGACCTGACCACGCTGCCAACCTGGATTGCCGAAGACAGTGCCGAAGCGGTGCATATCGCCGAGCAAATTGGCTACCCGGTAGCCCTGAAACTGCGTTCGCCGGATATTCCCCACAAGTCTGAGGTGCAGGGCGTGATGCTCTATTTGCGCACCGCGACCGAAGTGCAGCGTGCCGCAGAAGCTATTCTTGACCGGGTGAAGCGTACCTACCCGCAGGCGCGTATCCACGGTTTGCTGGTGCAGAGCATGGCCAACCGCGCCGGGGCACAAGAGCTGCGTATTGCGGTGGAACAGGATGCCATTTTTGGCCCATTGATCATGCTGGGCGAAGGGGGCATCGAATGGCGCCAGGAAAATCAGGTCGCGGTGGCACTGCCGCCGCTGAATATGGCGCTGGCGCGCTATCTGGTATTGCAGGCGGTAAAAGGAGGAAAAATCCGCGGGCGCAGTGCCCTGAGGCCGCTGGATATTCCCGGGCTGAGCCGCCTGTTGGTACAAGTTTCCAATCTGATCCTCGACTGTCCGGAAATCACTCGTCTGGATATCCACCCGGTACTGGCGTCCGGCAGCGAATTCACCCTGCTGGACGTTTCCATGCAGCTTGCCCCGTTTGTGGGTGACCCGCAGGCGCGGCTGGCGATCCGTCCTTATCCTCATGAACTGGAAGAAACTATTGGGTTGAAAGACGGTTCGCAATGCCTGTTCCGGCCGATCCTGCCGGAAGATGAGCCAGCGCTGAAACACTTTATCGATCGCGTGACCAAGGAAGATCTCTACTATCGCTACTTCAGTGAGATCAACGAGTTTACCCATGACGATTTGGCTAACATGACGCAGATCGACTACGATCGAGAAATGGCTTTTGTAGCAGTACGTGATGAACAGATCATCGGCGTCACCCGCGCTCTGTCCGACCCAGACAATACCGATGCGGAATTTGCCGTGCTGGTGCGTTCCGATCTGAAAGGACTCGGTCTGGGACGCCAACTGCTGGAAAAAATGATCGCCTATGCCCGGGCCCATGGGTTGACCCGTCTGACCGGTATCACCATGCCGAACAATCGCGGAATGATCGGGCTGGCACAGCGATTGGGCTTTGGTATTGATGTGCAGCTCGAGGACGGTATCGTCAATTTGACCCTGCCGTTGCAGGCGGAGGAAGCGGAGTGACCTGTGTCGCAATGCGCTACGAATCCACCACTTAACGCCAAAACATACGCACAATCGAGGCAACTAGTGGTATTATCGCCCGATTATTCGATTTGTTGTTTTTCCGTATTTGGCGTTCAGGCCATCTAATCATGAGAGAAGAAGCGCACTGTGATGTTGTCAAAATTTAAACGTAGCAAACATCAACAACACCTTGCACAACTGCCCAAACTCCCTCAGACGGTAGCTGATGTACGCACTTTGTACACGCCGTCTGATTACCGTGCCACCCTGCTGGAATTAATCGCTAACGCCACCCAACGTATTTATCTGGTCGCTCTGTATCTGGAGCACGACGACGCCGGGCGCGATATTCTCAACGCACTTTATCAGGCGAAGCAGCGGTGTCCGGAGCTGGAGATTTGCATTCTGGTCGACTGGCATCGTGCCCAGCGTGGGCGTATCGGCGCCGCGGCCACCAATACCAACGCCGACTGGTACTGCTCAATGGCAGACCAGCATCCGGGGCTGCCGGTGCCGATATACGGCGTACCGGTCAATACCCGCGAAGCCTTGGGCGTGTTGCACCTGAAAGGTTTTGTTGTCGACGATACCGTGATTTACAGCGGTGCCAGTATCAATGACGTCTACCTGCATCAGCATGAAAAATACCGTTACGATCGCTACCAACTGATCACCAACGGTGAATTGGCCAATACCCTGGTCGATTACATCAAACAGCAGCTGCTGACCGCCGGTGCCGTACAACGTTTGGATCGTGGCGATCGCCCGAAAAGCCCCGAGATCAAAAACGAAACTCGCCTGTTCCGTTTCGGCCTGCGCCGTGCCGGCTACCAGTTTCGTAACAACGCCGGCAACGATGAGCTGGCGGTAACACCGCTGGTTGGGCTGGGCAAACAAAGCATACTGAATAAAACCATTCACCACCTGATGTCTAGCGCCGATCAGAAACTGACGCTGTGCACCCCCTACTTCAACCTGCCGGCACTGCTGGTGCGCAATATCATCTATCTGTTGCGCCAGGGCAAGCAGGTGGAAATCATTGTCGGTGATAAAACCGCTAATGACTTCTATATTCCGGAAGATCAGCCATTCAAAATTATCGGCGCGCTGCCTTACCTGTACGAAATCAATCTGCGACGCTTTCTCAGCCGTCTGCAACGTTATATCGATACCGGTCAGCTGATTGTTCGCCTGTGGAAAGACGGCGATAACAGCTATCACCTGAAAGGCATGTGGGTAGATGACGAATGGCAGTTGATTACCGGTAATAACCTCAACCCACGCGCCTGGCGGTTGGATCTGGAAAATGCCATTCTGATCCACGATCCCAAGCAGGAAATGCGTGAGCAGCGGCATAAAGAGCTGGAATGTATCCGTACCCATACCACCGTGGTGGGGCACTATCTGGAATTGCAAAGCATCCAGGAGTATCCGATCAAAGTGCGTAAGCTGATCCGCCGTCTGCGCCGTATCCGTATCGACCGATTGATTAGCCGTATATTGTAAGCGCGCTATAATTCAGCTATCGCAGACCCCGGCACTTGCCGGGGTTTTTTATGAA
Source organism: Serratia sp. NA_112.1 (assembly GCF_052691715.1). Taxonomy (NCBI): domain Bacteria; kingdom Pseudomonadati; phylum Pseudomonadota; class Gammaproteobacteria; order Enterobacterales; family Yersiniaceae; genus Serratia; species Serratia sp. NA_112.1. Next base: position 148,920 of record NZ_JBQZFO010000010.1, read on the forward strand.
CCATGACAACAGGATGTTTTCATTATGCGCCCACTCCGCTGTCTGTTTGTGCTGTCCTTTGTCCTGTTCACCAGCGGTTGCACCCATTGGGCAAATGACAGCTGGACCGGAAAAGACAAGGCGCAGCATTTTGTCTCTTCCGCAGCCTTTGCCGCCGCCGGTACCACTTATGGCGATCATCAAAACTGGAGTGAGGCTCGCAGCCGCAGCTTTGGCCTGATATTCTCGATCGGACTGGGTGCCGTCAAAGAACTGTATGACAGTCGCGAAGGCGGCACTGGCTGGAGCTGGAAGGATTTTGCCTGGGATGTGGCGGGCGCGGCTACCGGTTATAGCCTGTACCACGCCACCCGTTGATTCACAGTTGGATTTCTTTCCCCTTGCGATGCAAGCGAAGTGAAACGATCAGCGCCAACAGACACATGCTGGAAACATACCAGAAGAAGGCATTCTCTATACCGTACGACTTCAGCGACAGAGCAACATATTCTGCAGACCCGCCAAACATCGCGTTAGCCACCGCATAAGACAACCCAACGCCTAGCGCCCGCACTTCCGGCGGGAACATTTCGGCTTTCAGTAACCCACTGATCGAGGTATAAAAACTGACAATAAACAGTGCCAGCACGATCAGACCGAATGCCACATAAGGATTGCTGACATTTTTCAAGGTTAACAGAATGGGTACTGTGAGCAAGGTGGCGAAAGAGGCAAAGATCAGCATTGAGCTACGGCGACCAATCTTGTCCGAGAACGCACCTACCAGCGGTTGCAATAGCATGTAGATAAACAACGCTGCGGTCATGATGCCGCTGGCCAACTTGGCGTCCATACCTGAGGTATTCACCAGGTATTTTTGCATATAGGTGGTGAAGGTATAGAAACTTAATGAACCGCCGGCGGTGAATCCCAGTACCATCAGAAACGCCTTACGGTTTTTCCACAGACCTTTCAACGAACCGGCATCTTTATGATTCCTGGTTTTCGCATCGGACGTTTCATTCAGTGAACGTCGCAGGTACAGCGCAACCACCGCCAATACTGCGCCCAGCGCAAATGGAATGCGCCAACCCCAAGCTTTCAGCTCTTCTGTAGAAAGAATTTGCTGCAACGCTACCAGCACCAAGAGCGCCAATAACTGGCCACCAATCAGCGTCACGTATTGGAATGAAGCATAGAAACCACGCTTTCCCTTGATCGCCACCTCACTCATGTAGGTAGCGCTGGTGCCATATTCTCCCCCGACGGAAAGCCCCTGGAACAACCGAGCCACCAACAGCAACACCGGTGCCCAACTGCCGATCGAATCGTAGGTTGGCAAACAGGCGATCACCAGCGATCCGGCGCACATCATACAGACCGAAATCAACATCGAGTTTTTACGGCCATGCTTATCGGCGATATAACCGAACAACCAGCCACCGATTGGGCGCATGAAGAAACCTGCGGCAAACACACCGGCCGTTTGCAGCAACTGGGTAGTGCTGTTGCCGGCGGGGAAAAACGAAGCGGCAAAGTAGATAGAACAGAAGGAATAGACGTAAAAATCAAACCACTCCACCAGGTTCCCTGATGAAGCCCCAACAATCGCGAAAATACGTTTCTTTTTGTCCTGAACCGCCAGCTCGGCGGCCCCTCCATCCTCAATGGCCGAGGTTGTTTCTGTCATTTTATATTCTCCGAGCCAGATAAACAGTGAAGTCAGCGTCCTGCCGTTTAAATGTAACTTAATTGTTAGCGTTTAGTTAACGATTAAAACAAATAGCGGACGAAGAATATAGCGTGATTTATGTGATGCGCATTGAAGAGTGGGGTGAAAATTGATGGGATAACGGTCATTTATTTATAGCAGGCAAAGCAAAAAGGCCATCCTTTCGGATGGCCTCTTGGCTTAATTGATGCCTGGCAGTGTCCTACTCTCGCATGGGGAGACCCCACACTACCATCGGCGCTACGGCGTTTCACTTCTGAGTTCGGCATGGGGTCAGGTGGGACCACCGCGCTATTGCCGCCAGGCAAATTCTGTTTCATTCCGGCCGTTACTT
>NZ_JBQZFO010000011.1:0-149927 GCF_052691715.1 Serratia sp. NA_112.1
TTTTTATTTATCGGCCTCTACTCGCTCTGGGCAGGAATGAGGTTTGTCATCAGTCTGAGGGCGGGGTAAATCCCCGCCCTGTTCATTTAACGTTTGATTTCAGCTATCGCCCGTTCAAGGGCCACAAGATCATCATCGGCCAGCAAAGGCTGCACGCGGGTAAAATCCTCCGCCGACAAATCATAAATGCGCAAAGCCAGTAACCGGCCGATGGTCTGCGGGCTAAACCGCCGCTTGATTGGCCGCGCCGGATTGCCGCCCACGATAGTGTAAGGTTCAACATCCGCCGTCACAATGCTGCCTGCAGCCACTATCGCCCCTTCCCCAATAGTCACGCCCGGCATCAGCATCGCCCGCATTCCTATCCAGCAACCGTCCCCGAGACGGGTATCGCCTTTCGGTTGATAAGCTGCCTCGATGCTTGCCATAAACGGATACAGGCACAGCCAGTCGATTCGATGAGTATGATTGCCCTCCATCAGAATCACCGCCTCGGCACCGATACAGACGTAATCACCGATCAGCAATTGGTCTATCAAACCCAGCGCAGGCCACTGTTGGCTGATCGCATCGCCGTGTAAATAACGCACCACCGAGCGTTCAAAGCCGTGATCCCAACAGTCGCTGTAATAGCTATGGGTTCCCTTGACGATAATATTGGGATTGGTCACCGTTTGGTGCAGCAACTCTGTTTTTGACCAGTGTTTTACAGTCATGGCAGTTTCTCTTTTATCTATTGCAAGAGCCACAGCCTAAAGTCTGTGGCAGTATTTTTGGTCGCAAAACACTGCCGAATTAAGCAATTAACGCTCGTTTTAGTCTTGGGTTATTGGTCATTGTCGTCTCCAAATTTGGCACCATAAGGTCACCATAGGTCGCTATGACAAGCAACTACGGCGTGCCGGGCGGATCTATCGCCAGCATCAGGATATGATGGTCGCCGCATTACAGCAACAACTGCCGCCAGGTTGCCGATTTGAAACGCGGGAGGGCGGACTGTTTATCTGGCTGACGCTGCCCGCCGCCGTCAGTACCGAAGCACTGATGCCGGTAGCTTGGCGAGAAGGCATGACTTTTGCACGCAGAGAGTGTTTTTACGCCGAGAAACAGCGTGGCGCGCATGGCCTGCGATTGAATTTCGCCGCCAACACGCCACCGCTGATTGAAGAAGGTATCGCCCGGCTGTGCCGGGCGATTAGTCAGGTGATAGCGGCCGAAGAAACCGGTGATTACAGCCCGGCCCACCACAGCCGCAGCTTCATGCCCCAATAGCTGGTCCAGCCGGTGGTGCTCTGCACCACCTGGCCTTTGGAGATGATCACCAGCGTCGGGGTAACGCCGATTTGCCACTGCGCCGACAGTTCGCCACGCGGATCGTTAACCACCGGCAAGGCCACCCTCTTGCCTGCCAACCACTTCGCCACCTGAGCATCGTCACCGGAGCGCAGCGCTACGGTCAACACATTGCCCCCCTCGCCGACCACTCTGGCGACATAAGGGGTGGTGAAGCGGCAAACGCCGCACCAACTGGCCCAGAAATAGACCAGCAACGGTTTATCCTGGCTGAGCTGCGCCAGTGACACCTGCTCACCGTTCAGCGTCGTCAGGGCCTGTGAATCGAAGGCTGGCGGAGCCTGTGGTGCACGCAGCCAGTCCATACCGAACGCCGCGACCAGGACGATCAGCAGCAGGATCAACAGTTCCCGCGCCCAACGCCGCAACCTAGCCATTTTTGACCTTCGCCAATTGCTGTTTCACCATGGTTTCTAGCTCCTCGTAAGACACTGCCCCCGGCAACATCTGATCGCCGATCAGCGTCGCCGGCGTCCCCTGCACGCCCAATTTTTCTGCCAGCTCCATGTTGGTGCGCAACGTGGTCATGCTCAGCTCACTGGGTGCCACTTCTTTCACCCCGGTTTTCTGCTGTGCGGCAGTAATGCTGGCGGTGTCGTGGAAACCTTTTTTCGCCATCAGCCGCTGGTGCAACGCCCAAAACTGGCCCGGATGCTGCTGCCAGGTAGTCAATGCCACCCGTGCCGAACTGACCGAGCTTTCGCCTTTGAACGGCAATAATTTCACGACCAACGCGACGTCCGGATACTGTTTGACGATCTTCTCCAGCATTGGATCAAAACGCTTGCAGTACGGACAGTTGTAATCGGTAAAGGTCACCAGCGTCAGTTTGGCGTTGGCCGCCCCGAGACGTGGGCTGGCCGGGTCCTCATACAGGGCTTTGGCGTTTTGCTTGATCGCCTGGCTGATTTGCTGGCCGGTGGTTTGCTGCTGCCAGGCATCAACCGCCTGCGCCAGAATATCCGGGTTCGACACCAGCGTTTCGCGGATCAGCTCTTTAATGCGGACTTCCTGCTCCGGGGTAAAGGGGGCTGCGGCCCAGACAGGGGTAACGGTCAACATCAGTAAGATCATTAATTTTTTCATTGTGAATTTCCTTTGGCGGCGGACAGGGTTTGCAACACGGCATCTCGGGTCAACAACGTGGACAACACCACGCCGTCGCGGCTGCCGGGGCCATAAATTTGGTTAAAAGGCACAGCGACGCTGCCGCGTTGTTGCAGGAAGGCGCTAATTTCGGCCGATGGGCGACTCCAGTCTCCCCGCAGGGCGACAACGTCCTCGGCGCTAAGTGCTTTTTGCACGTCATCGCGCAACAGTACGTTGAATTTGTTAGCTTTACAGGTCACACACCAGTCGGCGGTGACGTCGACAAACACCCGTTTGTTCTGGGCCAGTGCCTGGATGATCGCCTCCTCGCTCAGCGGTTGCCAGGCCACATTGTCATGCAGCGGCTGACGCCACAGCCCGGCGGTCAGCGAACCGGCCAATAGCACCACCCCAACCAGCAGCAGGGTACCTGCCGCCAGCTTGGCCGCCAGGCGAATCCCATGTTGCCAACCGGCCGCCAGCAACAGGGCCAGCAGCGCGATCCCCCCCACCACCAGCGTCGCGACGCCACCGATATGGTTGGTCATCAGGCTTAGCAGCCACAACGAAGAAGCCAGCATCAGCAGGCCCATCACCAGCCGCAGGCTGTTCATCCAGCGCCCCGGACGAGGTAAACGCAGTGCCAGCGCCGGCCAGGCAGCAATCAACAGCCAGGGCAGACTCATCCCGACGCCCAGCGCGACAAACATGCCCCACAGCACCGGCAACGGCGCTGCCAGAGCAAAGGCCACCGCGGTCCCCAGGAAAGGTGCGGAACATGGCGTCGCCAGCAAGGTAGCGAAAGCGCCCTGCCAGAAATGGCCACTCAAGCCACGACCGTTATGGGTCGCCAGTTTGGTGTTCAGCGAAGAGGAAAGCTGCAGATGGAACAGGCCGAACAGATTAGCGCTGAATAGCAGCGTCACCAGCACCATAAAACCGATAAACCACGGGTTTTGGAACTGAATGCCCCAGCCAAGCGCCTGGTTACTCAGTCGCAGCAGCGTCATCAGCAACGCCAGTGCCATAAACGACGCCACAATGCCGAACGACGAGGCCAGGAACTGCAGCCGAATACTGTGGCGGTCACGCTTTTCGACCTGCAAAATCGAGCCCAGTTTGATGCCTAACACCGGCAGCACGCACGGCATCAGGTTGAGGATCAAGCCACCGGCCAGCGCCATCAGCACCGCCTGCCACAGTGAGAAGCTTGCCGCAACCGGTGAAACCAGCGGCCCTTCAATAGGTAACGTCACCTGTTGCGCCACGCCGACGTCACCGATCACCAACGTCAGGGTTTTGCCACGCAAATCCGGTGCGCTATCACCCCAGCCATCACTAACCGGCACCCGCGCGAACATCCGGGTTCCGTCACTGCTGACCTTCGGCTTGCCGAGGTCAGCATCCTCCAGCGTATCGAAGAACAGCTCAGGCTGCTGCCAACCGGCGGCTCGCTCGGCGCTGATCTGCAGTTCCCCGTTCTGATAACCGGCTTTAATGCTCTCCACCAATCCATCGGCAATAGGTACCTGCCCCATTGCCTGGGCAAAGTCATGGGTAAACTGTGCGTCGGACGGCGCGTCCAGATCCAGCCTGAACGGATAGTCGGTCAAAATGCAGACGTTACTGCAGGTAGACAGCGTCAGCGTGCCCACCAACTGACGTGGTACTTCGCCTTTCATCACCAGCGGCAGCTCGACCCGGTCGTGATAACCCTGGGTGGAAATGCCGGCAACGTCAAAACGCTGCGGCGTCGGCCAGTACCAGGTTGCCGGCGGTGGATTACCCTGCCAGGCAATGGTCGGCGCAATACCGCCTTCCCCCGGCGAACGCCAGTAGGTTTTCCAGCCTTTTTGCAGCTCTATGCCCAGCAGCAAACGGGTTTCCCCGCTGTGCGAGGTGTCGGCGCGCAGCCGCACCTTGGCGTGATCGTTAACCGGACTTTGTAGCCAGCCGCTGTCCGCCGCCTGCAAAACAGGTAGCCACAGCAGTAACAGGCAGGCTAATGCCGACCTGATGATATTTAACATGTTTTCTCTCCATAAATGAATCAATCAACCAAAACAGACAGGTGATGAACTCATTCACGGAACACGCATAATCGCAGATGCACCCTGAGGGTGGTGGGGGAAATAACTCTGGGAGGAGGAATTCGCAGACGCGTGGCCGCCGTGGGGGCCAACAGCACCAGCAACATGCCAAGACCGAACAACAGGGTTTCGAACATTACCGGTGGCGAGGCCAACAAGGATTTGGCACTCAGTTCACAGGGTGTGGGTTGCAGTTCGGCGGCGTCATCGGTGGCAGAGGGCGCTGCGCTGGCAACGGGCAACCCCATCACTTGCTGCAACGCATGCAGGCTCGCCATGCGCTGAGTCATGCAGGTCAGCACCACCAGGCAAGCCAGGCATAAAAACCATTTTGCAATCCGCTGCTGTTTAACCATGCCGTCCTCAATTCCAAGTCTGCGCTTATCTTAGCGGCGCAGACGCTTTTAGCAATATTTTGCCTGTAAAGAAATGTCTGAGGACGGTATTGGTCGCGGCCGTTTACAGGTATCATGAGTACAATCCTGCGCTTTTCGCCGGGTACGACGATTATTCTCTCCCCAAAGTAATGGGTGTTGCGGCAAGGCGGCAAGCAAGCGAGTCCCGATGAGCTTACTCAGGTAAGTGATTCTGGTGAGATTGCGCAGCCAACACAGCGACAACGCCAAGTAAGCAGGGGATACACAGCGAAGGACAGGTGATATGCAACCTTTGAGTGGACCGGGCACCCCGATCGCCAGCGATCGTACCCCTAGCCCGGACAAAACCACAACCACTGACGGTAGCCCGCTCTCCCCGGCACAACGCACGACGCTGGAGAAGCTGGTCGTCAAGATCATGGCGCTCAGCCCAGCCAAATCCGCAGAGATTTGGGTCACGCTGCGTCATGATCTGCAAACAGACAACAACAGTGAGCTACTGGCACGCCATTTCCAACCGGCCGAGCAACTGTTGCAAAACCGTCTGGCGCAGGTACAGCAGAGCCATGCCAGCCGCCAATTGTTGCAACAACTCACCGATCTGCTGCCGCAGGGCAATAACCGTCAGGCCGTCAGCGACTTTATTCGCCAGCAGTTTGGCCATACAGTGCTGAGTAAATTGAGCCACCCACAGTTGCAGCAGGTGCTGAACCTGTTGCAGACCGGCAGCCTGACCATCCCGCTCCCGCAACAAACCACCACCAGCGATCGCCCGCTGCTGCCTGCCGAACATCAGAGCCTGCAACTGCAGGTGACCAAGCTGAGCGCCGCCACCGGCGAATCACCGGTCAAAATTTGGCAGACACTGTTTGATCTCAGCGGAGTAAAAACCAACGATCCGCTACCGGCTCGCCATTTCCAACTGCTGAATCAGTTTTTGCAGGTGAAGGTAGCGCTGAGCCCACAAACCGCACCGACGCTCAACAACCTGTTGGCCGCACTTAAACACCCTGCGGATCCGCAGGAGCAGCAACAGTTGACTGACTACTGTCAGTCACGTTTTCACTGCAATGCCAGCGCACCGCTGACCCATCCGCAGATCAGCGACCTGATCAACCAGCTGTTTGCGCGCCGTCTGGAAAAGACCGGTCCGACACAGCCGCTGCCCGGCAGCCACGCCGAACCGCAGCCCTTGCTCAACCCACTGATTGCCGCCCTGCCCCAACCGCTGCAAAAAGCGCTGAGCAAATCGGCCGTGGCGTTTATCCTGTTTATTCTGGTGCTGGCCCTGGTATTGGCGCTGGTGTTTTAATTTTTGACTTCCCGGCAACCGATTTTCTGGCCAGCGGATAACCCTTATCCAAGGCCAGACTGGGTATAGTGTTCGGAGGCTTCAAGCTTGAATTGACGCACCTGCGGCAGTGCAAGAATAAAGGCTGAAAACATCAGGCCCAATGTGGCGATAAAGATAGCCTCGCGTGGGGAGCGAGCCTCGGCCAGGTAGCCACTGGCCAAAGCCCCCAAAGGGATCGTAATACAGAATAAAACCTTTAAAGAAGCAATGACTTTACCAATCAGGTGCGGGGGGATAATTATTTGATTAATAGAAACATTAATGACATTAAAAATAGTTTGTCCTAATCCAAAGAAAAAGAATGCAATGCCTATAGCAAAAACAGCACTTTCCACCGGCTGTAGCAAACTGAGGATTGCCCCCCAGGCAACAGTCAAACCAACACCCAATAATAATGATTTACCATAGCCAAATTTTTTTATCATTAACGGTATTATTGATGCCCCTACCAGGACACCCAAAGCGCCAGGAATAAAAACAAAACTAAGCATTAAAGGTGATATCTTTAATTGATTCACAGCATAAAATATAAATATTGTATAAATTAATGCATAGCAAAAATTCCATATAGCGCCGCTTATAGTGATTATTCTTAATAACGGCGTTTTAAATACAAATTGGTAACCTGCATAAACCGAACTAATACTGCCATTCTGTTTATTATTATCTACTGCCAGATTTATTTTTATCTTTTTCAACGGTAACAAAAAAAACGCTGAAAAAATGAATAAAATGATGTTAAAAAACAAAGCATCGGCTGCAGAAAAAAACTTTATCACACAACCTGCAATAACCGGCCCCAGCAATTCAGAAAGTGAATTCGCACTCGCAAACTTTGCATTACACTGAATTATTTCAGATGGATGAAAAAAAGCAGGAATCAGCTTGCGATACGAAACATCGAAAAATAACTTACCCGTACCCAACAAGAATGAAGAGATAGCCAAAGTATAAAAATTCGCATGAGAAAAGTAAAATGAAATAAAAATAAAAAATAATATTAGCGCGCGAAAAACCTCACTGGCTATCATGATTTTTAATGGGTTATGACGGTCAATTAAAATACCAGAAAAAATCCCTAATAAGATCGGGGCTAACTGCTCTGAAAACACTAAATACCCCATTTGTATTGGCGTCATATGCAATTGCACTATCGCAAAGATGGGCAAGGCGAACAGCGAAACCTCAGCACCTACTTGAGTTAGTATTTGAGAAAACCATAACTTAGTGAACATTCCATTTTGCCATAGTGATATTTTCTCTTTCATAATACTCCCATAGCTATATTCATTAACGTTAAAGTCTTAGTTCTTCGAAGCCCATTCCCTGTCAAATACTCTATAATGAAACTCGTCACTTGTAGAACCTTTGAAAAATTCTGCATTTTTCAATTCATTAATCTTCTTAAAGTCCAGAGACTCCACTAAACCAATGGAAGCAACATTGCGCGAGTCTATCAATGCATCTACATGTGACAGTTTATAATTATTGAATAAGAAATCCATCAGCATAGACACACACTGTTTTGCCACACCTTTTTTCTGATATTGACTAAATACATGGTAAGCAATATATGCCCAGCCTTTATCAATCATAACTGTTGACTGGACATACCCCAGATACTGACCAGATTTACGGTCTATAATGACCCAGTTTAACCATATTTCTTTTTTGTCCGCCGAATAGCGTTGAGATACTCGCTCATAGCGAGACTCCAGTTCACCCAGCGTTTTCGGGGGGTCGGAAGGTATAAACTTATAATCATCATCAATACACAACCCCGCATACATTCCATGCGCATGCCATTTTTCTAGAGGTTCCAGCATATATAAATCTGATGTTATAGGTTCAATTAGTTTAAAGCTCACGATTCGAACTCCATTAACCCTAACATCATGGCTGTAAAAAGAGAGTCAATGACAGAATTACCGTTATTTTCGAGTAAGTCATAAGACAATAATCCACCATTATTATTTATTGAATCAAAGATATCCAAACTCACACTCGCAGACAGTCGGCCTTTGATAAAGAAAACATATCTCTGTCCCTTAGAAAAAACAACATTGGTCAATGTGCCATCACTCAATTTAATTGCATGTCCTGCCTTAAAAATTCGCAACCAATTGGTTTCATTTCTGGATATAAGGCGTTCTCCCAGAAGTAATAAATCGACTTCATCATTATGCCTAAAGAAAATGATGGCATCCTCAGCACTGTCAATAATGGGCTCGCCGCCGCCATTGAGGGAGGTGTTGACTAATATTGGGTAGCCAGTTTCATCATTAAAAAATGACATTACATCATAAAGCATGGGATCCGTGCTTTTTAACAGTGTTTGCGCACGCGTGGAACGATCCGGATGAGCCAGTGCCTTCAACGAAGAAACGTGATTGTCCTTTATATAATGAACATAGTTCATATAAGGGCTGATCGTCGGACCATTGAAGTAATCATTAATTTTATCCTCTTGTATAATCGGAGCAACAGGTCGCCAGTCTTGTCTTTTTTTAATTTTATTCAATCTAACTTTAGACTCTTCCAACAACGGTGAAGCAAGTAAACTACGCCCACCTAATGCTCTTGGGCCAAATTCAGCTCGTCCTGCACAACGAGCAATTATTTTTCCCTCTTGCAATAACTTGGCAATAATCTTTGGTGTCTGCTTGCCATTATCCGTGATAAACAGTGAATGATGCACCAACGCAGCATTGATATCAGGTTCAAGAATATCTGTACCTAACCGATCCGTACTATAATTCTCTTGATATTCCAGAGTAGGGTTTTCCCATATTCTTTGACCAAAAAAAGCGCAACCTATAGAAATTCCCGCATCATGCGGAGAACTCGGAAAGTAGCAACTTTCAAATATACCACTATCAAAAACCTCAGAGTTAGATAGTATATTTAGAAAAACACCCCCAGCCGCACAAAAATTGTCAGAATGGCCAAGCTTCCTGGTTTTTCTTGCGTAGGCGAATAACGTATTTTGCAAAGCATTTTGCGTCAATTTTGCCAAAGGAATATTTTTAATTGGGTCACTATTGATAGTGAATCTTTCCTGCCAACCATTACGAAACTCTATATGGCCATCAATGTCAGCTATCAATTCATTAACATTAACGCCTTCATTTCCCGTATGACTCTCTAATGAAGCTAATGCCATTAACTGGCCATGAGCATTCTCACTACCAAAGACGCTCCTTGCGACATTATCATATAAACTTGCTGCATTTTGAATGAACACATCTGGGGTAGGATGAGGAGTACAAAATTCTCTATCCAATAATGAATAGCCATTTTTGTTGACAGTGTAAATTGATAGGCACTCTGTCTTTAACACTAACCCCTCCCTGACTTTATTATCAGTGGCATTATTGTAATAATCAGAAAATGACATCACAAAATCCTGCCCTGACTCCGTTGAAGAACCAGCCAAATCAACGACCAAAACACTGGCATCTGGATAACCAGAACAACCAAATGCAGACATTGCATGAGCAAGATGGTGAGAAATAACCCTATGTCGTTTGTCCCAAGGATCAAACAAGTTAAAGCCTGGCTGTACCAAAGGATGCCTTAAGCCTACGCCCCCCGGAGCAACGGACTGCAATGATGAAATAATATCAGTAACATCGTTCAACTCAACCCCAGCAAGTTTCAGACATTGAGTAATCGGCAAATCGTTGCTGAAAAAGGGTCGACCGTCATATTTCCTGCGAGTGACCCTCTCTTGCTGCATGGCAGCCATTAACTTTCCATCGATAACCACAGCACACGAAGAATGATGACCAAGATGAATACCCAGCGTGACTTTTCTCATGTTGTGACCCACCATTAATTTATTTATATTGGTAGTGACTTAATTTAAATTCCCAAAGGATGAAAACCAAATGTCAATATTGTAACCCTTTCATTTTCTTTTATATGCTCTCGCCCATGGGTTATACTACCGGCAAACATGATAACCAATTCTCCTGGCTTAAGATTTATTCGCTCCGGTTCAGAATGAGAAGGAAATACTACCAGGCAAGACCCCGTCTCATCTGGGTCGGTATGTTCAAGCATTAACAAAACATTGAGCGAAAAAATGTCAGTATCAATATGCGGGTTTATTCCCTGACCGGCTTTGTCGTAATAGATAAAACTGGCAATCCCTGTGGGTAAAACCTCTCCGGCATGCAAGCGAACAAATTCTGTCAGCTTTGTTGACTTAGAAAACTCATCAGCAATCGGTGCACCACATCCCAGAAAGTGGTCTTTATTATCAACCGCATCCTTCCTTATACTCCTGGCTTCATGTTGCAGAGAATGCAACAGTTCATCTGTCATGAAATCGGGACGACCACGAAAAGCAATCCCATTTGGGGAGATTCTATTGCTGTAAGGCTGTAATTTAGCCAAACAATCAGTTACGGTATTAAACGCATCAGTTTCATCTTTCTCGATGGGTAAATTAAATTCTGGAGATAAGCCTCCTGCCGCCAATCCCAGTAACAATTTATAATTCGCCTGTTCGGCTTCTGATAGGGTAGAGTTGAAGGCTTTTAGTTTTTCCACGATACTTTCAACATGCTCACTCATATTTCCCTCACCATTCAGTTTAAGTTATACGGGTTGAAATCCAAATGCGACTATTCTGACCTCTTCGTTTACTTTCATTCGTTCTCTTGAATGTAGAATGCTATCAGCAAACAATATAATCATCTCCCCCGGTTGCAGATAAATACGAACGGGTTCTTGATCAGTAGGATAAAGTATCAACGCGGATGGTGATGACTCGAATTTATGATCTAACATCATTATCACATTCATTGGAAATTCAGCATTATCTATATGTGGATCAATGCCCATGCCTTTCTCATTGTAATAAAGATAATTCGTCTTTCCTGTAGGAATGATGTTACCTGCATACTTTTTAACTTGATCAATTAGCTGTTCTGAAAAACCAACTTGCCGTGCAATTATTCCACCGCTTGATACTAAGTGGTCATCAAATCTCTGTGATAAATGATAAAGATCTTTAGACTCTTCATTTAATGCAGCAAATAGCTCTTCGGACAAAAAATCCGGCCGTCCTTTCCAGGCTATGCCATTAACGGTAACCCGATCGTGATGTGGCTGTAGCTCAGCCAAAGACTGCAACGTCGCTTTCAAAGCGGAATTTTCAACATCCTGTTTATTATTTTTACCTAATAACTCACCGCAAGCAAGGGAGAGGAGTAATTTGTAATGTTCTCTTTCCTGCTCGGATAACGTATTTTTAAAAGCATTAAGCCTATTATTTATATTTCCTGGTTCAGATGTTTTTATCATATTAAAGCCTCAAAAAATATATAGCGGAATGTAAAAACAGTACCGCTATATATTTCATAATTTAAAAACATTTAAACTAATGGACTTCCAGCTCATCAGAGAGTGCGATAATATCCTCTCTGACCTTGACACTGGCTGCGGCCGAGATAGGTTTTATATAGCTAAACTTATCTTCCGCCTGATTTGACTGTTGAAGTGATGAAAGATGAGTTCCCGCTGATTTGATAATCTTTGAGAACACCTCGCCTTCTTCATCTGAAAGCGTTTCTTTCAACATTTTCAACTTATCTCTTAATGTTGAAAATGAGGCTTCTAGTTCCTTGCTGGTAAGTTGAGACGTATAAATGTTGTTTGTTTCCACTAAATACCTCCAATTACTTTTTATCAAGGATGCGTATTTCTACGCCAGGATTAGATGTGCAATTTTCACATGCCATCTAAACTTAATATGGAATGACGGAGTCATAAATAATGAAATTTCATGGTAATTAATCAATCATAAGATTGAAGATAGATAAAAATTATATCAATAGGTTATCGATTGATGATCATTAATCGTTAAACATTAACACTAGTTACATTTAAAAATCACTTTATTTAATGTATTTGAACATTGCAAAAATAGCAAATTTTTAGGTTATTTTTGTTTCAAAAAACCTAATCCATTGAAAATAATTAATTTTATTAAATTGACGATGTGAGAAAAAACAAAGCTGAAAGTTAAATAAATTTTAACATATCATTAGTTTACGATTAAATGGTGGTAATTATCTTATATTTTATTCAAATAACCCTGTTTGAGACAACACAAGGGTCCCCCCCTTGTGCCGCCCAGCTATAACGGCTCTTTTACCCGCATCAAGCACAGCCGCAGTCTTCTCCAATAGCACTTCCCTGCAGCGAGCCCGGCTGTTCACCGGTGGCCAATGGATGGCCATCGCGTAGCCAGAAGTCCAACCCGCCAATCAGCTCTTTCACCCGGAACCCCTGTAGCGCCAGTTTGTATGCGCCTTTAGTGGAGCCGTTGCAGCCAATACCATCACAATAAGTGACATAGACTTTGTCGCGCACCAGATGCGCCGTACCGGCCTCGTCCATCAGCCGATGGGGCAAACTGATAGCGCCAGGAATATGCCCGGCTGCGTACAGGGCTTCTGCACGCGTGTCGATCACCTGGATCTCGCTGACACCGTTGCGCAGGTCTTCCGCCACGTCCCATGCATCTGCGTAATAACTTAACTTCGCGACCAGATAATCCAGACTCTGCGCCGCCGTTGCCGGTGGAAAAGCCATAACCAATGAAGATACCGCCATGGAATTTACTCCTGTTGATAAAGCCTGGTGACAATATTGCCTGATTTTGGTCTTATTATTGATACCAATTTCCCACCATTGATAAGTCCCATTATGGCCAATGCACTGCTCACCCTTTTTCATCTACCGGAACATGCCGGCGGTACCTTACGTGATCGCGTGTGCAGCACGCTGCGTCGAGCTATTCATGCCGGAACGTTGCGTTGCGGACAACGTTTACCTTCATCACGCATATTGGCCGAAGATTTGGGGGTATCGCGGGTCACAGCCGAGGCGGCCTACGGTCAACTGGAGGCAGAGGGCTACCTGCAGCGTCGGGTGGGCCAAGGCACCTTTGTGGCGATACGCATGGTTAAATCACCGACTGCCAGCAAAATTACCGGACAGCCACGTCTGTCACTACGCGGCCGACAAATAGTTCAAACCGGAGGATGTCGCGATCCACAACAACCCCTGCCCTTTGCCGCCGGCTCACCAGATTTACGCGCCTTCCCGCTAAAGCTGTGGAAACAGCTCACCGCCCAGCAATTACGCCTGCGGGGAGAAGCCCTGATGCGCTATGGCGATCCACAAGGTTATCTGCCGCTACGCGAAGCTATTGCCGGCTATGTCAGCCAAACGCGCGGCGTTAATTGCGATGCGCAGCAAGTGCTGGTGCTGACCAGTTCGCAGCAGGCCCTGCAGTTGATTGCCACCCTGCTGTTGGATAGCGACGACAAGGTTTGGATGGAAGAACCCGGTTATCGCGGAGCCAGAAACGCCTTTAGCAGCGCCGGTGCCGAGCTGGTAGCGGTCAATGTTGACGAAGTTGGGATGCGGCCGGATGAACAACTGCCCGCGCCGCGACTGATTTACCTGACGCCATCACACCAATATCCCACCGGAATAGCGCTCAGTCTGGCACGCAGGCTCGAATTGCTGGCTTTGGCTCAACGGCAGCAGGCATGGATTATTGAAGATGACTACGACAGCGAGTTTCACTATGACGGCCAGCCCATGCCGGCGATGCAAGGGCTGGACCGGCACGGCAACGTGCTCTATCTGGGCACCTTTTCCAAGGTGTTGTTTCCTTCACTGAGGCTGGCCTATTTGGTGGTGCCTCCCGCGTTGGTGGAACCCTTTACCACCGCACGCACGGTTTATGACGGTCACAGCGCCCAACTGATGCAGGCAGTGACCGCCGAGTTTATCCAGCAAGGGCATTTTGCCGCTCATATCCGCTATATGCGTCAGTTGTACCGCAATCGTCGTGACCGCTTATTGGAGGAGATACAGGAAAAACTGGGGCATTTTGCCACCCCACAACCGGCAGATGGCGGATTACAACTCAGCGTCTGGCTGCCAGCCGGTCAGGAAGAGGCCCTCACCCGTCAGGCACAGAACCTGGGGGTCGTGACGCCAGGGCTGGCAGCCCAATATCTAACGCCAACCGTGCGGCGCGATGGCTGGCTATTGGGTTTTTCCGCCCTGACGCCGGGGGAAATCTGCGCCGCTGTCGAACGGCTAAGCCGAGTCATTCCTGTTTAGCATTGCTGCGCGCAAACAATAGGGTAAAAACTATCCCGGTTAATGCACACACTACGCCAACCATCAGGTTGCTCATGCCCAGTTCAAAATGCACATACAGGGTGATCACCGCTAGCGGCAAGGCCACGCTCAGATAGGTCAGGAAGATTGCGCCGGTCAACGAAAGCAACGCTTTATTAGCGGAAGGATCCGCGTGTGAAACTACAGATGACATAAATGCTCACTCTAAAAGGAGAAAAACAAAGAGAGAGCCAGATGACTCCAACACTCTCTTTTCTCGTTGCAAAGCAACAAGAACGAGTGCGTTGGATTACGTGAACGCCTACGCAGACCCGGATCCGGGCTGTATCGGCAGATATTAACCAGTGCGCCCGGCGACAGTCAATCGCCGGGCCGTAGATTAAATTACTGCTCGGTCAGTCGCAGTTCGGCAACTACCGGCAGGTGATCGCTGACCGCCGGCCAGTGAATGCCGTTCCAGTCGCCGCTGGCGTTCGGCACCGTCATGCTGTCCAGGTGCCAGCGCTGGGCATTGCCGCTAAAGATGTAGTCGACCTTGATTTCGGCATTTTCCGCCGGCCAACTGCGGCCATCTTGCGCGGCAGGCGTGATGTCGTTCCAGTAGCGGCTCAGTTCGGTCCAGGTAACGCTGCCCGGAACGTCGTTCATGTCGCCAAACAGCAGCTTGATACCGCGCATTTCGATGGTGCGATCGTTCAACTCGCGCACCTGCTCCAAACGCATGGCCGGATCTTCTTTAGTATCCAAATGAGTGTTGATCAGCGTAATCGTCGCCGGGAACTCAGGCACGTTGGTCTGGGCGCTGAAGGCAATGCGTTGTTCACGCTGACCGGAAGGCAGCGGGTAAATCTTGCTGTCATGCAGCGGATATTTTGACAGGAACGCCAAGCCATATTCACCGCCGTCATAATCAATCGCGCGGCCAAAAACTACGTGCATACCGGTCAGTTTGGCCAGTTCTGCAGCCTGATCCAGCTTGCCGCTGCGGCCGGTCAGCTTGTCCACTTCCTGTAGCGCCACCACGTCAGCGTTCATCGCCTTGATCGCCTTGGCGATGGCGGTCATATCACTGACTTTACCGGCGGCAATATTAAAGCTGGCGACGCGGATCTTCGGTGCCTGCTCCAGGTTATAAGTTTTGTTCTTCAGACCGCCAAGCGCGCTGACCACTTCGCGACTATTGGCGTTGCTGTTGGCATGGCCAGCGTCGGTGGAGGACCAGGCAGCCTGAGATATTCCCAGAGATAACAAAGAAATAAGCAAAGCATGACATGAGCGCATGAATTCTCCTTTAGCGTTCAGATTTTTGTTGGGGCATCCGCCCCCCAGAGCTAACAACGATTTTGCCGCAGTTACCCGCGACTATTTCCTAGTTGCACCGCTATTTTTTTATTCTGCGCGGCGTCTCGCATTCCGACGGTGAAAGCATTGCACCATTGGACAACCGACTGATTTACCATTAAAACCGATAGACTGCTTACCGAGAGGAACCCGCATGACCAGCGCCATAGCCGAACAGCTCACCGAACGTTTCTTCCGCTATCTGGCGGTAACCAGCCAGAGCGATGCCGCCGCCACAACCCTGCCCAGCACGCCAGGCCAGCATGAGATGGCCAAACTGCTGGCAGCCGAACTGCGCGAATTGGGGATGACTGATGTGCAAATTGATGAGCACGCCACCGTTACCGCACGTAAACCCGGCAACCAGCCCGGCGCGCCGCGTATCGGTTTTATTACCCATATCGATACCGTTGACGTCGGCCTGTCTGCAGATATTCGCCCGCAGCGCCTGCATTTTAGCGGCCAGGATCTGTGCCTGA
Source organism: Serratia sp. NA_112.1 (assembly GCF_052691715.1). Classification (NCBI taxonomy): domain Bacteria; kingdom Pseudomonadati; phylum Pseudomonadota; class Gammaproteobacteria; order Enterobacterales; family Yersiniaceae; genus Serratia; species Serratia sp. NA_112.1. The sequence continues at coordinate 16,259 of NZ_JBQZFO010000011.1, forward strand.
ACGCAGAGCATGATATCTGGCTGCGCACTGCCGAGCACCCGGAGATCCTGGCCTACCCAAATGAAGAGATTATTTTCAGCGACGGTACCAGCGTACTCGGCGCCGATAACAAGGCGGCGGTGACGGTAGTGATGACCCTGCTGGCTAACCTGAGTGCCACCGACCGTCACGGCGATATCCTGGTGGCCTTTGTGCCAGATGAAGAAATTGGCCTGCGCGGTGCCAAGGCACTGGATCTGGCACGCTTTGACGTAGACTTCGCCTATACCATCGACTGCTGTGAACTGGGCGAAGTGGTGTATGAAAACTTCAACGCCGCGGCAGCGGAAATCCGCATTGAAGGGGTGACCGCGCACCCAATGTCGGCCAAGAATGTATTGATCAACCCGATTCGCATTGCCAACGACATCATCAATCAGTTCGACAGCCGGGATACACCGGAGCATACCGAGGGGCGTGAAGGCTACTTCTGGTTCAACGACCTGACGGCCAATGCCAACCTCGCCACGTTAAAAGTGTCAGTCCGTGATTTTGATCTGGCGAGTTTCAATGCGCGTAAAGAACGCATTCAGGAAGTGGTCCGGCAAGTGGCGGCAAACTACCCACGTGCCAGGGTAAGCTGCAGCGTCACAGATATCTACAGCAATATCAGCAACTCGATCGGTGAAGACCAACGCGCCATCGAACTGATTTTCGGCGCACTCGCCGCCCACGGTATTCCGCCAAAGGTAATCCCGATGCGCGGGGGTACCGACGGTGCGGCATTATCCAGCCGCGGGCTGGTGACCCCCAACTACTTCACCGGTGCGCACAATTTCCATTCGCGCTTTGAATTTCTGCCGATCAGCGCCTTTGTAAAGTCCTATCAGGTCACCCGCAGCATCTGTTTGCTGGCCGCTCGCGGCTAACAGAGGCTCCAAAGGAGAGCGATATTTCAAGTAGAAATATCGCTCTTAAGCCAGCAACCAGCCGAGCAAACCACTCCATGCCAGCAGTGGCAGCGAGTAATAATGGAATTTCAGCCAGATTTTTCGCTCGCCTGCCATCCGCAGTGCAATCAGGTTCGCTAATGAGCCTATCGCCAAGCCAAAGCCACCGGCGTTGACCGCATAGGCCAGCAGTTGGCTGGAAGGCACATAGTTAAGCAGTAAAATGGTCGCCGGCACGTTGCTGATCGCCTGCGACAGGCCGATCCCCAGGGCATAAATACCGCCCTCGCCCAACCTGGCGATGTCAGCGAACCAGGGCTGGACCGCCTCGAGGCGGGTGAATAACCCGACGTCAATAAACATGGCGATAAAGACAAAAATCAGGCTCCAGTCAATCTGCAACAACACCCGGCGAGCCAACAGTAAAAATCCGGCGAACACAGCCAACAGGCCATACAGTGGCAGGTCGATATCCAGACACAGCAGAAAAATAACGTACAGTGCCACGCAGCTCAGCAACAGGCGTCGCTGGTAAGGATAGCCTTCGGTATGTGGAGCTTTAACGATCTCCCGCGCCGGGAAACTGAACCAGGTTAACAGTAGCAGGCTGGCCAGCATTGCTGCGCCAAAGGGCACCATCTGGGCAATAAAAGCCAGAAACGACAGCGAGGATTTGCTCCACAACAAAATGTTCTGCGGGTTACCAATCGGCGTCAGCAGCGAGCCTACATTGACCGCCAGCGCCTGGAAGATAATTAACCGACTAATTGGCAACGAAGACAGTTTTTTTAGCGTGATAGTCAGCGGAATAACGATAAACAGCGCCACGTCGTTGGTCAGGAATGACGACAACAGCGCGGCAGCAAACACCAGAAACAGCGCCAGCCGCCGTTCACTGTGCAGCGTATTGACTATCTTGCGGCCAATAAAGTCAAAATAGCCGCTGACCTCAACCCCCTTGGTCAGCAGCATCAGTCCCAGCAGGGTAATAATGGTTCGCCAGTCGATAAAACCGTTGAGTGCAGGCAGTTGTTGCGGATTAACAGCAGCCATCAGCACGCCGGCCAACAGCAGAATATGTAAAAAACGATCTTTCAGAAACGGCTGGAACAACCGGGCAACGATATTTGAACTCATGTTGAGCGCTTCAAAAAAACAATCTGGGGATCAGGAGCCAGAAGTTAGCCCAAGCGCAGCGGCAACGCCAGTAAAATGCTCTTTTCCCTTTAACTGCTTTTCATTCGCCGCACTTTGCTTTATTTGTAGCGCCTTTCCCCGTTTTGAAGGATTTTTTTTATGGCTAACGTTTTCGCCAAAGGGCTGTTACTGAGCATAACGCTTAACTTGCTGAGCGCCTGCAATGACCAGAATACCCGCCCGCAGATCGACATCGAGGGCAAAACCATGGGCACCTTCTACAGCGTTAAGGTCAGCGGTGATGTGGCCATCAATCAACAACAGTTGCAGCAGCAGATCGACACAGTGCTGGAACGGGCCAACGACGATATCTCCACCTACCGCAATGATTCGGTGCTGTCGCGCTTTAATCAGAGCCGTAGCACTGAGCCACAGCCGATCCCGAGCGGCATGGCGGACATTATCCTGATGGCCCAACGCATCGGCCGCGATACTCAGGGCGCGATGAATATTACCGTCGGCCCACTGGTCAATTTATGGGGCTTCGGTCCGGATAAACGAGGGGTCAAGGTTCCGAGCCAGCAGCAAATAGAAGCCGCGCAAAAAAATGTCGGCCTGCAGCATCTCACACTGCTCGGTGACATCCACGGTGAATGGCTGCAAAAAGACCTGCCAGAGGTGTATGTCGATCTCTCAACGCTGGGTGAAGGCTATGGCGTTGACCAGTTGGTAAAGTTGATGGCGCGCAACGGCATCACCAACTACCTGGTCTCGGTTGGTGGCGCGGTTTCTTCCCGTGGCATTAACGGCCAGGGCAAACCCTGGCGGGTGGCGATCCAAAAGCCTACTGACCGAGAAAATGCGGTACAGGCTTTGGTGGATTTACAGGGTTATGGTATCAGCACCGCCGGTAGCTACCGCAACTATTTCGAACAGGATGGCCAGCGCTATTCGCACGTAATCGATCCCACCACCGGCCGGCCTATTACCCACCGTCTGGTGTCCGCCACGGTGATCGCCCCGACCGCGCTGGAGGCCGACGGCTGGGATACCGGGCTGATGGTGCTGGGGACGGAAAAAGCACTGAAACTGGCGCAAGAGAAAGGGCTGGCGGTCTATCTGATCAGCAAGACCGACGAGGGATTCAGCGCAGTGATGACGCCGCAGTTTAAAGCCTTCCTGGTGAAGTAATTTCTGGCTCAGTGATCCGGGGGCGCAGAATAACCGCGCCCCCGCTCCATCACCCCTTACGGTGCAACAACAAATACACCACCGGGACCACCAGCATCGACAGCAGCGGTGCACTGACCATGCCGCCAATCATCGGTGCCGCAATGCGCCGCATCACCTCAGAGCCGGCACCATCGCCCCACATGATCGGTAATAACCCGGCCATAATGGTGGCGACGGTCATCACTTTTGGCCGCACGCGCAATACCGCACCCTCGCTGATGGCCGCCATCAGTTGTTGTTGGGTTAGCGGTTGCCCAGGCTGACGGTGTTTTTCCAGCGCATGGTTCAAATACAGCACCATGATCACACCAAACTCCGCCGCCACGCCCGACAGGGCAATAAAGCCCACGGCCCCGGCCACCGAAAGGTTGTAGTTCAGCAGATACAACAGCCACACGCCGCCGATCAACGCAAAGGGCAGCGTCGCCATGATCAACAGCGCATCGCGCACGTTGCTGAAGGTGACAAACAGCAGCACGAAAATGATCGCCAGCGTCACCGGCAACACAATTTTCAACTGGGCACTGGCGCGTTCCAGATATTCAAATTGTCCAGACCAGCTCAAAGAGACACCGGCCGGTAACCTGACCTGCTGCGCTACCGCCTGCTGCATTTCCTCTACCGCCGATTTAAGATCGCGCCCACGCAGATCGACATAAATCCAATTGGAGAGCCGTGCGTTTTCACTTTTCAGCATTGGCGGTCCTTCGGTCACCCGAATATCCGCCAACATCGACAACGGCACCTGACTCCCATTGGCCGTGAGTACCGGTAATGCCTGCAGTTGTTGCACTGAATCACGAATCTCACGCGGGTAGCGCACATTGATCGGATAACGCGCCCGCCCCTCTATGGTTTCACCAATGTTTTCACCGCCCACCAGCGTCGCCACCATCGATTGCAGCTCCTTCACCGAGACGCCATAGCGTGCCGCCCGCTGACGGTCGATATCAATATCCACGTAACGGCCGCCGGTAATGCGCTCTGCCAGTGCCGAGGTGACGCCCGGCACCCGCTTTACCACCTGCTCAACCTGCCCGGAAATCCGTTCGATATCAGCCATGTTATTGCCGTTGACCTTGATGCCGACCGGGCTTTTTATGCCGGTGGCCAACATATCCAGCCGGTTACGGATCGGTGGAACCCATACGTTGGCGATGCCCGGCACCTTGACCACGCTATCGAGCTCCACCACCAGTTTGTCCATGGTCATACCTGGCCGCCATTGGTCACGCGGTTTGAAACGAATGGTGGTTTCCAGCATGGTCAGCGGCGCAGGATCGGTGGCGGTTTCCGCCCGCCCCGCCTTGCCGAATACCGTCGCCACCTCCGGCACGGTCTTGATCAACCGATCGGTCAATTGCAGCAGTCTGCCGGCCTCGCGCGCCGACATGCCCGGCAATGACGATGGCATATACAACAGGTCACCTTCGTCGAGCTGAGGCATAAATTCGCTGCCCAACCGACTTAGCGGATACAGGGTCAACAACAGCAACAGTAACGAAACCCCGAGCGTGGTTTTCGGGCGCGCCAACACCGCCGCCAGTACCGGCTGATACCAACGGATCAGCCAGCGATTGATCGGGTTGGCATGCTCGTCGGGAATGCGGCCACGGATGAAGTACCCCATCAATACCGGTACCAACGTAATGCCCAGTCCGGCTGCCACCGCCATGGCGTAGGTTTTGGTGTAGGCCAGTGGGGAGAACATCCGCCCTTCCTGCGCCTGCAGGGTGAACACCGGAATGAAGGACAACGTGATAATCAGCAAACTGCAAAACAGCGCCGGCCCTACTTCCACCGCCGCCTGCTCCGAAATGCGCCAGTAATCCTTTGACGTCGGCTGTTGCCCTGGATGACGCTGTCGCCACTGCTCCAGCACCTTATGCATGTTCTCGATCATCACGATCGCCGCATCCACCATCGCGCCTATCGCAATGGCGATCCCGCCCAGCGACATGATATTGGCGTTCACCCCCTGATAATGCATCACCACAAAGGCACCGAGAATCCCCAGCGGCAGCGTGATCATCGCTACCAGCGCCGAACGGAAATGGAACAGGAACAGAGTGCAGACCAGCGCTACCACGATAAACTCTTCCAGCAGCTTGTGAGACAGGGTTTCGATGGCATGCTCAATCAGCTGAGAACGGTCATAAACCGTAACGATTTCCACTCCCGGCGGCAGCGTCCGCTGAACCACCTGTAATTTCACCTTCAGCGCATTGATGGTTTCCAGTGCATTTTTACCGTAGCGCATCACCACAATGCCGCCCGCCACTTCCCCCTCACCGTTCAGCTCTGCCACGCCCCGGCGGATCTCAGGCCCTTCACGCAACGTCGCCACCTGCGACAGCAGGATCGGCACGCCATCGCGCACGGTGATCACCACGTTGGCAAAATCACTCAGTTTTTTCAGGTAGCCCGAGGTACGCACCATGTACTCCGCTTCGCCCATTTCCAGCAGCGCCCCGCCGCCTTCCTGGTTGGCGTCCTGAATGGCCGTCACCACCTGTTGATGGGTGATATTCAACGCACGTAGGCTGGGTGGATCCAACACCACCTGATACTGGCGCACCATACCGCCGACGCTGGCCACTTCCGCCACGTTGGGGACGGTTTTAAGCTCAAACTTCAACGTCCAGTCTTGTAGCGCGCGCAGGTCGGCCAGACTGTGCTTGCCGGTTTTATCCACCAGGGCATATTCGTAAACCCAACCCACGCCGGTGGCATCCGGCCCCAGCGCCACCTTCACCTGCTCAGGTAATGAGGATTGCACCTGACTCAGCGATTCCAGCACCCGTGAACGCGCCCAGTAAAGATCGGTGCCGTCCTCAAACAACACGTAGACGTAGGCATCACCAAACATGGAAAAACCACGCACCGTTTTGGCACCCGGTACCGTCAACAGGGTGGTGGTCAGCGGATAGGTGACCTGATCTTCAACTACCTGCGGTGCCTTACCGGGGTAAGTGGCTCGGACGATGACCTGAACGTCAGACAAGTCCGGCAGCGCATCCAGCGGTGCTTTCTGCAGAGCCCATACACCCCAACCGGCCAACAACACCGAGGCCAATAACACCAGCAGCCGGTTGCGCAGCGACCAGCGGATCACGAATGCAATCATAAGTGGCCTCCGTGCCCGGCATTGATCGGCAGAACCTGGCTGATATGTGAACCGCTATCGTCGACGCTAAAGTGAATTTTCACCCGGTCGCCAGACTTGATGCCTGCAGGTAATCCTCCCGGCGGCAGAGCAAAATCCATGGTCATCGCCGGCCACTGTAATTCTGGCACCGGTCCGTGGGACAACGTCATGGTTTCGCCATTGAGTGCCTCAATCATCCCTTCGGCCTGGTACTGTTTAACTTCGGTTTGTGCCGCCATCTGCGGCAAGGCACTGCGCATACTGGCCTCGGAGTCGATCAGGAACTGACCGGAGGTCACCACCTGTTGCCCGGCGCTCAGCCCGCGTTTGATCTCCACCCAGCCATCCTGCACACGCCCGGCCACTACTCCCACCGGTGTGAAATGGCCGTTACCCTCGGCAACCAATACACGGTTACGATCGCCGTTATCTATCAGCGCCTCTTGGGGGATTGCCAGCACCGGTTTGCCGACTGCGTTCTGCGATAGCGTCAATTGCAGGTACATGCCTGGTCGCAGCTTTTGCTGAGGATTTTTTAACAGAATGCGCGCTTTGAAGGTACGGGTCAGCGGATCAACATTGGCCAGCAGCTCGCTCACCTCACCTTCAAACCTTTCCCCCGGCCAACTGGCAGAGGCGGCCTGCACCTTGTCGCCCACCTTGAGTAACCCAGCCTGCGCCTGTGGATAGTCGGCAACAATCCACACCGGATCGAGGCTGGCTAGTTCAAACAGCCCCTGCGCGGCCGTCACCTGAGCGCCTTCGAGCACGCTCAGCTTATTCACGAAACCATTTTCCGGTGCCACTATCTGCACCCGCGGTTCGGGTTTACCTGAACGTTCCACCTGCCGGATCACCGCTTCGGGCATGAACAGCAACTGCAACCGCTGACGTGCAGCAGCGGTCAGTGCGCTATCGCCCAGTTTGCGTATCGCCAGATATTCCTGCTGTGCCGCACTCCAGTCGGGGATCCACAGCTGCGCCAGCGCCTGGCCTTTTTTCACCTGCTGCTGGCTGGCACGAACATAGAGTTTCTCCACCAGACCATTGGCGCGGGCGGCGACAATCTGAACCCCACGTTCATCGGTAGCGACGCTGCCGAAAGCGTTCAGTTGTGGCTCCAGTTGGCGCAATTGTGCAGCTTCGGTGCGAACGCCCAGGTTCTGCTGTTGCCGGGCGCTAATGGTCACGCCCCCCTCCGGCTCAGCCTCATCGGCATAGCGCGGCACCAGTTGCATATCCATAAAGGGCGATTTACCCGGTTGGTCAAAACGCTGCCCCGGCATCATAGGGTCGTACCAATAAAGCACCTGCCGCTCACTCTTGACGGCCGGTGCAGGCACTTCTCCCGCTGCGCCAAACCAGTATCCCACCAGCCCACCGCCGATTAACGCCGCTAACAGCGCCAGTTTGAATTGTATTTTCATTGCATCGATTCCTGAGGGGTGAGATAGCGAATGGCGGCCCAAATCTGCGCCAGTTCTCTGGCGGCCTTGCCGGCGCTGAGGCGACTGTCGAGCAGCGCCCGCCGAGCTTCCAGTACCGCCGACAAATCGCTTTTACCGCTGCGGTACTGCGCTAACAGCAAAGTGACCCGCTGTTGTTGCAGGGGGATCGCCTGTTGCTGCTGTCGCTGCCACTGCGCCTGAGCTGCCTGATATTGCGCCAACAGCGTATCGAGCTGTGCCTGATGATCACGTATCAACAACGTCAGCCGATCATTAGCCTCCATGTTGCGGGACACGTCTGCGGCATAGTCTTTATCCTGCCGCTGCGAACGGAATAGCGGCAAATCGACGGTAAACATCACCCCGGCCAAATCCTCGTACTCGTCGGCCCGTTTGCCGTAATACACCTCGACGCCGACGTCCGGTATCGCTGCCACCTCTGATTGCGCCGAACGCGCCTTGGCGACGTCCGCCTCACGGCTGGCCTGCAGCACCTCGGGATGTTGTTTGATCGCCTGTCGCAAAACGTCGCTGTCGGCCGGTAAACGTTCAAAGCGTGGCATCGCCCCGGCAGTCTCCGTAGTTGCCTGGCCAGTCAGTTGCGTCAAGCGTGCCTGCGCTACCGCAACGTCACGCTGAGCCTCACTGATGCGGTCCTGCATGGCCAGCAGCGTCAGTCTGGCGTCCAGCACGCCGCTGGCGGGAGTAGCGCCACCGGCCACACCTGCATGCTGAGTGGCAATTTGACGCTCACTCTCCGTAACCAGTGCAGTGGCATCACGCAAGGTTTGCCGGCTCAGTGCCAGTTCCAGCCACGCCTGAGCGGTTTGCTGCTGCAAACGGGCTCGAATGGTAGCGCTGCCGGCATCCGTCTGGCTGGCTTCAGCGCGCAGGGTATCCGCCTTGCGCTGGCGTTTGGTACTGCTGACGTAATCCTGCATGATGCCGACCCGCCCCATCGTCATGCCTTCGCGGGTGAAGCGCCGGGCGTTTCCCCCCTGCACCGGCACGTTTTCAATACCGAACTTCAGCTTGGGATCGGGCAACTGCATTGCCGAATCCGCCATGTTCTCCAGGGCATTCACCTGATGTCGATTGGCCGAAAGTTCTGCCGAATAGCGTTCAGCTGCCGTCAGCGATTGTTGCAGCGTCAGTTCCGCTGCCAGGGTGGCCGGTGCCCAACAGGCAAGCAGCAGCAAGCCCACCCGCCAAGGGTGAGAAAAGGTAATAGTCATAACGCCTCCGTTATGGCCGAGCGGCGGCGATGGCGATCAGCTGATAACCGCCATCGACCGGCAGGAAGCTGAAATCAACCTCGGTACCCACCGGCAATGCGGTGAGCGATGGCGATGAAGGAAGTTGGAAACTCATGGTCATGGGCGGCCAGTTGAGCGCAGGAATCGCCTGGTGTGCGATGGACACCTTGCGCTCATCCCAGGCCTTGATGACGCCCTGGCTATGGATTTCGACGGCAGGTTTTACGGCAGAATGTTGCATCGCCATATCGGCGGCGCTGACGACAGAGGAGAAAAACAGGGTGATCAGTACAACGGCAAATAAATTACGCATAACGGGTACTCCATTAAATAGTTAACAAACACGGAAAACCGTCGGGGACGGCAAAGCGGTTGTCAGAGCTATTCACGGAACCGGCAGAAAACGATCTCTGCCGGCGGCCCTGTTATCGGGGGCGTTTGCCAGGTATTGGAGGGGGCTGAACGAGACGGGAAAGGCGTAATAACGGCCAATTCGCTGCTGGTGGGCAGCGCAGCCAACGTCAGGTTGCTGTGATCCTGTTGGGCGGACTCAGGGACACAATGCTTCTCGCACAGCGGCCCTTGGGTTTGCATCTGGTCTGACGAAGGCTGGCTGTTTTGCATATGCATCATATGCTGGGCCATGGGCGTTTCACCGCTGAACTGCAGGTTGCAATTATGGCTGGCCAACGCCAATTGGGTATTCAACAACAGCCAACTGACGACCAATAGCCATGCACAGGCCCGCTTTTTAGCGAAACGCAAACGGTGCATGGATAAAGAGATGGACGCCAAAGCCGACATCAGGTGATTCCAGAGTGTGGGATAACCGGAGTATATCGGCCAAGTGCTTGCGCAGGAATGGAATTTACACCCGCTGACAAAGCCGTGTTTGCCAACGGGCTGGAAATAAAAATACTTTGATATCAATCAACCGGCGGTGGCTCAGCCAAAGAAAAACCCAGCGCGGAGGCTGGGCTTGATACGGGGAGACTCTCCGACGGAAGGTTATTTGGTCAACGCAATAATACCCAGCGTCAGACCGGCAACCGCCGCGGCACCACCGGCGATAGCGCCTGCGGTTTCCCAGTTATCCTGAGTGGTACCTTTCATACAGGTGTTAGTGTGCACCAAACGACCCTGATCATCATAGACCGGGACACAAGGGGAATTGGTCGCGCACCCAGCCAAAAATACCGACAGCAGCCCAACTGCAATTAACTTTTTCATACTATTGCCTCAATGTTCGATCACTCTGAAATACCACACCGAGTGATATTCGCGCTATTGAGCCATTGTATGCGCAAAAGGCTGAACGAAGCGTTAATGATCCGTCAGAAGATGTAATTTGAGATAACTCCGAGCGGCCCCCTGCAGGATCGACAGGCATTAAAAAGCCCGCGAAAACGCGGGCTTGATCCACAACCTTAAGGCCGGAATTACTTCTGCAGCTTGCGCATTACCAGCGTGGCGTTGGTGCCGCCGAAACCGAAGCTGTTGGACATCACGGTGGTCAACTCGCGTTGAGTCGGCTGAGTCACGATGTTCATGCCTGCGGCTTTCTCATCCAGGTTATCGATGTTGATGCTCGGCGCAATAAAGCCGTGCTCAACCATCAGCAGGCTGTAGATCGCTTCCTGCACGCCGGCGGCACCCAGTGAGTGACCGGTCATGGCCTTGGTGGAGGAGATTGCCGGGGTGTTGTCGCCAAACACTTCGCGAATGGCACCCAGCTCTTTCACGTCGCCGACCGGCGTGGAGGTGCCGTGAACGTTCATGTAGTCGATTGGGGTATCAACGCCTTGCAGCGCCATCTTCATGCAGCGCACCGCGCCTTCACCTGATGGAGCCACCATGTCGGCACCGTCGGAGGTCGCACCGTAGCCGATGATTTCAGCATAGATGTGCGCACCACGCGCCAAAGCGTGTTCCAGCTCTTCAACCACCACCATACCGCCGCCGCCGGCGATGACGAAACCGTCACGCGCAGAGTCGTAAGTACGAGAAGCTTTTTCCGGGGTATCGTTATAACTGGTGGACAGAGCGCCCATAGCATCGAACTCACAGGCCATTTCCCAGCACAGCTCTTCGCCGCCGCCGGCAAAGACCACGTCCTGCTTGCCCAGTTGGATCAGTTCAACCGCGTGACCAATGCAGTGTGCAGAGGTTGCGCAGGCAGAGCTGATGGAATAGTTAACGCCACGAATTTTGAACGGAGTTGCCAGGCAAGCGGAAACGCCTGAAGCCATGGCCTTGGTCACCATGTACGGGCCAACGCCGCGCAGGCCTTTGGCACGCATGCCGTCGGATCCGGCAACCTGGTTGCGCGGTGAGCCGCCACCTGAGCCAACTACCAGACCGGTGCGATCGTTGGAAACCTGATCGGCAGCCAGACCTGAGTCCTTGATGGCTTCCTCCATGGAAAGATAGGCATAAACGGACGCATCGCTCATAAAGCGCATCACTTTACGGTCGATCAGACCGGTAGTGTCCAGTTTAACATCGCCCCATACGTGACTACGCATGCCGGAATCTTTCAGCTCCTGGGAGAAAGTGATCCCAGAACGTCCTTCCTGCAGGCTCGCCAGGACCTCCTGCTGGTTGTTACCAATGCTGGAGACGATTCCCAGGCCAGTAATCACTGCACGTTTCATTCAGTACCTCTTCCACATTTTTACATTCGGGATTTTGCCTCGCACTTTAGCGTACAGATGTACGCCGAACAAGTCCGATCAGCGTTTTTCAGCTTTATTCTTATCCAGTTTGCGCCATAGCGCCAGCGCCGTTAGAATCCCGTCACCCCTTGAGTTACGAGCAACCAACCGTGAGCCACGCCCCGATCCAAACCGCAGCGTTATCCTGGAATGAACAGGGTACACCTGTTTCGAAACAGTTTGATGACGTCTACTTTTCCAATCAGGATGGGCTGGAAGAAACCCGCTACGTGTTTCTCAAGGGCAACCGGCTGCCGCCACGTTTTGCCGAACACCCTCGCCCGCTGTTTATCGTGGCGGAAACCGGCTTCGGCACCGGGCTTAATTTTTTAACGCTGTGGCAGGCCTTTACCGCTTTTCATGCCACAACGCCGGATGCCACGCTGCAGCGGCTGCACTTTATCAGCTTTGAAAAATTCCCGCTGCTGCAGGCCGATCTGGCGGCAGCACATGCCCGTTGGCCGGAGCTGGCGCCCTATGCCGACGAGTTACGCGCCCAATGGCCGTTGCCGCTGCCGGGCTGCCATCGCCTGTTGCTGGCGGAAGGCCGCATTACGCTGGATCTGTGGTTCGGTGACGTGAACGAGTTACTGCCGCACTTCGACGCCAGCATGCACCGTCAAATCGACGCCTGGTTCCTCGACGGTTTCGCCCCATCGAAAAATCCGGATATGTGGACCGAACAGCTGTTTGCCGCCATGGCACGCTTTGCCCGGCCGGGGGGGAGCCTGGCCACCTTCACTGCCGCAGGTTTTGTGCGGCGCGGGCTGCAACAGGCCGGATTTGAAGTAATAAAAAGCAAAGGTTTCGGCCAGAAACGTGAAATGCTGATTGGCGAGTTGCCTACCGATGCGCCAGCGGTTGCCCACCCCACGCCCTGGTTACTGCGCCCGGCAGCAGACAATACCGACGATATCGCTATCATTGGCGGCGGCGTTGCCAGCGCCTTGACTGCCCTCGCCTTGCTGCGCCGTGGTGCGAAGGTCACGCTGTACTGTGCCGATCCACAGCCGGCCGAAGGGGCATCGGGAAACCGTCAGGGAGCGCTTTATCCATTGCTGAACGGTCGCGGCGATGCCCTGGAGAATTTCTTCAGCGCCGCTTTCCTTTTTGCCCGCCGCCAGTACGACACACTGGTAAAACAGGGCGTGGCGTTTGACCACCAGTGGTGTGGCGTCAGCCAATTGGCCTATGATGAAAAAAGTGCCGGGAAGATTGCCAACATGCTGGCGGTGGAATGGCCGCAGTCACTGGCCATGGCGGCCGATCGCACCACGCTCAGCGCCCTGTGTGGTATCGACAGTGGTTTTGGCGGCATTAACTACCCACAGGGTGGCTGGCTGTGCCCTGCCGAACTGACACGCAATGCCATTGCTCTGGCGCAACGTCAAGGATTGAGCTGTCACTATGAGTCTGACGTCAAGGCCCTGACCGCCACCGACAGCAGCTGGCAGCTCAATTTCGGCCAGGATGAAACCCGACAGCATGCGACGGTGATCCTGGCCAGCGGTCACCGGCTTGGTGAACTGGCGCCCAGTGAAACGCTGCCGGTTTATGCGGTACGCGGTCAGGTATCCCACATTCCCACCACCCCGGCATTGAGCAAATTGAAACAGGTGCTGTGTTATGACGGCTACCTGACGCCGGTCAATGCTAACAACCAACAGCACTGTATCGGTGCCAGCTACCAGCGCGGCGAAACCAACACCGAATACCGCGAGGAAGAACAGCAGGACAACCGTGCTCGCCTGCTGCGCTGCCTGCCGGACCAGGCCTGGCCTGCGCAGGTTGATGTCAGCGGTCAGCAGGCCCGTTGCGGCGTGCGTAGCGCCACCCGCGATCACCTGCCGATGATTGGCGCGGTGCCAGACTATCAGACGACTGTGACGCAGTATCAGCATCTGCAACGCCAGCATCAACGCGGCGAGGCTATTGCCAATGCGCCAGGCTATCCAAATCTGTTTGTGATTGGCGCGTTGGGTTCACGTGGGTTGTGCTCGGCACCGCTGGCGGCGGAAATTTTGGCGGCGCAGCTGTTCGGCGAACCCTTGCCGGGCGACGCAGAAATGTTGGCGGCATTGAATCCGAACCGGATGTGGGTAAGAAAACTGCTGAAGGGGCGTGCGGTTTAATGGCAGTTTTACAAGGCGCTGTTATCAGCGCCTTGTAACGCGGATCAGGCGGTCGGCAGTGCAGTTTGGTACAGATTTTCCCACATGCCATACACCAATACCTGGTCCGGCGGCGACAGTTCACCCGCGGCAATGGCTTTATGCAGGCTGCTTTCCACTTGCGCTTTCAGCGCTTCGGCGCTGTGCTCACCCAGTTCTTCTACTTCGGCAACCGCCAGCGTCAGATGACCGCGCAGGTAGCCACCGGCAAACAGTTCATCATCGCTGGCGTGCTCTACCATGTCATCAATCAGCGCCAAAATGCGCGCTTCAAATTCTGCGATCATCAAATTTCCTCTCATACCCTTCATCTTTCAAACTCTAGCGTTGTTAGCTGCGCTCACGCACCCCAGTCACTTACCTGAGTAAGCTCCTGGGGATTTGTTTGCTTGCCGCCTAGCTACAGCTTGAAAGCTATTGGGTATCTATTTTCAGTTAAACTATAGTCAGTTGAGATCTTCCGGATAGGGAAAATGCTCCGCCGTCAGCGGTGGCGTATTGTAAAACGATTGTAACGCCTGAATAAAGCGCGCAGGTCTTGTGGGTATTCCCTGTTCCAACAGCAACAATACCCGTTCGCGCACCTTACGCTGGAAGGCAATGCGATCCGGTTCGCAGTCACCGTTCAGGTTGTCGCAGCTGACATTGAACGGGAAACCGGCCGCCACACAGAACATCCACTCCAGCGACTGCGGTTTAACTTCTACCGCTTCGAATTCGCTTTGCGTCTGTGCGTCGCGCCCGTCCGGGCAGTACCAGTAACCGAAGTCGACCAGTTTACGGCGCTGCTCACCGGCAATGCACCAGTGAGAAATCTCATGCATGCCGCTGGCATAATAGCCATGGGCAAAGACAATGCGGTGGTACGGCAGTTGGTCGTCGGCCGGCAAATAAATCGGCTCATCGTCGCCTTTAACCAGCCGGGTGTTGTAATCATCACTGAAGCACTGATTAAAGATATCAATCAGCTGTTCATATTGATGGGTAGCCTGTGTGTCTGACATAAACAAATCCAGTAACCACAAAAATAAAGCGGCAATTATTTCACTTTAGCGCTCGCTTGGCATGCTAAATATGCAATGCCAGCCACTGCTGAATTTCCGTACCGTGATTGTCGTACAACAGCTTGCAGCTCATCACCAGCGAAACGATGACGATCATTGGGCGGATCAGCTTTTGCCCACGGGTCATCACCATATGCGCCCCGAGCCGCGCCCCCAGCACCTGCCCTACCAGCATCACCAGACCGATACTCCACACCACCTTGCCGCCAATGATAAACAACACCAGGCTGCCAAAGTTGGAAGTGAAGTTCAGCACCTTGGCATGGGCGGTGGATTTGGCCAGGTTAAAGCCACACAGCGTCACATAGGCCAGCGCGTAGAAGGAACCGGCGCCAGGGCCAAAGAAGCCGTCATAAAAACCCACGCAGCCCCCGGCCACCAGCCCGAACGGCAAGGCGCTCAAACGGCGCTGCCGGTCACTTTCCCCCAGACGCGGGGTCAGCAGGAAGTACAGGCCGATGCCGATCACCAGTAACGGCAACATTTGCCGCAGCAGATCGGCACGCATGTGCTGCACCAGGATCGCCCCGGCGACAGAACCGATCAGCGCCAACAGTATGGTCAGTTTTTGATCGTTGAGATCAACGGCTCGTCGGCGGATGAAGTACAGACTGGCGGATAAGGAACCGCCCACCGACTGCAGTTTATTGGTCGCCAGCGCCTGTGCAGGAGACACTCCCACCGCCAGCAGCGCCGGCACGGTCAACAACCCCCCCCCACCAGCGATAGAGTCAATAAAGCCCGCCAACAATGCCACCACAAACAAAACCCCGAGCATCTCGGGGCCAACGACAAACCAATCCATTTATACCCCTCTTACTTGAAGCTGCATCTGTGTTAGTTGCACTCACTCACCCGAATCACTTACTCATGTAAGCTCATCGGGATTCATTCCCTTACCGCGTTACTCGGCAAAGCCTCGCCCCGTTGGGGCCAGCGCAAGCGCTGTTCAACAAAGTCGTGGCTTTGTTGTGATGCAACTCCAATTAGTTTGGGTATATTATTCCGCAGCGAAATGATTATTCAGCAAAGCCTGACAGGTAGGTGGTAATGGCGGCGGCACCGGTTTACCCGGCTTGGCACTCGGCTGATGCGGGATGAACCAACTTGCCAATTCAGCACCGCAGCCGTCACCTGGCGGTGGGGTATCCTGTTCTTTACACTCCAGGCTACCGGCCGGACAACGCAGGCGCACATGCATGTGCGCACGATGCCCGAACCACGGCCGCACCTTGTGCAACCATTCCCGATCGGCACCGGCATCCAGGCACAGGCGCTGCTTGATCGCCGGGTTGACGAAGATACGCGTCACTTCCTGATCCTGCGCCGCTGCTTTGATTAAAGTTTCAATCTGCGGTTGCCACTGGCGCGCAACCACCTGCTTGCCATCGCTGGAAACCAAATCGATCGGTTGCGGCTTCAGCAATTGCTGAGCACTCCAGCGCTGACGCGGCAACTGTAACCAAATGTCGACATCCAGTCCGGACTGATGGCTGGCATGACCGCTGCTGAAGCGCCCGCCGGCCGGCATCGCCATATCGCCAATCAGTACCGTACCGAGGTTTTTTTGGCTCGCCTTGCTGCTCAGACGCTGGATAAACGCCAGCAGATCCGGGTGGCCGAAGTAGCGGCGTTGATCGGGGCGCATCACCTGATAATCCGGCGAGTTCAGCGGCAACGGCTGAGCACCGATAATACAACCATTGGCAAAACCGCCCACCGCCTGCGGCGCACCGGCCACCGGGCTCCCGATTTTCTGCCACGGCGTCAACGCCATGGCGGAGCCCGAGGCCATCAGGGCAAGGATGCCCAACATCCAGTTTTTCATGGTGATTACCAGCGTGGAACGTTAGAAACCACATCACCATTTTGCGCACGTTGGCGCAACAGGTGATCCATCAGCACAATCGCCATCATCGCTTCGGCGATCGGTACCGCACGGATACCGACGCAAGGATCATGGCGACCACGGGTGACCATCTCCACGGCTTCACCCTGGCGGTTGATGGTTCTGCCCGGCACCATAATGCTGGAGGTCGGTTTCAGCGCCAGATGGGCTATCACCGCCTGCCCGCTGCTGATACCGCCGAGGATGCCGCCCGCATGGTTGCTCTGGAAACCCTCCGGTGTGATTTCGTCGCGGTTTTCGCTGCCGCGCTTGGTCACAACGCTAAAGCCGTCGCCAATTTCCACACCTTTTACCGCATTGATGCTCATCAGCGCATGCGCCAAATCCGCGTCAAGGCGGTCAAACACCGGTTCACCAAGGCCAACCGGCACGTTTTCTGCCACTACGCTGACCTTGGCGCCAATAGAGTCGCCCTCTTTCTTCAAGGCGCGCATCAGTTCATCCAGGGCTTCAAGCTTGTCTGGGTCAGGACAGAAGAACGGGTTCTGTTCGACCTGCTCCCAGTCTTTCAGCTCACAGACCACGTCGCCGATCTGCGCCAGGTAACCACGCACCTGTACGCCAAATTTCTGCTGCAGGTATTTCTTGGCAATCGCCCCTGCTGCAACACGCATGGCCGTTTCACGCGCCGAAGAACGGCCGCCGCCACGGTAGTCGCGCACGCCGTATTTTTGTTCGTAGGTATAGTCTGCATGTCCCGGACGGAACACGTCTTTAATGGCACCGTAGTCCTGCGAGCGCTGGTCGGTGTTTTCGATTATCAGCCCGATACTGGTACCGGTGGTCACGCCTTCAAACACGCCGGAAAGAATACGAACCTGATCCGGCTCACGGCGTTGGGTGGTATAACGAGAGGTGCCCGGACGACGGCGGTCAAGATCGTGCTGCAAATCAGCTTCGGTAAGCGGAATGCCCGGCGGCACACCGTCTACGATACAGCCCAGCGCCACACCGTGAGATTCACCAAATGTGGTGACGCGGAAAATCTGTCCAATACTGTTTCCTGCCATCGCGGATCCTTACCCTTAATTATTATCTTTGCTGGGCCCGCGAGGACAGGCCCGGAGAATGCTTAGCTGCGGTAGAGGCTGAAATGCTCTTTGCAATCTACCAGTTGCTGTTTGGTCAGCATGAACACCCCGTCACCGCCGTTTTCGAACTCCAGCCAGCTGAACGGAATATCCGGATACTGTTCCATCAGATGTACCATGCTGTTACCCACTTCACAAATCAGCACGCCATCGTCGCTCAGGTAATCCGGCGCGCAGGCCAGAATGCGACGCACCAGCTTCAGGCCGTCGCTACCCGCCGCCAGACCCAGTTCAGGTTCAAAGCGGAACTCTTCCGGCAGATCGGACATGTCTTCTGCATCGACATACGGTGGATTGGTGACAATCAGATCGTACTGGATCGCCGGAAGATCGCGGAACAGATCGGAACGGATCGGAGTCACCTGTTGTTCAACACCCAGCGCCTGAATATTGCGCTCGGTCACCGCCAGCACGTCGGCGGAGATGTCTACCGCGTCCACTTCCGCCTCCGGGAAAGCGTAGCCGCAGGCAATGGCGATACAGCCACTGCCGGTACACATGTCGAGAATATGGCTCGGCGAATGAGGGATCAATGCACTGAAGCGATCGTTAATCAGTTCGCCAATCGGGGAACGCGGTACCAGCACACGCTCATCGACATAAAACTCCAGGTCGCAGAACCAGGCTTTGTTGGTCAGGTAGGCGACCGGGATGCGCTCGTTGACGCGGCGGATCACGCGTTCAACGATGCGGTGGCGCTCGCTGGAGGTCAAACGTGCGGTGTGCATGTCCTCAGGAATATCCAACGGCAGGAACAGGCTTGGCAGCACCAATTGCACCGCTTCGTCCCACGGATTATCGGTTCCGTGACCATAGTAGATATCAGCGGCGTTAAAACGGCTTACCGTCCAACGCAGCATATCCTGAATGGTGTGCAGTTCGTTCACTGCTTCCTCGACGAAAATTTTGTCCAATTTGCCCTCCGGCAGGCACTGTAATTCATGATTTAGCCGCATAGTTTGCCATGAAGCCCGCGACAAATCACGCTAACCCCTTGCGCTTTTCATTTTGGCGCGATTTTTGCGTCGACAGATACCCGCGACACGGTAAACTACCGCGATAAATGATTTCCGGTGAATGAAAAATGAAGAACAAGCTCCCTCTGAGCAAAGATGAATTGCAGCTCTTCAGAGAGTCGGTAGTAGACGCAAAAAAGCTGCGTCAGGACACCATTGTCCACCGTAAACCCAAGCCAAAAACCAAACAGATTGCCCCGCAGCGCCTGCTGCAGGAACAAGTAGACGCCAGTTATTATTTCTCGGATGAGTACCAACCGCAGTTGGAAGAGGAAGGCCCGACGCGCTATGTGCGCCCCGGTTACAGTGCTTTTGAGCTGAAAAAACTGCGTCGCGGTGACTATTCACCAGAGCTGTTTCTCGATTTGCACGGCCTGACCCAAATGCAGGCCAAGCAGGAACTCGGTGCATTGATCGCCGCTTGCCGACGCGAACACGTGCACTGTGCCTGTGTAATGCACGGCCACGGCAAGCATATCCTGAAACAGCAAACTCCACTGTGGCTGGCGCAGCATCCCGACGTGCTGGTGTTCCATCAGGCCCCCAAGGAATGGGGCGGTACTGCAGCCATCTTGCTGCTGGTCGAACTGGCCGAGTAAACCGCAGAAATGACAAAAGGGCGATCTTGAACATCGCCCTTTTGTTTGGAACCGGCCTGCCGCCCCTACACTTTTGCCATCACCTGCGACGGACTGACCTGCCATTCAAACTTACCGCAGCTACCGTCAGCCGCCAAATCAACGTTGGCAATTGCCGAGGTGGCAAACATCGGCGGACATTCACCCGGGCAAAGCTCAGCCACCAGGTAACCCACCAGCGGTAAGTGAGAGACGATCAGCACCGAGCTGATCCCCTGCTGCGCCAGCGCCTGCAAATAACTGCCCACCAGGCTGGCATCCCCGCCCGGCATCAGCTCAGGCAGCACTTCTTCGCTCGCCGGCAAGGTCAAGGCTTCACGCACCGTGGCCAGCGTCTGCTCGGCCCGCAGATAAGGGCTGACCAGCACTCGTTCAATATCCACAGACTTGGTATTTAACCAGGCCGCCATCTGACGTGACTCATCACGGCCACAAACAGTAAGAGGTCTTACCGAATCGCTGGCCGCATCGAGTGCCGCCTCTCCGTGACGCATAATCAAAACTTGCATATTGCACCGCTGTTGTTGACAAAATAACGCTATACAGAAACGCCGAGCGTGCTGTATCGCCGAGTTTTACAACCCCAAAGCAAAAGCTTTGAAACGATAACGCGCCGTCTCTTTATGGCGGCCGGGCATTTTGCCTGAAAGTTCACGTAAAGAAAACGCTGTTTTTTACATCAATAGCGTTCCGATACGAATTCAATGCTCACATAACAACCAATTCAACAGGTTAAATTTTAACCTTCTCATCATGAATTTTATAGATGGCGATCAGCCTTTCACCGCCATCAGGCTACGTTACCTCGTCCCTATCTCCCTGTATAGGGTCAGGGATTATCGGTATTGCAAGGAGTGATAGTGATCACATGCAACCTTGATCCTACTCTAGTACAAATCACGTCGCCGCGCCGCTCAGGTCCCCTGCGGATAGAAACGTTCACCCTGCTGAGCCATGCGCAGCAGGCGTTCGCAAGGCGCAAAATATTCACCGTGCTGCCGCTGCAGATACTCCAGCGTTTTAACCACCTTCTCGGCCCCCAACTGATCCATATAGCGGAATGGCCCGCCAAGGAACGGTGGGAAGCCAATGCCGAACACCGCGCCGATATCGCCGTCGCGCGCGCTGCGGATCACGCCTTCATCCAGACAACGTGCGGCTTCATTGAGCATCATCATTACGCAACGCTGAGCGATGACGGCCGGTTGTAAATGCGACTTCGGTGTAATGCCCAGCAAAAGATAGACCGAGGTATCGGCGCGCTTGTTGCTCCGTTGACGTTGCTGGCCTTCACTGGGATAGAGATAGAAACCACGGCCGTTTTTGCGCCCTTTACGCCCGTCTTTCAACACCGCATCAAAGGCGGCTGGAGCGGCAAAGCGCGGGCCCAACTGTTCCACCAATACCGGGATAATCTTGGTGCCGACATCGATGCCCACTTCATCCAGCAGGGTAATCGGCCCAACCGGGAAGCCGAAATCGACCAGCGCCTTGTCCAGCGCTTCGATCGGTTCACCTTCCAGCAGGCAACGAGTCGCCTCATTTATATAAGGTGCCAGAATGCGGTTAACATAGAAACCGGCGCGATCGGCAACCACAATCGCCGTCTTGCCCTGCTTTTGTGCCAATGCCACGGTGGTGGCAATGGTTTCTTCGCTGGTGGTAGCGTGCGGGATCACCTCTACCAGCGGCATTTTATCGACCGGGCTGAAATAATGCAGGCCAATCACCTGCTCCGGCCGCTGCGCCAAAGCGGCAATTTGGCCAATCGGCAGCGAAGAAGTATTGGAGGCAAAAATAGTGTGCGGGGCCGCATATTGCTCGATCTCGGCCACCATCTGCTGCTTGAGCGACAAATCTTCAAACACCGCCTCAATCACCACGTCCACCTGATCAAAACCGGTGTAATCGGTCGAGCCGGAGATCAGCATCATCTGTTTTTGTCGCTCAGCCGGGCGCATGCGTTTACTGCGAACCCGTTTGCTGAGCACGTCCCAACTGTATTTTAACGCGTGGTTAATGCCCGTTTCGTTGACGTCTTTAATTCGCACCGGCAAGCCGCCGCGCGTAGCGGTCACGCAGGCAATCCCGCCGCCCATCAAGCCACCACCCAGAATACCGATACGCTGCAATGCATGAGGTTGCGCATTGCCACCACGTTCTTTCTTCAACGCGGTAGAGGCAAAAAATAGGCTGCGTAACGCCGCCGACTGTGGCGTCATCGCCAGCTCGCCGAAGGCCTTGGCCTCGGCTTCATAACCGCTGGCGCTACCGTGATCCAGACCGGTACGAACCACCTGAATAATGCGTTCCGCCGCTGGATAGTTGCCATGCGTTTTTGCCAGCGTTTTCTTGCGTACAATGCTGAACAGCAGGCTTTTACCCAGTGGGCCGTTGAGCAAACGCTCCTGCCATGGCAATTCACGTCGGCTCTGCCAGCCCTGTTTGACTCGTTCGATGGCGATCTGCAGCAGGATCGACTGTGGCACCGCATCGTCCACCAGCCCCAAACGCAGCGCCTGACGCGCCCGAATGTGTTTGCCAGTCAGGATCATGTCCAGCGCCTTGCTGGCACCAATTAACCGCGGCAAGCGCTGAGTACCGCCGGAGCCCGGCAGTAAGCCCAACTGAACTTCCGGCAGGCCCAGTGCGGTTTTGTCATCCAGTGAACAGACGCGGCCGTGGCAGGCCAAAGCCAGCTCCAACCCGCCGCCCAGACAGGCGCCGTGAATGGCCGCTACGACCGGAACCTGAAACGCAGCAATCTGCGCCAGGGTACTTTGGCCTTTTTTCGCCAACGTTTCGGCTTCTTTGGCAGTGCTACAGGCGGCAATCATTGTGATATCCGCACCGGCAATGAATGAGTCCGGCTTGCCGGAAATGATCACCAGGCCTTCCAGCGCTGGATGCTGCTGCGCGCGGATCAGGACGTCGTTGACCTGTTCGACAAATTCGGCCTTTAACGTATTCACCTTCTCGCCGGGGACATCAATGGTGATCACACCAATGTTGTCCGGACGTATCGTCAGTTGAAAGGCTGAAGGTTTGGCTCGTTGTTCGTGCAATGCGTTTTCAAAGCTCATTATTCCACCTCTACGATCATTGCGGCTCCTAACCCCCCGGCCGCGCAGGCGGTGGTCAATCCCAACCCGCCACCACGGCGTTTCAGCTCGTGCAGCGTTTGGGTGATCATACGCGCGCCGGTAGCGGCAAACGGGTGGCCGTAGGCGATCGAGCCGCCCAATACGTTGAATTTTTCCATGTCCACTTCGCCAATCGCCCGGCTGCGGCCCAGCTTTTTCTGAGCAAATTCGTCGCTGGCAAACATCTTCAGGTTGGCCAGGGTTTGCGCGGCGAAAGCTTCATGCATGTCGATAAGCGCCAAGTCTGCCAGGCCGATACCGGCGCGATCCAATGCCAGCGGTGTAGCGTAGGACGGCCCAAGCAACATATCTTCCCACACGTCGATGGCAGAGAAGGCAAAGCTGCGCAGATAACCTAGCGGTTGTAGGCCCAACTCTTTCGCCCGCGACTCGCTCATCATCAGCACCGCCGCCGCACCGTCGGTCAGGGGGGTGCTGTTGGCTGCAGTAACGCTGCCATGCTTGCGATCAAATGCCGGTTTCAGCTTCGCGTAGGAAGCCAGGCTGGAATCTTTGCGAACGTTGTTGTCTTCGCTAATTTGGCTGCGATACGGCGGCACGTAGGCGGTCATCACCTCATCGTGCAGCAGTCCCTGTTCCCAGGCTCTGGCCGCTAACTGATGCGAGCGGTGCGCCAGCGCATCCTGCTCTTCCCGGGTGATGCCGTGGCTTTTCGCCATTTGTTCGGCGGTATCGCCCATTCGCAGCCCCGTAGAGTATTCCGCCACCGCCGGAGGAACCGGCATCAGGTCACGGAACTTCAGTCGGCTGAACAGCTTAAGGCGCTGCGACAGAGTGCGGGCCTTGTTAACGTCCACTAATGTACGCGCCAGTGCCTTGCTGACGCCAATAGGCAGTACGGAGGAAGAGTCAGCGCCACCGGCAATGCCGATACTGATGCTGCCGGCCATGATGCTTTCCGCCACGTTGGCAATCGCCTGGAAGCTGGTCGCACAGGCACGCGACACGCTGTAGGCATCGGTATGCACACTCATGCCGGTGCCGAGCACGATTTCACGCGCGATATTCGGTGCTTCAGGCATTTGCACCACCTGGCCGAACACCAGTTGTTCAATCAATGCAGGATCGATACCGCTGCGGGCCAATAATTCACTCACCGCCGTTTTACCCAAATCCACCGCTGGAATACCGTGATAAGCGGTCGCCTGTTTGGCAAAGGGGGTGCGCAGTCCATTTACAATCGCAATACGGTCACCGTGACGGGTCACCAATGGCAGTGCCTTACTCATAAACGCTCCTGAAGAGAATAACGCCAGCGCAACGGTCAAGAAGAGGTCTGACCTGATGGGGTCATTGTTAACCAAATGTTTACATTTGGCAAACCGGCAGAAGTGAAAACTGAGAGCAGGAGCAACTTTCTAGAGGAGGGTTGAGGAGGAAGCGAGCGGCGCGGGTGAACCCCGCACCGTTTTAAAGCAGCAATTAACGCAGGCCAAGCTGGAAAATAAAGGTTTCTGCCTGGCAGGCAAAGGTGAAATCAGCCACCAGTTCCACACCACCGTCAACCGGTTTAATGCTACTGCTGATGTCGCAAGGGTCAGATTCCACGCCGCGGGCTTTTTCGGTCAACACCGCCAGCATTTTCTCTGCATCTTGCTGATTAGCAAAAACCTGGTTGTAGGAGGCGGTGCAATCGGTATTGTCCATGACGGTACCGACATCAACACAGCAACAAGCGGCAGTTTCCTGGGCGCTACATTTATTAAGTGCGTTTGACATGATTCATTCTCCTCAGGGACCGCCGTTACGCGAGTCCAAATTGCCATTTAACTACTGGCGCAAAGACACAAGATTCTGCGCTCATTTTACTCTGCGATGAAACCGATCACTAGCACTTACTTTTTATAGGTGTTTTAAGTGATGGAAATCACAAATGAAAATCGTCGTCTGCTAAGAAATGGTAAGAATTTTGTTATGCACTGCTGGTTTTTTGTTAGCCAGATCTCTCTTTTGATATCAATTTGGAAATATTTTAAAAACAATGTTGCAACATTCTCACAGGTCGGACCTATAATTCAGCCACTGGTCTGATTTGTCTGAATGATAACGGACCCTACAATCCCGCGCTCCTTGTTACTCTAAGTAACATAGTTTAAATAATAAACACATAATGAGGTTTTGGTCATGAGCCAGAAAAACCTATTTACTAAATCAGCTCTCGCAGCTGCAGTGGCAATTATTTCTTCAAACGTGTCTGCCGCAGGATTCCAGCTGAATGAGTTTTCATCAGCTGGTTTAGGACGTTCGTATTCTGGCGAGGGCGCCATGGCGGATACTGCAGCTTCCGCCAGCCGCAACCCGGCCCTGCTGATGATGTACACCCGTCCGGAACTCTCCCTAGGTGCGGTGTTTATCGATCCGGATGTAGACATCTCCGGCAAGTCACCTTCCGGTGCTAGCCTGGATTCTAAAAATATCGCCCCTACCGCCTGGGTGCCAAACCTGCATTATGTTCAACCTATTAACGATCAGTTTGCCGTGGGTGGCTCGGTCACCAGCAACTACGGCCTGGCGACCGAATTCAACGACGGTTATACCGCTGGGGCTTACGGTGGCAAAACTGACCTGACCACCGTCAACCTGAACCTGAGCGGTGCTTACCGTCTGAACAAACAATTCAGCTTCGGCCTGGGCTTTGACGCGGTTTACGCCAAAGCCAAGCTTGAGCGTTATGCCGGTGAAAGTGGTGCAGCCCTCGGAATGCCAGCTGATACTCAAATCTCTCACCTGAAGGGCGATGAATGGGGCTTTGGCTGGAACGCCGGCCTGCTGTATGAAGTCGACGAAAACAACCGCTATGGCTTAACTTATCGTTCAGAAGTGAAAGTCGACTTCGACGGCGACTACAAAAGCAGCATTCCATCCCGCCTTAACCCGCTGCAGGGAAGAACCAGTCTGCCATGGGGGACCGATGGCAATACCATTCCTGGCTCTCTGACCCTGAACCTGCCGGAAATGTGGGAAATCTCAGGTTACAACAAGGTTGCACCTCAGTGGGCTATCCACTACAGCCTGGCTTACACCAGCTGGAGCCAGTTCCAGGAGCTGAAAGCTACCGGCAACAACGGCCAGACGCTGTTCGAGAAGCATGAAGGCTTTAAAGACGCTTACCGCATCGCACTGGGTACTACCTACTTCTACGACGATAACTGGACCTTCCGTACCGGTATCGCCTTCGATGACAGCCCGGTGCCGGCCCAGAACCGTTCTATCTCTATCCCGGATCAGGACCGCTTCTGGTTGAGCGCAGGTACCAGCTACGCGTTCAACAAAGACGCTTCGGTTGACGTCGGTATCTCCTACATGCACGGTCAGAAAGTCACCATTAAAGAAGGTCCATACACCTTCGAATCGGTGGGCAAGGCCTGGCTGTACGGTGCCAACTTCAACTACCGCTTCTAATCTTTTCGATAACGAAGCCAGGAGCGCCCTTCTTAGGGCGCTTTAGGTTGCTGACAAAGCAGGAAAAAGCGTGGTTTTTCCTGCTTTGTGGTGAACAGCCGAAAATCAATAAATTGATTTTCCTGATTTTTCTTTATCGGCCTCTACTCGCTCTGGGCAGGAATGAGGTTTGTCATCCGTCTGGAGCGCCCTTCTTAGGGCGCTTTTTTTGCCGTTAATCTCAAAGCATAAAAAAACCCGCCATCAAAGCGGGTTCTTTTTCTTCGCCAAGCGAGATTACTGGGAGTCGATCTCGTCCAGATCGCCCTGGATCGCCTGAGCGTTCGGGTTAACTTCCGGCTTCAGCGAGCCGCCGTTCGCCAGGAAGTCGTTACGCTGGAAGTAGGCTTCGCGCACCATCAGGTACGGATCGGAAGAGTTGCGCAGCAGGCCGTCGGAATCCAACAGCTCGGCACGGGTTTCAATCCCTTCAACCACCCATTTACCCGCCGACATCCAGAAGGTCAGGTAGCTCAACACCGGATAAACCGTATCCGCCCAATCACCGCCCTCTTCACGCAGGGTGAAACTGCCGTAGCCCGGCAACATCACATAAGGACCGTAGCCGACGCCATAATGCCCCAGCGTGCTGCCGAAACGGTTAGGCTCTTCGCGAGCCAGTTTCGGATTAGCCATCCCGGCCACGTCGATCAGACCGCCCATACCCAGAAGGGTGTTGAGGAAGAAACGGTTAAAGTGAATCATCCCCTTATAGGGGTCGCCTTTCAGGAAGGAGTTGACCATGCTGGCCGGCTCTTCCAGGTTAGACGTAAAGTTGCTTAGTCCATTACGCGCCGGCATGGGCAGGTAGTTGCGCCAGGCCACGGCCACCGGGCGCAGTACGTACGGATCCAGGACGTTATAGTTAAAGTTGAACATCGTCCGGTTAAATCCTTCCAGAGGATCGGATCGCCCTTGTGGTTCATCTTGTGGTGCGCTGGCACAGCCCACCAATAACACCGTTGTGAAAGCCAGCCCAGTCAGGCGAAAGTTCATATTTTTCTCCATAAAAACACGTTCGGTCTTTTTATTTAAGGGACCTGTTTGTTTATCTGAACGTCAATCTGCTCTTTACCGCTGAAATTCTGCAGCGCACTCTCACCGAACCAATCACCCGGCTGTGGCGTGGCCAGACCGTCCTGAGAAATCCGCACCCGCACCTTGACCTGATGCTGAGCCGAAAGCAGGCGTTCAGGCATCATGGCGTTGCTATCATCCAGAGAAAACGACTGCGGGAAACGGCTTAAGGGCAGTTGTTTTACCGCCACCGGCACTGGATTGGTGCCATCGGTCACTGAAATTACCAGCGTACCCTGCTGCGGCAAAGCGTTACTCGCCTGCGGCGATAACGTCACGTTAACACCAAGTTTAACAGTTTCTCCGTTCACCTGGGTTTTTGCTTGTTCAATACTGCGCTTTATCACTTCGGCGCGTTGATCATTGGCCGGCAACAGTTTCAGCATGACCTGCCAGGCACCAATCGCCTGCTTGAAATCACCCTGTTCGAAGGAATTAAACGCCAGCAGGCTCAGCACGCGCATATTGGTGTGATCTTCGGCGATCATCTTACGCAGCATCTGAGTGGCCTGCTTGTTATCCTCCGGATCGTTGGATCTCGTCAAGACTTCTGCGTAGCCGAGACGGACTTCCAGACTATTCGGATCAAGTTGATAAGCATGAGCAAATGCCTGAGTGGCGGTGGTGGCGTTATTCAGCGCCATACCGACGCGCCCCAACATCATCCAGTCGTTGATATTGCGATCGTCCTGCTGCAACGCGGTACGCAGCCCCAGCCCGAGGCGAGCAATCTCTTCCATGCTCAACGGTTGGGCGCGCTCATTAGCGACGCGCGCGCGCAGATCCGGCATTTGCGCCTCGACCTGTTGCCACTCCAATACCTGCGCCAGCCCACCGGTTTTCAGATAGAACCCCAGGGTGACCACCACCAGCAAGGCTACGCCGGGTACCAAGGCCCAGCGGTTAATGGGTTTCTCCTGCGTATCCTGCTGGCCGGGGATATCATTGAGCAGGTTTTGCTGCAACTCTTTCACCAGTTCAGGGCGTTCAGCAACCACCCCCTGCTGTTCGTCCTGCTCCAGCTCATGCAGACGATCCTGATAAAACGCTTTATTCAGCGTATCGCGGCTAGCGGCAGTGCTTTTGTCGCTTTGGCGCATCGCCGGCACCACCAGTAACGCCGCAGCGCCAACCAGCAAGACAATAATAATCAGCCAAAAAGCCATTAGAGTTTCTTCCTGTCAGTCTCTTTCAGCAGCGCTGCCAAACGCTGTTGCTCCTGCTCGGAGAATTCATCGTTAGCGTTAGCAGCACCGGCGCGGCGACGGCGAGTGCGCAGTATCACTACCGCCCCGCCGATCAGCACAAACAGCAACGGGCCGACCCATAGGATCAGCGTCGCCGGGGTCACTGGCGGCTCATAGGTGACGAAATTACCGTAGCGCGCCACCATATAATCGATGATCTGCGGCTTACTCTGCCCCTGCATCATCAGCTCATACACCTTGGTACGCATGTCCGCCGCGATGATGGCGTTAGAATCGGCAATACTGTTGTTCTGGCATTTCGGGCAGCGTAGCTGCTCGGTCAGTTCACGGTATTGCTGTTCCTGCTCCACCGATTTGAACTGATAGGTATCAATAGCCGCAGCCGCGCTCCAGCTCAGTAACGCGGCAAATATCAGGGTCAACAGCCTCATGCCTCACCCCCATATTTTTTGTACAGCGGCAGCACTTCCTGCTGCCAAACGCGCTCGTTCATATCTCCGGCGTGGCGATAGCGAATAATGCCTTGTCCGTCGATCAGGAAAGTTTCCGGCGCGCCGTACACGCCCAAATCCAACCCCAGCATGCCGTCGCCGTCATACAGGCTGAGCGCATAAGGGTTACCCAGTGAATTCAACCAGGTCACCGCCTTGCTGCGATCGTCTTTATAGTTCAGCCCCACTACGCGGATACCGCGTGCGGCCAACGTATTGAGGTATTGATGCTCGGCACGGCAGGTCGGGCACCAGGTGGCCCAGACGTTCAGCAGCATGGGTTTGCCATTGCGCAGCACTGCCTGATCGTAAGTCTTGCCAGGCTGGTCGAGGGATTCCAGCTTGAAAGCCGGCACCGGCTTGCCGATCAACGCCGATTCCAACATGGTCGGGTCTTCGCCACCGGCGTTGCGCGTCAATTGCACCATGAACGCCGCCACCAGTAGCAGGAACAGGATTAACGGGATAAACAGTAGCTTACGGTTCATGCCTGCTCCTCCAGCTTGCCTTCACGCTTGAGTTTTTTGCTCATCCGGTAGCGCGGGTCGAGAATACACAGGATGCCGCCGATCGCCATAAACACGCCACCGAACCAGATCCAGCGTACGAAGGGTTTATAGTACAACCGCACGGCCCAGGAGCCGTCGTCCAGCTCTTCGCCCAGTGCCGCATACAGGTCACGGCTGAAACCGCCGTCGATGGCCGCTTCGGTCATCATGCTGCGCGCCACGCTGTAGTAGCGTTTCTCCGCGCGCAGCGTCGCTTCCGGCTTGCCGTTGCGCGTGACATCGATGATACCGACGCCACCGGTATAGTTTGGCCCACGGATATCGTGCACATCACGGAACACAAAGTGATAGTTATAGATATCCACGCTGTCGCCAGCCTTCATGCGGACGTCGCGTTCCACGCTGTAGTTTTGGCTAAAGGCAATACCGATGACCGTCACCGCGACGCCAAGATGACCCAGCACCATGCCCCAGTGACTGCGGGAAAGATGGCTCAGGCCACGCCAAAAACCGTGGCGATGGGTAGCACGTTCGTGCAGTTCCATCAGCGTCAGGATAATCACCCAAACCGCCATGATCAGCCCCACCACCGTCATACCGGCGATGCTGTCTTGCAGCAGCCACGGCAGCAGCACTGACAGCACCAGCGTAATCACCAGCGCCACGCTCAGACGACGCCACAGCTTGGTCGGTTCATCACGACGCCAGCGCACCAACGGGCCGATGCCCATCAGCAACGCCATCGGGGCCATCAGCCAGGTAAACATGGTATTGAAGAACGGCTCGCCGATAGAAATACTGCCCAGGCCAAGCTGTTTATGCACCAGCGGCAACAGCGTGCCCAGCAACACCACCAGCATCGCGGCAATCAACAGTACGTTGTTGCCTAACAGGAAGGTTTCACGCGAGAAGGTTTCATGCTGCACCCGGCTGCGCACCTGGCCGCCTTTAACCGCGTACAGCAGCAAAGAACCGCCGATCACAATCACCAGATAGGCGAGGATAAACATGCCACGCGCCGGGTCGGAGGCAAAGGAGTGTACCGACACCAGCACGCCGGAACGCACCAGGAAGGTGCCCAGCAAGCACAGCGAAAAGGCGGTAATCGCCAGCAGCACTGTCCAGGCCTTGAAAGTCCCGCGTTTTTCGGTCACCGCCAGCGAGTGCATCAGCGCCGTACCGGCCAGCCACGGCATAAATGAAGCGTTCTCAACCGGATCCCAGAACCACCAGCCGCCCCAGCCCAGTTCGTAATAAGCCCAGGCTGAACCCAGCACGATGCCCATGGTGAGAAACACCCAGGCCGCCGTGGTCCAGGGGCGCGACCAGCGTGCCCAGGCGGTATCCAGCCGGCCGGCCATCAGTGAAGCGATGGCAAAAGCAAAGGCCACCGAGAAACCGACATAGCCCATATACAGCAGTGGTGGGTGGAAAATCAGACCGATATCCTGCAGCAGCGGGTTGAGATCGCTACCGTCGATCGGAAAGTTCGGCAAGGTGCGGGTGAACGGGTTGGAGGTCATGATAATAAACAGCAGGAAACCTGCGGTAATCATGCCCATCACCGACAGCACGCGCGCCACCGCGTCTTGCGGCATCGCACGGCTGCACAACGCCACCGCCAATGACCAACAGCTGAGCAGTAACACCCACAGCAGCAGTGACCCTTCATGGGCGCCCCAGGTGGCGGCGATGCGGTAATACACCGGCAGTTGCGTGTTGGAGTTGGCAGCCACATAAGCCACGGTAAAATCATTGACCACGAAGGCATACACCAGACAGATGAACGCCAGCGCGATAGCGGCAAACATGCCGTAGGTCAGTGGACGCGCCACCGCCATCATGCGGCGGTCCTGACGTGCAGCGCCCCACTGCGGATAAATACTCAGCAGCAGCGAAATCGCCAGCGCCAGACACAGCAGAAAACTTCCCGTTTCCGACATCATGATTTAGCGCCCTCGTTCTGCGGGGGGGTATAGGCCGAAGCCGGCCCCTTATGGTTTTCTTTCATCGCGTCGGCCACCTCCGGCGGGGTGTATTTTTCATCGTGTTTCGCCAGCACTTCACGCGCATTGACCACATTACCTTCGCCCAATACGCCCTGCGCCACCACACCCTGCCCCTCACGGAACAAGTCCGGCAAAATACCGGTGTAGGTGACGTCGATCGCACCGCGCGCATCGTAAACCTTAAAGCTGACCTGCAGCGTTTTCTGATCGCGTTTTACCGAACCCGGCATCACCATGCCGCCGATTCGCAGGCGTTGGCCCACTTCCGGCTTTTCATGATTTTCGCCCTTGCCCTGCAGAATTTCGCTCGGGGTATAAAACAGATCGATGTTGGAGCGCAGCGCATATAGCATCAGGGTAGCGGTAAGCGCAACGCCGATCAGCACTAGGATCGCCAGATACAGGCGACTTTTACGACGTGGATTCACAATGATTTCTCCCGCGGGTTGGCGGATTTTTGTTTCGACTGCAGCGATTGACGAATGCGCCGTTCGCGCGCCTGACGGCGGCCGATCTCATCGAGCAATTGCCGACGCAGCCAGAAAGTGTGCGCCACCAGCCCCAATAGTGAGAGCAGAGTAACGGCCACTGCCAGCCAGACGTAGAAGGCGTAGCCCCCCATGGCGAAAAACGCCTGCCAGGAAGTAAATGCGGCATTCATGGTTGGCGCTCCTTATTGACCAGCCCGGCGACCCATGGACGCTGACTTTCCTGAGACAAAATCAAATTGCGCAGACGCATCAAAGTAAGAGTAATAAAGAACAGCAGGTAGCCGAGGATCGCCCAGCGCAGCGGGGTGCGCATGCTTGGCGCGATGCTCTGTTGCATATTGGTCGACCCCTGGTGCAACGTGTTCCACCATTCGACCGAGAAATGAATAATCGGGATGTTCACCACCCCCACCAATACCAGAATACCAGCGGCGCGGCCCGCCAGGCGGCGATCCTCAAAGGCGTTGTACAACGCGATAATGCCGATATACAAGAACAGCAACACCAACTCGGAGGTCAGGCGTGCGTCCCACACCCACCAAGTGCCCCACATCGGCTTGCCCCAGGCAGAACCGGTAACCAGGGCAATAAAGGTAAATACCGCGCCGACCGGTGCCATCGCCGCCACCACCGTATCGGACATTTTCATCTGCCACACCAGGCCGATAAATGCCGCTACCGCCATGGAGCCATAGATCCCCATCGACCACATGGCGGCCGGGACATGGATATACATGATGCGGAAGCTGTCGCCCTGCTGATAATCCTTGGGCGCAAAGCCAAAACCCCATACCCAGCCCAGCAGCAGACAGGCCGTTCCGGCCAGCCCCAGCCAGGGGATAAAGCGGCCGCAGACACGATACAGCCGTTCAGGCTGGGCAAACTGATGTAACCATTTCCACATTGTCGTCATTGCTCACGGTAAATTTATACGGTGGCCGCCCTGTTGACCAAAGCGACGAAAATTACTGGTGCGGTGGAACAGGCTCTTGATGGCGTTAACCCGCATTTCAATATGTTAGCTAGTGTACGCTTACTCGCAGCGCTGCTGCGGTAGCGAACGGTGCCAGCGTGATACTGCCCGCCAGCATGGCACCCAGAATCGCCAGATACCCCTCGATTGGCATCCCCATAGAGGCGGCATCGATGGCCGCGGTGGAAAATATCAACACCGGGATATACAGCGGCAACACCAGCAGGCTCAGCAGCACGCCGCCCTTGCGCAGCCCGACGGTCAGCGCCACGCCGATAGCGCCAATCAGACTCAGCGTCGGTGTGCCCAGCAGCAATGTAAATGCCACCGCCAGCCAGGTATTGATATCCAACGACAGCAGCAACGCCACCAGCGGCGACAGAATTAACAGGGGTAGCCCTGTTACCACCCAGTGAGCACACACTTTGCCTAACACCGTCATTGGCAGCGGCGTCGGCAGCAACAGCAGTTGCTCCAGCGAGCCATCAAGAAAGTCATCGCGAAACAAACGCTCCAGCGACAACAACGCCGCCAGCAGCGCAGCGACCCAAATAATCCCCGGCGAAATACGCGCCAGTAACTGCGGATCCGGCCCAATCCCTAACGGAAACAGCGTGATAACGATCAGGAAGAACCACAGCGGATTAACGATTTCCGACCCTTTGCGAAAGGCAATCTTCAGCTCACGGCGCAATACGGTCAAAAACATCAAAGAGTCTCCATGCGGTTTTCCGTCAGGCTGATTTTACCTACCGCCTGCGTTACGCCGGCCAAATCCTGATGGGTGGTCAACAATACCATGCCACCTTGCTGCGCATGTTGCTCAAAAAGGCTAATTAATTCAGCCACGCCCTGCTTGTCGATGGCCGTCAGCGGCTCATCCAGGATCCACAATAGGCTGTCGCTGAGCCACAAACGCGCCAGAGCTACCCGGCGTTGCTGCCCGGCGGAAAGCTGCGCCACCGGTAAATCCTCATAGCCCACTAATCCTACCTGCTCCAGCGCCTGCCAAATGGCCTGACGGTCAGGAACGCTATTCACCGCCTGGTAAAACTGCAGGTTTTCAAAGGGCGTTAACATGGTTTTAATCCCCGGCTGATGGCCAAGGAACAACAAATCCTGATGGTAACGTTCACGATGGCGCAACGTATTTTTCCCATGCCAGCTGACTTCACCGCCCTCTGGCCGCGCCAGGCCCGCCAAAATGCGCAGCAGGCTGGTTTTACCCGCGCCGTTCGGCCCTTCCACCTGAATAATATCGCCCGGTTTCACCGTAAAGCTTAACGCACTAAACAGGGTGCGTTCGTCGCGGACGCAACTCAGATTTTTGGCTTCCAGCATCGGGAGAACTCATAATTTTCTTTGGGATAGCGATCATAGCATAAGCCATCTGCGGCACGTAGCCCGCCGCAGGGTACTCAGCTACTCCAATAGGGGTAATATTGCGCCCCAGATCAATAATGCGCAGAAAAAACCGGCGGCGTTAAACTCTTGTTACTTTTTTCTGCAATGTGCGACCTGGCTTTCGGCCTACCGGTGCGCCAGCTATGCTTAATCCGTGGCCCGGCAGCCGTTTAAGGAGAGAGCAGATAATGAGCGACTCACAACAGCGCCCGAAGACGGAAAACAACGATCATCTGCAGGTGGAGAGCAAAGAGCAGGAACAAGGCAAGAGCGAAATCGAGGTCCAGGAACAAAACCTGCCCTCACGCGCAGCAGCGGTGCATGAACAGATCCGCATGGAGGGTGAAAAAGAACTGGAGCGTGACTGGCTGGCTTTGCTGTGGTCGGCGGTGGCCGCCGGGCTGTCAATGGGGGCCTCACTGATGGCGAAGGGTATTTTTCACGCCCGTTTGCCGGACGATCCCAGCCGCTTCTTTATCGAGAATATTGGCTACACCTTTGGCTTTATCATCGTGATTATGGCCCACCAGCAGCTGTTTACCGAAAACACCGTAACCGCCGTGCTGCCGATCAT
The DNA here is from genome assembly GCF_052691715.1 of Serratia sp. NA_112.1. Lineage (NCBI taxonomy): Bacteria > Pseudomonadati > Pseudomonadota > Gammaproteobacteria > Enterobacterales > Yersiniaceae > Serratia > Serratia sp. NA_112.1. The sequence goes on from NZ_JBQZFO010000011.1 coordinate 51,354, forward strand.
GCACAAACCGACGCCGAGAAATTTCATCATCCTATTCCGCCTGTGGGGCGTGGTGTTGCTGGGTAACCTGATTGGCACCGGGCTGGTGTCACTGGCGTTTATCCATATGCCGATTTTTGACGACAACACCCGCACTGCCTTCGTTAGCCTGTCGGAAGAGGTGATGCAAAATTCGCCGTCAGAAATGTTCGCCAACGGCATTTTGGCCGGCTGGATCATCGCCACCATGGTGTGGATGTTCCCTTCCGCCGGGGCCGCCAAGATTTGGGTGATCGTCCTGATGACCTATCTGGTGGCGATCTGTGACCTGACCCATATCGTGGCCGGATCGGTAGAGATCCTTTATCTGGTGTTTAGCGGTGTGATCCCTTGGCAAGATTTTATCTACCCGTTCGCCATTCCGACGCTAGCCGGCAACATTATCGGCGGCACCTTCATCTTTGCGTTAATCAGCCATGCGCAGATCCGCAATGATATGAGCGATAAAAATAAAGCAGCGCGGCTGGAGGCAGAAAAACAGACCGCCAGGACGAGAAAACCGTGATCGCGATCAGCACGCACGCAAAAATCAGTGCATATTGGCGATGGAATGAGCAAACGCACCGCTAAGCGCTTATTCTGCGGGTAAAAAAAGGTATACTGCCCCGGCAGCCTCAGGTTGCCAGCCCGCAGCGTCCCCGTAGTTAAACGGATATAACAAGCCCCTCCTAAGGGCTAGTTACTGGTTCGATTCCAGTCGGGGACACCATAAGCCTATCGACTCTCTGTTATCAAAATCCGCAGAAACCACGTCACACATAGCCTTAAGTCATTTTCGTCGCCTAAATTCCTCCCTTGTTATCAGCATGATGCGTGAGCACTGCCCACAATCTGGCACAGATTCCAGGATTAAAGGTATAATCGCAGATACTATTTACTCGATTTTGAAACGAACATGACAAAACTCACATTACAAGAGCAGATGCTTAAAGCCGGATTGGTCAACAGTAAGAAACTGGCGAAGGTGCAAAAAACCGCTAAAAAATCGCGCGTTCAGGCTCGTGAGGCCAGAGAGGCGGTCGAGGTCAATAAAAAGGCACAAATCGAACGTGATAAACAGCTAAGTGAGCAACAAAAACAAGCCGCTTTATCTAAAGAGTATAAAGCTCAGGTTAAGCAGTTAATTGAAATGAACAGGATCGTTATTGCAAAGGGAAGCATTAGCTATAACTTCACAGACAATAATTTAATTAAAAATATCGATGTCGATAAAACGACGCAGGCTCAGTTAATTAATGGCCGTCTCGCCATTGCGCGTCTGGTTGCGGATAATGGGGTTGATAGTGAATATGCTATTATACCCGCGATCGTGGCCGATAAAATTGCACAACGAGATGCGAGCTATATAGTGCTGAGCGCAGAACTCAGCAAGGAAGCTAAAGATGAAGAAGATCCTTATGCCGACTTTGTCGTCCCTGATGATTTGATGTGGTAAAAAAGAACGTATTGCTATCACACTCCTGCCGTATATCACGGCCTATTATTTACGACATGCTGGCCCAGGCTCCGGGGAACGGCATCAACGGGGATTACGACGGTTCTTACCGTTCACGTAAAATGCTGAAGTACAAAAATACCTTCGGCGATGCGGATGTATATGCCTCTTACCTGTTCAGCGACAATGAGTACCTGCCGGGTAATGGCCTGCGCTACAAGCGCGAGGGCGGCGGTTCATTGGGTGACACTAACCTTTGGCGGCGGCTGGTACAACAACTTCCTGACCACCAGAAAAGCCAACGTTAACGACTACTTCGCCGGTGACGCCTGGGGTCTTGAATATCTGGCCGGTTACGCCGTGCCGGTAAGGCGATATGACGCTGGTGCGTCTGCATTACGATTTCTAATCGCTAGCGACGTAAAAAAGCCGCTTCCGCGGCCTTTTCAGACTGATGACAAACCTCATTCCTGCCCAGAGCGAGTAGAGGCCGATAAATAAAAATCAAGAAAATCAATTTATTGATTTTCGGCTGCTCACCACAAAGCAGGAAAAACCACGCTTTTTCCTGCTTTGTCAGCAACCTAAAAAGGCCGCGGAAGCGGCCTTTTTAGGTTTTGGAACTCAATCAGAATCCGCCGCGTGCCGAGCGGCCCACCGCTTCGCCCAACTGCCACACCGCCATCGCATAATGGGTACTGTGGTTGTAGCGGGTAATGGTGTAGAAGTTGGGTAAACCGTACCAATACTGGTAGCTGGTCCCCATATCCAGGCGCAGCAGGCTGACTTCCTGATTGCCACCAAGCGACCCTTGCGGCGTCAACCCGGCCTCCGACAAACTGGCAACCGAATAACGGGTTTTAAAGCCATTTTCCAACCCCGGCGCCTGGCCGCTGGCCGGCACGGCCACAGGTTCACCCTTGGTCCAGCCGTGTGCTTTAAAGTAGTTGGCGACGCTGCCGATGGCATCCACCGGATCCCACAGGTTAATGTGGCCGTCGCCGTTGAAGTCAACTGCGTAACTCTTGAACGAGGACGGCATAAACTGACCGTAACCCATGGCACCGGCGAAGGAACCACGCAGCTCCAGCGGATCATCCCCTTCGGTACGTGACATCAGCAGGAAGGTTTCCAGCTCGCCGGCAAAGTAATCGGCACGGCGCGGATAGTTGAACGCCAGGGTAGACAACGCATCGATAATGCGGGTTTTACCCATTACGCGGCCCCACCGGGTTTCAACGCCGATAATGCCGACAATAATCTCCGGCGGCACACCGTAGGCCTGATAAGCACGCTGCAGCGCGTCCTGATACTGATTCCAAAACTGCACGCCGTTTTGCACGTTATTCGGCGTAATAAACTTATTGCGGTAACGCAGCCAGGAACCATTAGGGCCGGACGGTGCCTGGGTAGTTGGCGTCGGCGCCTGACGATCCATCAACCGCAGTACAGAGTCTAACCGCCTGGCCTGGGCCAGCACGTCATGCAACTGCTGGCGATCGAAACCGTGTTCCTGCACCATTTTATCGATAAAACGAGCAGTGTTCGGGTTGTTGGCAAAATCGCCCCCCAACGGCTGACTGGAATGCGCTGGCGTCAGCAGAAAACCGCCTTTCACGGTGTTGTCCTGAGGCGTGGCTGGGGTCGACTTCGGCCCGCTGCTACAGGCAGTGAGTAAGGTAAGCAGAGGGAGAAGAACAACTAAATGACGCATCGGATATCCATATAAGCCAGGCCAGTGATAAGTGTGGGTTATGTTAATCCATTGTCAGGTACGAACAAACTGGATTATGTCGCCGATCACACCTCCACAAGCCAAAACTATAAAAAACGTGATGGGAAACACAGAAACGACGAATGACTTAGGGTAAGCAGCCGCACCAACGTCAGCCAATCCCTGACGCCAATGAGAACAACTATACCCTATAGCTTTCAAGTTGCAGCTAGGCGACCATCTCGCTCATCCCCAGGCGCTTACTCAGGTAAGTAACTGGGGTGACAAATCTGCCGGGAGCAGATTTGAACGCTGCTGGCAGCGGCCCCTAAAAGGGGTGTGGCCCATGGACGGGCCACATAATTGAGTGCAGATAACAACGCTGCAACTTGAAAGATGACGGGTATATCATCTCACCAGGCGCAACACTGGCTATCTGCGGGCCAAGCGGTCACAATGCCGCACCACTTCCGGCCCAAACAGGAAATACCATGTCTTGCCACTATCCCGCCCACTACGCCTTTGATAACGAAAGCGACGCCTGGCAGATTCAGTTTCGTGATTTTCCTCAGCAGCAGGCCGCCTGCTATAAACGCGAGGACATCGAGCTGGAAGCACAGGAAAGCCTGCTGATTGCCATCGCGCTGGAAATGGAGGAAGGCCGCCCGGTACCGGCCCCTTCTCGTGCCTTGCCGGATGAGCTGGCGATCCACCTGCCGGTGCTGGTTAAACTCAAACTCGAGTTGCATAACATTATGCTGGCCGGTAGCACTTCCAAAGCCAGTCTGGCGCGTAAATTGGGCTTTAACGCTGGTCAAATGGACCGCCTGTTGGATGTTGCCTATGCCTCCAAGGTAGAAGCGCTGGAACAGGCTCTTTACCTGTTAGGGTATGAGGTACAAACCTCGGTAGCAGAGATCCGCCAGCAATAAGAAAAATATTTTTTTCGAGGGCTAAATGTTCTCCATTTTTCGCCGATGTGTTCATTACCGAATCATAAAGAGCAAAAAGTGAAGGCTAAAAATGGAGTGGAGCCGCCGCAATATCTGGGCCGTAATTCTGCTGTCTTGCCTTGTCTTCTGGGCCATCCTGCTGACCGGTGCCAGCACCGTCGCCTGATCCCTTTCATAACATCACAGCAAACATAATAATAAAGCCCGCTGAAGCGGGCTCAGACTGATGACAAACACCCGAAAAACGTGGTTTTCGGATGTTTGGGATAAACCAGAAGCCAGAATCCTTTGTTTTTACTGGCCGCCGGAACACGATTTTTAACCGCAAAGAGCTTTGCAGCAATCGATGCCCGCTGAAGCGGGCTATTCCCTTTTTTCCCTGATAAAAAAGAGAAATAAAAATCGTTTAGAAACAGTCATGCCTGGTTAAAAAACCGTCAAAAAGTGTGATCAAAAACACAGTATTGTAATCAGGCTGATATTGGGAGTACATTAACGCCGATCCTGTCGTGGTTCATGTTTTACCTCACGGACTTTGAAGCACGACAACCGGATAATCTGTGGTCAAGGACGTTGTTCTTCCTATTGAAGGATCCGCCTCTCCACCACTGACTATCCAAAAATACTCAGCACAACAATCGGGATCATTGGCTTGCGAGGGACTCCAGAAGGGAGTTGTTCAGTGAAATATTTCGTATTTGGCGTTTCATTCATGTTAGTTACATGGATTGGCACCTTTATGCTGATGGTTGCATAACCAAGGCATAACCGGGAATATAGATAAAGGGGCGCAGATGCGCCCCTTTGTTGTTTCTGAGTGGAGCTATTTCCCCGGCAGCATGCGGCGCAGGGTATCATCCTTACGCAGATAATGATGGTAGAGCGCCGCCAGCGTATGTGCGCCAATGATAAAGTAACCGGTATTGGCCAGGGTCTCGTGAGTACTTTTGATGGCCCGACGCAACAGCGGATCCGGCGTAACGAACTGCGGCACCTGCCAACCCAGTAGTACCCATTCCTTCCCGCCGTATGCCAGCGTCAACACCCCCAGTAAAGGTAAAGACAGGAACAGCAGATACAACAGCCAGTGGAAAATTTTGGCTCCCCATTCCTGCCATTCTTCAAGCGGCGGTGTAGTCGCTGGCGTGCCATGCCGCCGACGCAATCCTAACCGAATTAGCATCAGTAAAAAGACGGTCAATCCAAAGTTAAAATGCAGATTTTTTATCAATGGCGCTATGTCATCCGGCACCGAATCCTTCAGCAGCATCGCCGCGTAAGTCAGGATCACCATCAACAGCGTCAACCAGTGCAACACAATTTGTGAATTCGCGTAACGGTTCCCCATATATTCCCCCGATAAATAAAGAAAATCTTATTAGAGAATAATGGGTAAAAATGAAGAAAGCCTTAGCGACGAGAAAAAAGCCGGCGTGAATACGCCGGCCTGAGGCGATTATTTAGCGGTGGCCGGGCTACTCTTGGCCGGTTTAATCAGCCCATCCGCCCGGAACATGGCTTTGATGCCGCGTACCGCCTGACGGATGCGATCCTGATTTTCTATCAGAGCAAAACGCACATGAGTGTCACCATAGTCACCAAAGCCAATGCCTGGCGATACGCACACCTTGGCTTCCGCCAACAAACGTTTGGCAAACTCCAGTGAACCGAGATGCGCATAAGGCTCGGGAATTTTGGCCCAGACGTACATCGCCGCTTTCGGATTTTCCACCATCCAGCCCGCTTCATGCAGCCCTTTCACCAGCACATTGCGGCGCTGGCGGTACTGTTCCGCAATATCCCGCACGCACTGCTGATCGCCTTCCAACGCGGCAATAGCAGCCACTTGCAACGGGGTGAAGGTGCCGTAATCGTGATAACTCTTGATCCGTGCCAGCGCGTTGACCAGCTCCGGGTTACCGACCATAAAGCCGATACGCCAGCCTGCCATATTGTAGCTTTTCGACAGGGTGAAAAACTCCACCGCGATATCCTTGGCGCCGGGCACCTGCATAATCGAAGGTGCCTTCCAGCCGTCATAAACGATATCGGCATAGGCCAAATCGTGGACTACCAGCACGTCGTACTGTTTAGCCAGCGCGACTACGCGTTCAAAGAAGTCCAGCTCTACGCACTGGGCGGTCGGGTTTGACGGGAAGCCGAGGATCATCATTTTTGGGCGTGGAATGGTTTCACGAATGGCGCGCTCCAGCTCACCAAAGAAATCCACGCCCTCCACCAGCGGCACCGAACGTACCTGAGCACCGGCAATCACCGCGCCGTAAATGTGGATCGGGTAGCTCGGATTCGGCACCAATACGGTATCACCGTGGTCGAGCGTTGCCAGCATCAGGTGCGCCAGCCCCTCTTTTGAACCTATGGTAACAATGGCTTCGCTTTCGGGATCGATCTCCACCTGGTAGCGATCGGCATACCAGCGTGAAATAGCACGGCGCAAACGCGGGATCCCCCGCGAAGTGGAGTAGCCATGGGTATCGTCGCGTTGGGCAACGGTACAGAGCTTTTCCACAATATGCGGCGGGGTTGGCCCGTCGGGGTTACCCATGCTGAAATCGATGATATCCTCGCCACGACGGCGCGCAGCCATCTTGAGTTCGGCGGTGATGTTGAATACGTAAGGGGGAAGACGTTCAATACGCGTGAAACGGCGTTGCGGACTTTTATCAGCCATAGATACCTCGAAGAAACGTTAGCGCCCGGACCATCCGAGCGACGCTGGTCAACCTAAAGATTAACCGGATATTGAACATATCCCAGCCTCGGCAGGCTTGTCGATAGCCAGTGCCACTTTTTTATTCTCCGGCCTTAAATTCCCTCGCCAGCAGCCCGAACTGCCAGTCATCACACCACTGCCCCGCCAGGCGATAGTTATCACGCAGCGTACCTTCCAGCAGAAAACCACAGGACTCCAGCAACCTGCGCGAAGCGATATTGCCTGCGGTCACCGCCGCGGTCAGCTTATGGAAACCGCAGGCGTTAAAGCCAAAGTCCAGCACCGCGCGCAGTGATTCCTTGCCATAACCCTTACCTTGCGCGGACGGTAGCAAGGCGTAACCCACTTCCGCCTGTTGATGCGGCAGCCACATAGGACGAAAACCGGTCATGCCCGCCACAGCTCCGCTTTCTTTCTCTCGCAATACCAGGCACAACCATTGATCCGAATGCTTGTCCCAAGTTGGCAGTCGAGCCTCGAAACGACTGATGATGCCCTCCTCGCTGTACGGGTCGGAGATGTAACGGATCACATCAGGATCCCGATACAGGCTTAAAAACAGCGGCCAATCGTCGGCTGTCAACGACTCCAGGGTCAAACGCTCAGTGACCAACTTCATTGCTTCTGTCTCCTAAAAATGGGGAGCTTCGAAAAGCGAAAATGAGGAAGTTACGAATGAAAGATATCCCTTTATTTTCCTCTATTAAATCCAGATAATAATTAACGTCAAAACAACAAAACCATAACGCCTTACCCGCTCCCCTACAACCGTCTGTCGTTGCCCACCCGCAGCGCAAGGAGAACACCATGGCTTCCTTACAGATTGACGATATTCCAGGTGCAATTAAAACTGTCAAACAACAACTGCGTCAGGCATTACCGAATTACCGCGAGACCTTTCTGGCACTGGAAGACAACATCCGTCAGCAGGTCGAACAAATCCGCGAGGAGCTGGCCGCCGGCCAAAACCCGGTGCCGCAAATCGATGCCGAAGATATTCTGCAACAGCGCGTCAACGAACAGCAAAAAGCGCTGATCAAACAGCGCGGTGCCTGCGCCATCCGTGGTGTTTTCCCCCGCGCCAAGGCCGATGCCTGGAACCGGGAGATTGGCGACTATCTTGACCGCAACAACTTCGTCGAACGCCTGAAAGGGGCCGCCGAAGACAACTACTTCGGCAAGCTGGCCGCCAGCAAACCACAAATCTACGGCATTTACTGGTCAAAACCGCAGGTGGAAGCCCGCCAGGACGCCCGTATGCACGCGGTTCAGGTATTCCTTAACAGCCTGTGGGAAACAGAAAGCAACGGAAAACAGCATTTTGATCCGACACGCGTCGCCACTTACGCCGATCGCACCCGTCGTCGTCCGCCGAACTCCTCTTCGCTGGGCCTGTCGCCACACGTAGACAGCGGCACCATTGAACGCTGGCTGGATGAGAACTTCCGCTATGTTTATCGGCACGTGTTCTCCGGCAACTGGCAGGATTATGATCCCTTCGCCGCCGACGGCCGTACCGAAGTACGTGAAATCGCTTCACCGGCAGTATGCTCGATGTTCCGCACCTTCCAGGGCTGGACGGCGCTGACGCCGCAGCGTACCCATGCCGGCACGCTGAACCTGGTGCCGGTGGCCAACGCCATGGCTTATGTACTGTTGCGTGCGCTGCAGGATGACGTCGCCGATGATGACCTGTGCGATGCCGCCCCTGGCCGGGCACTTTCGATCTCCGAAAAATGGCATCCCCTTTTAATCAGTGGGATTTCCCCTATTCCCGATTTAGAGCCGGGTGACACGGTTTTCTGGCACTGCGACGTGATCCACGCGGTGGAAAATGAGCATAACGGCGAATTCGACAGCAACGTAATGTATATCGCTGCCGCACCGGGCTGCGAGAAAAACGATGCCTATCTGCAACGTCAACTGCCCAGCTTTATCGCCGGCAAAACCCCGCCGGATTTCGCCCCTGATGATTTCGAAGTGGACTTCGTCGGCCGGGCCACGGTTGACCTGCTGACACCGCTCGGCAAGGAACAGTTGGGCATTAAATAATACGCTGCCCCGTGGCTCGCCGCCTGGCCGTCACGGGGTCCATTCGCTGTGATATACTCCCCGTATCTTTCCGCCGCAGCGAGAGCCCGCCGTGCACCCCTTTTTTGAAATGCTGTTAGCGGTATTTGATCGCGCCGCGTTGATGTTGATCTGCCTGTTTTTCCTCACCCGCACCCGGTTGTTCCGCCAGTTGCTGCAAAAAGAAGACCATACGCCGCTGGAATTGGCCATGGTCACCGCCATCTTCTCGCTGTTTGCCCTGTTCAGCACCTATTCCGGCGTTAACGTTGAAGGTTCGCTGGTCAACGTGCGGGTGATCGCCATCATGGCCGGCGGCATTCTGTTCGGCCCCTGGGTGGGGATTATTACCGGTATCATTGCCGGAGTGCATCGCTACCTGATAGATATCGATGGCATTACCTCGGTTCCCTGCCTGATCACCAGCATCATTGCCGGGATCGGTGCCGGATATATCAACCTGAAGGTGAAGAAAGAGCAGCGCTGGCGTGCCGGGATCATCGGCGGCATGCTGTGTGAATGCCTGACCATGCTGCTGATTGTACTATGGGCCAAGCCGACCGAGCTGGGGCTGGATATCGTCTCCCAAATTGCCCTGCCGATGATCCTCGGCACGGTATGTATTGGCCTGATCGTGCTGCTGGTGCAGAGCGTGGAAGATGAAAAAGAAGTGATCGCGGCCCGCCAGGCCAAGTTGGCGCTGGATATTGCCCGCAAAACGCTGCCTTATTTTCGCAATATCAACAGTGAAACGCTGGCCACCATCTGCGATATCATTCGCCAGGATATTCAGGCCGATGCGGTAGCCATCACCGATACCCATCAGGTGCTGGCCTATGTCGGGGTGGGTGAAGAAGCCTACCCGATTGGCCGCGAAGGCCTGAGTCGCGTGACCCGTGAAAGCATCCGGCACGGCAAGATCATTATCAAAAACAACCTTGAAAACCCGGCCACGCCGCAGATCCACTCACAATTGGTGATCCCGCTGTGGGAGAAAGGCGAAGTGACCGGCGCGCTGAAAATTTACTACTGCCACGCCCATCAGATCACCAATACGCTAAAGGTGATGGCGGTCGGCCTGTCGCAAATTATCTCCACCCAAATGGAAGTCTCGCGCATTGAACATCTGCGCCAGATGGCAGACAAAGCGGAAATGCGCGCCCTGCAAAGCAAGATCAACCCGCATTTCCTTTTCAACGCGCTCAACGCCATTTCGTCCTCGATCCGTACCAATCCGGACACCGCACGCCAACTGATAATCAACCTGTCACGCTACCTGCGCTATAACCTGGAGCTGAATGACGAATTCATCGACATCCGCAAGGAGTTGCACCAAATCCAGGATTATATTGCCATCGAACAGGCACGCTTCGGTGCCAAACTGACGGTGATTTATGACATCGATGACGATATTTCGGTACGCATCCCCAGCTTGCTGATCCAGCCATTGGTGGAAAACGCCATCGTACACGGTATCCAACCCTGCAAAGGCAAGGGCGTGGTGGTGATTGCGGTGAAAGATCAGGGTGACCGGGTCAGGATTTCAGTCAAGGATACCGGCCATGGCATCGACCCGCAGGTCATCGAACGGGTGGCCCGCAACGAGATGCCAGGGCACAACATCGGTCTGCTGAATGTGCATCACCGGGTATCCCTGCTGTACGGCGAAGGGCTACGCATCCGTCGCCTGGAACCGGGCACCGAAATTGCCTTTTACATCAGCAAAAATGGCGGCAAACTGCCGGTGGAAAACAGCAGATTGCCTGGCGGGGAGCCACTATGAAAGCCATCATCGTTGAAGACGAGTTCCTCGCGCAGGAAGAACTCAGCTATCTGATTAAAAAACACAGCAATATCGTCATCGAAGCCACCTTCGAGGACGGGCTCGACGTGCTGAAATACCTGCAAACCCATCAGGTTGACGCCATTTTTCTCGATATCAATATCCCGTCACTGGACGGGGTACTGCTGGCGCAGAACATCAGCAAATTCGCGCACCGCCCTTCTATTGTGTTTATCACCGCCTATAAAGAGCATGCAGTGGAGGCCTTCGAAATCGAGGCTTTTGACTATATCCTCAAGCCCTATCACGAAGCGCGTATCATCACCATGCTGCAAAAGCTGGAGGCACTGTATAACCGCCCCGCCACGTTACCGGAGCAGGCCAGCGCAGCAAATCGCAGCAGCCACAGCATTAACCTGATTAAAGACGAACGGATCATCGTTACCGACATTAATGACATTTACTATGCCGCCGCCGATGAAAAAGTGACACGGGTTTATACCCGGCGTGAAGAGTTTGTGATGCCGATGAACCTGACCGAGTTTTACGGTCGCCTGCCTGAAGAGCATTTCTTCCGCTGTCACCGTTCCTACTGCGTCAATCTGTCTAAAATCCGCGAGATAGTGCCCTGGTTCAACAACACTTATATTCTGCGGCTGAGCGATTTGGATTTTGAAGTGCCAGTCAGCCGCAGCAAGGTGAAAGAGTTTCGCAAACTGATGCGTTTATAATCAATAGCCGTTACCAGCGGCTACCGTCCAATAATGACCGTGATTATCGCGATCGCCTGCGGGCGAGCGGCGATAAATCGCTAACATTCTTGATTTAGATCACGCGCCACCTGCTGCATTTCATCCCCTTTTAAGCCTTAAAACGGCAACTCATGCGTCGTCAGAGGCATTTCATTCCTTCCCTTGTGCAACTCATTCCCGATCCGCCGCCGGCTGGTACTACCAGCCATATAATATGCCCATACCGCGGGGTTCAAGACAGCGCCCGTAAATTTCAGCCAACGGCTAACGCCCGACAATGCACACACAGGAAGGAGCCCGGCCATGAACACCAAACCGGCAAATCGCAGCTTAATCGTTCTGGGTACCATCATCTGCCAGATGGGTCTCGGTACTATCTATACCTGGAGCCTGTTCAACCAGCCATTGGTCGACAAGTTCCACTGGGGCCTCGCTGACGTCGCCACTACCTTCTCCATCACCAGCTTCTTCCTGGCCTTCGCCACTTTATTTGCCGGCAAACTGCAGGAACGCTTCGGGATCCGTAACCTGACCCTGTGCTCCGGTATCCTGGTGGGTCTGGGCCTGATTGCCAGCGCCTACGTCAGCTCACTGAATATGGTTTATCTGCTGGCTGGGGTCGTGGTTGGTTTCGCGGTAGGTATCGCTTATATCTCTACCCTGTCCAACCTGATCAAATGGTTTCCGGCCAACAAAGGGCTGATCTCCGGTATTTCGGTCGGGGCTTTCGGTAGCGGTAGCCTACTGTTCAAATACGTTAACGCCGCGCTAATTGCCGACGTTGGTGTGTCCTCTGCCTTCTTCTACTGGGGTGCCATTGTGATGGCGCTGATTGTGTTGGGCTCTCTGCTGCTGAAAGAACCGGTACTGGTGAGCCAGTCTGCACAGCAAGGGACCAGCGGCCTGGGCAATGACTTCAGCGTCCGCCAAATGCTGGCGACCAAAGAAGCTTACCTGTTGTTCATCATCTTCTTCGCGGCTTGTATGAGTGGTCTGTATCTGATTGGCATCGTGAAAGACATGGGCGTACAACTGGCCGGGATGGACCTGGCTACCGCCGCCAACACCGTTTCTGCCGTCGCTATCTTCAACACCGCGGGCCGTATCATTCTGGGTACGCTGTCCGATAAAGTGGGCCGCATGCGCGTCATCAGCTTCACCATGCTGGTTACCGTACTGGCGATTGTGGCGCTGAGCTTCCTGACCCTGAACCACACTTTGTTCTTCATCTGCGTCGGTGCCGTCGCCTTCTGCTTCGGTGGCAACATCACCGTATTCCCAGCGATTGTCGGTGACTTCTTCGGCCTGAAAAACCACAGCAAAAACTACGGCATCATCTATCAGGGCTTCGGTCTGGGCGCACTGGCCGGTTCGTTTGTCGCCAAATACTTCGGCGGCTTCCATGCAACCTTCATCGTGATTGGCGTGCTGTCAGTGGCTTCCCTGATAATCACCCTGTTCATCAAGGCACCGAAAGCGGTAGCGCTGGAAGAAGAACACTTCTCGCAGGCGGATCTGGCAAAAGCCTAACGTCTTAAACGCTAAAAGGGGCGCAACTTAACGGTTGCGCCCCTTTTTTTTATTGCTGCGATGATTACAAATGCATACCCAGCGTCTGGCGCAGGTGAGCGCCGGCACCCAGCAAACCGGGTTGCCCGTGGGTGATCATAAATACCGGAATGTCGTGCACGTAATCCTTGAAGCGCCCTTTATCCTCGAACGCCGCACGGAAGCCAGAGGCTTTGAAGAACTCCATAAAGCGCGGCACTATGCCACCGGCTATGTAAACGCCGCCAAAGGTGCCCAGGTTCAGCGCCAGATTGCCGCCGAAGCGCCCCAAAATAACGCAGAACAACGACAGGGCGCGGCGACAGTCGATGCAGCTGTCGGCCAGGGCGCGCTCGGTAATGTCCTTCGGCTCCAGCTTTTCCGGCAGACGGTTATCAGATTTGACGATAGCGCGGTAAAGATTGACCAACCCCGGCCCGGACAGTACGCGCTCGGCAGACACATGGCCCACTTCAGCGCGTAATACCTCCAGAATGATATCTTCCTCTTCACTGTTCGGTGCGAAATCAACATGGCCGCCCTCGCCCGGCAGACTCACCCAGCGACGATTAACGTGCACCAGATGTGCCACTCCCAAACCGGTTCCGGCGCCATACACCGCAATAGGTTTGCCTTTCTGCGCGCTGCCACCGCCGAACTGCAATACATCGTCTTGCGACAGCATCGGGATCGCCATCGACACGGCGGTAAAGTCGTTGATCACTTCCAGATGGCTCAGCCCCAGACTGGCCTGCATCTGTTTAATCGAAAATGCCCAGGTATGGTTGGTCATCGCCACCCAGTCTTCAGTGACCGGACAGGCAATGGCAATACAGGCGTCCTGCACCTGGATATCCTGATCTTTTAAATATTGGCGGATTACCGCCTCCAGGCTGTCAAACTCCAGGCCGGAATAGGTTTTCGCCTGGGTAATTTCACCCGTCGCCACAGTGCACAACGCCAGGCGGGCATTGGTGCCGCCTACATCACCTACGAGGGCATAAGTCATCAGTATTTTCTCCGCGAAATGAATAATAGAAAGCTGCCCACACTGTAAAATCCCGCTGCAAAAACAACAATCACCATCCTCTGCTCGGCCATCCATTAGCGATCCGGATCACAAAAAACGTTTCAGCCAACCCTTTCATCCCCATCTGAAACAAATTGCGGCAAAAAACGCGCCATGGTCACTGTTAACCATCATGACAGAAAGGCACTATTAACCGGCTGTGGCCTTCACGCCCGGCCGGAAATATCATTGCGTGCCAGAATGCCGATTGTCTGGCAAGCTGTGGCCACAACCATCACCCGTTCGGCCTGCCATCCAGGGCCATTGATAAGGGATCCCTGCATGCTGCACCCGCGCGCCAATGCCATGTTGGCTTTCGCTCTGCCCGCTCTCGTTATCGGTTCGGCCTCAAGCCTGGTGCTTATTCTGGTGATGAAATTCGCCGATGCGCTGCAGCGGCTGCTGTGGGTGAATATTCCTGCGGCAATGAATATCGATACCCATTCGCCTTGGTGGCTGATCGGCATTCTGACGCTGACCGGTGTCGCCGTTGGGTTGATAATCCGCTATATGCCTGGCCATGCAGGGCCCGATCCGGCCACTGAATCCTTGATCGGCATGCCGCTGCCGCTTTCGGCGCTGCCCGGTCTTACGCTGGCACTGCTCCTTGGCCTGGTGGGGGGCGTCAGTCTGGGGCCGGAAAACCCGATCACCGCCATCAATATCGCGCTGGTGGTGGCAATAGGTTCGCGCCTGCTACCGAAAGTCCCCCGCATGGACTGGATTATTCTGGCCGCGGCCGGCACCATCGGCGCACTGTTCGGTACTCCGATTGCCGCTGCGCTGATCTTTTCACAAACCCTGGCAGGCAATAATGACGTGCCGCTGTGGGATCGGCTATTTGCCCCGTTAATGGCGGCGGCCGCCGGTGCAGTCACTACACAGTTATTTTTCACGCCGAACTTTGCCCTGCAGCTTGATCCCTATACCGTCACCCGGCTGACGGATATTTTCAGTGGTTCCATCGTCGCCCTGATCGCCATCGCGCTGGGCATGGTGGCGCTATGGAGCTTTCCGCACATCCATCGCCTGTTCCACTCGATAAAAAATCCGGTGCTGATGCTGGGATTGGGTGGGTTTGTACTTGGGTTGCTGGCGTTAATCGGTGGTGACATCACCCTGTTTAAAGGGCTCGATGAAATGAAGCAGTTGGCGATCGGCGAGAATTTTTCTGTTACGGAGCTACTGCTGATTACACTGACCAAGCTGGCAGCGTTGGTGATTGCTGCCGCCAGCGGCTTTCGTGGCGGGCGCATCTTCCCGGCCGTATTTGTCGGGGTGGCGCTGGGCCTGATGCTGCATCAGCATGTGCCGGCAGTACCGGCGGCGATTACCGTTTCCTGCGCCATTATGGGATTGGTGTTGGTGGTCACGCGTGACGGCTGGCTCAGCCTGTTTATGGCCGTTGCCGTGGTGCCGGAACTGCACCTGCTGCCCATACTCTGTGTGGTGATGTTGCCCGCCTGGCTGGTGCTGGCGGGCAAACCGCTGATGCTGGTGGGCAAGCGCCACTCTGCACAGGACGATTAAGCGAGCGCATATTCCGCTGCGGCGCGCGCATGAATAGCGGTGGTGTCGAAGACCGGCACTGACGCATCCTGCGCGCCGACCAGCAGGCCAATTTCGGTGCAGCCGAAAATAATGCCTTGCGCCCCCTGCTGTTCCAGGTTGCCGATAATACGGCGGTATTCATCGCGCGACGCATCGCGGATCTTCCCCAGGCACAGCTCTTCATAAATTATACGGTGCACAATGTCGCGATCGGTCGCCACCGGGGTCACCACTTCAATACCGTATTTTTCCTGCAAGCGCCCACGGTAAAATTCCTGCTCCATGGTAAAACGCGTGCCGAGTAGCCCGACGCGGCGGATGTCCTGTTGGCGTACCTGCAAAGCAGTGGCGTCGGCGATATGGATCAGCGGCAAGCCGCTGGCCTGTTCTACCGCATCCGCCACCTTGTGCATAGTGTTGGTACAAATAACAATGGCCTGCGCCCCGGCGGCACGCAGCGAGGCCGCGGCCGCAGCCAACAAACGCCCCGCGCCATCCCAGTCGCCCTGATGCTGTAGGCGTTCCACCTCGTGAAAATCAACGCTGTAGAGCACAATTTTGGCCGAATGCAGGCCACCAAGGCGTTCTTTCACCTGTTCATTAATCATGCGGTAATAAGGGATGGTTGATTCCCAACTCATGCCGCCCAGCAGGCCTAATACTTTCATCGCTTGCTCCTCCGTCATTGCTGCAATTATCCGACATTACCTGAGAATAGCAGTGATGACGACGCCTTATTTGGCCGAGGAATTGACCGGCTGGCGAGCCTCGAACCAGCGCTGACGCAGGGTATCGTACGCCCAGTTATAAAACATGGTGTACGGCAGGAAGAACAGGAAGAAACCAAGTTCCAGCATAAACGCCTGCACAAATGAAATGCTCAGCATCCAGGCGGCAATCGGAACGCCGATCAACACAAACCCGCCCTCAAAGCCCAGGGCATGAACCCCCCGCACCTTAAGATTACGCGCCACGCGGCCCACTGGCCACAGGCGGTCAAAAACGGTGTTATAAACCATGTTCCATACCATGGCGACGGTGGACAACATCACCGCCAACGCACCGACCTGTACCATCGAACGGTTTAGCAACCACGCGCCCAGCGGGGCGCAGAGCATCACCGCGATGACTTCGAAACCGACGGCGTGGACGATACGTTCAATGAAAGACTTGTTTTGCAGTTGCATAAATCACCTGTTTTTTTACCTTATTAATTTATAGGGGCGCTGCATGCCGCGACCACATTAATTGGAGCGAATATATGCGCCCCCTAATAAACTGAGGTGATTATCATCGATTTTTTGGGTAGATTAAAAATAGGTTCCATCGATAAAGTAGATATATCATGCGCTATTCCCCTGAAGCCCTGCTGGCGTTTGTTGAGGCTGCCGCCCTCGGCTCGTTCTCTGCCGCCGCACGCAAGCTACGTAAAAGCCAGTCCACCATCAGTACCGCGATCGCCAACCTGGAGGCCGATCTTGGACTGATCCTGTTTGATCGCCAGGCACGCCAGCCGGTATTAACCGCCGCCGGCCATAAGGTGCTGAGCCATGTGCAGGAGATCCTCACGGCCAGCGAACGACTCGACGCATTGAGCATTCGGCTGGCGGGCAATATAGAACCCCGTCTGACCATCGTATTTTCCGATACCTACCAGACAAGCCACCACGATCACCTGATGCAACACTTTGAACAACGCTATCAGGATATTGAGCTGGAGTGCATGATCGCCGAAGACGGCGACGTATTGGATCTGTTGCAAAGCGGCCGCGCGCATCTGGGTATGGTGGAGGTTCAGGCCAGCTATCCGCCGGACATCGGCTTTGCACGACTGCCGGAACAAACGGAAATGGGGCTGTTCGTCAGCCACTCGAACCCGCTGGCTCAGACGCCCGCCCCGACGCCGGAGCAGCTGGCCAGCACCCGCCAACTCTATCTGAACACTTACACCGGCAGCGGTGCCTCCCGTCCTCAGGGCCGGGTGTGGTCGGCCCCCAGTTACCTGATGCTGTTGGAAATGGCGGAGCAAGGGGTGGGTTGGGCCGCGTTACCCAACTGGCTGGTGAAACAATACGGCCATGACAAGTTGACCGAACTCAAGCCCCGCGGCTGGCCGAAGCTGATTTCAGTGGATGCGGTATGGTCGAAACTGACCCCGCCGGGGCCGGCGGGGTATTGGTTGCTGGAACGCCTGCTGGAGAACGCGGCAGATCAGGCAGCCGCGTTACGCGAATGAATGGCGCGTGAAACGCTATCGAGCAGCTCAGGAATATCCATCTTCGGCAGCATCACTTCCACAAAGGCCAGTTGTGGGCTGTCGCCCACTTCTTTCAGCGCCTGGCGCAACTGTTGCGGATCGGCGACCCGCAACGTTTTCACCTGATGCTCGCCCGCCAGCGCCTGCGGTAACTGCGTCCAGTTCCATTGGGCGATATCGTTGTAACGCTGTTGCGGGCCGTGAATCGCCCGTTCAACGGTATAACCCTCATTATTCAGCAGGAAGATCACCGGCTTTTGCCCATCACGCAGTATCGAACCCAGTTCCTGCGCCGAGAGTTGAGCCGAACCATCGCCGATCAACAACACCACCCGCCGATCCGGCTCCGCCGTCTGTGCCCCGAACGCCGCCGGCAGCGTATAACCGATGGAGCCCCACAGCGACTGGACGATAAACCGGCAGCCTTGCGGCAGGCCAAGCGCCGCCGCACCAAAGCAGGCGGTGCCCTGTTCGGCGATCAAAATATCGCCTGGGCGCAGAAAGTCCTGTATTTGTTGCCAAAAGCCGTGCTGATCCAGGCCGCTGCCGGTCGAGTCCGGCAACATCGGGCGCTGAATGGACGGAACTGGCCATTGTTTTGCCAACGACAACGTCAACTGGTGCAGTGCTATTACCGCGTCACGCAATGGGATGTGGCTGAATACCTGCTGCCCTACCCGCGCTTCAAACGGCTGAAGATCAATGCATTTTTCTGCCGGCAGATGATGGCTGAAGCCGGCGGTAATGGTATCGGTAAAGCGCACGCCGACGTTAATTACCACATCGGCCCCTTCAATCAATTGCTTCACCTGGGGATCGCTGGCGGCCCCGGCGTAGGTACCGGTAAAGCAGGCATGGGTTTCATCCAATACGCTCTTGCCCAGCAGCATGGTTGAATGCGGTATGTCGATCTCATTCATCCACTGTTCCAGCACTTTTTCCGCCCCAAAACGTTCCGCCAAAAAATCCGCCAGCAGGGAAACCCGCCTGGCCGGTAACAGCATTTGTCGCGCAGCAGCGATAAAGGCTTGCAGTGACGTCTGGGAAAGGTGCGCCTGACGTAGCACCAGCGGCGCAGGCCGGGAGGTTAAGGGGGCTTCCGCCACCTCACTGGGTAACACTATATAGACCGGACGGTGCTCAAACAACGCGATGCTCAGCAGACGGTCGATTTCCGTCTCGGCGTTTTCGGAGGTAAGGCTGGCCTGCGCGGCGGTCACCTCTTTCGCCATACGGGCAAAGTGGCCAAAGTCACCGTCCCCCAGCGAGTGGTGCAGCAAATCCCCGGCCCGCTGCGCGCGTAACGTTGGGGCACCCACCACGTGGATCACCGGCAGGTATTCGGCATAGCTGCCGGCGATACCGTTGAGCGCGCTCAATTCGCCTACGCCAAAGGTGGTCAGTAAAGCGGCGGCCGGTTTACAACGTGCATAACCATCTGCGGCATAGGCGGCATTAAGTTCATTCGCGCAGCCTACCCAGGTAATTTGCGGATGACTGATGACATGATCGAGAAACTGCAGGTTGTAGTCACCGGGCACGCCAAAGAAATGCCGGATGCCGATCTGAGCCAAACGATCGAGTAGATAATCAGCCACTCTATAAGTCTTATTCATGATCATCACCTGCCAGCACCTGAGATTATTAGTATTAAGTATCGAAGGTGATGGATAAATTTCGAGCTTTATATCTAAAAATCGCTTGGCAACCCGGCGTTACACCCATGCCCTATTGGCAGGCAGGAGAAATACTTTGTTAGTCAGATTGATAACGCTTTGGCGATTAAGCGTGATCGGGGACTCTGACAACCCTTGTGAAAACGCATACACTAAAATTCATTTCACCTCTGCTGAAAAGGGTTTCTATGCTCTACCAGGCTGATTCTTCACGTTACCAAAATATGGAATATCGCCGCTGCGGCCGCAGCGGCCTGAAACTGCCGGCCATTTCACTTGGGCTTTGGCATAACTTTGGCGACACCACGCTGTATGATAATGCGCGTAAATTGATCCACTGCGCGTTCGACCGTGGGATCACTCATTTTGACTTGGCCAACAACTATGGCCCACCGCCCGGTTCCGCCGAGGAAAACTTCGGCCGTATTCTCAGCACAGACCTTAAACCCTGGCGCGACGAGCTGATCATCGCTTCGAAAGCCGGTTACACCATGTGGCCAGGCCCTTATGGCGACTGGGGATCGAAAAAATATCTGGTCGCCAGCCTGGATCAAAGCCTGCAGCGTATGGGGCTGGACTATGTGGACATCTTCTACCATCATCGCCCGGATCCGGATACGCCGCTGGAAGAAACCATGGCGGCGCTGGATTTGCTGGTGCGTCAGGGCAAGGCGCTGTACGTCGGGCTGTCCAACTACCCGGCCGAACGTGCACGCCAGGCGTTTGCCCTTCTGCAAAAACTTGGCACGCCGTGCATGATCCATCAGCCGAAATACTCAATGTTTGAACGTTGGGTTGAGCCAGAATTACTGGACACGCTGGAAGAACACGGCGTAGGCTCCATTGCCTTCTCACCGCTGGCCGGTGGGCTGCTGACCGATCGCTATCTGCAGGGGATCCCGCAAGATTCACGCGCCGCCAGCAGCAGCCAATTCCTGCAACCCGGTCAGCTCACCGACGATAAGTTGGATAAGGTGCGTCGGCTCGATGCGCTGGCGCAACAGCGCGGGCAGAAGCTGTCGCAAATGGCACTGGCCTGGGTATTACGCGGCGACCGCGTCACTTCAGTACTGATCGGTGCCAGCAAGACCAGCCAGATTGAAGATGCCGTTGGCATGTTGGCTAATCGCAGCTTCAGCGATGACGAAATAGCTCAGATCGAACAAACACTAATGTAATCGTTTACAATTATTGCCGGTTTCCCCACCGGCGATACCCTCTTTACGCCAGACAAATCTTAAATCACTCGTCCCCTGTGGTTTTTCAGATTCTCTCTAAGATTCAACCCTATCCGCAGAGGCTAAGATGCCGCTATTGCAGGTAAAACTATAAGGCCATTTTATAAACCGATGAACGCGCTTCATTACTTATAAACCGGCCAAGCCGCTGCGGCGGAAAGGAGAATTCATGTTTAAACCTCTGTTATTGGCCGCCCTGTTGGTGGCATCGACACTGCCAGCCATGCAGCAAGCCCAGGCTGACGGCCTCAGTATCGATCTGATGCCGGGCGTTTCATTACGCATCGGTGAACAGGACAACCGCGGCCGTTACTGGGACGGTTATGACTGGCGTGACCGTGACTGGTGGGAGGGCCATCAGGGACGCTACCTGGGTGACCGCAACCGCCGGGGCTACAACTGGGATGGTTATCGCTGGCGCGACAACGATTACTGGCGCAAAAATTATTACTATCATGAAGGTCGCTATCGCAAATACGATAAGCACTACTACAAGCATCATGATAAACATCACTGGAAGGACCGACGTCATGATGACCGTGATCATCGCCATCATGGTCATGGCGACCACGACGATTGACCCTAAAAGGCCGGCATTGCGCCGGCCTTAGGTTGCTGACAAAGCAGGAAAAAGCGTGGTTTTTCCTGCTTTGTGGTGAGCAGCCGAAAATCAATAAATTGATTTTCCTGATTTTTATTTATCGGCCTCTACTCGCTCTGGGCTGGAATGAGGTTTGTCATCAGTCTGAGGCCGGCATTGCGCCGGCCTTTCATTAATCGGTGCTCACAGCAGGCTACTGATCAGCAGATAACCGTTTAGCCCCACCACTACCACTACGATCAACTTACCGATCGTCTGTATGGTACGACTGTTCACCATCTCGCCCATCAGCTCACGATTACCGGTGAACGACAATAACGGCACCAATGCCAGTGCAATACCGAAACTCAGCAATACCTGGCTCAGTACCAAAATCCGCGTGGCGTCCATCCCCAACATAATGACGATAAACGATGGCAACATGGTGACCACACGGCGCACCCACAGCGGAATGTAAAAATGCACAAACCCCTGCATCACCACCTGCCCCGCCAGCGTGCCCACCACGGTAGAAGATAACCCGGCGGCCACCAGGCTCAGCCCGAAGATAGTGGCCGCCGCCTGCCCAAACAAGGGTTGCAGCGTCAGATAGGCCTGGTCGAGATCGGTAATACCGCTGTGGCCATTAAAGTGGAAAGCAGCCGCGGCGGTGGCCATCATTGCCAGGTTAACAAACCCGGCAATGGTCATGGCGATAGCCACATCAACCTTGGTGGCAGCATACCTGTCGGCCTTCGAGTTTTCTCCGGCTGCCTGAGTTAACGATGAATGCAGATAAATTACGTGCGGCATAATGGTGGCACCAAGTACCCCGGCAGCCAGAAACACCGCGTCACCGTTCGGTAAATCCGGCAGCGCCATGCCTTTTAACAGCGGGCCCAACTGTGGCTGGGAAAACACCAGCTCCACCATAAAAGCCAAAGCGACAAACAGCAGCAGGCTGCCAATCACCCATTCCAAAGGTTTTTGCCCACGTTTTTGCAACATCAGGATCAAGAAAGTCGCGATACCGGTCAGGATCGCACCCTCCAGCAACGTCACCCCCAACAGCAGTTTGAAACCGATAGCCGCGCCGATAAATTCGGCCAGATCTGTCGCCATGGCAATGATTTCTGCCTGAACCCAATAAGCCCACACCGCCGGACGAGGGAAACGATCGCGAATATGCTCCGCCAGGTTTTTTCCGGTCGCAATGCCCAGTTTGGCAGATAACAACTGGATCAGCATCGCCATCACATTGGCCCATACCACCACCCACAGCAGGGTATAACCAAAAGAGGCACCGGACTGGATATTAGTGGCGAAATTACCGGGATCAATGTAGCCGATAGCCGCGATAAATGCGGGGCCCATCAGGGAGAGTTTGATTTTCCTGGATGAACTCGGGGTGGTCTCAACCACGCGACTGTTAAGCATGTTCTGAACCCTTACTTCTATTAAGACTAGGGTTATTTTATGTAAATGATAATAATTATCAAGTGCATTTGGAACGGTAATACTTATCTCTGCGATAGCTAAAAACCACGGGTTTAACGAAAGGTTTAGCGAGTAGATGAACATTTTCCGCACTCTTCAGGGTCGGATTCAGAACACCTTCCTTCTTATTATCAAATTAGCCCAGGAATAGGAATTTCATATAACTTAATTAACCTCTTGATTTTTTATGCTTTACCGTACTAGCTTAGGACATTTCCCAGTATGAATTTCCATATTTGCAAGAGACCTCTCGTTTTTAAAAGTGGCGTTACATAAAATGACATCCGAAATTCAGCCTGCCTCAAGTTTGGAGCAAACATGTCCCATATTGCGCACTTTGCGTTAGCGTTGGTGGTGGTCGCGATCCTGGCACTTTTAGTCTGCCGCGATCGTAAAAGCATCCGCATTCGCTACGTTATTCAACTGTTGGTTATTGAAGTACTGCTGGCCTATTTTTTCCTGCATTCGGAAGCGGGTTTAGGCTTTGTAAAAGGATTCGCAGCGCTGTTTGACAAGCTGCTCGGGTTTGCTGGGCAAGGGACTGAGTTTGTATTCGGCGGTATGGGTGATAAAGGTTTGGCCTTCTTCTTCCTGAAGGTACTGTGCCCAATCGTCTTCATCTCCGCGCTGATCGGTATTCTGCAATACATTAAAGTACTGCCGTTTGTCATCCGCATCATTGGTACCGTGCTGTCAAAAGTCAACGGTATGGGCAAACTGGAATCGTTCAACGCCGTCAGTTCGCTGATCCTGGGTCAGTCTGAAAACTTCATTGCCTATAAAGATATTCTGGGCAAGATGTCTGAAAAGCGCATGTACACCATGGCGGCGACCGCGATGTCTACGGTTTCCATGTCCATCGTCGGCGCTTACATGACCATGTTGGACGCCAAGTTTGTGGTAGCGGCACTGGTACTGAACATGTTCAGCACCTTTATCGTGCTGTCATTGGTCAACCCGTATGACACCAGTAAAGAAGAAGAACTGCATCTGGGCAATCTGCACGAAGGCCAGAGCTTCTTCGAAATGCTGGGTGAATACATTCTGGCTGGTTTTAAAGTAGCTATTATCGTTGCTGCGATGCTGATCGGCTTTATCGCCCTGATCGCCGCGCTTAACGGCCTGTTCAGCGCCATCTTCGGCCAGAGCTTCCAGGACATTCTGGGCTACTTCTTCTATCCATTCGCCTGGATTATGGGTATTCCTAAGCACGAAGCGTTGCAGGTGGGTAGCATCATGGCGACCAAACTGGTATCCAACGAATTCGTGGCGATGATGGAACTGCAGAAAATCTCTGCTGAACTCTCTCCTCGCAGCCTGGGTATTCTGTCGGTGTTCCTGGTTTCCTTCGCCAACTTCTCTTCCATCGGCATCGTTGCCGGTGCGATTAAAGGGCTGAACGAGCATCAGGGCAACGTGGTGTCCCGTTTTGGTCTGAAGCTGGTTTACGGTTCAACGCTGGTCAGCATCCTGTCTGCGTCCATCGCAGGTCTGGTTCTGGGCTAAGCCGAAACGTCAGTAAGAGAAAGGTCGCTTCGGCGGCCTTTTTTAATGCCTGTAATTCGGTGCCTGGGAAAGGGAAGGCAGTAAGTAAGGAAGACAGAAAGCAAAAAGCCGACCCTGAGGTCGGCTTTTTAAATGTTGGTGGAGCTAGACGGGATCGAACCGTCGACCTCTTGCATGCCATGCAAGCGCTCTCCCAGCTGAGCTATAGCCCCACAAAAGTGGTACGCTTTAACCGGCGTTACGGTATTCCCCAACCCTTCTGAGATAAAGGTTGGTGGAGCTAGACGGGATCGAACCGTCGACCTCTTGCATGCCATGCAAGCGCTCTCCCAGCTGAGCTATAGCCCCAATCCACAATCACAAAATCCTGTGAACGGGGCGCATAATATGAAACCCACTCTAAGCTGTCAACGGCTAAATTGCATTCCTGCTTCAAGCGCTGAAAAAGCCGCCAAATCAGCGCGTTTGCTGCTGAAAATTGAGCATTCTGACCAAAACCATGACCCTGGCGCGGTGCACCATGAATTCGCCATCAAGTGACAGATATAAAAAAACCCCGGGACTGCTCCACGGGGCTTTGTCATTAACAGGCAGGGATATTCTTAAGCTTCACGCCCGGCAATGTAAGCCAGCGCCAGGTCGATACGCTGCAGAGAACGTTTCTGACCAATAGCATGAACGGTCACATCCATACCCGGTGACTGACCGGCACCGGTAACCGCCACGCGCAGTGGCATACCTACCTTGCCCATACCTACGCCCAGCTCATCTGCCGTACCCTGAATGGCGTCATGCACGTTTTCCGGCGTCCAGGCAGTGATAGCGGCCAGTTTGGCGCGTACCGCTTCCAGTGGCTGACGAGCCACCGGACGCAGGTGTTTCTTGGCAGCGTCAGCATCAAACTCACTGAAGTCTTCGTAGAAGTAACGGCAAGACTCGGCCATTTCCTTAAGCGTTTTGCAGCGCTCGCCCAGCAGTTTAACGAGATCTTTCAGTTCAGGGCCATTACGAGTTTCGATACCCAGTTGCTCAACATGCCACGCCAGGTGCACTGCCACTTCTTCGGCCGGCATATGGTTAATGTAATGGTGGTTCAGCCACTGCAACTTCTCGGTATTGAAAGCACTGGCAGATTTGTTGATCGCTTCCAGGGTAAAGAACTCTTTCATCTCATCAATAGAGAAGATTTCCTGGTCGCCATGAGACCAGCCCAGACGCACCAGATAGTTCAGCAGCGCCTGCGGCAGGTAGCCGTCGTCACGGTACTGCATCACCCCTACCGCACCGTGGCGTTTCGACAGTTTTTTACCGTCGTCACCGAGGATCATTGAAACGTGTGCGTATTCCGGTACCGGCGCACCCAGCGCTTTCAGGATGTTGATCTGGCGCGGAGTATTGTTGATGTGGTCTTCACCGCGGATCACGTGGCTGATTTCCATATCCCAGTCATCGACTACTACGCAGAAGTTATAGGTTGGTGAACCGTCGGTGCGGCGGATGATCAGGTCATCGAGCTCCTGGTTGCTGAATTCGATCGGGCCACGGATCTTGTCATCGAAGATCACCGAGCCTTCCTGTGGGTTACGGAAACGCACCACGTGCGGCTCGTCATCGGTATGACTGCACTGGCTGTCGCGGCAGTGGCCGTCGTAACGCGGTTTTTCGCCGTTTTCCATCTGCTTTTCACGCAGCGCTTCCAGACGTTCCTTCGAGCAATAGCATTTATAGGCGGTACCCTGCACCAGCATGTCGTCAATCACCGCGTTATAGCGGTCAAAACGCTTGGTCTGGAAGTACGGGCCTTCATTCCAATCCAGGTTTAACCAGTTCATACCATCCATAATTGCGTCGATAGCGTCCTGGGTTGAACGTTCCAGATCGGTATCTTCGATACGCAGAACGAACTCACCGCCCGCATGACGGGTGAACAACCAGGAGTAAAGCGCAGTACGGGCGCCACCGACGTGAAGATAGCCGGTTGGGCTCGGTGCAAAACGGGTTTTGATTTTCATTGGGTTCACTGCCTTATTACGCAACGCGTGTCGGCGGTTGCCGACGATTGCTCGGAATTTAAAAAAGTGGGCAACATTGTACCACCACGCGCTAATTCCTCAACGCTGACACGATATTGCCATGGCTGATTTCATCATCTCTGCGGCGCTTTACGCATAACAATGTGCAAAGATTCGACATTGCAGGCGATAAATATCGCATCCTGTTTAAATTTGCGGCGAACGATTGAAATCATTTTAAAAACCGTTGACTCACTTTCAACTATCCCTATAATGCGACTCCAACAAGACGGGGCGATTAGCTCAGTTGGTAGAGCATCTCCTTTACACGGAGGGGGTCGGCGGTTCGAGCCCGTCATCGCCCACCATCTTGTTGAGCAGTAAGAAATGAGAAGAATGAGGGTGATTAGCTCAGTTGGTAGAGCATCTCCTTTACACGGAGGGGGTCGGCGGTTCGAGCCCGTCATCACCCACCACTCATTCTCTTGTTTGGCAGTACCCGGAAGTTCTGAAGTGGGTGATTAGCTCAGTTGGTAGAGCATCTCCTTTACACGGAGGGGGTCGGCGGTTCGAGCCCGTCATCACCCACCACTTCTGCGGGTCGTTAGCTCAGTTGGTAGAGCAGTTGACTTTTAATCAATTGGTCGCAGGTTCGAATCCCGCACGACCCACCAATACAGAAAAAAGCGCCTTTTGGCGCTTTTTTCGCATCTGCAGCACCGTAATCATCTCAAACACCTTTCTAACATAGCGCAGAGTGTCGTGCTGGATGAGAACCTGCGTTCAGGTTCGAGCCGAGCGAAGCGAGACGACAACGCGCAGCGTTGCCCGCAGGGCGAGGCCAAAGGCCGAGTCAATCCTGCACGACCCACCAATACAGAAAAAAGCGCCTTTTGCCGCTGTAGGTTGCTGACAAAGCAGGAAAAAGCGTGGTTTTTCCTACTTTGTGGTGAACAGCCGAAAATCAATAAATTGATTTTCCTGATTTTTCTTATGACGGATATATCAGGCCGCCAGCGTCGCCCCGCCATCAATCACAATATCCTGCATGGTGATGTGGCTGGCGCGATCGGAAGCCAGGAACAAAATGGCATCGGCGATTTCCTGTGGCTGAGCAATTTTACCCAGCGGAATACCCAGTTTGAACTGTTCCGGGAAACCGTTAATGGTGTTCTGCTCGCCGGTTTCGTCCTGCCACATACCGCGCTGCATGGGCGTATTGGTCGATCCTGGCGAAACCAGGTTGCAACGTACGCCATAAGGGGCCATTTCCAGCCCTACGGTGTTGCACAGGCTGCGTAATGCCGCCTTGGAGGCACAGTAGGCCGCCATACCTACGCGTGGCACATGCGCGGCGTTAGACGCCACGCTGACAATCGCACCGCGTCGTTGGCGACGGAATACCGGCAAGGCGTGGCGGAACAGATTAAATGCCCCACCGGCATTGACGGCCAAGCAAGCCAGCCAGTCTGCCGTGCTGGTTTCGTCCGCCAGTCCCATGCGCAGAATGCCGGCACCGTTGACCAGCACGTCCAACTCCCCCTGTTCCGCCAGTAAACGTCCGCAAACCCGATCTACGGCGTCACTGTCGGCGATATCCAGCACTTCGGTACGGAATGCGTATTCCGGCTCGCCAAAATGTTTATCAAAGCCAATCACTTCGGCACCGCCCTGCACAAATGCCAGTGCCGTTGCCAGGCCAATCCCGGCCCCAGCGCCAGTGACCCAAACTCGCTTACCGGCGAAATCGCCCCGTTGCTCCATCAGGCTTTTCCCTCCGACAATAACGCCCACCAGCCATCGATGGTCGGGTTCTTGGCCAGCGCGATAAAATCAATATCGCCACGAATTTTACGCCAGCGTGCCGCCAACTCCATGATGCGAACCGAATCCAGACCGTAATCGATCAGGTTTTCATCGTCGCCCATGTCTTCGCTGTCTTCATCGAGGAAAGGCATGATTTGCTGACGCAGCGCAGCCTTGTTGGCAATACCCGGCAACAGTTCAGCGGTGGTCACCACGCAGCCGCAACGACCAGCGGTATAACGCAGCGCCATCAGATGCTCTTCGCGGGAGAAATCGGCCAGGCCGTCAGCCACCATAAACGGCTGAATATTGCGCATGAAGGCATCGATAGCCGTAGTCATGCAGCCGATATGGGCGTAGACGCCACAGATAATCAACTGATCGCGCCCCGACTCCTGCAGAATTTCCTGCAGCGGTGAGCGATGGAAGGCACTGTAACGCCACTTCACCAATACCGTATCGTCTTCTTCCGGGGCCAGAGCGGCAACCACCGCCTGCTGTTCCGGGTGCTTATTCAGGCCCGGCCCCCACATGTCATTCAACAAGGCACGATCTTCATCGCTCTGCTGATTAGGCTGTGCGGTATAAAACACCGGGATCCCCTGTGATTTGCAGTAACGACGCAGGTTGGCGATATTCTCCACCACCTGTTTGATCAATGGGCTGTCTTCACCCCAGAAATTCAGGAAATACTTTTGCATATCATGGATCAACAGTGCAGCGCGCTGCGGTTCCACCGTCCAACTCACTTTGTTGGTCGGCATTTCAGCCTGAGTCGGCAACGCGTAATCATTAAGTTTTGGAATGGCCATGACTTATTCTCCCTGGACCAGAGTCAGTTGTTGCGCCTCCAGGCGTTGACGCAACAGTTTTTTATCCACTTTGCCAACCGGGGTGAGCGGCAGCGTATCAACCTGTATAAAGCGATCGGGTAATTTAAATTCGGCCACGCCCTCGCCGCGCAAATGGCGGCGCAACACCACCGGCTTCAACGCGCTGGTCGCGATGATATAGGCGCAGCTTTTTTCACCCATCAGCTCGTCTGGCATCGACACCAACGCCGCATTGATCACTTCCGGATGGCGCAATAACAGGTTTTCGATTTCTTCCGCTGCGATCTTTTCCCCACCACGGTTAATCTGATCTTTCTGTCGCCCTTCAACCTTCACATAGCCATCTTCGGTCAGGCTGATCAAATCACCGGAACAGTAGAAACCGTCCTTATCAAAGGAGGCAGCATTGTGCTCCGGACTTTGGTAATAGCCGCGGAAGGTATAAGGGCCACGGGTCATCAGACGCCCGGTTTCCCCCACCGGCAGCGGGTTGCCGTCTTCGTCAGCGACCCACAGCTCGTCATCCGGCGACATCGGGCAGCCCTGGGTGGTCAGGATATGCTGGTCGTCATCGTCCAGGCGGGTGTAATTCACCAAACCTTCCGCCATACCGAACACCTGCTGCAACTGGCAGCCGATCTCGTCCGGAATGCGTGCAGCCAGGGTTTCGCCCAGCTTGGCACCGCCCACCTGCAGCAGCTTAAGGCTGGCCAGTTGCTGCCGACCGCCCCACTCCTCAATCGCCTGCAGCCACAGCGTCACCGCCGGCGGCACCAGCGCCGTCACGTTAATCTGATGCTGCTCGATCAAACGGAAACATTGTCCGGCATCCGGATCGCTGGCAAACACCGCCAACCCGGCGCCATAAAACACGCCCAAGATGCCCGGAGAACTCATCGGATAGTTGTGGGCGACCGGCAGCGCGCACAGGTAACGGGTATCGACATCGAAATGGCAAATTTCCACGCTGCGGCGAATGCTGTAGTAGTAATCATTGTGGGTTCGCGGGATCAGCTTTGGCGTGCCGGTGCTGCCACCGGAAAGCTGGAAAAACGCTACCTGATCGGCCGGGCTTGGCGTCGCGACAAAACCACTGCAGTCCTCTTCCAGCCAGGCCGCCAGCGACTGCTCGCCCCCGTTCTGATTGCGCAGTGCCACCACGCGCAGTGAAGGATGCTCGGCGCGAAACGTCGCCAGAAACTCGTCGTTACCAAACAGGCCATGCTGGCGGTCGGCAATCAGCAATGCCGGCTTGATCTGTACGGCGTAGGCGTTCAGCTCGTTGCGTTGATGGCTGAACAACGCATTCACCGGTACCACGCCAATTTTCAACAACGCGAAAAAGGTCACATAGAACTCGACCACGTTGCCCAACTGCACCAGCGCAGTCTCTCCGCTTTGAATGCCACGGCGCTGCAGGGCAGCGGCCAGCCGATCGGAGAGCTGATTAAGCCGCCGATAACTCAGGCTTTGCTCCGGGTCGATCAGCGCGATAGCGTCATTTTTGGCCTGGCGAGTGATGATGTCGGTCAGGGGCCGGTCGGTCCAATAGCCGCGTTCGCGATAACGATGGGCTAACGCCTCAGGCCAGGGGGTAAAAGCAATGGTCATGGGAATGTCTATCCTTGGTTCAGGCCAAACGCCCGCGAAATGGTACTGAGTTTGGTGCCGGTTTCATGCCATTCGGATTCCGGCGAAGAGTCTTGCACAATGCCGGCACCGGCAAACAGTCGCACCTGATTGCCCTGCACCGTGCCGCAACGGATGGACACGACCCACTCACCGTTGCCTTCGGCGTCACACCAGCCGACGATGCCGCCAAACAGGCCGCGATCGAACGGCTCCAACTGCTTGATCACCTGATGCGCCAACGCGGTCGGCGTCCCGCACAGCGCCGGTGTCGGGTGCAGCAGGCAGGCCAGCGACAGCGCATTTTCAGCGCGGCTGGCGGCTTCACCGTCAATAGGTGTGGACAGGTGCCACAGGGTGGTGGTGCTCAATAATTCAGGCACGGTGGGAATATTCAGATAACGACAACGATCGGCTAACACCTGCCGCATTCCTTCAGTGACAAACTGGTGCTCATAGCGATCTTTTTCTGACACCAACAGCCGTTGGCTGACTTCCAGATCCCGCTGCGGATCGGCATCACGACGGGCAGAACCGGCCAGCGGGTTGGAATAGAACTGCGCGCCGGATTTGCGTAACAGCAATTCCGGGCTGGCTCCCAGTAATGCCCCCTGTTCCAGCGGGACATGGAAGTGGAAGCCATGAGGATTCTGGGCGATGATCCGCGCCATCAACGCCTGGCGATCTACCGGCTCACGGGTTTCAATCTCCAGCAGGCGCGACAGCACCACTTTATCCAACTGATCACCGCGGGTCGCTTCCACCGCATCCGCCACCATTTGCATAAAGGGTTGCTGGGCAGGCACTTCATTTTGGCGGATAATTTCCGGCAACGCGGCTTGCGGAGAAGCTACGCCAGCCAGAAAGACATCACGCTCAAACCATTGGGTTTGTTGGGGAATAAACAGCGCGGAGGGCTGATGAGTGTCAAACGGGATCGCGCCGCACAGTACCGGGTTTTTAACCCCCGCCAGCCTGGCTTCGGCAAAAGCATGTTGTACCGCCTGCTGGAACTCGCCGTTAAGCTGATCCCCTCCCTGAGCCGGCAGGGTGATTTTGGCGAAACAGCCTTGGGTGCTCAAGCTACGGAAAGGAGAGGTAAAGAAAAAGCCGGAGGTCGGCGACACATTTGCAGCAGGTTGTTCGCTACCCTTGCTTTGCGGCTTCTTCTGCCCGGTACTGTTTAATGTAACGCTCATCGGTGCTCCCTTTCGCATCATGAACAATAACCCGTATAATAATGATTATCATTTGTATTGAATCGCGTTAAATTACCCTCGTGAATATTCTATGTCAATAAATGTAAACAGTTATTCCATTCATAATCGTGATATAAAACCAGCAGCTTTCATTATATAAATGATAAGTATTATTATTTAACTTCTAAGGAATGCATTGTGAAGAAGAACCCCGTCTTCAGCCTGATGCTGTTTGGGCTGATGCTGATTGGCTCGGCCCATGCCGCAGACGCCGGTTGGCCACGAAAAATTGAAACCTCACACGGCGTAGTGACCCTCACGCAGCCCCCTGTCCGCATCGTTTCTACCAGCGTCA
Source organism: Serratia sp. NA_112.1 (assembly GCF_052691715.1). Taxonomy (NCBI): domain Bacteria; kingdom Pseudomonadati; phylum Pseudomonadota; class Gammaproteobacteria; order Enterobacterales; family Yersiniaceae; genus Serratia; species Serratia sp. NA_112.1. Next base: position 83,590 of record NZ_JBQZFO010000011.1, read on the forward strand.
CCGTCACCGGTACCCTGCTGGCGATTGATGCCCCGGTGATCGCCAGTGGCGCCACCACCCCCAACAACCGGGTGGCAGACTCACAAGGGTTCTTCCATCAATGGAGCTCTGTCGCAACGCAGCGCGGCGTTAAACGTCTGTATATCGGCGAACCCAACGCAGAAACCATTGCGGGTGTGGCTCCCGATCTGATTATCATCTCGGCTACCGGTGCCGATTCCGCCCTACGTCTGTACGACCAGCTTTCTGCCATTGCCCCGGTGCTGGTGGTCAATTACGACGACAAAAGCTGGCAGGCACTGGCACTCGAGCTGGGCCAGGCTACCGGGCATGAAGCCCAGGCGCAGAAAGTCGTCAGTGATTTCGATGCGCGTGAGCAATCACTGAAGCAACGCATGAAACTGCCGGAACAACCGGTCTCTGCCCTGGTCTTCAACGCCGACGGCAAATCCGCCAACCTGTGGACGGCCGCCTCTTCCCAGGGGCAAATGCTCGAGCAGTTGGGTTTTACGCTGGCGACGCTACCCGCCAAGCTGAACAACAGCCACAGCCAAGGGATCCGCAAAGATATTATTCAACTGGCCGGGGAGAACCTGGCGGAAGGCCTGAATGGCCAGACGCTAATGCTGTTCGCCAACAATGACAGCGATGTCCAGCGGCTGATGGTCAATCCTTTTCTGGCTGACCTGCCGGCGGTGCAGCACAAGCGGGTTTACGCATTGGGCGGCGACACCTTCCGGCTCGATTACTACAGCGCCAGCAACCTGCTGACGCTGTTGGAAAAGCAATTTATTTCTCAGTAGTTCCCGCGGCGGGCTGGAGATCGCTTTCTTGCCCGCCACTGCCCACCTGACGCAAACCGCGCATCGCAAAAGCCAGCACCACGCCGAGCAGCGCCACGCCAAAACCAAAACTGGTAGAGGTCATTGCCGGCAGCATAAATGCCCCCATCGCCCCCAGCAACAACGCGCCCAGTGCGTCACCCACCACGTTTTGCGCCGTCCACAGGCCATTGATACGGCCGAGGAACGCATCCGGCGTCAGGTTCTGGATCAACCCATATTGCAGCAGTGAGTTCAGCGCGCTCAGGTAGCCGAAAACCACCAGGAACAACAGCGCCAGGCCGTACCACGGCATCAGACCGAACAGACCGATAGCGACGAAAGCACCAATCGCCGTCATCAGCATCATCCAGCCCGGACGCGCGACATGAGCCACCCGGCCGCTGGTAAAGGCACCAATGGCTGCGCCCAGTGGCACCGCCGAATACATAAAGCCCAGTTGGGCCGCACTGACCTGCCACATACCGGACATCGCCGGATACAGCACCCGCACCGCACTGGCCATGGTCAACAGCGCGCCGATCAGCGCCACCATGCCAATCACCCGGTTGCGGAACAGAAAACCAAAGCCACCGGCCAGCGCACGTAGCGGGTGCTCACGCGGCTGCGGCGGCGGCAGCAACTGTGGCAGACGCAGTAACGGGATCAGCGTCAGCAAGGTGCCAAATGCGGCCAGACCGTAGTTCCATGCCACACCGGCGTTGGCAATCACCAGCCCGCCGATCGCCGGAGAGAGGATCGAACCAAAGCGCACCGTCAGCATGCTGATAGCCCCGGCCTGCACGATATTTTCACGCCCTACCAACGCCGGTGTCGCCGCCAGCAGCGCCGTGACGCCAACCGCACCAAAAAAACCGTCCCAGACTGCCAGCAAGTAAATCAGCGTTAATGAAGGCGTGGGCAGTGCAGCGTTCAGACACAGACCGACAAAGCCAATACCGCAGGTAGAGCGGGCGAACAGTATCAGGCGACGGCGTTCGTAGCGGTCGGCCAGCACGCCCCCCATCAGCAAACCGGCAAACATGCCGCTACCCGCCAGCGTTACCGATAACCCAACCAGCAACGTCGACCCGGTCAAGGACTGGATCTGCACCGGGATCGCAATGGCCATCAACCCCAACGCTAAAATCGAAATAAAGCGCGCGCAAAAAACGGCACGAAAAGCGCCATTGGTCTTAAGCAGGCCAAAATCAAGCAAAATAGAGGGCTTACTCATGAGCTTTCTCACCAAAACTAAAGAAAAAAGGGCAGCGTCTATAGCCAAAATAATTGGAGTTGCATCAAGGCGGCAAGAGCGAGAATCCCCAGGAGCTTACTCAAGTAAGTGACTGGGGTGAGCGCTCGCAGCCAACACAGATGCAGCTTCAAGAATGAAGGGTATATGCTGCAATAGCGAAGGGACTCATGGTACCATAGACGAAAGCAATCAATAATGATAATAAAACTCATTTATATTCAATTAAATAATGGATTGGTATGTTACGGATTACACGCTCAGGCACACAGCCCGTCCCCGCTCCCCAGGAGCGTCTTATTGGCGGTACTTCCCGTTCATTTCGTCGCAGGCTGTTTGGCCTGCTGATTGCCGTTGGTGCGCTACTGATCGTTATGCTGCTCAGCCTGTCACTCGGCGCTAAATCTATTCCCTTCGACACGGTTATCCTGGCGTTGAAAGGCCAGTGCAGCGGCGCGGACTGCACCATCATCACCAACGCCCGCCTGCCACGTACGCTGGTTGGTATTCTGGCCGGTATCGCACTGGGCCTGTCCGGCGTGCTGATGCAAACCCTCACCCGCAACCCACTGGCCGATCCGGGCATTCTCGGGGTTAACGCCGGAGCAGGCTTTGCCGTGGTGCTGGGGATCACCTTCTTCGGTGCCGTCGACGTCGGCCAATATTTGTGGTTCTCCTTTGCCGGCGCGATGTTTGCTGCACTGCTGGTGGCGCTAATAGGCGCTCTGGGCGGCAGCAGCCTCAACCCGGTGCGCCTGACGCTGGCCGGTGTCGCACTGGCGGCGGTGCTGGAAGGCATGACCTCCGGGATTTCCCTGTTGAACCCACTGGTTTTCGACCAGCTCCGTTTTTGGCAGGCCGGTTCGCTGGATATTCAAAATATGCAGGTGGTGCGCACCGTCGCCCTGCCGATCCTGTTGGGGACGCTGATTACGCTGTGGATGAGCAAGTCGCTGAACAGCCTGAGCATGGGCAATGAATTGGCCACCGCGCTGGGTACCTGCATTGTCCGTACTCAATTGCTGGGCCTGCTGGCGATTACTCTGCTGTGCGGCGGGACTACCGCTGCCGTCGGCCCCATCGCCTTTGTGGGCCTGATGATGCCGCACATCGCCCGGCGGCTGGGCGGTTCCGAACTGCACTGGATGCTGCCATGGACGCTGGTACTGACCCCTATCCTGCTGCTGAGCGCCGATCTGATCGGCCGCTTCCTGGTGGCCGGTGAACTGCGCGTTTCCATCGTCACCGCCCTGATTGGTGCCCCACTGCTGATCATGCTGGTGCGGCAACGCCATATGTTCAGGAGGCAGCGCTGATGTCGACGTCTGCGGCCCGTCTGATGGCCATTCACAAAATGCGCGCCCTGTCGCGTCCAGCACTGACTGCCTTGCTGCTGTTGCTGGCTGCTTTGGCGCTGGCAATTTATGCCCTGGGTTCAGGCGCCTTGTCACTGACGGCGGCACAGGTGATCGACGCCTTGCGCGGTGAAGGCCCGGCCAATCTGGCGGTGATCGTCACCCAGTGGCGCTTGCCACGCGTGATCATGGCGCTGCTGCTCGGGGCGGCACTGGGGCTCAGCGGGGCCATTTTCCAGTCGATACTGCGCAACCCGCTCGGCAGCCCGGACGTGATTGGCTTTAATACCGGTGCCTACAGCGGCGTCCTGGTGGCCATAGTGCTGTTTAACAGTGGCGTTATCGGCATTACCGCCGGGGCGCTGGCCGGTGGGCTATTAACCGCCGCGCTGATTTATCTGCTGGCATGGCGTAATGGCGTCGAGTCATTCCGTTTGATTATTGTCGGTATCGCGGTACGCGCCCTGCTGGTGGCCGGCAATACCTGGATTATCATCAGCGCCTCGCTGGAATCCGCCATGACCGCCGGGCTGTGGAGCGCCGGTTCACTTAACGGCGTCAGTTGGGCGAAAAGCCTGCCAGTGTTGGCGGTGATTGCCCTGTGCTGCCTGCTACTGCTTACCCTGACCCGCCGTATGCGCCTGCTGGATATGGGTGACGATACCGCCTGCGCGCTGGGCGTGCCGGTAGAACGCTCGCGCATTATGCTGCTGTTGATCGGCGTAACGCTAACGGCCGCAGCCACCGCCGTAGCCGGGCCAATCTCCTTTATTGCGCTGGTGGCCCCGCAGATTGCACGACGCCTGTGTGCCAACCGTAGCGTGCTGCTGCTGACCGCCCTGATCGGCGCCCTGTTGCTGTTGCTCGCCGATATCGCGGCGCAGCGCCTGTTTATGCCTTATCAGTTGCCGGTCGGGGTGTTGACCGTCAGTCTGGGCGGCATTTATCTGATTTGGCTATTAATCCGTGAGTCACGTAAAAAATGAATGCTGAACCCCTGCAGTCCGCGCCATTGCGCGCCGAACACCTGACGCTGGGCTACGACAAAAAGATTGTCGCCAGCGACCTGTCCGTCGCTATCCCGCACGGCGAACTGACTGTGATTATCGGGCCAAACGCCTGCGGCAAATCCACCTTGCTGCGCACCCTCAGCCGCCTGATGCAACCGCAGGCCGGGGCCGTCTGGCTGAACGGTAAACACATCAGCGAATACGCCACCAAAGAGGTGGCGCGCCAGTTGGGGCTGCTGCCGCAAAGCTCCATCGCGCCGGGTGATATCACCGTGTTTGATCTGGTGGCCCGCGGTCGCTATCCACATCAGCGCCTGTTCAGTCGTTGGAGCGAAGAAGATCAACAGGCTGTCGATCAGGCGATGCGCTCCACCGGCGTATTCGAACTGGCCGAACAGCCGGTCGATACGCTCTCCGGCGGGCAAAGGCAACGAGTGTGGATTGCGATGGTGCTGGCACAGCAAACGCCGCTGCTGCTGCTGGATGAGCCGACTACCTGGCTGGACATCACCCATCAGATCGATCTGCTGGAGCTGATGCGTCAGCTAAACCGCGAAAACGGCCATACACTGGTAGTGGTGCTGCACGACCTCAACCATGCCTGCCGTTACGCTACGCATCTGATTGCCATGCGCGATGGTAAAGTGGTGGCCGAAGGGGCACCGAAGGATATCGTGACCGCGGAACTGATCGAAGAGGTGTACGGGCTGCGCTGCATGATCATTGACGATCCGGTTTCGCATACGCCATTGGTGGTGCCACTAGGCAAATGAAATAATAGGTAGAACCATAGGATATATCATCAAATTATACCCTATGGATTTCAAGTTGGCCGCTCTAGCGCGTCCATGCACTCGCGGCATTTGTACATCCCTGTACAGCACTGCCAGGCGCCCAGCTCACTCACCCCCAGGCGCTTACTTGAGTAAGTCACTGGGGTGACAAATCTGTCGGGAACAGATTTGAACGCAGCTTGCAGCGGCCCCTTAAGGGGCGTGGCCCACGGATGGGCCACGTAACTGAGTGCAGGTAACAACGCTGCAGCTTGAAAGACGACGGGTATTATAGAGCGCGGAGTATGCGGTTCAGCAACGGCCCCAGTACCTTGAACGACGCCGGGGACACAATATCGACGTGCGCGCAGTCCAGCTCATGCACCTGCAAGGCATCGACGTATTGCGACCAGGTCTGCTGCACGTCCATCCCTTCCTGCAACGTCTGACGCGCGACAAACAGCGTCGCCTGCCCTTTGAAGTTCGCCGTATGGGTTGCTGAAAGCAGGCGCACTGAATCGGCATAGTTGGCTTCGATATTATCGAACATCGCCACCCGGGTTTCGCCCAATGCCGGATCAAGCGCATCCTCGGAAACCGCCAGGAACTGCTCGCGCTCGCGCTGGACTTCTTTGAGCACGTTGTCATCGAGCATCACGTCCCAGTTCTGGGTTTCCGGCGGATAGGTATCCAGCAGCCCCAGGAAGGCCACTTCTTCCCCGCGCGCCTGCAATCTGGCGGCAATGCCCTGCGCCAGAGTGCCACCCAATGAGTAACCGATAAAGTGATACGGGCCCTGCGGCTGTACCTGCACTACCTGCTCCAGATGTGCGTCACACACCTGATCCATATTCTCGCTCAGCGCCAGCGGACCATCGGGGCGCGGTGACTGAATACCCACCAGCGACCAATGCTGGTCGATATAGCGTGGCAGCACGCTGAACTGCCAGGAGAATCCGGAAGCCGGATGCAGGCAAAACAGCGTAGGTCCTTCGGTGGTCCGTAACGGCAGTACGCTGTCGAAACCGGTCCTATCGGCCTCTTCCTGCGTGCGATCTTCCGCCAGCAGTTGCGCCAGTTGTTCCACGCGGGAAGCCACCATCACCTGCCCGACCGAAACCGCTTTACCCAGTTCACGACGCAATTCCGCCGCCAGGCGCATCGCCAGCAGCGAGTGACCGCCAAGGGCAAAGAAATCATCATCGGCAAACACGGTTTCACGCTGTAGCAAACGGGCGAACACCGCCGCGATCGCCGTTTCCAGCCCCGCTTCCGGCTCGCGTCCTGCGGCCCTGCCCCCGCCTTGCGGTTGCGGCAGCGCTTTGCGATCCAGCTTGCCATTGGCACTCAGCGGCAGGGACTCCATCTCGACCAGTGCTACCGGTACCATATGTGGCGGCAGGCGATCGGCCAGTGCGGCTCGCAACACCTCCAGATCAAGGCGTACACTCGGCTGCGCTACCAAATAGCCCACCAGTTGGCGGGCATCGCCACCGGCCGGATCTGTCGGCGTATTATCCAGCACCAATGCATGGGTCACCGCCTGTTTAATGCCCGGCAATGACAGCAACGCATGATCGATTTCACTCAGCTCTATACGTTGGCCACGAATTTTCAGTTGATCGTCGCTGCGCCCGAGATACTCCACTTCGCCACCCGGTAACCAGCGCGCGACGTCACCCGTGCGATACATCCGCCCACCGTCGCCTGCCGGGTCAGCCACAAAGCGGCTGGCGGTCAGTTCAGGTCGCCCCAGATAGCCGTGCGCAAGCTGTACGCCGGTGAGATACAAATCCCCGGCAACACCCGGCGGCACCGGCCGCAAACGCGCGTCAAGAATGCGCAACCCGGTATTCCATACCGGCAGACCAATAGGCACGTTAGCCCCGGTGACGGCGGCCAACGCCTCGCCCCAGGCGGGGTGCCAACTGACGTCCACTGCTGCTTCGGTCGGGCCGTACAGGTTATGCAACGGCACCCCGGTGCGGCTTTGCCACAGGCGGCACAGCTCGGCCGGCAAGGCTTCACCACTGCAGAACACCTGCCGCAACGGCGCACAACACGCCACCGCCTGCCGAGTGTCCAACGCACCGACAAAGGCCGCCAGCATCGAAGGCACAAAGTGCATAGTGGTGACCCGATAGCGGTCAATCAGTTGCAGCAGCTGTTCCGGATCGCGATGAGCCTCCGGCGGTGCCATCACCAACTGAGCCCCCACCATCAACGGCCAGAAGAACTCCCACACCGAGACGTCAAAACTGCAGGGGGTTTTCTGCAACACCACATCACCCGCAGCCATCGGATACTGATGCTGCATCCACAGCAGTCGGTTGACGATCGCCTGATGCCCCACCAGCACGCCTTTCGGCCGTCCGGTCGAACCCGAGGTAAAGATAATATAGGCCGGATGGTGCGGCGTGGGTCCGCTAAGCACGACGTCCGCCATGTTGTCTGCGGCCAGCGGCGCGTCATACAGAAAAATTTCACCCTTGCCGACAAAACGTGCCTGCTGGCTGGCTTCGGTGATAATCAGACGTGGCGCGGCGTCCTCCAGCATCATGCTGAGGCGCTCATCTGGATAACCGGTATCCAACGGTAAATAAGCCGCCCCCGCCTCGACAATGGCCATTAACGCCAGCGACAGAAACACCGAGCGCGGCAAGGCAACGGCGACGATATCGCCGGGCTGCACGCCCTGAGCCACCAGCTGGCGCGCCAACGCGCTGACCTGTTCGCGGGTCTCGCGGTAGTTAAATTGATACTGCGCATCGGCCAGCGCCGGGGCATCCGGGGTTTTCTGTGCCTGCTGCGCCAGCAGGCCACTGAGGGTTTGCGGCGCCACCGGATAAACGGTGTCGTTGACCCGAGCCAATAATTGGTGATCCTGTTCGGTGAGCAAGTCGGCGTCACCGATCGGCATTTGCGGCTGCGCGGCGAACTGACGTAACAATAACGGCAGGCGTTGCAGATGAGCCGCCAACTCATCCCGCTGATAACGCTCGGCATTGGCCAACAGATCGACCTTCAGCGTGCCGGCCTCATCGAGATACAGCGCGATCTCCAAATCACGTACCGGGCCGGAGGCCAACTCATGGGTAATGCCTTCGATACCGCCAAAGTCCAACTGGAAATCGAACATCTTAAAGTTGAAAACGGTGCCATACAGCGGCTGGGCATCGCCAATTCGCCCCAGATCACGTTGCACCTGTTCCGCCTCATAACGCTGATGGCGACGGACGGTTTTCAGCTCACGGCCGATATTGCCGGCAACCTCGCCAAGCCGAGCCTGAGGATCAAGGTGCATTTCGATCGGCAGTACGTTAATCACCGGGCCGTTGGCGCATAACGCCGCCGAGCCGGTACGGCGCATAAAGATAAAGCCGGCGCTGAAGCTGGCGTGACCGCTCAGGCGAGACACCCACAGCGCCACCAGCGCCAGCGCCATATCTGCCACACTGAACTGCTGCTGACCGGCGTTCACCAGTTGGCTAAAGTCTTGGCGGTCACACAGCTGTGATAAACGATGAATACGGGTGGTCGGCGTCTGGCCGGCCAGTGGTTGCGGACAGAGTGTGGCCGGCGCAGGCAACTGCTTTGCCTTGTTCAGCCAAAAGGCCGCGTCACGCTGGCAAGCCGCCGATTGTGCGTAGCGTTGATATTCTTCAACCACTTCACTGAAGGCACTAAACGGCGTCGGGTCCGGCTGCTCATTACGCGACATCCGGGTGTAAATATGGGAAATTCTGCGGGCAATGGCAGTGAAACTGAAGCCATCCACCAGAATATGGTGATAACGCTGATACCAGAACCAACGCTGTTCCGACAGGCGGATCAACATATGACGATACAGCGCATTGCCGCTGCCGATGCGTAAGTCACCGGACATATCCAGTTGCATCAAGGCACGCGCTGCCGCAGCAGCATCGGGGGAATCGCGCAGATCAATCAACTCCACCGGCAGGATCGCCAGTTGCGGGTCATGCCACTGCATCGGCACCCCGTCACGCTCTTCAAAGCGGAATTGCAGAGTATCCACTTCGGACAGCCCCTGCGCGATCGCCTGCAGCAGGCAATCCTGATCCAACGGCCCGCAGAGCTCGATATAGTGGGAAACCGCATAGGCGTTGGCGTGCGGTGAAATTTGGTCGGCAACCCAGATCCCGGGTTGCGCGGCGACCAACGGCAACTCAGTGGCGAGTGGCTGTTCGATTGATAATAAAGTGCTGTCTGACAAGGGACTGACTCCTGTTCTCGGTATTATTACCATCACGCCTTACGCTGTGATGCGGGCCGCATATCCTGCCAGTGTTGCTCCAGCCACAGCACGCACAGCGGCCGCGCCGCCGGGCCGAATACCGGCGTCCACCCCGCCGGTACTGCGCTAAATTCAGGCCACAGGCTGTACTGCAGTTGGTCATTGCACACAATCAGGCAAATTTGTTGTTCGTCATCGAACGGGTTCTGATTTTCCATCAAAGACTCCCTGGACAGTGAAGGTGAGTTTGGCTGCAGAGACAGGAGGGCTATCCGCCCACAGCGCTTGCAGCCCGTCGAGCAGACCGCCACGCCAGCACAGATAGTCATGTCCGCCCGCCACTACCCGGTATTGCACCCGATGACCGGCATCACGCAGCAAATCCGCCATCCGGTCATTTACCCGATGCGCCACTTTTTCGTGCACCCCGGCTTCCATAAACACTTTCAGTTGCCCTTGGCCGACGCCCTGCTCAACCTGATGCAGCAGCCAGCCGGCATCGGCCGGTATGGCTTCACGCTGATACATATCGCGACGCGGCCACCAGAATGAACCGGACTGGCTGAGCACCCCGCCAAAGCACTGTGGCCAGTGCAACCCGGCATACAGCGACGACAGGCCACCAAAACTCTGGCCGCATACCAAAGTCGTGGCCGGATCACGGCTGTGAGGTGCCCACTCAGCCACCTGCGGCAGCAGCTCTTCTTGCACCGCCAGCCAGAAATCTTCGTTGCAGGCCAGTTCCTGAGTGCGGTGCTTGAGACTGATAATGTCGATCAGCAGATATACCGCCTCCGGCAATTGGCCTTCACGGGTCAACTGCATCAGCGGATCCCAGACCGGCATGTTGCTCGACCAGAACTGGCCGTCCAGCAATACCGCCAGGGGTCGCTGCGCCGGGTTGCTGTCGCCAGTGGTGTAAACCCAGACGTCACGCGTATTACCCAACCGCTCGCTGTGCCAACTATGGCGCTGCAGCCGCGCAGGCGGTGCTGGCGTACAACGTCCACTGGCCACGGCGTAGCGATCAAAATCCTGCCAAGCCGGTTGCGCGGGTGCCTCCGGCATATGCAGTCCGGACAACACGTTGCCGGAGACACCGGCCCAGGAACGATGGGGATTAAGCAGGTCCTGGGTGGCACCGGCAAACACCTGATGCCACCAGTGACGGATCGAATGCATATTGGCGTGCGCATCCTCACCACTGTGTTCCAGCGGTCGGTCGTCCATACAGGGGATAAAGCAGTAGCTGCCGCGCCAGTCGGCGCTCAGCTCGGTTTGCCAGTACCAGACGTCGGTCCCTTCCAGCCGTTGCAGGCTCTGTGGCGGCGATGACTGGTGGTGGTCGGTCAGACAATTGATGTGGATCCAGACACGTTGATAGGCTGAAGTGAGTTCACATCCCTGCGGATCGCGCCATAAAAATGTGACCTTCCCTCGCCCATCCCCCAGCAACTCCACCAGCGGCGTACCGCGTTTGGCGATATTCAGCCACCATCCATGGCGCCCGGCGTGCTTGCTCGATAATAATCTGCTGCTTTCTGACTCGGATTTTGTTTTCAAAACGCCTATTCACTATTTAGCTGGCAGCTTCAGGAAAGCCGGTAAATTCGCGGCGCGAGGCGCTGCCCAATAAAATCGTAAACCGAATACTATTGATAATTATTTGCGTTTGCAATAGTGTGTACAGGCTCGCAAATCGGGCAGGTATGTTCAACAGGGTTGGATTTTAATTTCCGAAAACACAAAAACTACAACCGCCCTTCTCTACTGCCGGAGGCCTGCTTTCGGTGCCCCGGGGAAGTCAGCAAGGTAGGAACTCTCACATGAACCGCAAATTATCTCGTTATTCCTTAGCCACACTCATCGGGTTAGGGTTAGGCGCGTCCGCCTTTGTGCACGCCGCACAGCAAACTGATACCCCCGCAGAAACCGACAACGTCGCCAAGAATAATAAAGAAACTGCCGAGGACACCATTGTTGTCACCGCCGCCAAGCAGAACCTGCAGGCGCCCGGGGTTTCTACCATTACCGCCGACGAAATCAAAAAACGCCCGCCGGCGCGCGATATTAGCGAACTGATCCGCACCATGCCAGGCGTTAACCTGACCGGCAACTCTACCAGCGGCCAGCGCGGCAACAACCGCCAGATCGATATTCGCGGCATGGGCCCGGAAAATACCCTGATCCTGATCGATGGCAAGCCGGCCACCAGCCGTAATTCAGTACGTCAGGGTTGGCGTGGCGAACGTGATACCCGTGGCGATACCGCCTGGGTCCCCCCGGAGATGATTGAACGCATCGAAGTGCTGCGCGGCCCGGCAGCGGCACGCTACGGCAACGGTGCCGCCGGCGGCGTAGTCAATATCATCACCAAAAAGAATACCAAAGAGCTGCACGGCTCGTTAAATGCCTACTTCAACGTACCGCAGCACAAGCAGGAAGGTTCTACCAAGCGCACCGACTTCAGCCTGTCTGGCCCGCTGACTGACGAATTAAGCTTCCGCCTGTTCGGTGGTTACAGCAAAACCCAGGCCGATGCCTGGGATATCAATGAATCGCATAAATCCGAGCGCGTAGGCATTTATGCCAACAGTACCCCTTCCGGGCGTGAAGGCGTGGAAGACAAAAACATCGATGCCATGCTGCATTGGGATTTTGCCCACCTGCAGTCACTGGAGTTTGAGTATTCCTACGGTCGTCAGGGCAACCTGTATGCCGGGGATACTCAAAACACCAACTCCAACGCGCTGGTGCAAAGTAACTACGGTAAAGAAACCAACCGTATTTATCGTGAAACTTTCGGTCTAAACCACCGGGGGGCCTGGGATAGTGGCGTCAGTACCAACAACTATATCCAGTTCGAACGCACCCGTAATACCCGTCTGAACGAAGGTCTGGCCGGTGGAACCGAAGGCATCTTCGATACCAAAAACGAAGGCTTTGGTACCACCAAACTGGACGATTTCCTGGCGCACAGCGAAATCAGCGTACCCTTTGAACTGGGTGTAACGCAAACCGCGACGCTGGGCACCGAATGGAACCAGCAGAAAATGAAGGACGGCTCCTCCACCAGCCAAACCCTGATGGGCGGCACCATTCCTGGCCAGGCAGCCGGCACCCGCAGCCCTTATGCCTCCGCGCATATCTTCTCGCTGTTTGCCGAAGACAACATGGAGCTGACCGACAGCACCATGCTGACGCCAGGCCTGCGTTATGACCTGCACTCCGAGGCCGGAAACAACTGGAGCCCGTCGCTGAATCTGTCGCAGGAACTGGGCGACTTCTTCACGCTGAAGATGGGGATCGCGCGGGCCTACAAAGCACCGAATCTGTATCAGACCAACCCAAACTATTTGCTCTACAGCAAAGGGCAAGGTTGTTCGTCCAGCGACGTCAAAAATGGCTGTTACCTGCTGGGTAACGACGATCTGAAGGCAGAAACCAGCGTCAACAAAGAGGTGGGGCTAGAGTTCCATAACGACGGCTGGCTGGCCGGCGTGACCTATTTCCGCAATGACTACCACAACAAAATCGAAGCAGGTAACTCTCGCATCGGCACCAGCAGCAAGGGTACCGCTATCTACCAGTGGGAAAACGTGCCTAAAGCGGTGGTGCAGGGATTGGAAGGCACGTTGAACGTGCCGGTCAGCGAGACCGTTTCCTGGACCAACAACGCCACCTATATGATTGAAAACAAGAATAAGACTACCGGTGATTACCTGTCGATTATTCCTGAGTTCACCATCAACTCGACCCTGAGCTGGCAGGCCACAGAGGAGCTGTCGATGCAGTCGACCCTGACCTGGTACGGCCGTCAGAAGCCGAAGAAGTACAACTATCAGGGCAAACCGGTTAGCGGAACCGAAACCAAGGAAGTCAGCCCTTACGCCGTAGTGGGCGCCAGCGCCACCTATGAGGTGACCAAGAACGTCAGCCTGACGGCCGGTATCGACAACCTGTTCGACAAACGTCAGTTCCGTGAAGGGAACTCGCAGAACGTGGGTGACCCGACCACCGGCGCGATTAACATTGCCGGTGCGGGCGCTGCCACCTACAACGAACCGGGCCGGACTTACTATATGAGCGTGAATACCCATTTCTAATGGTGGGATAAACCGGTAATGAAACGGGGGCTGCCATGCAGCCCCTTATATTGCTGACAAAGCAGGAAAAAGCGTGGTTTTTCCTGCTTTGTGGTGAGCAGCCGAAAATCAATAAATTGATTTTCCTGATTTTTGTTTATCAGCCTCTACTCGCTCTGGGCAGGTATGAGGTTTGTCATCAGTCTGGGGGGCTGCCATGCAGCCCCTTTTTAATTATTTCTCAAGCGAAACCTGTTTGAAGATGTGCTTGCCGAACGGGTCAATCTCGTAGCCTTTCACTTCCTTGCGTACCGGCTCAAAAATGGTTGAGTGGGCAATCATCATCGCCGGCATTTGGTCATGCATCATCACCTGCGCCTGCTGATACATCGCCACCCGTTTGGCGTGATCATTCTCTTCACGCGCCTGCTGGATCAGCTTGTCGAACGGCGGATAGCACCATTTGGCCGAGTTTGAACCCCCGTTGGCCGAAACGCAGGTAAACAGCGGGCCGAAGAAATTATCCGGATCGCCGTTGGCGGTGGTCCAGCCCATCAACGCAGCCTGATGTTCTCCGTTCTTTATCCGCTGCAAATATTCACCCCACTCAAAGGTGACAATCTTGGCCTTCACGCCGATTTTCGCCCAATCGGCCTGAATCATCTCCGCCATGCGTTTGGCATTCGGGTTGTATGGCCGCTGTACCGGCATCGCCCACAGATCGATGGCGAACCCCTGCCCCAGCCCGGCCTCCTGCAACAACTGTTTGGCTTTTTCCGGAGAGTACGGATAGTCCCCAATCTGGTCATTGCTCCCCCACTGGCTCGGCGGCAGCAGGTTCTTTGCCGGCTGACCTGCGCCGTGGAATACCGCCTCGAGGATCGCCGGCTTGTTCACCGCCAGCGCCAGCGCCTGCCGCACCTTGAGGTTATCCAGCGGTTTTTTCTGGGTATTGAACGCTAGGAAACCGATGTTCAGCCCTGACTTCTCCATCACCTGGATATTTTTGTCCTCGCGCATGCGCTTGAGATCCGCCGGGTTAGGGAACGGCATCACTTGGCATTCATTCTTTTGCAGTTTGGCAAAGCGCACCGCCGCATCCGGGGTGATCGAGAACACCAGGCGGTCTATCTTCGGTTTGCCCTCCCAATACTGGTCGAATGCCTTGTAGAGGATCTTCGCATCCAACTGGTACTGCACCAGTTGGAACGGCCCGGTGCCGACCGGATCGTTATCCACTCGCTGTGGCGTGCCGGCCTTCAGCATCGCATCGGCATATTCGGCCGAGAGAATAGTGGCGAAATACATGCCGAGATCTGCCACAAACGGCGCTTCGGCACGCGAAAGTTCAAAACGCACGGTGTTGTCGTCCACTTTGACAATGTTGTTGATCAGCGTGCCAAACTCCATCGACTCAAAATTGGTGTAAGCACCGTTGGAGACCTTGTGATAGGGGTTAGTGGGGTCTTTTTGCCGCATAAAGGAGAAGATAACGTCGTCGGCGTTGAAGTCGCGGGTGGGGGTAAAGTATTTATTGCTCTGGAATTTTACCCCTCTGCGCAGATGAAAGGTGTAATTCTTGCCGTCTTCACTCACCTGCCAGCTTTCCGCCAAGCTCCGTTGCAGCTCGACGGTACCAACTTTGAAGTCCACCAGCCGGTTGTAAATCGTCGCCGAACTGGCGTCAACCGTGGGACCGGAGGTAAACAACTGAGGATTGAACCCTTCCGGCGAACTTTCGGAACAATAAACCAGCGTGCTGGCGCGTGCGCCGCCCATCACCGTCAGAGCCAAGAGTCCCAACGTCATTGTTATCACTTTTGCTTTTGATTTCTGATTCATCGTGCCATCCCCAGAGTAGAAAACAGACTCGAGGGATACCAATAAATCATGCAGTTAGGGATGTAAAGCACAAATTCTGAGCATAAAAAACGGGGAGTGCTGCATGCGGCATTCCCCGTGGTTGCCCGGCTTACTGAAATTAAATCATCTGGCTGAAGTTCATCTGCGCCATCAGTTTGTAGTTGTCGGCGTAATCCACCGGGATAGCCACCACCACCGGCCCCTGAATTTCCATTGCCTTGCGTAGCATCGGCCGCAAGTCTTCCACCGACTGCACGGCAAACCCGACCGCACCGCAGGCTTCAGCATAGGCTTTAAAATCAATCGGGCCGAATTCCACCCCGGATTTACGCCGGTATTTGTTCACTTCCTGCATTTCTACCATGTTGTAGGCGTTATCCACCCAAATGACATGCACGATGTTATTTTTCAGTCGTACTGCAGTTTCCAGCTCCATGCTCGACTGCATAAAACCGCCGTCGCCGGATATAGAGACCACTTTGTCCCCCGGCCGCACCAAAGCGGCACCTATCGCCCACGGCAACGCCACCCCCATGGTCTGTTGGCCGTTGGAAATCAGTAACTGGCGCGCCCGGAAGCTGTAAAGATAACGTGCAATCCAGATGTGGAAACTGCCCATGTCCACGCACAGCGTCACGTCGTCGCTGACGATATCCTGCAACTCTTTCACGATGCGCAACGGGTGAATTGGCATGCCACTGCGCCGTGCCGCGCGTTCTGCCAGTTCATGGCGCTGACGGCCCAGATCGCTGAGGATCAATTCCACCTCCGTCGGCACGCTCACCACGCCGCTAAAGGCTTCGGTCATCATGTCGAGGGTAGCGCTGATATTACCCACCAGCTCAATGTCAGGGCGATAGCAGGTGTCGATATCCGCCAGCAGCACGTCGATATGCACCAGCTTCAATCGGCCCTGGCTGTTCCACATGCAGGGATCGTATTCAATTGGGCCATAACCGACGCTGACCACCAGATCGGCCTTCTGCAATAGTTGGTCGGCGGGTTGATTATTGAATAACCCAACGCGCCCGGCAAAGCGCGCAAAGTGGTTAACGTCGATCACCCCCGCCGCCTGATAGGTACCCACCACCGGCATTTGGGTGCGATGCAGCAACTGGCGCACCGACTCGCTGTTTTCCGGGCGGCTGGCCTGCAAGCCCAACAGCAGCACCGGGCATTTTGCCTGCTGGATCAATTTGACCGCGGCGCGAATATCCTCACTAGCCGCCGCCCCCATGCGTGGCAGTCGGCAACCCGCCAGCACCGGTGCACTGACCGGCTCATTGACGATATCCATTGGCAGACTGATGAAAGAGGCCCCCGGACGGCCGAACTCGGCGTGGCGGAAGGCGTTGGCAATCACCTCTGAAATCGCCGAACCGGCATGCACCTCGGCACAGTACTTGGTCACCGGTCGGAACATGCTGACGGTGTCCATGCTCTGGTGGGTCTGCTTCAGGTTATCGGCACGTTTCACCGCGCCGCCAAAAGCCACTACCGCATCCCCTTCCGAGGTCGCGGTCGCCAGCCCGGTGATCAGGTTGGAACTGCCCGGCCCGGAGGTCACCAGCGCCACCCCGGCCTTACCGGTCAAGCGCCCGACCGCCGCTGCCATAAATGCCGCGTTGGCTTCGTGACGCACCACTACCGTTTCTATCGACGGCGCATCCTCCAACGAATCAAATACCCGGTCTATCTTGGCTCCCGGAATACCGAATACGTGTTTGACGCCCTGCGCCTCCAGATTTTTCACCACCAAATCTGCGCCGCATGCCCAGTTATTGTCTGTTTTTGCTTTGTTCATGGAATACCTCCTGAAAACTAACCCAAGACTGTCGCGGAATTAACCCTCGGCAGAACGAATTGCACGATCCAAATCCTCTGGACAGAGGTCGGCGCGCAGAAAATCCGCGTCATGCGGCAACTGAAGATTGAGACGGGTGATCACACCAAATTGCAGACGGCCATGGTCGAGCTGGTAATCCAGCACGTGCCCACCTCCGTTGCGATCTTCGGTGACAAAATGCTCGTGATAACCGGCCACGCCAACGCCTTGCATATAGTCAGGCGAGCGAAAACCGACCAGCGTGCCCTGGCAGTGATGAAAGGCAAAGGTGGGCTGCTCTTCAATCGCTTCCAGCATTGGGCGATAGGGACGCTCCTGGCGTGGCACAGTCCGGGTTTCCACGTGGCTGAACTCACCGTCGACACGCACCGCGCAGAACAGATTCGGCGAAGCCACCTGTTCATCAATGCACTGATGCAGCTGCGCCTTGGTGATCGGACGATCAAAGTGTTGGGTGACGCTGGGTTGGAAAAAGGTGACGACGGCAAACGGGGTTTTCTGCTGTAGACTGGCCGGCCGCGCGCTACCGTCGGCACGCAACTGGTGAATTTCCTTGTCGAAGGCGATCAGTTCGCCGTCCAGGTGGTTGAAAGTCCCCAGGCCAAAATTACCGTGCCTGAGCAACTCGGCGATGGTGACCTCCCCTTCGTAAACACCGCTGATTAACGCGCTCATCAGCGAGATTTGGTAGAGCTCGCCCTCCCCAACGCTCAGCGACTGCCTGGCAAAGCCCTGCGCCAAATGCTGCGCACAGGCACACCCGTGATCTTCGTTCATAACCTACTCCTCCACCAGCACGGAGTGAAATGCCCCGTGCGTTCAAAATGCTCACCAGAAAGTGAGCAAAGATGTCGTCGGCAATCCGCCCTGTTGGAACGATTCAGCCATCGGCAACAAAAAAACCGGCACGGCAGGCCGGCGACGCCCAATGTCAACAACGGTTTAGTTTCACTAACCATTTTTGCCAGGCAGGACGTCAAATTGAACGGTTAATCTGGTGTTGAAGCAGCTATCAATACCGCAGGCGCACAGCAAGGCCTGAGGAAAACAAGTATTCTAAAGTTCTAAAAACCGCGTGCTTTATGCATTCTTGCTCTACGCGGTGAGGTCACGGCACGTTCTTATCCGCCGCAAGCACCAAAAAAGAGTAGCCGTAATGCGCCAGACGGAGAACCTGGTATTCATAAGAAACGCTTTTGCATATAATGCAAAGATGAATGACGCCCGCTATGTTGAACATCTGCCGATATTTCTTGAGGTCGCCCTGTTGGGCAGCTTCTCCGCCGCTGCCCGCAAGCTGGGAATGGTGCCTTCGTCCCTGGTACGCCACGTCGATACGCTGGAAAATGCCTTGGGCACCACGCTGTTTATCCGCTCAACGCGCGGCCTGATGCTGACAGATGCCGGGGATATGTTGCAGGCGCGCGCCACCACCTTGCTGACAGACATCAGCGATATCCGTGCAGAACTGACTTCGTTGAACGACAAACCGCAAGGTACCTTGCGTATCAGTTGCCTGCCGACCTTTGGCAAAACCTATATCCTGCCGCTGTTGCCTCTGCTTGCCGAGCGCTATCCCCAACTGTTTGTTGAACTGGATTTGACCGAACGTCAGACCGATCCAACCCAGGAACTGTTGGATGCCGCCATTCGCATCGGCGAGCAGAAAGACAGTAGCCTGTACGCCAGTCGGATAGCCACCCAGCGCTGGGTGATGTGTGCCAGCCCTGATTATCTCGCTCGCTACGGCAGGCCTTCCGACCTGAACGCTTTGCCGCAGCATCGGCTGATTGCCCGCTACCATAAGCAACAACCGGCCTGCTGGGCGCAGATCCTCAGTGCCTCTTTGATTGAGCGCTGTAGCCTGGTACTGCGCTGCGATGACTTTACCGCTCAGCGCGAAGCCGCACTGCTGGGGATGGGGATCACCTTTTTGCCCAACTGGGTGGTCGGGCCGGATATTCAGGCCGGTCGGTTGCTGCCGGTACTGGAGGATCCGCGCCAGGATCAACAGGGTATTTATCTGCTGCGGCCGGTAGCCAAGGTTTCAACCCGATTGAATCTGTTCATCAACTTACTCAAACAAAGTATCGGTCAGCCACCGAGCTGGGAATGAAGCGGTGTTATTCGCCCCTGCAACGCCGGGTTATCGCTTTCGTCCTTCAATTCTATGCCGGTCAGGCGGCGCTGAAAAACCTGCTCCAGCAGCCACGCCAGTTTGAACGCAGCCTGCGGGTAGTCCAGCCCCTCCGGACGGACGTTGGAAATGCAATTGCGTTCCGACTCACGCCGCTGGGTATTCGGCCCCCAGGTGAGGTAGATCCCCAGGCTGTCCGGTGATGACAGGCCCGGCCGCTCACCAATCAGCATCGCCACAGCTCTGGCCCCTAAACATTCACCGATATCATCCCCCAGCGCCACCCGCGACTGATGCGCTAACACCAGCGGTGCCAGAGAAAGCCCCAATAATTCGAGATAAGGCCGCAGTGCCTGCAACAACGGCAGTACCTGCCGATGTACCGCCTTCGAGGACAATCCGTCTGCCACCACCAGCAATAAATCCACCGGCTTGTCAGGCAAGCCCAACAGCAGGCTACGGCTGTCCGCGGCCAACCGGCGCCCCAGATCCGGCCGGCTGAGATAAGCGGTACGGTCGACGGCCTGGCTGCGCACCGTCAAGGTTTGCCAGCCCTGAGCCTGCAATGCCCCGCCCAACGTATCGCTGTCAAAGGGCTGATGCACCGCATCACGCGCCTGCGCATGCGCCAGGCCAAATTTAAGCAATTCTTGGGTCGGTAAACTGGATCCCGTACGCCCCAGCGCAATGCGCGCATCGGTAAAAGCTCGCAGCGCATCCCAACTGTTAACGTGAACTGGCTTGCTCATGGTTGCTCTCCCTGTAACGCCAGCAGCAACGGGTGATTGGCCGCGGTGTCGCGCAGTCGGCCCAGATCGTCGGTGATATGCATTTTCGTCAGCCAGTTAGCGAACTCTGGCGCGTGCTTGAGCCCCAACAGTTCGCGGATGTACAGCGCGTCGTGGAATGAAGTGCTTTGATAATTGAGCATGATGTCATCCGCTCCCGGTACACCTATCAGGAAGGTCAGCCCGGCGGTAGCCAGCAGCGTCAACAAGGTGTCCATATCGTCCTGATCCGCCTCTGCGTGATTGGTGTAACACACGTCGCAACCCAGCGGCAAGCCGAGCAGCTTACCGCAGAAGTGATCCTCCAACCCGGCACGGATAATCTGCTTACCGTCGTACAAATATTCAGGGCCGATAAATCCGACCACGGTGTTGATCAGCAACGGGGAGAAATGTCGCGCTACCGCGTAAGCACGTGCTTCGCAGGTTTGCTGATCGACGCCATGGTGCGCATTGGACGATAAGCAGCTGCCCTGCCCGGTTTCAAAGTACATGACGTTATTGCCCAGAGTACCGCGATTGAGGCTCAGCGCCGCCTGCTGTGCCTCCGCCAGCAGCGCCAGATTAATGCCAAAACCGGCGTTGGCCGCCTCCGTTCCGGCTATCGACTGGAACACCAAATCCACCGGTGCACCGCGCTCGATCAGCCGTAGCGTATTGGTGACGTGTGTCAGCACGCAGGATTGGGTAGGAATAGCGAAACGCTGGATCACGTCGTCTAGCATGTGATTGAGTTTTTCCAGCAGCGGCAGGCTGTCGCTGGCCGGGTTGATACCTACTACCGCATCACCGCTGCCATACAGCAGGCCGTCGAGCATGCTGGCCGCGATGCCCTGCAAGCTGTCGGTCGGATGGTTCGGCTGCAGCCGCACGCTGAGGTGGCCCGGCAGGCCAATAGTGTTGCGAAAACGCGTGATCACCCGGCACTTCCTGGCCACCAGGATCAGATCCTGATTACGCATCAACTTACTCACAGCCGCCGCCATTTCCGGCGTAATGCCGGCGGCCACCTGCGCCAGCATCGCGCTGTCTGCCTGCTCACTCAGCAGCCAGTCGCGGAAGTCGCCCACCGTCAGGTGCGAAATTGGCGCAAAGGCCAACGCGTCGTGGCTGTCGATAATCAGCCGGGTGACTTCGTCTTGTTCATAGGGCACCAGCAACTGCTGGAGAAACGTTTTAAGCGGCACCTCCGCCAGCGCTATCCGTGCAGCCATACGCTCCTCTGCACTGTCCGCCGCCACTTCCGCCAGATAGTCGCCGGAACGCGCCGGTGATGCCTTGGCCATCAATTGGCGTAAATCACTGAAACGATAGCTGCGCCGGCTAAGCGTTGCCTGATACATAGCGTCCCCTGTTCTGCCTGAATGCTTACCTGAAGTTGCAAACCCTGTACCAAGTGTAGTCAGTCGACCGGCGAATATATTCTCCTGCGGTTTCGCCCACGGCCACTTCAGGTTACAGTAGCCGCAACAAAGGAGAGGTAATGACCCGGCAACAAGAAATTATCCAATGGTTACAGCAAGATAATGAAAGAATGACGATATTGCGTACCACCCGCCGGCTCGGTCTGAATGACTGGTGCCTGGGTGCCGGCTTTGTGCGTAATCTGGTATGGGATCGGCTGCACGATTACGCCATGCCAACACCGCTCAACGACATCGACGTGATCCATTTTGACGCACAGCGCTCGGAAGCAGAGCGTGACCAGATGCTGGAAGCACGGTTACAAGAATGGTTGCCGCAGCCCTGGTCAGTGAAAAATCAGGCGCGTATGCACCTGCGCAGCGGTCGAGCGCCCTACCTTAACAGCGAAGACGCCATCAGCTATTGGACCGAGCTGGAAACGGCGGTAGGCGTGCGACTAAATGCAGATGACAGCCTACAGCTGGTGGCTCCCTTTGGCCTGGACGGACTGTTCGATGACACCATCACCTTCAATGTCAAAAACGGCGACCTCGACGCTTATGAACAGCGGGTTATCGACAAAGGCTGGTTGCAACGCTGGCCGCGCCTGCGGCAAATCCGCGGGTAAAGTTTTACCCCATTCTGCCGATAACCCGAGCAGCGGAATCAAAATTCAGGGAGAGTATTATGTCGACCAGCATTACCATGATTGTCCCGGTGAAAAACCCCCTCCCCGGCATCAGCAACGTTTTTAGCGCCCCCGGTAATCAAGGCCAGTTACTGATGGCCAAGCCGGTCAACCAGCAGCCGGAACGCGGCAAGATGAAAGAAGCCAGGGAAACTGACGGTAACGATCCGGTGAAAGTGGCCGACAGCAGCGCCTCGGCACGGATTAAGTCGCTGAACAAGCAAATCCAGGGGCTGCAACAAAAGCTGGTAGATCTGAAAGACTCGGATGCCGATCCCAAGGATATTGAAAAACAGAAACAGCTGATTCAGGCGCAGATCAAAATGCTGCAGGCCGAGATCGCCCGCATTCAGAAAGAAGAGATGGAAAAACAGCAGGCAGAGCAAATGGCTAAAGTTGCCGAGCGTATCGCGCCGACCAAAGGCGACGGCATCAACCGTCCAACCGCACTGAATGCCGTGGATGTGTATATTTGAAATGTTCTTTGAACAGATGAATCATTGAATTGGGCCTGAGATATCAGGCTCTTCACCGTCACCCATAAGTACAATACCGAGTTGATCCGCCTCCTCGTCAATCACTTCCAGCACGGTGTCCGAATCAATAATCACTTCAGATTCGACGATGACATCCAACTGCTCCCCCTTAACCCGATCGCCAAACAGCATTAAGGCACTGTCGCCATGCTGTTTGGATGACCATTTCAACCCATGTGCTGCGGGATGAGCCGCATGAATTGCAGAGGCATATTCCTGAGTATAAATATACTGATCGGCTGTCGAGTCCAAGAGCTGAGCTCTATTGATGCCCATTTTTTTCATGGTCTTAGGATTGAGATCGACCAGATTTAAATCAACTTTTGGCGCAATAACCGAATGTGCCAATCCTTGAAGATTGCCCATATCATAAGCCACCCCGTCAGTATATTCCGGAAGGTCATGAAATAGGGTCTCCATCACCGCAACCCCGGTACTGACACCACCATAAATCGTGGGAACTCGTCGCCTCAGGCTGTCGTACACAGGGCTAAATCTGGCACTTCCCCGCGTTCCAGGATTGAACTGTATGGCGGTATAGCAGATAGAATGTACGCGATAAATATGTTGTCCTGCCGGCCAGGTGAAAAAGTTTACCTGCAGATCGCTAATTGGCGGCCGGATCCGACGTTCAACGTCATTTTCGCCCTTACTGTCATCCATGAGTTCCCCTCAACGTTTCCTCTCTGGCCGCAAACAACACCTGTTCCGGCGCGCTGATCAACATGTCTTTGGGCTTATGGCCCCCCAACCAGCTATTGTCAGTCCCAAACCAGGTGGCCAGCCCCCATGATGTTTTCCTTTCACCAAACATCAGGATTATTTTTTTAATTATCGGCAGCGGGCGATACCCTTCATCCAAAGCATATTCCGGATAAAAATCCTTCCCTTGCAACTGAATGGCAAAAATTTTACCTGATGATTTCCAACGATGCGGGCCAGCGCTAGGATTTGCTGATGTAAAACCCGTTTTTTGCGACAAATCATGCGCTGTTAACCACACTGAATCTTCTATGATGGCGGCATTGTGCTTCGCCAAGCGTTCTGTATGACGACGTTGACGTTCAGTTTTTTCATCTTGGCGGGTTCTTGCTTGAACAGTCGGCGTTTTATCTTTCGCCACTGCTGTTAATTTGGCTGTTTTATCGGTGCTATTCTCCGCTTTTCGGGGCGTCAGAGAAGATGATGTATCATCTGCACAACCAGAGAATGCCGTCGCCAGGGAAGTAATAGCCGCTTTCATCGCCGCTTTGATGGCGTCAGTAAAATGCGGAATATGTCCTGTTAAATCGCCAAGCTCTACCACCAAATACTCAGCATTAGATTTGGTTTCAAGCTTGCGAAGCTCAGCCCCGCTAATCGTCTGAATGTTCAACGACGTTTGTACTTCGTGACGTGTCCGCTGTTTAATGACCATATTACCGCCTGAATATCGTGATATCGCTTATATTCGTTATGGTACACCGATTAACCCGACCGTCAATGTTGTTCAGAAAACAGGCTTACCCATATTAAAACAGGGCAACCCAACCGCACTGAATGCCGTGGATGTGTATATTTGACTCAGTAATCCGCCTGCAGCTGACGCTGTTGTTGCAGCAAAGCCGCCTGCTGCCCCACCACCTGCCAAATGACCTCTGCCGCTGGGGTCAGCGAGCGGTTTTTACGCCGTACCAACATCAGCGCACGGTTGATTTCCGGCACCAGACGGCGAACCTTCAGCTGGCCGCCTTCCGGCAAGGGTAATGCCAGCGCCGGGAAAATACTGATGCCGATACCCGCGGCCACCATAGGAAACAGCGTAGCCGGGTGGCCGATCTCCTGTACCACCGTCGCTTCCACCCCTTGTTGGCGCAGAGCGCTGTCAATCAACGGTCGGCTACCCGAAGCATAATCCTGCAACACCAAACGGCTGCCGTTCAATGCCGACCAGTGCACCTCGGGCAATTCGGCAAACGGATGATCGTTACGACACAACAGCAGGAAAGGCTCATGCAGAATCGGTTCGCAGTCCAGATCCAATGCCTGAACCGGATCGACCACGATGCCAAAATCGACCTCTGCATTGCGAATGCTGTGCAACACCTGCTGCTGCGCCTGATCACGCAACATGATGTGGATATCCGGATACTGCTTTTCCCCGGCGGCAATGCACTGCGGCATCAGGTGCGCGGAGATGGTCTGGCTCGACGCCACCCGCACCGTACCGCTGCGTTGTACACCAAAGCTGCGCGCATCCAACAATGACGACTGCAACTCATCCAGCAAACGTTCAACCCGGTTGGCCAGCCGTTGCCCGGCGTCGGTCAGCAGCACTTCACGGGTGGTACGATCGAGCAAGCGAACGCCGATCTCTGCCTCCAGCTCTTTCACACTGTGGCTGACCGCCGACTGTGTCAGGCCAATGGCCTCACCGGCCCGGCTGAAACTGCGGTGCCGGGCAATGGCGACAAAGACTTTGAGTTGTTTAATCGAGTAATTCATGTTTTTTATTCATATATGAATTAAATAAATTAATTTAATTATTATATCCGGTCGCGCGACAATGGGCGCATTGATTTTTCTTCGAGTACGCCGCCATGAGATTTTTGCCCGATCGCTTTACCCTGACGCTGATCGCCACCGTGCTGCTGGCTTCGTTCCTACCGGCGCGCGGCGAGTTCGTCGGCTGGCTGAACGCGCTGACCATCGCCGCTATCGCCCTGCTGTTCTTTATGCACGGTGCCAAGCTGTCGCGCGAAGCCATTCTGGCCGGCAGCAATAACTGGCGGCTGCACCTGTGGGTGATGTTCAGCACCTTTATTATTTTCCCGACCCTCGGCGTACTATTTAAATGGTGGTCTCCGGTCAACGTCAGCCCCGAACTCTATTCCGGTTTTATCTACCTGTGCATTCTGCCCGCAACCGTACAATCGGCCATCGCCTTTACCTCTCTGGCGGGCGGTAACGTAGCCGCTGCGGTGTGCAGCGCATCGGCTTCAAGCCTGCTGGGGATTTTCGTCTCGCCACTGCTGGTCGGGCTGTTGATGAATGTGCACGGGGAAACCGGCAGTCTGCAACAGGTTGGCTCCATCGTGCTGCAATTGCTGGTACCGTTTGTTGCCGGACATCTGTCACGGCCGCTGATCGGCAAATGGATTGAACGCAACCGCAAACTGATTGGCAAGACCGACCAGACCTCAATTCTGCTGGTGGTGTATGCCGCCTTTAGCGAGGCGGTGACACATGGCATCTGGCATCAGGTCGGCATCGGTTCACTGGTATTTATTGTGGTGGGCAGCCTGGTGCTGCTGACGATTGTGCTGGTGGTAAACACTTATATGGCGCGCTGGCTGGGCTTTATCAAAGCCGACGAAATCACCATCGTGTTCTGCGGCTCGAAGAAAAGCCTGGCGAACGGTATCCCGATGGCCAATATCCTGTTTCCAGCCTCGACCGTGGGCATTATGGTGCTGCCGTTGATGGTGTTCCATCAGGTACAATTGATGACCTGTGCGGTATTGGCACGACGTTATCAGAAAAAACAGCAGGAACAACAGCCAACGCCCAACGGGCAAGCTGTGCGGGAATAAATAAATGGGTGCGGCGGATACCGCACCCGGCAGCTCAATTTTTCTTCAGTGGCTTGACCAGGTGGTCGAGCCCTTCAATTTTAATCGCCAACGTCATTTCCATCAGCATGCCGAGCTTGCCCTGGGGAAACTCTCCCTTTCGGGCAAACCACAACAGGTATTCTTCGGGCAGGTCAATCAGCACCCGCCCCTGATACTTGCCGAATGGCATTACCGTATTAGCAATCTCCAACAGATTCTCTTTTTCCATCAGGCACCCAGCAGGCGGATCATTTCCGCTTCGTCGATAACCTCAATGCCCAGTTCCTGCGCCTTCACCAGTTTGGAACCAGCGGCAACACCCGCAATCACCAGATCGGTTTTCTTCGATACGCTGCCGCTGACCTTGGCACCCAGCGCCGTCAGACGATCTTTGGCCTCGTCGCGTGAAAGCTGGCTCAACGAGCCGGTCAGCACCACGGTTTTACCGGCAAACGGGCTGTCTATCTCTTCCGCCACTATCACCACCGGTGCCGGCCAGTTAATGCCGATTTCGTCGCTGACCAGTTCCTGGATAACCTGTTGGTTGAGCTCTTCGTCAAGGAAATGCCGCGTGTGCTTCGCCACGATTTCACCGACCTCCGGCACTTCTTTCAACGCTTCAATATCGGCGGCGAGCAGCTTTTCAAGCGTACCGAAGTGTGCAGCCAGATTGGCCGCTGTGGCTTCGCCTACTTCACGGATGCCAAGCGCATACAGGAAACGGGCGAAGGTGGTCTGCTTAGATTTTTCCAGCGCATTGACCAGATTCTGCGCCGATTTCGGCCCCATTCGATCCAGCCCGGTCAGGATCCCGGCGGACAGACGGAATAAATCGGCCGGATTCTTCACGTACTCTTTTTCCACCAACTGCTCGATGATTTTGTCGCCCATGCCATCGACATCCAACGCCCGACGGGAAACAAAGTGCTTCAGCGCTTCTTTGCGTTGTGCCGCGCAGATCAGCCCGCCGGTACAACGTGCTACCGCTTCGCCTTCCACTCTCTCAACGTCGGAACCACATACCGGACAATGCTGCGGGAATACAATTTCACGCGCGTCCGCTGGACGGCGATCAGCTATCACTCCCACCACCTGCGGGATCACGTCGCCGGCACGGCGCACAATCACCGTATCGCCGATGCGCAGGCCCAAACGTTCAATTTCGTCGGCATTATGCAACGTGGCATTGCTGACGATCACCCCGGCAACCAGCACTGGCTCCAGTCTTGCCACCGGCGTGATCGCGCCGGTACGGCCAACCTGGAACTCCACCTCGCGCACCTGGGTAATCTGTTCCTGCGCCGGGAATTTGAATGCTGTCGCCCAGCGCGGCGCACGCGCCACAAATCCCAGCGTTTCCTGCAGGTCGATATCGTCAATTTTTACGACCACACCGTCGATATCAAACCCTAGTTGCGTGCGCTCCAGCTCCACCTGACGGTAGAACGCCAGCACTTCGTCGCTGCCGGTACAGCATTTGGCGCGATTGCTGACCGGTAAGCCCCAGTCTTTGAACTGCATCAGGCGCTGCCAGTGGCTGCGAAGCAATTCGCCGCCTTCCAGCAGGCCTACGCCATAACAGAAAAAGGTCAGTGGGCGCTTGGCGGTGATACGCGGGTCGAGCTGACGAATCGAACCGGCGGCGGCATTACGCGGATTGGCGAAGATCTTGCCGTCCTTACGACGTGCCTCTTCGTTCATCTGCTCGAAACCGGCCTGCGGCATAAACACTTCACCACGCACTTCCAGCCGGCGCGGGATATTGTCACCTGTCAGTCGCAGTGGAATGGCGCGGATGGTGCGCACGTTAGAGGTAATGTTTTCACCGGTTGTGCCGTCGCCGCGCGTTGCCGCGCGAACCAGTTCGCCATCTTCGTACAGCAGGCTGACCGCCAGACCGTCCAGCTTCAGCTCGCAGCAGAAGGTCAGCGGATCGCTGCTCTTCAGGCGATCCTGCACTCGTTTGTAAAATGCCAGGAAGCTTTCTTCGTCGAAGACGTTGTCCAGTGACAACATCGGCACTTCATGACGTACCTGATCGAACGCCGCCAGCGGGGCTGCACCCACGCGTTGGGTCGGTGAATCTGCGGTGATCAACTCCGGATGTGCGCTTTCCAGAGCACGCAGTTCACCCATCAGGCGATCGTATTCCGCATCCGGCACTTCCGGCGCGTCCAGCACATGGTATTGATATTCGTGATGGCGCAGTGAGGTTCGTAGTTGATTGATTTGTTGGATTATCGATTCCATAGCTCACCATCAAAGATAAAAAACCCCCGGCAAGCGGGGGCTTTGTTGTTACGGATGTTCAGTGCGCGTGGCCGTCGATCAGGCGTTGTTTTCCAACACTTCACGAAGGCGCGCTTTGTAGGTTTCCAGCTTCTGCGGGGTCATCATGCGGCGCTCATCGTCCAGCACCACACCGCCCACATCGTCGGCGATCCGCTGTGCCGACTGCAGCATCAGCTTGAAGTTCTGATTAGCGTCGCCATAAGACGGCACCATCATGAACATCGACACGCCCGGCGTAGAGAAATCCGACATCATCTCAGGATCAAAGGACCCTGGCTTAACCATATTCGCCAGGCTGAACAGCACAGGACCGCTGCCCGCTGGGCTGATATGGCGATGGAAGATGCCCATTTCACCAAACTGGAAGCCCGCCTGCAGCACGCTCTGCAGCAGAATTTCGCCGCCGATCACGCCACCCTGATGTGCGGTAACGTGCAGCACCAGTACGGTTTCTTTCAGTTTTGCCGGTTTGATGGCAGCTGGAGCAGGCTGAGGCTCGTGCGCCACCGCTGGTTTCACTTCCGGCTGCGGCTGATGAGCAGGTTCGGCATGGAACGCCGGCTCTGCTGCAGGTGCCACAGGCGGGAGATCGTCAACGCGCGGTTCACGGCGCGGCGCAGGCTGCTGCGGCTCATCGTCTTCGTCCTGCGCGTAGTTGTCCAACAGGATGTCATCATAATCCGGCCGCTGAGACAGCGGTGGTGGAGTCTGATGGGCAGCCGGTTGAACGGCACGCGGTGCTGGCTCAGCCGCCGGAGCAGGCTTGGGCGCAACCACGGGTTCTTCGCGAGCGGCATCAAAATGACCAAAGGACGGCTCGTCTTCCGGGTGAGCGGAGCGTACACGCACCTCCCCCACACCTTCATCGAGCTCGTCGATCGGGGATTGTTCACGTTCCTTTTTGGAACGTTTGGCTGGGCGATCGCGAAAAAGCGATGAGCGTTCCTTACGACTGGTCCAAAGACCGTGCAATAACAACGCTATTATGGCGATCGCGCCAACAACGATTAATATCAGACGCAAATCCTGCATCATTGCTATCTCTGTTGTTCCAATACATTGCCACCGCGGCAAACATTCACTCTTTAACTCTATTTGCCCGAGCACACAAGTGCAAGTCCGTGCTGAACTTTATGCCAATAAAGATGATTATACTGCCTTTTTTTGCTGTTTTTTCAGCCAATGTCACCCTAGCCAGTAGAAAATCATCCCGATATGATAGCTAAGCCTGTTCAGACAAAGAGATAACTTAAGATATGTCCTATACGCAGTCACCTTCTCACTCCGCCAGCGGCCTGCATTATTTTGCCGAAGGCTGGCGCCTGATTTCACGCCCGGGGATTAAACGCTATGTAGTATTGCCATTGCTGGTCAACGTATTGCTGATGGGGTCCGCCTTCTGGTGGCTGTTCAGTCAGCTCGGCGACTGGATCCCCAGCATGATGAGCCATGTTCCCACCTGGCTGCAGTGGCTTAGCTATTTACTGTGGCCGCTGGCGGTCATTTCCGTACTGCTGGTGTTCAGCTATCTGTTCAGTACCATCACCAACCTGATTGCCGCCCCCTTCTGCGGCCTGCTGGCCGAGCAGTTGGAAGGCAGCCTGACCGGCAAACCGCTGCCCGACACCGGTATCTTTGGCATAGTGAAAGATTTGCCGCGCATTATGGCGCGTGAATGGCGCAAGCTGGCCTACTACCTGCCACGCGCGTTGTTGTTGCTGATACTCTATTTCATTCCGGGCATTGGCCAGACGGTGGCGCCGGTGCTGTGGTTCCTGTTCAGCGCCTGGATGTTGGCAATCCAGTATTGCGACTACCCGTTCGATAACCACAAGGTGAGCTTCGCCGATATGCGCCGCGCACTGCGCCAGCATAAGACCGACAATCTGCAGTTTGGCGCCATGGTCAGCCTGTTCACTATGATCCCCATTCTCAATCTGGTGATCCTACCAGTCGCGGTTTGCGGTGCCACGGCGATGTGGGTTGATCGTTACCGCCCACAATTCGTTCGTTCCTGAGCCGTTTTATCGGCCACATTACGATTAATTCTTCGACAGGGCGCGCAATTTGCGCCCTGAGACTGCGGACAAACATAGAATGTTTGGCGGCAGGCGTTAAAGATTTTGAAAATAAATCAGGAAAATCACTTTATTGATTTTCGGCTGATAACACAAAGGGGGAAAAACCACGCTTTTATCCCCTTTTGTCAACAATCTGAGGGCGCGCATTTTGCGCCCTTCTCCTTGTGCTTAAAACTTATTTCCTAATAACATATAGATATACCAATTCTTTACTTCCCTGCCGGTACTGTTAGCGTATGCTTTCGACGTTCCCCACATTTTTCATAGAGTTAAAGGACGGGCTATGAGCAAGATATATGAAGACAACTCATTAACGATCGGCCATACGCCGCTGGTTCGTCTGAACCGTATCGGCAACGGACGCATTCTGGCCAAGGTTGAATCACGCAACCCGAGCTTTAGCGTCAAATGCCGCATCGGTGCCAATATGATTTGGGACGCAGAAAAACGCGGTGTCCTGGTCGCCGGCAAAGAACTGGTGGAGCCAACCAGCGGCAACACCGGTATCGCACTGGCGTTCGTCGCAGCCGCACGCGGCTATAAGCTGACGCTGACCATGCCGGAAACCATGAGCATCGAACGCCGCAAACTGCTCAAGGCGCTGGGGGCCAACCTGGTGCTGACCGAAGGCGCTAAAGGCATGAAAGGCGCGATCGCCAAGGCAGAAGAAATTGTCGCCACCGATCCCAACCGCTACCTTATCCTGCAGCAGTTCAGCAACCCGGCCAACCCGGCGATCCACGAACAAACCACCGGCCCGGAAATCTGGGAAGATACCGATGGCGAAGTTGACGTTTTCATCTCTGGCGTCGGTACCGGCGGTACGCTGACCGGTGTCAGCCGCTATATCAAGAACACCAAAGGCAAGGCGATTACCACCGTGGCGGTGGAACCTACCGACTCACCGGTGATCACCCAAGCGCTGGCTGGTGAAGAAATCAAACCGGGCCCACACAAAATTCAGGGCATTGGCGCAGGTTTTATCCCCGGCAACCTGGATCTCGACCTGGTTGATCGCGTCGAACAAATCACCAACGACGAAGCCATCAGCATGGCGCGCCGTCTGATGGACGAAGAAGGCATTCTGGCCGGCATTTCCTCCGGTGCCGCCGTGGCCGCAGCGGTGAAACTGGCTGAAGAACCAGAGTTCGCCGACAAAACCATCGTGGTGATATTACCTTCCTCCGGCGAGCGCTATTTGAGCACCGCCCTGTTCGCCGATTTGTTCACCGAACAAGAATTGCAACAGTAGTGCCAACCGCGCACTAATCGCTAAAAAAGCACCCTACGGGGTGCTTTTTTGTGGACTGGATCAAAGTTTATAGCAGTCGAAGATTGATTTTACCCGCCAGCTTTAGTATTTAACGGTGCATTATTTCGATGCGCGAAATTAATCACTCTCAATTCGTTGTTTAGGCTGAATCGATTTACTCGTTTGTCGCGGATGCGGTAAACACGGCATAATGGAGAGCGGATTTAAACGACGGCAGAAGCCAGTTTTTTTTGATCTGAAGTGCCAAACTCGTCGTTTTCTGTTGCATCAATGCTCGCCCCTGTACCATAGTCAGGCGCTAACCAGACAAGCTAAAGTCATACCCTTGGGTTAACCTTTAGCTCCACAACACACCAATAAGTTGGGGAAACATCAATGTTCCAGCAAGAAGTTACTATTACCGCTCCGAATGGTCTGCACACTCGCCCTGCCGCTCAGTTCGTGAAAGAAGCCAAAGGTTTCACGTCTGACATCACCGTGACCTCTAACGGTAAAAGCGCCAGCGCCAAAAGCCTGTTCAAACTGCAAACTCTGGGGCTGACTCAAGGGACCGTAGTGACCATCTCCGCTGAAGGTGAAGACGAGCAGAAAGCCGTTGAACACTTGGTAAAACTGATGGCAGAGCTTGAGTAATCGGCCCGTCTTCTTAGTTAACACCAGTCAAGAGTAAGGTAGGGTTATGATTTCAGGCATTTTAGTATCACCGGGTATCGCTTTTGGTAAGGCTCTCCTACTGAAAGAAGATGAAATTGTCATCAACCGGAAGAAAATCTCTGCAGACGCTGTAGAGCAGGAAGTCCAACGTTTTCTTGATGGCCGCGCCAAGGCATCCGTGCAGTTGGAAGCGATCAAGACCAAAGCTGGCGAAACCTTCGGCGAAGAGAAAGAAGCTATCTTCGAAGGCCATATCATGCTGTTGGAAGACGAAGAGCTTGAGCAGGAAATCATAGCCCTAATCAAAGACGATCTGGCTTCTGCTGACGCGGCTGCCTACACCATCATCGAAGGCCAGGCGAAAGCGCTGGAAGAACTCGACGATGAGTACCTGAAAGAGCGTGCGGCCGACGTACGTGACATCGGTAAACGCCTGCTGCAGAACATTCTTGGCCTGGCTATCGTCGATCTGAGCTCAATTCAGGACGAAGTGATCCTGGTTGCTACCGATTTGACCCCGTCTGAGACCGCGCAGTTGAACCTGGACAAGGTTCTGGGCTTCATCACCGATCTCGGCGGCCGTACTTCACACACCTCCATCATGGCGCGCTCCCTGGAATTGCCGGCAATCGTAGGCACCAGCGACGTCACCAAGCAGGTGAAGAACGATGACTACCTGATTCTGGACGCGGTTAACAATAAAATTTACGTTAACCCAACCGCTGACGTTATCGATCAGCTGAAAGCCGAACAGAACCAGTACGTGACCGAGAAAAACGATCTGGCCAAGCTGAAAGACCTGCCGGCGATTACGCTGGACGGTCATCAGGTTGAAGTCTGTGCCAACATCGGCACCGTGCGCGACGTCGCAGGTGCAGAGCGCAACGGCGCTGAAGGTGTCGGCCTGTATCGTACCGAATTCCTGTTCATGGACCGCGACTCACTGCCAACCGAAGACGAGCAGTTCCAGGCCTATAAAGCCGTTGCGGAAGCCGTGGGCTCACAGGCAGTCATCGTACGCACCATGGACATCGGCGGCGACAAAGACCTGCCGTACATGAACCTGCCGAAAGAAGAGAACCCGTTCCTCGGCTGGCGCGCCATCCGTATCGCCATGGATCGCAGAGAAATCCTGCACGCCCAGCTGCGTGCTATCCTGCGCGCCTCCGCGTTCGGCAAATTGCGCATCATGTTCCCGATGATCATTTCGGTAGAAGAAGTTCGCGATCTGAAAGGCGAAATCGAGACGCTGAAAGCGCAATTGCGTGAAGAAGCCAAGGCGTTTGATGAAACAATTGAAGTGGGCGTGATGGTGGAAACACCGGCCGCGGCGGTGATTGCTCATCACCTGGCGAAAGAAGTCGACTTCTTTAGTATTGGGACAAACGATCTAACCCAGTATACTCTGGCGGTAGATCGCGGCAATGAGCTGATTTCTCATCTCTATAACCCGATGTCCCCATCAGTGCTTGGCCTGATCAAACAGGTTATTGATGCATCTCACGCAGAAGGCAAGTGGACCGGCATGTGCGGTGAACTGGCTGGCGATGAGCGTGCTACACTGTTGTTATTGGGCATGGGGCTGGATGAGTTCAGCATGAGTGCGATTTCAATCCCGCGCATCAAGAAAATTATACGTAATACTAATTTCGAAGATGTGAAGGCGTTGGCAGCGCAAGCCTTGGCACAGCCAACGGCGCAAGATCTGATGAATTGCGTGAATAAATTCATCGAAGAAAAGACGCTCTGCTAAACTTCCACGACACTGGAACGCCGCCCAATTTAATGCTTAGGAGAAGATCATGGGTTTGTTCGATAAATTGAAATCTCTGGTTTCTGATGACAAGAAAGACACGGGCACTATCGAGATCGTAGCTCCACTTTCTGGCGAAATCGTTAATATCGAAGATGTACCTGACGTAGTATTCGCTGAAAAAATCGTTGGCGACGGTATTGCCATCAAACCAACGGGCAACAAAATGGTTGCTCCGGTTGACGGCACCATCGGTAAAATTTTCGAAACCAACCATGCTTTCTCTATCGAATCCGACAGCGGCATCGAGCTGTTTGTCCACTTCGGTATCGACACCGTTGAACTGAAAGGCGAAGGCTTCAAACGCATCGCTGAAGAAGGCCAACGCGTCAAGAAAGGTGATGTGGTAATCGAGTTCAATCTGGCCCTGCTGGAAGACAAAGCCAAGTCTATCCTGACGCCGGTGGTTATCTCCAACATGGACGAGATCAAAGAACTGATCAAACTGACCGGTAACGTCACCGTTGGTGAGACCCCGATCATTCGCATCAAGAAGTAATAGCGAATGAACGCAAGAACGGCGCCCTAGGCGCCGTTTTTTTATGTCTGCCATTCAAGCCAGTCGCAACAGCAATTAACTCCAGCGAGGAATTCGCAGGGTAATCACCAGCCCTTCCCGTTCGCCGTTACGCGCCTCAACCTGACCACCGTGCGCCAATACCACCTTGCGAGTGATCGCCAGCCCCAACCCGTAGCCCTTACCTGACATCGCCGAT
This sequence comes from Serratia sp. NA_112.1, assembly GCF_052691715.1. NCBI lineage: Bacteria > Pseudomonadati > Pseudomonadota > Gammaproteobacteria > Enterobacterales > Yersiniaceae > Serratia > Serratia sp. NA_112.1. Next base: position 118,828 of record NZ_JBQZFO010000011.1, read on the forward strand.
TTCACTCTGACAAACGGATCAAAAATGCTGGAAAGTTTCGACTCTTCCACACCCGGCCCCTGATCGCTGACCTCAATCTGGAACAGCTGCTCAATACGCCTCAGCACCACCGTCACCCGTTGCCCGTGGCTGGAGAAACGCAACGCATTACGCACGATATTATCCACCGCACGCCGCATCAGTTCAGCATTGCCCTTGACGGTGTAATCCATGTCCGAACAGGCCTGCAACACGATATCTACGCCGGGGAGCTGCGCTTCGTAACGCGCGTCACTCACCACCGCATCCACCAGCCCGTACAGGTCAAAATACTCTTCATCCGGCAGGTTGCTGCTCTCGGTACGCGACAGCGCCAACAGTTCGCCGATCATTTTATCCAGCCGCCCCGCTTCCTGCTCAATGCGCTGCAGCGAGTTCTCCACGTTACCCGCATTCTGCCGCGCCAAGCCGATGGCTAATTGCAAGCGGGCCAGCGGCGAACGCAGTTCGTGCGAAACATCATGTAGCAACTGCTCACGGGCGCTGACCAACAGCTCCAACCGTTCGGCCATGCTGTCAAAGTCACGCGCCACCTCAGAAAGCTCGTCATGCCGTCGGCGCATTGCCGGGAACAGACGCACTGACAGGTCGCCCTGCGCCACGCGATCAAAACCGTCACGCAGCTTGCGCATCGGTCGGGTGAGGTTCCAGGCCAGCACCGCGCTGAACAACAGCCCTGCCAGCCCACCCACCCAAAGCATCGGCGCAGGAATATTGAAGAAATGTGAACGCTTTCTTGGCCAATACTCTTCCCGCAGGCCACGCATATCGTAACTCAGCCAATAGCCCTTACCGCCCTCGCCCTCTACCCAGGCGGTAACTGCTTTCGGCATCCGGCGGCTCTCAAACACCGGTTCCTCAGCGACCGGTGCAGGCGGCTTGTCCAATGGAGTCACGGTCAACAGACGCCGGTCATCATCCGACCAGTCTTTCAGCATGGCATCCAGCGACGGCATTCCACCGCTGCGCAATTGCGTGGCGACAGAGGTCAATTGCAACGCAATCACCCGCCGGGCCATGGCGTTTTCCGGCGGTTCGTAACGATCGCCATATAAGGAAAAAGCGACCCACAACGCCTGAGTCATGATGATAAAGGTCAACCAGAAGCCAAGCAGGATTTTCCAGAACAGTCTTCCACGCATAGGCATTATCGGATGCGGTAGCCGATGCTACGCACCGTCTCAATGCTGAGCGCGTTGTCCGTCAACGCCCCCAGCTTCTGGCGGATATTGCTGATATGCACGTCAACGCTGCGGTCATAGGCTTCCCGTGGGCGGCCTAAACCTTTTTCTGACAGCTCGTCTTTTGATACCACACGCTCCGGCGCGCGTAACAGCAGCTCCAACAGATTGAATTCGGAAGCGGTCAGATCAAACGCCTTGCCACGCCATTCGCTGCTGCGGGTTGATGGGTTAAGGGTCAGCTCGCCGAAATTAATCGCAATCTCGTCGTCAACTTCATCCGGGCGCTCGTCGAAACGACGCAGTACCGCACGCAGGCGCGCCACCAGTTCGCGGGGATAGCACGGCTTGGGCATATAGTCGTCGGCGCCCATTTCCAGGCCGATAACCCGATCGATGTTATCGCCCTTGGCCGTCAGCATGATGATCGGCATGCGGCTCTTTTTACGGACGTCGCGCAGCACGTCGATGCCGCTCATGTCCGGCAGCATGATGTCGAGGATCATCGCGGTGTAATCACCCGACAGCGCGCCTTCCACTCCGGCCTTGCCGGTCAGCACCAGCGTGGCGTTAAAACCTTCGCCGGTCAGGTATTCGCTCAGCATGGTGCCGAGTTCAAGGTCATCATCGACCAATAAAATTTTCATGCCTTGCTCCTTCGCGGATTTTCGTCATTTTCACGCCTATTTGTCTGCTTCGCAGCCGGTTTTACTCAATCCTTACATATTCCTGAACGCCACTTAATCGCAGCCCGGCCGACGGCGCGTTAAATTAGCGCCAACAGATTTTTGCCACGCTTTTATGCCAGGAAAGCCCAAGGTTATTGTGGTCGCTATCGCCTTATTTCTCTACTTCAGGTGACAAGGCGGCGAAGAATTATCGTTATATCACCTGGTGGTCCAACGCCGGGCCAGATAAAGGCCCTGTAGGTAGCGCTGGGCGACTTACAGCATAAAGGCCGCGGGTATAACGACTTAGCCCGCCAGAACGCTCTGAGAGACGCAGAAAGGGTATTGGGGGAGTTTTAATTTCACCCCGGCGAAATAATCCACCGGGATAGGCTCGATACAGGCGTTGGAAAGGAAATAACGGTTAGGCAAAAACACCGGTGGAGAGATAGCGATCGCCGCGATCGCAGATGATAGCCACAATCACGCTTCCCGGATTGGTCGCTGCAATCCGTAGCGCACCGGCTACTGCCCCGCCGGAACTGACGCCGCAAAATATGCCTTCGCGCTGCGCCAACTGCCGCATAGTCTGTTCTGCGTCGGTTTGCTCAATGTCCAATACCTGATCCACCAGATCCGGCCGGAATATGCCCGGCATATAAGCCGGTGCCCAGCGGCGAATGCCGGGAATACTGCTGCCTTCCGCCGGTTGCAGGCCGATAATCTGCACCTGCGGATTTTGGCTCTTCAGATAGCCGCCCACACCGGTAATGGTGCCGGTGGTGCCCATGCTGGAAACAAAATGGGTCACCCGCTGATGGCTCTGCAGCCAGATTTCCGGGCCGGTGGTGGTGAAGTGGGCGTAAGGGTTGTCCAGATTATTGAACTGATCCAGCACCTTGCCCTGCCCCTGACTCTGCATTTCCAGCGCCAGATCGCGTGCACCTTCCATCCCCAGTTCGCGGCTGACCAAGATCAACTCTGCACCATAGGCACGCATCGCCGCCTGACGTTCCTGGCTCATGTTTTCCGGCATCAGCAAGGTCATCGAATAGCCTTTCAGTGCCGCTATCATCGCCAGCGCAATACCAGTGTTACCACTGGTGGCCTCGATTAACCGATCGCCGGGCTTTATCTCACCGCGCAGCTCCGCCTGCTGGATCATCGCCAGCGCGGCGCGATCTTTCACCGAACCGGCCGGGTTATTGCCTTCCAGTTTGAGCCAGACCTCGCTGCCCAGACCTGTAGCCAGACGTTGTAATTTTACCAGCGGGGTATTTCCGATGCATTGTTCAAGCGTTGTCACGATCTTTGCCTGTGTGTTGGACATAAAATAACAAGGCAACCGCAAGGTCGCCTTTAATGTCAGTTAAAACCTATACCCAAAATATTTCGAGGTGCAGAAAGGTGGCAACAGCACAAGTCCCCAGGAGCTTACATCAGTAAGTGACTGGGGCGAGTAAAGGCAGCCAACACACCTGCAACTTGAAAGATAAAGGGTATATCAGGCGCTTTTAGCTAACGCAACAGGTTGTAGCAGTTGATCACCGGCGTACAGGCGCGCATTCAGGCTGCCAACGTAGTAACGGCCGCCGCGTACCGGCGGTTCGTTGCCATCCGGCAACACCACGCTGATCGGTTCCTGATGCCAGCCGATCGGCTGTACGGTCATCTGCCAGAAATGGCCGCGTGGGCTGACTTCCAGCACCTGCACCGGCAGTGGGCAGCGGTCGCTGCTCTCGGTGCCGACTTCCATTTCCCACGGGCGCAGGAATAAGTCCACACGGCCCTGATGCATTGGCTGGAACGACAGCGGCCACTGGTGCGCACCGACGAACAGCTGCGAACCGCGTATCTCGCCGCTCAGACGGTTCACTTCGCCCATAAATTCCAGCACGAAGCGGCTGGCCGGTTCACGCACTATCTCTTCCGGCGAACCGACCTGCTCAATATTGCCCTGGCTCATCACCACGATACGATCGGCGACTTCCATTGCCTCTTCCTGATCGTGGGTGACGAATACGCTGGTGAATTTCAGCTCTTCATGCAGCTGACGCAGCCAACGGCGCAGCTCTTTACGCACCTGCGCATCCAGTGCGCCGAAAGGTTCGTCCAGCAACAGAATTTGCGGTTCAACCGCCAGTGCACGCGCCAGGGCCACGCGCTGCTTCTGACCACCGGAAAGCTGTGACGGATAACGGTTGGCCAAATGGGCCAACTGCACCATTTCCAGCAGCTGGGTCACTTTTTGTTTGATCGCCGCGGCATTTGGGCGTTCGCGGCGCGGCAGCACGGTCAGGCCAAAGGCGATGTTATCGAACACCGTCATGTGGCGGAACAGCGCGTAATGCTGGAACACGAAGCCCACTCGACGATCGCGGGCATGCACATGGCTGACGTCGATGCCGTGGAAGCCCAGCTTGCCGCCGCTCTGGTTTTCCAGCCCGGCGATAATACGCAGCAGCGTGGTTTTCCCGGAGCCGGACGGCCCTAGCAGCGCCACCATCTCACCGGAGGCAATGTCGAGCGAGATATCGTTCAATACCTTGGTACGACCGAAAAACTTATTGATACCGTTAATCTCAATGCTCATGATTTTCCTCCCGCTCGAGACGTGCATTCTGACGTTCCAGACGCCATTGCAGGCCACTCTTCAAAAATAGGGTCACTATCGCCATCAGGGTCAGCAAACCGGCGGCGGTAAAGGAACCTACCGTGTTGTAATCCTGTTGCAACAACTCAACCTGCAGCGGCAGGCTGAAAGTCTCACCGCGAATAGAACCGGACACTACCGATACCGCGCCGAACTCACCTATGGCACGTGCGTTGGTCAATACCACGCCGTACAACAGCGCCCAGCGAATGTTGGGCAGCGTCACCCGGCGGAACATCTGCCAACCGGAAGCCCCCAGCAAAATGGCGGCCTCGTCTTCCTGACTGCCCTGGCTGAGCATCATCGGCACCAGCTCACGTACCACGAACGGACAGGTCACGAAAATGGTCACCAGCACCATGCCCGGCCAGGAGAACATCAGCTGGATATTATGCGCATCCAGCCAACCGCCCAGCAGCCCATTGCTGCCGTAGAACAACAGGTAAATCAGCCCCGCGACCACCGGCGAAACGGCGAACGGGATGTCTATCAGCGTCAGCAACAGCTGACGCCCAGGGAAGGTGAAACGCGTCACCAGCCAAGCCAGCAAGGTGCCGAAAATCAGATTGAACGGCACGGTAATCAAAGCAATCAGCACCGTCAGCCAGATAGCGTGCAACATGTCGTGATCGACCAGGTTGCCCCACATCACACCAATCCCTTTGGAAAAGGCCTCGGCAAAAATCGAAATGATCGGCACCACCAGCAGCAATACCGAAAACAGCACGCCGATACCGATCAGCGTCCACTTGCCCCAGTTGACGCGCGGGCGTTCGACACCGTTAAACTCAGAGATATCAGCCATCAGTGCCCCCCGATACGTCGGCCAAAGCGGCTCTGCAGAACGTTAATGCTGAACAGCAACAGCAGCGAGGCCGCCAGGATCACCGAAGCAATCGCACTGGCCGCTGGATAATCAAATTCCTGCAAACGAACAAAAATCATCAGCGAGGTTACTTCGGTCTTCCAGGCGATGTTGCCGGCAATAAAGATCACCGCACCAAACTCGCCCAGGCTGCGGGTAAAGGAGATCGCCGTACCGGCCAACAGCGCCGGTGCCAGCTCAGGTATCACCACGCGGCGAAAGCTCTGCCAGCGAGTCGCGCCCAGGGTTTCTGCTGCCTCCTCGTATTCCGGCCCCAGTTCCTCCAGTACCGGCTGAACGGTGCGCACCACGAATGGCAAGCTGGTAAAGGCCATCGCCACGGCAATGCCAAGCCAGGTAAACGTCACCTTAATGTCAAAATGCGCCAACCATTGGCCATACCAGCCAGTGGTGGAAAACAGCCCCGCCAGTGTCAGGCCGGCTACCGCCGTCGGCAATGCAAACGGCAGATCGATCAGACCGTCCAGCAGCGTGCGACCGGGAAAACGATAGCGGGTCAGGATCCAGGCCATCAGCATGCCAAACACCGCGTTAAACAGGCTGGCAACGCCCGCCGCCAGCAGTGTGACTTTATAAGCCGCCACCACCTGCGGGTTGGAAATCACTTCCCAATACTGCGCCAGGCTCATCTGCGCCAACTGCATTACCAACGCGCTAAGCGGCAACAGCAGGATCAGACAGGTGTAAAACAGGCTGCTCCCCAAACTGAGGCCGAACCCAGGCAGAACCCGCTTGCTGGTCAACGACAACATTACTTATGCCCTGCGGCTAACAGCTGATCCAACTCGCCACCGGTGGAGAAATGCGTTTTCATCACCTGCGGCCAGCCACCAAACTGATCTTCCACCCGGAACAGCTTGGTCTCCGGGAACTGGCCTTTGGCCGCGGCCATCGCCTGCTTGTCGTAAACACGGTAGTAGTAGCTGGTGATCACCTGCTGCGCTGCCGGGCTGTAGAGATAATTCAGATAGTCCTTGGCCGCCTGTTCGGTGCCGTTTCTTGCCACGTTTTTATCGACCCAGGCCACCGGGAACTCTGCCAGAATATCGACCGGCGGCACGATCACCTCGTATTTGTCTTCGCCATACTGCTTGCGAATATTGTTCACTTCCGACTCAAAGCTGATCAGCACATCGCCCAGGCCACGTTCGACGAAGGTGGTGGTTGCGCCGCGACCGCCGGTGTCAAACACCAGCACGTTTTTCAGGAAACGAGTCATAAAGGCGCGGGTTTTGGCCTGATCATTGCCATCCGCCTGACTGGCAGCGCCCCAGGCGGCCAGATAGGTGTAACGGCCGTTACCGGAGGTTTTCGGGTTCGGGAACACCAGCTTCACGTCGTCACGCACCAAATCATTCCAGTTATGAATGCCTTTGGGATTGTCCTTACGCACCAGGAAAGCCATGGTGGAATAGAAAGGTGAGCTGTTGTTCGGTAAACGGGTCTGCCAGTCAGCCGGGATCAGTTGGCCGCGATCGTGCAGGATCTGCACGTCGGTCACCTGATTGTAGGTCACTACGTCGGCGCGCAAGCCCTGCAGGATCGCCAGCGCCTGCTTGGAAGAGCCGGCGTGGGATTGCTTGATAGCCAGTTTGTCGCCAGGATGCTGTTGGTTCCATTGCTGCTCAAAACCTGGATTCAGCGCGGCAAACAATTCACGGGAAACGTCATAGGAGCTGTTCAGCAATTCAGTTGCCGACAGCGGACCGCTGGCTAACAGCGCCGCCGCCAACCATCCTTTCAGTACGATATTTTTAACCCGCGTTTGTTTCATTGTGCACCTTATTACTGAGTCATTCCGTCGGGCTTCCGCCCTGATGTTGACCAGTGTATTTATAACTAGGTGCGGAGCTGTAACGCTTTTATATACCGTTTAGTGATTTTCAAGCATCAAACGCTATAAGGCAGGAACGGAGCGGCATGGCAGAGGGGGGAAGTAAAACCGGAGCAGGCATAGCCAGCCCCGGCAGAGGTGTTACAACGACAGCAGGCGCGTCAGTGATGGCGCAAAGTAATAACTGCCGGTCACCGCACGGCTGAAACGAAGCATCGCGTCGCGTTTGCCATCCAGGTCGCCGAACATGCTCAGCAGCTGCTTTTCGATGTTATGCAGGCGTGCGCAGTAGGCGATGAAATACAGCCCGTGCTTGCCGCTGGCAGTGCCATAAGGCAAGCTTTGGCGCAGGATCTTCAGGCCCTTGCCCTCTTCTTTCAGATCAACACGGCTGACGTGTGAGGTGTCCGGGCGTTGCTCCGGCGGCAGTTCTTCGCTGTCATGTTTGGTACGGCCGATAATCTGCTCCTGCTGTTCGGTGGTGAAACGCTGCCACTGACGCAGGTTGTGTTCATAACGCTGCACCAGCACGTAGCTGCCGCCTGCGTCTTCTTCGCCTTTGGCAATCACCGCCACTTCCGGTCGCTTGTCGCCCTGCGGGTTTTCCGTGCCGTCGATAAAGCCGCTCAGGTCACGCTCTTCCACCCAGCGGAAACCGTGGGTTTCTTCTTCAATTTTGATGGCATTGCCGAACGCGGTCAGCGCAGCCTGGGCCAGCGTGAAGTTAACATCATGACGCAGGGATTGAATATGGATCAGCAGATCGCGCTGGGTGGCCGGTGCCAGCCCTTTGCCGAGCGGGGTGAATGGCTTCAGCTCTTTGGCGCCCTGGCCGCTGGACAGGTCATGCCAAACGTCATAGCCAAAGGCAACCACCGCGCCCAAATGCGCATCGGGGAACTGCTGTTGCAGCTCGGTCAACGTCTGGCAAAACTGCTTGCAGCCCTGGCGGAGTTCGGCAAATTCGCCCTGTACCGTGGCTTCCATAAAAATGGCGAAACGGCAGTGTTCCAGCAAAATGCCGCTCTGAACCTGTGTCATTGTCGTTATCCTCAATAGCAGAATCGGGTAACAGTAGCCTGTTACGAATGCGCAGTATCATACCGCAAGCAGGGATAATTGCCTTGCCCGAACGCAAAGAAAATAAGGATACCCGCCAAAATGAAGGAAGCTGGGGCGCCGCAGATCGGACGCCCAAAAAGAAAGGTTTACTGAGGCTTGGCGTGCCAGATGATCTTGCTGACCGTCCAGCTTTTCAGCGTGTCATCCGGTGGGATGATGTCCTGCGGGCCGGCCCACTTGCCGTTGAAAATGTAGGTCACGTACTTGCTCTGCTCCGCCACACACTCCACCTTGCCGGCATCGTCACCGGTGGCCGGTTTACAGGCACCGAACGCCTTGCTGTACAGGTCACTGAACGGTGTGCCGAGTTTGCTGCCCCACTCGGTCGCCACCTTGCTGTCCATCACGTCCACACGCTGCACGTGGCCCTTGGGTTCACCGGTGATCACCAGTTTCACATCATTACCGTCCATCGCCTGATAGTAAGAAATTATCTGGCCCTGGCTGGTGGCCATACCGCCACGCAGGCGGTAATCACCTTTCAACCCGTCGTTGATGGCGCTTTCCGACATCGGGGTGCCGGCGTTCAAATCGCCAACGCCCTTGGCGCTGACCTCAAGGCTGCTGCCAAACCAGTTAAGCGGCGACAGGCTCGACCAGGAGAAGTTCGACATCGTCGAACAGCCGGTCAGTAACAGCGGGAGCCCTAACAATAGTGGGCGAATATTCATCTCTAGCTCCTTAACATCAAAGGCATGGGCCCGGCATTTTGCTGCGTGCCAGCCTCTCACAACTGTCCACGCTTCGCCATCGGTTGCGAGCTTGGAGTGCAGAAAATAAGAAAAGTGCCGCCGCAGGTGGCAATTACCCCGCTTCGTCATGCACGGTAAAGCAGGCTTTCAGGCGCTGATCCAGCAGCAGGTAAGCCAGTGCCAGCGCATCAAGCAGTATCAGGACAGCATCCAGCGGTGGCTGATTGTCGGCCTGTTGCCACAGGTTGAACACCGAACCGCCCAGCGCCGCCAGCAGCGAGAGACAGAGCCCCCAACGCCAGGCACGCCATAATCGTGGCCATTGGTGACGCCGTGGAGCCAACAGAAATGCCAGCGCCGCCGGCAGCCCCAGCAGGATGCCGTACCAGAACCTTTGGGTGTCAGGGTAAAACAACTGCAACAGCCCTTCTCCCTGCTGGCGCGAAGCGCCGGCCATCACGAACAAAATCCAGGTCCGGGCCTGTAAAACCAGCACACCCCAAAACCACAGCGGCAAACGCAGCGCGCCATGATGATCGTAATCGTCGGGGGAAAAACGGGGTGGGAGTGGCTTCAACGTCGGTTCCTTGCCAATTGCATTATTATTACTCCTTCAAATGGGAGCCAGATTTATTGTTTTCAATGCGCGCGCTTAAGAACCCCTTAAGATTTTCATGTTTTACTTAACCCCATCAAACCAGCAGTCCTGATTGGCAGGGCTTTAATTCTCGATTGAGATAAGGAAGCTTAAGATGAAAAAATATACCCTGGCCGCATTAATCGCTCTGTGCAGTGCACCGGTTCTGGCCCAACAAGGCGGGTTCCTTGATCCTGCGGCACCGCAAACATCAACGCAAAATATCCAGCAGGGCGGCTTCTCCGGCCCAAGCGCGGCACTGACCACAGTAGACAAGGTGAAGTCGATGAGCGATGACACCTGGGTGATGCTGCAGGGCAATATCGAGCAGCGCGTTGGTGACGACACCTATACCTTCCGTGACGCCAGCGGCACCCTGACGGTGGAGATCGACAGAAAACGCTGGAACGGCCAGACCATCACCCCGAAAGATAAAGTGCAGTTGGAAGGGAAAGTGGATAAAGACTGGAGCACTGTGGAAGTAGATGTGAAGAACATCAAAAAACTGCCTTAACACGCAGCAACGGGCGGTGAGGTTTCACCGCCCGAATGACCACTCAATATTCCTGATCTTCGATCAGTCGTTTACCCAGGTTGGTAACGTTCTGGATCTCGTAACCGAGTTTTTCATACATCTCGATCACCGTGTCGTTGTCTTCACGCACCACCAGCTGGATCTTCGGGCACCCGCGCGCGATCAGCTTCTTCTCCAGACGGTTAATTAACGCATTGGCAATACCGCGCCCGCGATAATCCGGATGCACCCCCAGATAATACGCCGAACCGCGATGGCCATCGTAACCGCCCATCACCGAGCCCACGACTTCGCCGCCCACTTCGGCAACCAGAAACAGGTCCGGATCGTGATTGAGTTTACGCTCGATATCCATCTCAGGATCGTTCCACGGGCGCAGCAGATCACATCGCTCCCACAGGGTAATGACTTCTTCAAAGTCGTCTTGTCGAAATACGCGAATTTCCATCGATGTTCGCCGCTGTTAATTAAGATGTTTATCTGATTATACCCAAAGTTATTGGAGTTGCATCAAGGCAGCAAGCGAATGAAGCCCGATGAGCTGACTTAAGTCAGTGATTCGGGTGAGCAAGCGCAGCTAACACAGATGCAGCTTCAAGTACGCAGGGTATATCGCGGGATTATTCACTTAAGCAATATCAAACTGCGATTTACCCCAGCAATTATGCCGAAATCACCGGTCATCCGCGTAATAAATGGACATAGTTATCAGGTCGATTAATGATTATCAATACGATATAACGTCGCAAAATAGAATTTGTCGATGGAGCGTAGCATTATGAAAAAGCAGGTTAAACAATTCCTCAATTTTAAGCCGCTCTCCGTTTCCCCCACACGACGTCAATTACTGCTCTCCGGCCTGGCGTTGGTACTGCTTGGCAGCAAAAGCCAAAGCGCCAAAGCCGAATCCGGTGGCATGCTGCGCAACCAACATCCCAAACCGGCAAGCAAACCGGCAACTAAACCGTCCGGCAGTAAAAGACTGGTGATGATCGACCCAGGTCACGGCGGTATCGACTCCGGCGCGATCGGCAGCGAAGGCTCACAGGAAAAGCACGTCGTGTTGGAAATTGCCAACCACGTGCGCCGCATCCTGCATGAACAGGAACATGTCGAAGTTCGTCTGACGCGGGAAGAAGACGAATTTATCCCGCTGTTCCAACGGGTGGAGATTGCCCACCAGCATCAGGCCGACCTGTTTATCTCGATTCACGCCGACGGTTTTACCAGCCCGGAAGCCTCAGGCGCTTCGGTGTTTGCCCTGTCCAATCGCGGTGCCAGCAGCGCCATGGCGCGTTACCTGTCCAACCGTGAAAACGCCGCCGATGACGTGGCCGGTGGCAAGTACCAAAACCAGGACAACTATCTGCAACAGGTACTGTTTGATCTGGTGCAGACCGATACCATCAACAACAGTCTGACGCTTGGTCGCCACGTGCTCGGCCAGATCCGTCCGGTACACCATCTGCACAGCAACAGTACAGAACAGGCGGCCTTTGCGGTGCTGAAATCCCCGTCGATTCCGTCAGTGCTGGTAGAAACTTCATTCATTACCAATCCGGCAGAAGAGCGCCTACTTGGTACAACCGCCTTCCGCGAGAAAATCGCCCGCGCCATTGCCGATGGGGTGCTCAGTTTCTTCAGCTATTACGATACGCACCAACGAAAACCCGGCTGATACTGCCAGCCGCGGTGAATAAGGGTATACTCTGCGCCTTGTTCAGTCAGACGCTGTGAATTATCACGTATGAGTTTATCGACCATCGCAGAAGTAAAATCCTTCCTGCTGGCGCTGCAGGACCGCATCTGCAGCCAGTTGGCCCAGGCCGACGGCAGCGCCGTTTTCAACGAAGACCGCTGGACGCGTGAAGAAGGCGGCGGTGGCCGCAGTCGGGTGTTGACCGACGGCGCGGTGTTCGAACAGGCGGGCGTCAACTTTTCACATGTCTCCGGCGCTACCCTGCCCGCTTCCGCTACCGCGCATCGCCCCGAACTGGCCGGGCGCAGCTTCCAGGCGATGGGCGTCTCGCTGGTGATCCATCCGCGCAGCCCCTACATTCCTACCAGCCACGCCAACGTGCGCTTTTTCATTGCGGAAAAACCGGGTGAAGAACCGGTGTGGTGGTTTGGCGGTGGCTTTGATCTGACGCCGTTTTATGGCTTTGAAGAAGACGCCGTTCACTGGCACCGCACCGCCGAGCAGCTGTGCGCGCCCTTCGGTGAACAGGTCTATCCCAAATACAAAAAGTGGTGCGACGACTATTTCTTTATCAAACACCGTAACGAAGCACGCGGCATCGGTGGCCTGTTCTTTGATGACCTGAACACCCCGGACTTCGCCACCTGCTTCGCCTTTACCCAGGCGGTGGGCGAAGGCTTCCTCGAGGCCTATCTGCCAATCGTAGAGAAACGCAAAACGCTAAGCTGGGGCGATCACGAGCGCCAGTTCCAACTGTATCGTCGCGGCCGTTACGTGGAATTCAATTTGGTCTGGGATCGGGGCACGCTGTTCGGCCTGCAAACCGGTGGCCGTACCGAATCCATCCTGATGTCGATGCCGCCGCTGGTGCGCTGGGAATACAACTATCAACCGGCGGAAGACAGCCCGGAAGCGGCGCTGTACCGTGATTTCCTGCCGGTGCGCGATTGGCTGAAGGAGCCGAAATGATGCAGATTTGGGTTGATGCGGACGCCTGTCCCAACGTAATCAAAGAAGTGCTGTTTCGGGCGGCAGAGCGCACCGCGATGTCGGTGACGCTGGTAGCGAACCAGCCATTGAGAACGCCGCCGTCAAAGCACATCCACACCCTGCAGGTGGCGGCCGGATTTGACGTGGCGGATAACGAAATCGTGCGACGCTGCGAGAAAGGCGATCTGGTGATCACCGCCGATATCCCGCTGGCAGCGGAAGTGATAGAGAAAGGAGCGGTGGCACTGAACCCACGGGGTGAACGTTACACCCCAGACACCATTCGTGAGCGCCTTAACATGCGTGACTTTATGGACACCCTGCGCTCCAGCGGTATCCAGACCGGCGGCCCGAATACGTTGAACCAGCGTGACCGTCAGCAGTTCGCCAACGAGCTGGACAAGTGGCTGCAGCAGGCAAAACGGGCGCAGTAATTGCGCCCGCATCCCGTTTAGAATCGCACCTCGCCGCCAAAGATATAGGTTCGGCCACGAGCAGTGTTGGTCGGTGAGAAATCCCGTGACTGTGATGGCATCGCGTTCATCTTGTTCAATGCATCGGAATAGTCTTTGTCCATCAGGTTCTGCACGCTGAATTTCAACAGCAGATTGCGGTTGAATTGATAGGTACTGTACAGATCGATAACGGTCGGGATATGCGGCACAGGCTCTTTCAACAACTGCTCATTCTCATCAACGTTATAATCGGGAGAAAGGCGCACAGCCTTGCCGGTGTATTTCACCAGCCCGCCCAGCGTCAATTTCTCATCCAGCAAACGCACCCCCGTATCCAGCGTGAAGTACAACTCCGGTAACTCGCTAATGTCACCGGCACCGAACACATTGCTGGCCTGATTTGTCGGCTGACTGGTGTGCTCCTTGCTCAAAGACAGTTTGGTGTAGGCGAAACCGGCGTCGTACATCGCCTCTATTTCCACCCCACGCGACCTGACTGGCTCGTAAGAGTTGCTGTACATGGTCATGGCGACATTCACATCGGCGTTATCCCATTCCTCTTGGCTGGTCTGAGCACGATGACATTTTTGGCGATTGCTACACACCATGTAGCTCTGGCTGGAAATGTAATTTTTGATTTTCGACTCAAAATACACTGCCTTGAGCTGGAAACTGTCCTGTTTAAACAGCAGGTCATGAGCATTGGCGTTAAAACCCGCCTGATAGGTTTCTGCCGTTTCCCCCTTAAGGAAAGGGTTCATCGACTGCCCGCCGCTGTTGGCGAAGAACACTTCCTGAATATTCGGCCCACGCATCGATTTGTTGTAACTGATGAACGGCTGCAGCCACGGTGTTACCTGTGCGGACAACATCACCGCCGGGTTAAAGCCGTGCTCTTTCAAATTGATGTTGCTGGCCCCCTGCGGGAAACATTGCACCCGATCATCACAGGCCGGTTTATAGCCGGAGATATCATAGGCGCTGTAGCTCAGGTCAAAGTTACCCTGCCAGATGCCGTAATTAAGCTGCAGTCCACTGTAAAGGCTGGCTATATTTTGTTTGCCTGCAATGCCCACCGGCGAGCTTTCCGCCTGACTCTCGTCTGTCACCAGCCCGGAGGCGCGCTTCTTGTATTCATTGCGGATCAGCTTGCCGCCGTAACTGAAGGCAAAATCGACCTTCTGCAGGCTGAAACGACTGGTATTATTTACGTCCAGTGCGTCAGAGATATTCCTTGCGGTGCTGTCGCTGAATCCCGCCATATTATCGGACATAAACTGCTGTTCGCCCCGGCTGGTACTGGCGGTCAGATTAAAATCAATCAGCTCTGAAAACGGGGCGTAATGATATTTAATATAAAAGTCATTGCTGTCGATATGGCGGCGGGTGATCTTGTTCTGGTAAGTTCGGGCCGACAGTTCAATGCTATTGAAAGCGTCGGGTTTAATATCCACTTTAAATAACTGAGATTTGGGATTCTGACGATAAGTTTTATCGACATTAAACTCTTCACTGTCAAACCCTGAACCGTTCTTATAATTAGAGGTGATCGAACTGCCGCTGATAGCCGCCATGACTCCCAGACTACCGCCGTCGCCGAATGCGTCGGTTTTTCCACCCACAGCGATCATACCGCTGCGGCCAATACCGTTATTGCCTACAGAAAACTTGGTGCGCACGCCAAAGGGGTTATCCGAAAACACCACGTCATCAACGCCAATCGTGCGGAAGTTGGCACTGCCCGCCAGTGCATTGACACCGGCGGCCCCTGTCGCATTACCGCGTGCCACATCAACGCCGACGATAAAGTTAGGATCGATCAGCGCACCAAACTGGCTGGTGGGCAAACCGCCATGCGCCGCGTCGCTGGGTGAACTGCCATAGTAGTTCTGAGTGATGCCATCGATCATGGTATTAACGCGGCCAAAGCCGCTCATGCCACGGATATTAACGCTGACCGCCCCCTGGCCTGGGTCTATCTGGGTATAGGTACCCGGCATGCTGCGCAGAATGCTGTCCACCGACTCCAGATTTTTATTTTCCCCGCGTGAGCTGAAAGCACCGGGCTTTTCCAGCGCTTCTTTTTCACTGCTACTGTTACTGCTCTCTGCCGCCGAAACATTCAATGGGCTGAAAACGACCTTGCCCTTTCCCTCTTCAACCCCGTTCTGCGCTGCCGTCGCCATCCCGCTCAGTGCTATTCCCGCGCCGATCAGGCTTACTATTAATTTGATTTTCATATATCCCCAGAAATTGCCAAAAAGATTTGGTGGCCGACAATGCCCAACAAAAAGCCGCCGAAATAGACGGTAAATTGATTTTTTATAGTTTTAATAAACCGTCGAGTTTATTACCCGACGGTGATAGTGGTTATTTCTGTGTTTTCTGATCCATCGCCATAATAAAGCTGTATTCCAGCGCGCTATTTTCCAGCCGCGTCAGGCGGCCCGATTTTCCGCCATGGCCGGCCGTCATATCGGTCGCCAGCAGCAACACTGAATCGCCCTGTTTAAAACGACGCAGTTTGGCGACCCATTTGGCCGGTTCCCAATATTGCACCTGCGAGTCATACAGGCCGCTGGTGACCAGCAGGTTCGGATAGGCGTGTTTACCTACGTTGTCATACGGGCTATAGGACTTGATCAACTCATAAGCCTGCGGCTGATTGGGATTGCCCCACTCTTCGTATTCACCGACCGTTAGCGGAATGCTGTCGTCCAGCATGGTAGTCAGCACATCCACGAAAGGCACCTGTGCCACCACCGCGTTATACAACTGCGGTGCCTGATTGATCACCGCCCCCATCAGCAGCCCGCCAGCACTGCCGCCCATGGCATAAATGCGACCCGGCTGGCCATAACCCTGTTGGATTAGTACCTGGGTAGCGTCGATAAAGTCACTAAAGGTGTTTGGCTTATGAGTCAACTTGCCCTGCTGATACCAGTTCTGCCCCAACTCGCCGCCACCGCGCACGTGGATCAGCGCATAAACGAAACCGCGATCCAGCAAACTAATGCGGTTGGCGCTAAAGGCCGGATCCATACTCATGCCATAGGCACCATAACCGTACACCAGCAGCGGGCTGTGTCCCGGTTTGAACATGGCTTTGTTGTAGACCAGCGAGACCGGCACCTTCACACCGTCACGCGCGTTAATCCACACCCGCTCGCTGTAGTACTGACTGGGATCCACCCCCTTCACTTCCTGCTGTTTCAGCAGGGTGCGCTCGCCTTTGTTGAGCTCCCATTGGTAGGTGCGGGTTGGCGTCGTCATCGCCGAATAGCCATAGCGTAGCTGCTGGTTGTCCGGATCCGGGTTATAGCCCATCCAGGCCATATAACTGGCGTCATCGAACGGAATACTGCGCTGGGTTTTACCGTCCCAACTGATTTGCCGTAGTTGCACCAGACCATCAGCACGCTCCTTCACTACCAGCCAGTCGCGAAACACCGTGAAACCTTCCACCTCGCGTTTTTCCTGCGGTGCTATCAGCGTCTGCCATGGCTTGCCGACTGTCGCGGTCTGGTACAGGCCAAAATGCGGGCTTTGGTAGTTGGAACGTAGATAAAACTCACCACGATAGTGATCTAAATAATACTCGAGGCCGTTCTTACGTGCGGCGAACAGCACCGGAGTGCTCAGGGGTTGATTGGCGTCAATCAGCCGCGCCTCGGAAGTGGTATTGCCGCTGACGGTAATAATGACGTAGTCGCGCGAAGAAGAGCGACCCAGGCTCAAATAGAACCCGCCATCATTTTCCTGATATACCAGCTTGTCGTCCGCTACCGGCGTGCCGGACTGGTGGCGATAAACCTGATAGGGCAACAGGGTTTGCGGGTGGTTGCGAATATAAAATAGCGTCTTGCCGTCATTGGCCCACGCCATGTCACCGGAGGTGTTTTCAATCACTTCCGGCGCCCATTTTCCGCTATCTATCTCACGCAGCGAAATACGGTACTGCCTGCGCCCCTGCAGATCTTCAGCGATCGCCATCTGCTGGTTATCCTGGCTTATCTCCATCCCACCCAGACGATAATAATCCTGCCCCGCCGCACGCTGATTGGCGTCCAGCAAGGTTTGCCACGGTGCATCAGCCGTCAGGGCCTGGCGCTGATACAGGGCAAAGTCTTTACCTGCCGCATAGCTTTCCTGATAGCGATACCCATTCAGTTGGTAGGGCACCGAGCGATCTTCCGGATTGATGCGGCCCAGCATTTCCTGATACAGCGTATCGCGCAGTTTTTTATACGGCTGCATCATCTGCTCGGTATAACGGTTTTCCGCCGTCAGGTAATTCAGCACCTTTTTATTCTGCCGGCTGTCATCTCGCAGCCAATAATAATCATCCACCCGGGTTTCGCCCTGGGCAGTTAATTGATGCGGGATAATCTCGGCGCTGGGTGCCAGCGGCTCCGCCCTGGCGGTCTGGCCCAATAAGCTCAATGAAATCATGGCATAGATGGCCGTTCGGCCCGACAGAAGTGGATGTTTCATAATCCCTCACGATGGTTTGGCATCAGCAGCCCCGCCCTTTGGTTAGGTAAATAAAAAGCCGCTGCTCATAGAATAAATTATTGGCCTGCGTTCAGTGCCGCCAGATTGAAATCGATGGGCATCCTCACCTGTACCTTGCCCTGCCGCAACATTTCGACCGGCGGTGGCGGCAATGGCTGCGCCCGCATGACCACGGCCAACGCCTCACGATCCAGCGAGGCAGTGCCCGACGGGGCATGCAAGGTCAGATCGAAAACCCGCCCCTGTGCATCCACAGAAAAAGACACCTGCGGCATGCCACTGCGGCGGCGGCGCTGGGCGTCCGGCGGATAGCGTTTGATGCGGTTTAGCATTCCCTTGACCCTGCTTTCCCATGATAGCTTGACCTGTTCGTTGCTTGCGGAATCGCTGTTCAGCGGTGCGGCCGTCTGCCGGGCGATGTTCAAGGCTTTCGGTGCAGCAGCGCTAGAGGCAGCGGCACGCTTAACCTCTTTCACCTGCTGTTCCGGTTTTGGCTGGGCTTTTTGCGGGGGTCGGTGTTCGGTCCGCTTTTTCTCAGCCACGCTAATCTTGGTCTTTTCGGCCCGCGCCAGCTTAGGCAAATCAGGTTGATCCTGCTGTTCGGCAGGTTGCGCCGCAGCAGACTCGGCCTGTTGCACGCCCAACGGCAGCGGCTTGGGGCTTTCCGGTGCTTCAATCTGCGCCGCCCAACTCATCATCACCGCCGGTGGTGGTAACTGCATCGGCGGCAACGATGTGGACGGCCAATAAAACAGCAGCACCAGCGCCAGATGTGCCGCTAGGGCACATAAAAATCCGCGCGCCCAGCGCGGCTGTGGCATTGAGGCGAGCGGATAAGATAAAGACTGACTTAACATAGGGATATTAGATTACTTAATTACGAATGATTTTAGATCTCATTTGCTAATGATAATCATTTATAATTTGTATTAACAGTTCTTTTCACCCTATTAACCTAATCATTTAACCGCTGGGGTAACCCACAGGTAATCCGCTACCTGCTTATCGACCTGTACACCGGGCTCAGCCAGCATCAACACCGCCGGCAAGGCGGTCGGCTGCAGATCCTGCACGTGCAACGGCACCCCCACCGATTTTGAAGCATGATAGCCGCCGGCAATCAGTAGCGTCGGCATCGGCGCGGCCAGCAGACGTTCAGCCATACGCCGATCGCGTTGCTGTTGGATCGCCAGCATGGCGTGCAGCTGTTGAGGTTCAATTTTCCCACCGTGCGACGTGCGAATCGTTTCCTCCAGCGCCTTCTGCACCGCTGGGCGCACCGACAGTTGGCCATCTGGAAAAACCGGCTGCTGATAAAACGCTATGATTTCATCACGATCAAGGTTGGCCGCCCAGAGTGGGTACGGCGCGCGCATCGCCGCCATCGTCAAATCGCCATACAGCGACCATTTCCAGCCGGGTTGCCAGTCAATCAACTCCGCCACCCGACTGTCACGCACCGCCGGATTACCCTGTAGCCACTGCTTCACCTGACTCACCTTGGCCTGTTGACTCGGGTTAATCATCTCCATCAGTACGCTGCCCTGCGGCCGCTGTTGCGGTAAGTTTTCCACCAGCCACAGTTCTATCCGGTGGTGGTACGGGTTGTCATGTTTTTCCCCGACGATAACCCGTGGCTGAGCGGCCAATCGGCTCAGCAATTGCTCTGGTGACAAACTTTCGCCACTGCGCAAGTCGGTAATCTCCCCCAGATTATCAAGGCTATTTTTCGGCGAGGAAACCGGGGCCTGACTGCAGGCACCCAGTGCCAGCGCGGCCAATAAAATCAAAAATCTCATCATGCTGCCCTTGTAATAAAAGTGGCGACATTATAGATAATAATTATCATTTGCATATATAGCCCCCCTTTCCTGAGACGCTGATAACGGTTTTTGCTTTATGGTTTCCGCTCACACATTGATTTCGTGAAGTATTGCGGGTATAACCGATAGCCATTTAGCTGTTTAGACGTCTACACGGATAGAATATTATGCACTCAGCCGTTCCTGCCGATGGGCAGTTCAAACGCACCATGAAGGCCCGACATCTGGTGATGCTGTCGTTGGGCGGCGTGATTGGTACCGGGCTGTTCTTCAACACCGGCTATATCATTTCCACTACCGGTGCTCTTGGCACCCTGCTGGCCTATCTGATCGGCGCATTGGTGGTCTATCTGGTGATGTTGTGCCTGGGTGAACTGTCGGTGGCGATGCCGGAAACCGGCGCCTTCCACGTCTATGCATCGCGCTATCTTGGCCCGGCCACCGGTTACACCGTCGCCTGGCTGTACTGGCTGACCTGGACGGTAGCACTGGGCTCCAGCCTGACCGCCGCCGGTTTCTGCATGCAGTATTGGTTCCCGCAATCACCGGTGTGGCTGTGGTGTTTGATATTCTGCGCGGCGATTTTCCTGCTTAACGTGGTCACGACCCGCTTCTTTGCCGAGAGCGAATTCTGGTTCTCACTGATCAAGGTCGTCACCATTCTGGCGTTTATCATCCTCGGCGGTGCGGCCATGTTCGGCCTGCTGCCGATGAAAGACGGCACGCCAGCGCCCTTCCTGCATAACCTGACTGCTTCCGGCTGGCTGCCGAACGGCACACTGCCAATCCTGATGACCATGGTGGCAGTGAATTTCGCGTTCTCCGGCACTGAGCTTATCGGCATTGCCGCCGGTGAAACCGAGAACCCGGAAAAGGTGGTGCCCTGGGCGATACGTACCACAGTGATCCGCCTGATGCTGTTCTTTATCGGTACGGTATTTATTCTGGCCGCGTTGATCCCAATGGATCAGGCCGGGATTGTCAAAAGCCCGTTTGTATTGGTGTTTGAACGTATCGGGGTGCCCTATGCCGCCGATATCTTTAATTTCGTGATCCTGACCGCCATTTTGTCGGCTGCCAACTCGGGCCTGTACGCTTCGGGGCGCATGCTGTGGTCGCTGGCCAACCAGCGCACCCTGCCAGCCTATTTCTCCCGCGTGAATAAACGCGGCATCCCGATTAACGCACTGACCTTCAGCATGCTCGGCGGCGTACTGGCATTGCTGACCAGCGTGATCGCCCCGGACACGGTGTTCGTGGCGCTGTCAGCGATTTCCGGCTTTGCGGTGGTGGTGGTCTGGTTGAGCATCTGTGCCTCGCACTTCGCTTTCCGCCGTCATTATGTCCGCAGCGGCCAACCCATTTCCGGTCTGAAATACCGCGCGCCGGGTTACCCGTTAACACCGATCGTCGGTTTCACCCTGTGCCTGCTGGCCTGTGTCGGGCTGGCGTTCGATCCGGAGCAGCGCATTGCGCTTTACTGCGGGTTGCCCTTTGTCGCCCTGTGTTACATCACCTATTATCTGACCCGCCGTGCCGGGCAAAAAACGTCTCTGGGAGAGAATCATGTCGGTTAACAATCCTGTCGCCACACTCTTGGGTGCCCACCCTACGCTGATTTTAGACGGTGCGTTGGCTACCGAACTGGAAGCCCGCGGCTGTGATTTGGGCGACCCGCTGTGGTCGGCAAAAGTGCTGATTGAAAACCCTGAGCTGATTTATCAGGTACACCTCGACTATTTCAACGCCGGGGCGCAGTGCGCCATCACCGCCAGCTATCAGGCCACGCCACAAGGCTTTTTACGCCGGGGGCTGGATCAAGCGCAGTCACTGGCGTTGATTGCCAAAAGCGTGCAACTGGCGCAGCAGGCACGCCGCGACTATCTGGCGCAGCACCCGCAGGCTTCCCCCTTATTGGTTGCCGGTTCGGTAGGGCCGTATGGTGCTTATCTGGCCGACGGGTCTGAATATCGCGGTGATTACTCACTGCCGCAAGAGGAGATGATCGCCTTCCACCGCCCGCGTATCCAGGCGTTGGCTGAAGCTGGGGTGGATTTACTGGCCTGTGAAACTCTGCCATCCTTCAGTGAACTGCAGGCGTTGCTGACGTTGTTGGAAGAGTTCCCCACCTTGGGTGCCTGGTTCGCTTTCACCTTGCGCGACAGTCAACACCTCAGCGATGGGACGCCGCTGACCGAGGTCATGGCTCTGCTGCACGCCAATCCACAGGTGCTGGCGATAGGCATTAACTGCATTGCGCTGGAAAATGTGGCCCCGGCACTGCAACAGTTTGTCGCACTGACTGACAAGCCGCTGCTGGTCTATCCAAACTCGGGTGAGCACTACGACGCGGTAAGTAAAACCTGGCATACCTGTGGGGGTGCATACGGCAGCCTGATTGATCAAATTGGCGAATGGCAACGCATCGGCGCCAGGCTGATTGGCGGCTGTTGCCGCACGACACCGCAGGATATCCGCCAGATCGCCGCACGCTGCAAGGCATAAAAAAGCCTCCTGCGCCGAAACGCAGGAGGCTGGTTGTCACTCAAGGCTTATAGCGGTGTGGTTTGCGCCTCTACCACAGCCAGCGCCACCATGTTGACGATGCGGCGTACCGAAGCGATTGGCGTCAGGATATGTACCGGTTTCGATACCCCCATCAGCACCGGCCCCACGGTAACGCCTTCGGAAGAAGATACGCGCAACAGGTTGTAGCTGATCCGCGCCGCTTCCATATTTGGCATGATCAGCACGTTGGCCGCCCCTTTCAGCGGGCTGTCCGGCATCAGATCATTACGGATGCTTTCCACCAGCGCGGCATCACCGTGCATCTCACCGTCAATCACCAGTTCCGGTGCCATCTTGTTCACCAGTTCCAGCGTTTTGCGCATCTTGCAGGCCGCCGGGTTATCGGAAGAGCCAAAGCTGGAATGAGACAGCAGCGCCACCTTAGGTTCAATCCCGAAACGGCGCACGGTTTCCGCCGCCATCAGGGTGATTTCTGCTAGTTGCTCAGGGGTTGGATCGTCATTGACATAGGTGTCGGCAATAAAGGTGTTGCCGCTTGGCAGCAGCAGCGCATTCATCGCCCCGGCGACGTGTGCTCCTTCGCGGAAGCCAAACACTTTCTCGACCACGTCGTAATGCTCGTGATAGCTGCCGATGGTGCCGCAGATCATCGCATCCGCCTCGCCGCGATGCAGCATGATCGCCGCAATCAGCGTTGGGTTACCAATCACCGCACGACGAGCCTGTTCCTGCGATACGCCACGACGCTTCATGATCTGGTAATACTCGCCCCAGTATTCGTTAAAGCGTGGATCGGACTCGTTGTTCACCACTTCAAAGTCTTTACCCGGTGTCAGTTGCAGGCCGAGTTTTTTCAGCCGCATTTCAATCACGCTCGGACGACCGACCAGAATGGGATAGGCCAGCCCCTGCGACACCAGTTCCTGAGTTGCATGCAGTACTCTTTCCTCTTCCCCTTCCGCCATCACCACGCGCTTCATCTCTTTTTTCGCCTGGGAGAAGATAGGTTTCATGAACAGGTTGGTTTTGTAGACAAACTCGGACAGTTTTTCGACATAGGCGTCAAAGTCTTCGATTGGACGTGTCGCCACGCCCGAGTCCATCGCCGCTTTGGCAACCGCCGGAGCGATTTTAACAATCAGGCGCGGATCGAAAGGTTTTGGGATGATGTATTCAGGACCAAATGACAGGTCCTGGTCACCATAGGCCGAAGCCACCACGTCGCTCTGTTCCGCCAGTGCCAGATCGGCAATCGCATGCACGCAGGCCAGCTTCATCTCTTCGTTGATGGTAGTGGCGCCCACGTCGAGCGCGCCGCGGAAGATGAACGGGAAGCACAAGACGTTGTTCACCTGGTTCGGGTAGTCGGAACGGCCGGTACAGATAATGGCGTCCGGGCGCACGGCTTTCGCCAGCGGCGGCAAGATCTCCGGTTCCGGGTTGGCCAGCGCCATGATCAAGGGATCCCTGGCCATGGTTTTCACCATATCCTGGGTCAACACGCCCGGACCGGAACAGCCGAGGAAGATATCGGCATCCGGGATAGCATCCCCCAGAGTACGCTGGCCGTTGTCTTCAATGGCGTAGGCCGCCTTGGTTTGTTCCATGTTGGCATCGCGACCTTTGAAGATCACCCCTTTGGAGTCGCAGACGGTAATGTTCTGCTGACGCAGCCCCAGCGCCACCAACAGGTTCAAACAGGCAATTGACGCCGCGCCGGCACCGGAAACCACCAGTCGCACGTCGGAAATATTCTTTTTCACTACCCGCAGGC
This sequence comes from Serratia sp. NA_112.1, assembly GCF_052691715.1. Taxonomy (NCBI): domain Bacteria; kingdom Pseudomonadati; phylum Pseudomonadota; class Gammaproteobacteria; order Enterobacterales; family Yersiniaceae; genus Serratia; species Serratia sp. NA_112.1. The sequence goes on from NZ_JBQZFO010000011.1 coordinate 142,860, forward strand.
CGTTCAGCACTGCAGCGGTGGTAATAATGGCGGTACCGTGCTGATCATCATGGAATACCGGGATCTTCATACGCTCACGCAGTTTCTGCTCGATGTAGAAACACTCCGGCGCTTTGATGTCTTCCAGATTGATGCCGCCAAAGGTGGGCTCCAGCGCGGCGATGATGTCGATCAGCTTGTCAGGGTTTAGCTCATCGACTTCGATATCGAAAACGTCGATACCGGAAAACTTCTTGAACAGCACGCCTTTCCCTTCCATTACCGGCTTACCGGCCAAGGCACCGATATTGCCCAGTCCCAGCACTGCCGTGCCGTTGGAAATGACCGCCACCAGGTTGCCACGCGCAGTATATTTATAGGCCGCCAGCGGGTCGGCAGCAATTTCCAGACAAGGGGCTGCAACACCCGGCGAATAGGCCAGCGCCAGATCGCGTTGGGTGGCCAGCGGTTTGGTTGGAGATACCTGGATCTTCCCTGGGACCGGATATTGGTGAAAATCAAGCGCACTCTGTTTGAGCTGTTCGTCCATTGTAGGTTCCTATGTTTTTTGCTTTTATGTTGAGGTAAGGCTAGACCAGTATAGTGAGAGAAACGTCACAAACTTTGAACCGGGCCATAACCTTGATCGAAATAGTTTTTTAAAAGTAAAAAAAGAAGTACCACAGGACGGAAAAGAAAAACACTGCCGTCAGTGCGACGGCAGTTGGGCACGCCAGGCATTGAGCGTCGCCACCCGGCCTGCGCAAATTTGTAACGAGGTTTGTAGTGCCAGCGTATAACTCAGCGCATCGCCCCAGGTGTTACCCAGCAGCTGCGGCTGCTCGCACGGAGTAAACACCGATTCAGGGGGCAACAGCACCACCGGCGCTGTCGTCTGCGAGGGTTGGGCGCAGGAGCTCAATAACAGCATCAGGCATAGGCTGCCCAGCACAGGCATCATTTTTAATCGCATCACGGTATTTCCTCTGGTAAACGTCGCTTTGCTGGCGCAACAGCTGTTCCTGCTGCTGTTGGGCCGCCATCAGCACCCGGTTCTGTGCATCCTGGGTTTGCAACGTAGCAATCAACCCCGCCTGCTGCGCCAGGGTCTTTTGCTGTTCGCTTGCCTGCTGTCGCACCAGATCCAGCCGATGCGACAACAGCGAGCTATAAGCGGCCAGGCAGATGGCTGCCAACAGCAGCAGCAGCAATCCCCCCTGCGCCAACCGGCTTATCCAGGCGCTCATGCCGGGTAATCCCTGAAGGAAAGTTGGAAGTGTGGCCCGTCCTTCAGCGTTTTCCATTCCCCCCCCCACTCAACGTTAACCGCGCATTCGCGTGCCGCACGGCGCACCGCCACCGCGATTTGCGCGTAATAGTCCCATTCCCACGACACCACGCCCGCCGGCATCGCCACCACGTCCACCGCGTGGCCGGTTAAATGGCGACTTTTCAGCGTCTGGCTTTGACCAGCCCGAACCAGATCGCGTTGACGCGCCATGGTACGCAGCCCTTCGGTGATGGAAAACGGCACCAGCGAGTACTGCAACGCCAGCCGTATCACCCGCACCAGATCCGGATGAACCCCCACCAAATTCGCCTCACTGCGTGCGGTAAACCGAATATCTTCAATTTCATTTATCATTTTTAAGCCCCGTTTTTTTTCCTATGATTTTTTTAATTAATGCGCTGATATAATCGGCCCCAAGAAAGCCAATCAGTACACTGGCAAGATTCGCCCACTTTAATTCCAGTCCGGTCAGCGCTAATGCATCCCGTACCGTCCAGGCCAATAATGCGCACATGCCGGCATTTAATAGCCGGCGCCGCATACCTACGTTGCGGTAAGCGCCGTGCAATAACGCCATGATGCCCGCCAAAATGGCATTCATCACCGGCTGAAGATACTCACATGCTCGCTCGATAATTAAGCCAACAGCGTCTGGCTCTAAGCTGGACATAGCTGAACTCCTATTTTATTTTAATTAACTGCCAATCACGGCCGGTGGAATATCGGTACCATCAGAATCTAGTTAAGGATGCTATAACAAAGCAAATGAATAAATACAGCCTCTAAGTTCAAATTGATTCATGCTCAGCCATGGCACAACAAGCCTTGGAAAATAACGTACCGAACGATAAAAAATTCATCTTTACTGTGATTTATTTCGACTTCTATTTATCAGGAAAATAAACATTAATAGCGGAGAGAGAATGGCTCTCAATAACAAAAAACCGCAACCTTGGAGAAATACCATGTCCGAACGTAAAGCCGTTATTGGTTATTATTTCATTCCGACCAACCAAATTAATAACTATACCGAGTCTGATACTTCAATAGTGCCCTTCCCGGTGTCCAACATCACACCGGCCAAAGCCAAACAGTTGACCCACATTAATTTCTCGTTCCTCGACATTAACGCCAATCTGGAATGCGCCTGGGATCCCGCCACTAATGACGCCAAGGCGCGTGACGTGGTCGGCCGGCTAACCGCGCTGAAGGCACACAACCCCAGCCTGCGGATCATGTTCTCCATCGGCGGTTGGTATTACTCCAACGATTTGGGGGTTTCCCATGCCAACTATGTCAACGCGGTGAAAACCCCCGCAGCGCGGACCAAATTCGCGCAATCCTGCGTCCGCATGATGAAAGACTACGGTTTTGACGGCGTGGATATTGACTGGGAATATCCGCAGAGCAGTGAAGTGGACGGTTTTGTCGCCGCGCTGCAGGAGATCCGCACCCTGCTGAACCAGCAAACCCTGGCTGACGGCCGCCAGGCGCTGCCTTACCAGTTGACAATTGCCGGTGCCGGTGGTGCTTTCTTCCTGTCGCGTTACTACAGCAAGCTGCCGCAGATCGTCGCTTCACTCGATTACATCAACCTGATGACCTACGATCTGGCCGGCCCATGGGAGAAAATCACCAACCACCAGGCGGGACTGTTCGGCGACAGCGCCGGACCCACCTTCTATAACGCGCTACGTGAAGCCAACCTGGGCTGGAGCTGGGAAGAACTGACCCGCGCCTTCCCAAGCCCCTTCAGCCTGACGGTAGATGCAGCGGTGCAACAGCACCTGATGCTGGAAGGTGTGCCGAGCAACAAGATCGTCATGGGCGTGCCGTTTTATGGTCGTGCGTTCAAGGGCGTCAGCAGCAGCAACGGCGGCCAGTACAGCAGCCACAGCACACCGGGGGAAGATCCGTTCCCGGGCACCGACTACTGGCTGGTGGGTTGCGAAGAATGTGTCCGCGACAAGGATCCGCGTATCGCCTCCTACCGCCAACTGGAGCAAATGCTGCTCGGCAACTACGGCTATCAGCGCCTGTGGAACGACAAGACCAAAACTCCGTACCTGTATCACGCGGCCAACGGCCTTTTCGTTACCTATGACGACGTCGAAAGCTTCAAGTACAAGGCGAAGTACATCAAGCAGCAGCAACTGGGGGGCGTGATGTTCTGGCATCTGGGCCAAGATAACCGTAACGGTGATCTGCTGGCGTCGCTGGACCGCTATTTCAACGCGGCGGACTACGATGACAGTCAACTGGATATGGGCACCGGCCTGCGTTATACCGGCGTTGGTCCGGGTAATTTGCCAATCATGAGCGCCCCGGCCTATGTCGCCGGTACCACCTATAACCAGGGAGCGCTGGTGTCTTATCTTGGCTACGTCTGGCAGACCAAGTGGGGCTTCATCACTTCCGTACCCGGCTCGGACAGCGCCTGGCTGAAAGTGGGCCGCGTGGCATAACGGCAAGTTGGCGCATTAAAAAACCCCGGGGCCGATGGCAACGGGGTTTTTACTGCATTAAAGGTTTAATTTTCGCATCCCTTCGTGGTCAATTCCCTCAGTTGTTACACCAAGGGTAACCCCCATCACGTATCACTTCACGCCCCATCAGGCTAAAGACGTCGCTCTTGCGCGTCAGCCGTTCGTGCCACCAGCTAAATCCGGCGCCCTTGCTGGCCGGGTGCCAGGCCAGCCAAATCATTTCGTCACCTTTTTGCATATCGACCGGTACCGTCACCAGTTCACCACTCGCCAACTCTTTTTCTATCAGCGCCGGTGGCAGAAAGCCATGCCCAATGCCGCGCTTGAGGAGCGCCAGCTTGCTTTCGACGTCGCACACCACCAGTTGGCGCTGCAACGGCATGGTACCGTGATTGCGCTTGGGCAACTCGTGGCTGCTGTCGGCTATCACCACCACGATATCGTTCAGCCGCTGGTTTTTGTCCACCGGCTTTTTCTGCGCCGCAAAGGGATGCGAAGGTGAAACGCACAACACAAAATTCAGCTTGCCGAGCATCAGCGTCTTGGCCTGCACGCTGTCCGGGATCTGGCCAATGGCGATAATCAAATCCGCCCGGTTGTTCTTCAGAGCATCCCAGGTGCCATTCAGCGCTTCACGCTGTACCGCAATGTTGGCATTCGGGCTGTGTTGGATATAGTCGCGGATATCCTGGGTGATAGTTTCCAGTGGAAAGAAATTATCGACAACGATGCGAATATTATTATCGAATTTTGGGATGTTTCTCACCCTGTTCTCCAGATCCTGCACCGCATTTAAAATCCAGCCGCCTTCCTGCAGCAGGAATTCCCCTTCATCTGTCAGGGTAATCATCGGGCCATTACGATGAAAAAGTTTCACGCAGAGTTTACTTTCAATATTGGAGACCCGATAGGATATCGCCGAGGGTGTTTTATGTAATGCCTCCGCCGCCATTGAGAAAGAGCCGGTATTTTTTATGGTGCTGATTATTTTAATCGCATCCAGGGATAATCTAGTCATACAAATTCCTCTTTGAAATAAAATAAGAAAAAATTGACACTAAATTCCCAAGTGGTTGGCGCGTAAAAGTCGTTCAAGTCACACAAGAGTAAGTAAAACCACAAGCAATATACTCCATATCGGAGAGCGCCATCTGAAAGACTATTCATCAATCCTTTAAATAAAATTCATCATGGCGCCGTTTTTTAGACAGCAGCGTTTAAATAAATTCAACCCAAAAAAGAAAGACAATCATCATAATAATTTTAGTTAATAGCCTATAAAACATTCCATCCTGACGACCGAGACTAAGAGTAAAAATAAAACAAGCCGCCAAGAGTGATGTTTTTAATTTCGTTAATAACCTCTCATTTCACCGGTGAAATAAACCCGATTTACAATACAACTTCAGTCAGGAGTGACTTATGAACAATACTTCCCGTACCCTCATGTCCCTTGGTCTGCTGAGCGCTGCACTGTTCGGCGTCTCGCAACAGGCTGCCGCCCATGGCTATGTCGAAACCCCGGCCAGCCGTTCCTACCAATGCAAGCTGCAACTCAATACTCAGTGCGGCAGCGTGCAATACGAACCGCAAAGCGTTGAAGGGTTGAAAGGCTTCCCACAGGCCGGTCCGGCAGATGGGCATATCGCCAGCGCCGACAAATCCACCTTCTTCGAGCTGGATCAGCAAACCCCGACCCGCTGGAACAAAATCAACCTGCACGCCGGTGCCAACTCCTTCACCTGGACGCTCACTGCTCGCCATAGCACCACCAGCTGGCGTTATTTCATTACCAAGCCGAACTGGGATGCCTCGCAGCCGCTGACCCGTGCGTCGTTTGACCTGACGCCGTTCTGCCAACAGGATGACCATGGTGCGATCCCGGCAGCGCAGGTCACCCACCACTGCAACATACCGGCAGATCGTAGTGGTTCGCACGTGATCCTCGCCGTGTGGGATGTGGCAGATACGGCCAATGCCTTCTATCAGGCAATTGACGTTAATTTGACTAAATAATAAGGAGGGGGAATACCGCAGGGTTCAGCCGGGGCTGAACCCTTTTTTATTGTCCGTCGTCTCTATAAACCTGGTTTTTCTCATCAAGGCCCCGCATTCTTGCCCCCCTACAACGGCCACAAAGCCGCAGTCTGCCTGGCTTTGGAGGGGATCCATCGTTCTTATCCATTGCAACAATCAGAAAAAGCGCATTTTAATCGGCAGGCTTCTGATGCAGTGTGTGCAACCTACGATGGAAAACGTTCTCATTTCCCTACATTGACGTTTGGTCAAGGAGCTTATAAATGAATCAACTCGATGCACTCAAGCAGCTAACCACGGTTGTAGCCGACAGCGGCGATATCGAATCGATCCGCCAGTTCGAACCGCAAGACGCCACCACCAACCCTTCACTGATCCTGAAGGCCGCTGCACTGCCTCAGTATAAGCCACTGATCCTCGAAGCCCTGAGCTATGCCCGCCAGCAAGGCGGCAGCAAAGAAACCCAATTGATTAATGCCTGCGACAAACTGGCGGTCAACATCGGCGTCGAAATCCTGAAAAGCGTACCGGGTCGCATTTCCACCGAAGTGGATGCCCGCCTGTCCTTCGACCGCGGTATGTGCGTAGCCAAGGCGCGCAAACTGATCGCGCTGTATCAGCAACAGGGCATTGATAAGTCACGTATTCTGATCAAGCTGGCTGCTACCTGGGAAGGCATCAAAGCCGCTGAGGAGCTGGAAAATGAAGGCATCAATACCAACCTGACGCTGCTGTTCTCTTTCGCCCAGGCCCGCGCCTGTGCCGAAGCCGGCGTGTTCCTGATTTCACCTTTCGTTGGCCGTATCTATGACTGGTATCAGGCTAAACAGCCTGCGGCTGACTACGACGCCGAGCAGGATCCTGGCGTGAAATCAGTGCGCAACATTTATGAATACTACAAACAGCACCGTTATCAGACGGTGATCATGGGGGCCAGCTTCCGCAAGGTAGAGCAAATTCTGGCCCTGGCCGGTTGCGATCGCCTGACCATCGCACCAAACCTGCTGGAACAACTCAAGCAAAGCGAGCAACCGGTCGAGCGTAAATTGACGCCATCCGCCGAAGGTTTCCATCAACCAGCTCCGCTGGCCGAGGCTGAGTTCCGTTGGCAGCACAATCAGGACGCCATGGCGGTTGAAAAACTGGCCGAAGGTATCCGCCTGTTCGCCGTTGACCAGCAGAAGCTGGAAGACATGCTGGCCGCCGAACTGTAATCACACTGGAGTAAAACATGTCCTCTCGTAAAGAGCTTGCCAACGCCATCCGCGCACTCAG
>NZ_JBQZFO010000012.1:0-144039 GCF_052691715.1 Serratia sp. NA_112.1
TCTTCAGAAAAACGCTAACTGACAAGCATTATTCCTTGTGGGGCCTTTTTTGTAACTTTCAATCAATGCTTGTTTCACGTCTTGTTGAGCTGTTCGCTAACGATTTACGACATGGGTGGAAGTGGGGGACAGTATCAGGACTCTCAGAAGCAAGGGGGATTTGTATTGACTGGTGACTTATCATCATTCCGTTTGCGTCCTACCACCACCGACACACAACCGCATTATCACGGGTGGAGCGAGGCAAGTGGGAGCAGCGGTTAACCATATTTGGCGCATGATGTGACGAGTGGGCATAACACAACCAAAAAGCACCATGGTTACCTATGTGAAATATCCCCGGCATATCCCCAAAATAACAAAGGGCTTACGGTTTCATCATAAGCCCTTGTTTTGTTTGGTGGCCCCTACTGGACTTGAACCAGTGACCAAGCGATTATGAGTCGCGTGCTCTAACCAACTGAGCTAAGGGGCCAAGCGGCGAGATTATACGGTAATCCTCCGGCGCAGGTCTACTGTTAACCATCTGTATGTTGCTTTTCTGCGCAGTTCTAGCCTGTTGTAATTGCTGGCGGATTTTGCGATAACCGCTGTAAATCCCTTTAATGGACTCTCGAACCCTATGGAACTCCTGGCATCCAACCTGCGGGTTGTGTTTTGTGGCATCAACCCGGGCCTGTCCTCGGCCCACCAAGGCTACCCCTTTGCTAACGGCAGTAACCGCTTCTGGAAGGTGGTGCATCAGGCGGGTTTTACTGACACTCAATTAGCGCCAGAGCAATGGCAACAGTTACAGGATACCGGTTGTGGTATCACTGCGTTGGTGGCGCGGCCCACGGTGGCGGCCAGTGAGGTGACGCGTGACGAGCTGCTCAGCGGCGGTGAGGCATTAAAGGAAAAAATCCTGCGCTACCAGCCGCGTGCGCTGGCGATTTTGGGCAAGCAGGCGTTCAGCAGTGCCTTCGGGGTACGTAATGCGTCCTGGGGACATCAGGAGATGACGATCGGTAAAACTGAGGTTTGGGTACTGCCGAACCCCAGCGGATTGAACCGTGCCACGCTGGAGCAGCTTACGGAGAGCTATCGCGAGCTGTTCCTGGCATTGAAATAAGCCCGATGGATTTTAGGCAATAAAAAACCCCGGCTTGCCGGGGTTTTTTGCGAGCAGCTAAACCTTAGTCGTCCAGGAAGCTACGCAGCACTTCGGAACGGCTTGGGTGACGCAGTTTACGCAGCGCTTTGGCTTCGATCTGACGAATACGCTCACGGGTAACGTCGAACTGTTTGCCCACTTCTTCCAGCGTGTGGTCGGTGTTCATATCGATACCGAAACGCATACGCAGTACTTTCGCTTCACGTGCGGTCAGGCCAGCCAGGACGTCGTGCGTAGCAGAGCGCAGGCTCTCTGAGGTAGCAGAATCCAGCGGCAGCTCGAGGGTGGTATCCTCGATGAAATCGCCCAGATGTGAATCTTCATCATCACCGATCGGCGTCTCCATGGAGATCGGCTCTTTGGCGATCTTCAGCACTTTGCGGATTTTGTCTTCCGGCATCAGCATGCGTTCAGCCAGCTCTTCCGGCGTCGGTTCGCGGCCCATCTCTTGCAGCATCTGGCGCGAAATACGGTTGAGTTTGTTGATGGTCTCAATCATATGCACCGGAATACGGATGGTACGCGCCTGGTCGGCGATAGAGCGGGTGATAGCCTGACGGATCCACCAGGTGGCGTAAGTCGAGAACTTATAACCACGACGGTATTCAAACTTGTCTACCGCTTTCATCAAGCCGATGTTGCCTTCCTGGATCAAATCCAGGAACTGCAGACCGCGGTTGGTGTATTTCTTGGCGATAGAAATAACCAGACGTAAGTTGGCTTCAACCATCTCTTTCTTCGCACGGCGGGCTTTCGCTTCACCGATAGACATGCGACGGTTGATGTCCTTAACCTGCTCGATGGTCAGGCCGGTCTCTTCTTCGATCTGACGCAGTTTCTGCAGGCTGCGCTGCACGTCATCCGCGACGTCTTTCAGCTTTTCTGACCATGGCTTGGCCATTGCCAGCGCTGCTGCGAACCAGGTATCGCTGGTTTCGTTGCTGGAGAACAGAGTAACGAAGTTTTTCTTCGGCATTTTGCACTGTTCAACGCACAGCTTCATGATGATACGTTCTTGAGTACGAACGCGATCCATCATGATGCGCATGCTGTTGACCAAGAAGTCGAACTGTTTTGGCACCAGGCGGAACTGCTTGAACACTTCAGACAGCTTCAGAATTTCTTCTGCTGCGCTGGCGTGGCTGCGGCCGTTCTTTTTGATGACGACACGAGTCGCTTCATACTGATCGCGCAGATCGGCGAATTTCTGACGAGCCAGCTCTGGATCGATGCTGTTGTCATCTTCTTCTTCGTCTTCGTCGTCTTCTTCTTCGTCATCTTTCTGCTCTTCGGTCGACAGCTCAGAACCGACGTGCGTTGCGGTAGGTGCGATGTCTTCTTCCGCATTAGGATCGACGAAGCCGGTGATCAGATCGGACAGGCGAGCTTCGCCTGCTTCGACGCGATCGTACTGCTCCAGCAAATAGGTAATGGCTTCCGGGTACTCGGCAACTGAGCACTGAACCTGGTTGATGCCGTCTTCAATGCGTTTGGCGATGTCGATTTCGCCTTCGCGCGTCAGCAGTTCAACGGTCCCCATTTCACGCATGTACATGCGCACCGGGTCGGTGGTACGGCCAATTTCAGACTCAACGCTGGACAACACTTGAGCAGCCGCTTCAGCCGCATCATCATCGGTGTCGGTGGTGTTCTCGGCCAGCATCAGGTCATCGGCGTCCGGTGCTTCTTCCAGCACCTGGATGCCCATGTCGTTAATCATCTGGATGATGTCTTCGATCTGGTCGGAGTCGACGATATCTTCCGGCAGATGGTCATTGACCTCAGCATAGGTCAGATAGCCTTGCTCCTTACCACGGGTGACAAGTAGCTTTAGCTGTGACTGCGGGTTTTGCTCCATAAGACGGTATCCACACTTCAGAGTATTGGGGTTGGTGTCGGTCGGCGAAACTGCCAACAATAGCATTTGGGGCGTTTTTGTTGTTGCCGCGGCCCACTGTGGCGGCATATTGCAGGGCTCTGCCCTCGCATTTATCGGCACTTAAGCCGTTTAGGTATTCAGTTTTTCTTCGCTAGCACTTGGTTAAGAGAACGGACTTCTTCGCGTTCTTCCGGGCTGAGGCCATGTGTTCTGGCCTGCGCGATCAATGTCTCCAACCGTTGCTCCAGTACCGAGTCATATAGGCTGGCCAAGGTGTCCAAAAAGGTCTGTTCGACCCTTTCCTCAACGATCATATGGTTCCATGTCGCCAAGGTTTCAAGTTGCTGGCTCAATTTGTTGTCGCGATACTGCTCCAACAACTGGCCGGTAGTCAGGCCTGGCTGAGCTAAACAGGTCTGCACCAACTCGACAAACAGCGGTAAACCGGCCTGTTTGGTCTGCTCCAATCCCTCGAGTGAAGGGATAAGTGTAGCCAACTGCGGATTTTGTACCAGTAACCCTATTAGTATACGCATGGTTGTGCGTTTTAGCTGGGGCGCCTGATAGGTATTCGCATTTTCAGCCTGTTTGGGCATCAGCTTGTCTAGCTGGCTGTCATCGAGCAGGCCAAGCTTGCTGCCGAGCTGTTGACGCAGGTACAAGCGCAACGTTTCGCCCGGTACCTGAGTAATCAGCGGCAGTGCCAGCGTGCTCAGTTTGGCGCGGCCGTCCGGACTGCTCAGATCAACCTGTGGCATCAAGGTTTCGAACAGGAAAGTGGAAAGCGGCTGCGCCAGCTCCATCCGTTGTTCGAAGGCCTCTTTGCCTTCTTTGCGTACCAATGTGTCCGGATCTTCGCCATCAGGCAAAAACATAAACCGCAGCTGACGCCCGTCATTTAGATAGGGCAGCGCGGTTTCCAGTGCGCGCCAGGCCGCTTCACGACCGGCCCGGTCACCGTCATAGCAACAGACCACGTTGTCGGTGGCGCGGAACAGCAGCTGAATATGTTCCGCCGTCGTTGAGGTTCCGAGCGAGGCGACGGCATAATCAATGCCGTATTGCGCCAACGCCACCACGTCCATATAACCTTCCACTACCAGCAAACGCTGCGGGGTAGGGTGGTTCTGCTGCGCTTCATACAGGCCGTACAGTTGACGACCCTTGTGGAATACTTCGGTTTCCGGCGAGTTCAGGTATTTCGGCATGCCGTCACCCAATACGCGCCCGCCAAAGGCGATCACTCGCCCACGTTTGTCGCGAATAGGGAACATTACGCGTTCACGGAAACGATCGTACGAGCGTCCTTGATCGTTAGTCACCAGCATGCCGGCATCGTTCAATGCACTGCGGCTGTCGGCGTCGCGACCAAAACGCTTTAAGGCATTATCCCAACCGGCAGGTGCAAAGCCGATGGCAAAATGGCGGATAACATCGTCACTCAACCCGCGCTGTTGCAGATAATTACGCGCCGGCGCACCGGAAGGTTGATGCAGTGACTGTTGATAGAACGAACTGAGCTGTTCCATCAGTTGATACAAGCTTTGGCGCTGGTGACGTTCGATCTGGGTCGGTCCGGAACCTGCCTCGTAAGGCACTTCCAGTCCGTGCATGGTTGCCAGCTCTTCGATGGTTTCGACAAACTCAAGTCGGTCGTAATTCATCAGAAAGTCGACGGCGTTACCGTGCGCACCACAACCAAAGCAGTGGTAAAACTGCTTTTCGCCATTAACCGTAAATGAAGGCGTTTTTTCGTGGTGGAACGGACAGCACGCGTGATAGTTCTTGCCTTGCTTCTTGAGCTTTACCCGGGCATCGATCAGATCGACGATGTCGGTGCGAGCCAGCAAGTCATTGATAAATACACGCGGAATTCGTCCAGCCATAAGCCCTTACTTTACTAGCCTATAAACGAGAACAAGCCGCGCATTCCTTTCGGAAAGCACGGCCTTCGTATGCAACTACTCGGTCTGCGCGACTTTTAAAATCAGAAATTCACGCGGCGGGGTTGCCCCCGAAGAATTAATACAGACGAGTGCGGCGTGCGTTTTCGCGAGCCAGTTTCTTCGCGTGACGTTTCACAGCAGAAGCTTTAGCGCGCTTACGTTCGGTAGTCGGTTTTTCATAGAACTCACGACGACGAACTTCAGCCAGAACGCCTGCTTTCTCGCAAGAGCGTTTGAAACGACGCAGAGCAACGTCAAATGGCTCGTTTTCACGTACTTTAATTACAGGCATGTGCCTCTCACCTCAATAAAATTCGGTTTGCTGCTGGCCAAGCGCCAGCAATTTCAAAATGGTGCGGAATTTTACTTCAACGGATGCTGCTTTGTAAAGCACCACAGCAAATTGAAACCTGCGGCCACCCTGGTAAAACATGCGCAATTTTGCATCGGGCGCTGATTATAGACTAATCAGAAAAAAATGCTCGTTTTTAATCAAATCGGCATTTGTGGCTGTAATCATCAACATAGCCCAATAATGGTGAGAAGCGTGCGCCACGCTGGCGGTAAACAGGCTCGATTGTGCTAAACTGGCGGCCGCACGTGAATGATGGGAAATGTAATGCGAGTACTGGGCATAGAAACCTCCTGCGATGAAACCGGAATTGCAGTGTATGACGATCAGGCCGGTTTATTAGCCAACCAATTGTACAGTCAGGTGAAACTGCATGCCGACTACGGCGGCGTGGTGCCGGAGCTGGCCTCCCGCGATCACGTGCGCAAAACCGTGCCCTTGATTCAGGCGGCATTGAAGGAAGCGAACCTGACCGCGGCAGATATCGACGGCGTTGCCTACACCGCCGGGCCAGGCCTGGTGGGTGCACTGCTGGTTGGCGCGACCATTGGTCGTGCGCTGGCGTTTGCCTGGGGCGTACCGGCAGTACCGGTACATCACATGGAAGGCCACCTGCTGGCACCAATGCTGGAAGACAATCCACCGGCGTTCCCGTTTGTCGCGCTGCTGGTTTCCGGCGGCCATACCCAGTTGATAAGCGTGACCGGCATTGGTCAATACGAACTGCTGGGCGAATCGGTCGACGATGCGGCGGGTGAAGCCTTCGACAAAACGGCCAAGCTGTTGGGGCTGGACTATCCCGGCGGACCAATGCTGTCGAAAATGGCGCAGCAGGGTACCGCAGGCCGTTTCACCTTCCCACGGCCAATGACCGATCGGCCGGGGCTGGATTTCAGCTTCTCCGGCTTGAAGACCTTTGCCGCCAACACCATCCGTTCCAACGGTAATGACGATCAAACTCGTGCGGACATTGCCCGGGCGTTTGAAGATGCGGTGGTAGATACGTTGGCGATCAAATGCAAACGTGCGCTGGAACAAACCGGTTTCAAACGACTGGTTATGGCCGGCGGCGTCAGTGCCAACCGCACGCTACGCACTAAAATGGCGGAAATGCTGCACAAACGCGGCGGTGAGGTGTTTTATGCCCGCCCGGAATTTTGCACGGATAACGGGGCCATGATTGCTTATGCGGGTCTGGTGCGGTTGCAGAGCGGTGCCAATCCGGAACTGAGCGTTTCGGTGCGACCGCGTTGGCCACTGGCTGAATTGCCTGCAGTATAAATAGTCGAAAGGCCGGAGATCTCCGGCCTTTTTAATTACTCTTCTTTCTTCTCTTCCTGTTCTGCCGCGTCGGTTTTCTTCTTGCGGAAGACACCCCAGATTTTCCCTTCCTGGCCACGCCACAGGCGTTGAATATTGTCGTGGTGCCGCATCAGAATCAAACACGACAGCATCGCTACCGGGAAGGTGAATTGCGGTTTGAACCACCAGACATAGAACGGAGCAATCAGCGCGCTGATAATCGCACCCAGCGAAGAATAACCGCTGAGTAGAACGGTCAGCAGCCAGGTACCAGTCATCAGGCCGGTAAGATCCCAGCCGATCGGCGCTATGGCACCAAACGCGGTTGCCACGCCCTTGCCGCCACGGAAGTGGAAGAACACCGGGTAAATATGTCCCAGACAGGCGGCGATCGCCGTCAGGCCCAGATACAGCGGCGGGACATCAAGTTTGTATGCCAGCCAGACCGGCAACATCCCTTTGAGAATATCGAAGACCAGCACCGCCGCCGCAGCTACGCGCCCGCCGATACGCAGGACGTTGGTCGCTCCTGGATTCCCTGAGCCATTTTCACGCGGATCGGGCAGCCTGGCGATCCGGCAAACCAGGATCGCACTGGAAACTGAGCCACACAGATACGCGAAGATAATCATGCCAAGCGCGGTAGCACTCATAACGCGGTTCCGTTTAATAAGGGTCGTTTTACTCGCAACATATATGGATAATACTCATATTCCGCTGGAAGTGGTATCCGGCAAGGCCAAAAACAGAGAATGACGTGATGGATATCGTATTTATAGAAGAGCTTACCGTAATTACTACCATTGGCGTTTATGACTGGGAACAAAACATTCGCCAGAAGCTGGTGTTCGATATCGAAATGGGCTGGGACAACCGCCAGGCGGCCGCCAGTGACGATGTGAATGACTGCCTTAGCTACGCCGATATCAGTGAAGCCATCATCCAGCACGTGGAGCCCAATTGCTTTGCGTTGGTGGAACGGGTTGCTGAGGAAATATCTGAAATATTACTCCAGCGCTTCAATTCCCCATGGGTCCGTATTAAGGTCAGCAAACCGGGCGCTGTTGCACATGCCAGCCGGGTTGGGGTGATCATTGAACGTGGCTCCCGGCCTGTGTGAGGTTCTGTCATATCTGTGCAACTTAAGACCGTTAACCTGGTCTGAACCTGAGAATTGTTTTAGCGGCAATGTATTGAACACTGCCGCTTTTTTATGTTTATAGCCGTAAATTTATGGGGTGATCGAAGCACATGGCGGACATGCATTCACTGTTTATTGCGTTTGTTCTTGGGGTGGTCGAAGGGTTAACTGAATTTTTACCGGTGTCTTCAACCGGGCACATGATTATTGTCGGCGAGTGGCTGGGCTTCACTGGCGAAAAGGCCAAAACTTTTGAGGTGATCATCCAGCTGGGGTCGATTCTGGCGGTGGTGGTGATGTTCTGGCGCCGTCTGTTCGGGCTGATCGGCATTCATTTCGGCGGTAAGCCGGTTGAGCATGAAGGCAAAACGTCGGGTCATTTGAAACTGGGCCATATTCTGCTGGCGATGATCCCCGCAGTAGTGCTTGGGCTGTTGTTCCATGATTTCATCAAATCGTTGTTCGCACCGAAAAACGTGATGTATGCGTTGGTGGTCGGCGGTTTCCTGTTGCTGGCGGCGGAATGGCTGAAGCCGAAAAAACCGAGTGCAGAAGGGCTCGATGACATCACCTACCGCCAGGCGTTTATGATTGGTTGCTTCCAGTGTCTGGCGCTGTGGCCGGGCTTCTCCCGCTCAGGTTCCACCATTGCCGGCGGTATGCTGGTGGGCGTGAATCGTTACGCGGCGGCAGAGTTCTCTTTCATTCTGGCGGTACCGATGATGATTGGTGCCAGTGCGCTGGATTTGTACAAGAGTCTGCACTTCCTGACGATGGGTGATTTACCGATGTTTGCGGTCGGTTTTGTCACTGCCTTCGTCGTAGCGCTTATCGCGATAAAAACCTTCCTGACGGTGATCAAGCGCATCTCGTTTGTGCCGTTCGCCATCTATCGTTTTATCGTTGCCGCCGTGGTTTACATGGTCTTCATGTAAGCGACATGCCAATAAAAAACCCCGCGCTGCGGGGTTCAGACTGATGACAAACCTCATTCCTGCCCAGAGCGAGTAGAGGCCGATAAATAAAAATCAGGAAAATCAATTTATTGATTTTCGGCTGCTCACCACAAAGCAGGAAAAACCACGCTTTTTCCTGCTTTGTCAGCAACCTAAACCCCGCGCTGCGGGGTTTTTTTATGCCTGGTCTTTCAGAATATCCTGGGTTTGTTTCCAGTCGGCCAACGCCTGTTGACGACGGCGTTTGAGCTCATCGCGGATCGCCAGCCCTTGCAGGCCGCTGGCCACCACCTCTTTGACCGATACCGCATTCGCCACCTGAAACGCCTGGCGCAGGTAGTCACCCTGCGGATAAGGGTTGTTTTCAAAACCGGTACGGCCACGGGCGTCGGCTTCGCTGGTAAGGATCATCTGTTCCAGTCGCTGTGGTTTGCGCCAAACATCGACCGCATCAAACAGTTTCAGCAGGGTCCCAGGGCGCAGCTTGTTGACCGTATGGATCAGGTCGTGATATTCGGCGACCAGCTTGGCCAGATCGCGTACCGGATTGGGGACTCGCAGCCGCTGGCACAGTGCTTCGACCAGCAGAACGCCCGCAGGCCCATGGCCGTGGTGATGTGGCCAGAACTCTTTTGGCGTCTGCCCTTTACCCAAATCATGGCACAGCGCCGAAAAGCGTACGTCGACCTCGGGGCTGAGTTGGGCGGCGATAGCCAGCGTCATCAGCGTGTGAATGCCGGTATCGATCTCCGGGTGCCATTTGGCGGGGGCCGGTACGCCGAATAAAGCATCGATCTCCGGGAACAGCACACTGAGCGCCTCGCAGTCGCGCAGCACCTGGAAATAGACCTGCGGACTTTGGCTCTGCAGCGCCTTCTCGGTTTCTTTCCAGACCCGTTCTGGGGTCAGCGCCGCCAGTTCGCCGCTGTTCGCCATCTGAAGCATCAACTCGGCGGTTTCCGGGGCGATGCTAAAACCCAGATGAGCGAAGCGGGCGGCAAAGCGCGCCACGCGCAGCACGCGCAACGGATCTTCACCAAAAGCTTCAGATACATGGCGTAACACCCGCGCTTGTAGGTCGGCTACGCCGTTGAAAGGGTCGATCAACTCACCGTCGGCGCTGCGGGCAATGGCGTTGATGGTTAAATCACGACGTTGCAGATCTTCTTCCAGTGTCACGTCCGGCGCTGCGTAGCAGGTAAAACCGGTATATCCCTGGCCGGATTTTCGCTCGGTGCGTGCCAACGCATATTCCTCATGTGTCTTTGGGTTGAGAAACACCGGGAAGTCTTTACCAACCTGTTGATAGCCCAGCGCTGTCAGTTCTGAGGGCGCAGCGCCGACCACCACCCAGTCGCGGTCGACTACCGGTATCTCAAGCAAACTGTCGCGGACGGCACCGCCGACCAGGTAAGTCTTCACTATTAACTCCTGCATTTATCCCAAGGCTCTGTTGACCAGATTACCTCAATTAGCGGCGCGCTGCCGAAACCAATAAAAAGGGCGCCCCGCAGGCGCCCAATCTCAAACCGAACGATACTTTAATCAGTTCATCCAGCGGTTGTTGCTTTTACGACGCGGGATCAGGTGTGGCAACAGCAGACCCAACAGCAGGCCTACGCCAGCCACGCCGCCGCCGTACATAAACCACTGCAGGATAATGGTGCGCTGCTTGTCGTCGAGCTGCAGGTTAACGGCGTTAACCTTTTTCTGCGCCACTACCAGCTGATTTTTCAAATCCTGGTTTTCCTGCTGCAGGCCGCTGATGGTGCTGTCGCTGCCGGCCACTTTCTGCTGCATTTCAGCGGTACGCTGGTTCCAGCTGTTGTCGATATTGGCCAGTTTATCGGTCAGGGTTTTTACCTGTTGCTCCAGCGCGGGCACCTGAGTGCGCAGGCTTGGTGTCTGGCTCAGCTGATCCAATGGGATCCAGGTATTACGGCCCTTGGCATCGCGGATCTGGCCATAGTTGGTGCTGTCATTTACGCTCAACAGGGTCACTTCTTCGCCGGCGTTCAAGGTGCCGACAATACGGTACTGATTACCCGGGCCGCTGTGGACGTAAGTATTCAATTCATCGGAGATATAGCGTTTATCTTCGGCATGGGCGCCCCAAGTGATGCTGAAGCTCAGCACGGCAAGGCAAATCAGGCGTAGTTTCTGCATTAGTTCATCGTTTCTGTGTGAATTTATGGGAACGATAGTAGAGCGTTCAGTCTGACGACGCAACGCAAAAACCGGAATGAGAACTATCTTACTGTGGCAGATTCTGTGAGTTGCGCAGTGTTTTATAACGTAACAGGTTTTTTCTGCAGTTAGCAGGGTTAAGGCGCCGGGAATCGCGGTAAGATAACGGCAACTGTGCGTCACCGGGCAGAACGTGGCAGGCCAGGCCCGCCGCCGCGAAGGCTGACGCGAATGCGTAACTTATTGGTGTAAAAGACTTATGACCGTTGAAATCGAACTGAAATTTATTGCCACCCAGGATGCGGTTGCCGCCTTGCCGCAGCAACTGGCCGCCTGGCCGAATCAGCATTCTGCGCCGCAAAAACTGACCAATATTTATTTCGAAACCGCCGACAATTTCCTGCGTGGGCAGGATATGGGGCTGCGTATCCGCGGGTTCGACGACAGTTATGAAATGACCATCAAAACCGCCGGTAAGGTGGTCGCGGGCTTGCATCAGCGTCCGGAATATGATGTGGCGATCGCTACGCCAGAGCTGGCGCTGGGGCGATTCCCGGCAGATATCTGGCCGCAGGGTTGTGATATCCCGGCTTTGCAGCAGGCGTTGCAACCGCTGTTTCGCACCGACTTCGTGCGTGAGAAGTGGGTGGTCACTTACGGTAAGAGCGAGATTGAGGTTGGCCTTGATCAGGGTGAAGTGAGCGCCGGGGAACTGAGCGAAGCACTTTGCGAAATCGAGCTGGAATTGAAGGAAGGCAATACCGCCGATTTGCTGGCGCTGGCCAACGCACTGGCGGAGCACGGCGGCCTGCGTCAGGGCAGCCTGAGCAAGGCGGCGCGAGGTTATCATTTGGCGCAGGGCAACGTCCCGCGCGAGCGTCAACCATTGGCGGTATTGAAACCGGCCGCTAAATCCACCGTTGAGCAAGGGATGATCACCAGTTTTGAACTGGGTTTGAGCCATTGGCAATATCACGAAGAACTGTGGTTGCGTGGCGATACTCAGGCCCGTCGTTCCGTGATGGAGGCGATTGCGCTGATCCGCCAGGCACTGGTGATTTTCGGCGGCCTGGTACCACGCAAGGCCAGCGCCGATCTGCGCGCCCGGTTGACCGCACTGGAGCCGCTGCTGGTTGATAAAACCACTCAGCCACAGGCGTTGTGCTACAGCGCGGAATATCTGCAATGTAAGTTGGCGCTCACATCGTGGTTGGTGACTGGTGCCTGGAAACCCTTTATCGATGCCAAGGCGCAGGCCAAGCTTGACGGCTCCTTCAAACGTTTCAGCGACATTATGCTGGGGCGCAGCGCCGCCGAGTTGAAAGAAGCCTTCACCCGCACGCTGAACGATGACGAATACGAGGAACAGCTGCCGCGCCTGACGCGTCAGCTCTCGGCATTTATCCTGCTGTCCGGGGCTTACCCTGATGACGAAACCGGCCCCTATATTGACGGATGGCGCGAGCTGCAACTGGCGGTGGCCGAACGGCGTCAGGGCTGGTACGAAGGCAGCCGCAAGCAGGCCTTATCGCATGCGCCATTCTGGTTAAACGGCGCCCTCCGCTAATTAAGTAGGCCTGCCTGGCGCAGGCCGCAGAACGGATCTTTCACTATGTTGCCACTTTCAGCAGCGTTACAGACTCAGGCACAGAACATCGTGCAGCGTTTTCAGGAAACTCAGGGCGCGGACAGCGCGCTCAGCGATCAGGAACAGTGGGTTTTGGCGTCGAGCGACTTTGTCTGCGACATGTTGCTCAACCAGCCGGAATGGCTGGCGACGCTGCGCAAGCAACCGCCGGTGGCGGACGAGTGGCAACATTATGCCGCCTGGCTGCAGGATGATTTGGAAGAGGTGCGTGACGAAGCGCAACTGATGCGCGCACTGCGCCTGTTTCGCCGCGAGACGCTGGTAAGGATCGCCTGGGCGCAGGCGCTGGGCCAATGCAGCACGCAAGAAACGCTGTTGCAGCTGAGTGGGCTGGCGGAAACGCTGATAGTCAGCGCCCGCGACTGGCTGTACCAAACCTGCTGCCGTGAATGGGGCACCCCATGCAATGCTCAGGGCGTGCCGCAGCCGCTTCTGATCCTCGGTATGGGGAAATTGGGCGGCGGTGAGCTGAACTTCTCGTCCGATATCGATCTGATCTTTGCCTACCCTGAAAACGGCCAGACTCAGGGCGGGCGGCGTGAGCTGGATAACGCCCAGTTCTTCACCCGTCTGGGGCAGCGGCTGATCAAAGCGCTGGATCAGCAAACCATCGACGGCTTTGTCTACCGTGTGGACATGCGGCTGCGGCCGTTCGGCGACAGCGGCCCACTGGTGATGAGCTTCGCCGCGCTGGAGGATTATTATCAGGAGCAGGGCCGTGACTGGGAACGTTATGCGATGGTCAAGGCGCGGCTGATGGGCGGTTCGGAAGACGTCTACAGCGAAGAGCTGCGCAAGACCCTGCGGCCGTTTGTCTTCCGTCGCTATATCGATTTCAGCGTGATCCAGTCGCTGCGCAATATGAAAGGCATGATCGCCCGTGAAGTACGGAGGCGCGGGCTAAAAGACAATATCAAACTGGGTGCCGGTGGCATCCGCGAAATAGAATTTATCACCCAGGTATTCCAACTGATCCGCGGCGGCCGTGAGCCGGCGTTACAAGGGCGTTCCTTGCTGCCGACGCTACAGGCGGTGGGGGAACTGGGGCTGCTGGAGCCGCAACAGGTACAGGCGATGAGTGCCAGCTACCTGTTCCTGCGCCGGCTGGAAAACCTGCTGCAGGCGATTGCTGATCAACAAACGCAAACGCTGCCACAAGATGAACTCGACCAGGCGCGGCTGGCCTGGGGCATGGGGTTCGACGACTGGTCGGCCCTGCTGCTGGCGCTGGATGACCATATGCAGGCGGTCAGGGCGGTATTTAACGACCTGATTGGCGACGATAGTCCGGATGTCGGTGAAGATCCCGACTATCAGCACTATCACAGCCTGTGGCAGGACGCGCTGGAAGAGAACGAACTGGCCCCGTTGACGCCGCACCTGGACGAAGAGGCGCGCAGACAGATGCTGCGCACCATCGCCGAGTTTCGTCATGACGTCGACAAACGTACCATTGGCCCGCGTGGCCGCGACGTGCTCGACCAACTGATGCCTCGCCTGCTGGCGGAAGTCTGTCCGCGTCAGGACGCGCCGACCGCGCTGCTGCGTTTGACGCAACTGCTGCTGAGCATTGTGACCCGTACCACCTATCTTGAGCTGCTGGTGGAGTACCACGCGGCGCTTAACCATTTGATTCGCCTGTGCGCCGCTTCGCCGATGGTCGCCAATCAGCTGTCGCGTTATCCGCTGCTGCTGGATGAACTGCTGGAACCGGCGACCTTGTATCAGCCGGTGGCCCCGGATGCCTACCGCAGCGAGCTGCGCCAGTACCTGTTACGGGTGCCGGAGGACGACGAAGAACAAAGGCTGGAAGCGCTACGCCAGTTCAAACAGGCCCAGCAACTGCGTATTGCCGCCGGGGATATCTCTGGTGCGCTGCCGGTGATGAAAGTCAGCGATCACCTCACCTATCTGGCAGAGGCGATCATCGACGTGGTAGTGCAGCAGGCATGGGGCGACATGGTGGCGCGCTATGGCCAGCCGACCCATTTACAGGAGCGTGAAGGGCGTGGTTTTGCGGTAATTGGCTACGGCAAGCTGGGTGGTTGGGAACTGGGTTACAGTTCCGATCTTGACCTGGTGTTTATCCTCGATTGTCCGCCGGAGGTGATGACCGACGGCGATCGCAGCATTGACGGTCGTCAGTTTTATCTGCGTCTGGCACAGCGGGTAATGCACCTGTTCAGCACCCGTACCTCGTCCGGTATTTTGTATGAAGTGGACGCCCGCCTGCGGCCGTCGGGGGCGGCAGGCATGTTGGTCAGCACCGCCTCCGCCTTTGCCGATTATCAGCAGAGCGAAGCCTGGACCTGGGAACATCAGGCGCTGGTACGGGCGCGCATTGTGCATGGCGATCCGCTGTTGCATCAGCAGTTTGACGTTATCCGCCGGGAGATCTTGTGCAAACCGCGCGATCTGGAAACGCTGAAGCGCGAGGTGCGTGAGATGCGCGAGAAAATGCGCAATCACCTTGGCAACAAGCAGCGTGAACTGTTTGATATCAAAGCCGACGAGGGTGGGATCACCGATATCGAATTTATTGCCCAGTATCTGGTCTTAGGCTATGCGGCGGCCGAACCGCGCCTGACGCGTTGGTCTGATAACGTGCGTATTTTCGAACTGATGGCCAATTACAACATCATGCCGGAAGAGGAAGCGCGCGCACTGACTCAGGCTTACGTCACCATGCGCGATGAGATCCATCATCTGGCGTTGCAGGAGCATTCCGGCAAGGTCGGTAACGGACAATTCGCCGCCGAACGTGAACAAGTCCGCGCCAGTTGGGCGAAGTGGCTGGGCTGAGCAGGCCGATTGCGCAATACGTTTTGCAGCTATTACAGACGTCTGTGGTAATATCTGCGCCACTAAAATTTTGTACTTTTTTGGAGTTATCGGATGAAAGTTACACTGCCTGATTTTCGCCGCGCCGGGGTATTGGTGGTGGGTGACGTCATGTTGGATCGCTATTGGTATGGGCCGACCAGCCGTATTTCACCGGAAGCGCCGGTGCCGGTGGTTAAGGTTGAAACCATTGAAGAGCGTCCCGGCGGTGCGGCTAACGTGGCGATGAACATTGCTTCGCTGGGCGCCAATTCACGCCTGGTGGGCCTGACCGGTATTGATGATGCCGCGCGGGCGTTGAGCGCCAAGCTCAATGAAGTCAACGTACGCTGTGATTTTGTCTCGGTGCCGACGCATCCGACCATCACCAAGCTGCGCGTGCTGTCGCGTAACCAGCAATTGATCCGCCTCGATTTCGAAGAAGGTTTTTCAAACGTCGATCCGCAGCCGCTGTTGGAACGTATTCAGCAGGCGCTGCCGCAGATTGGCGCACTTGTGCTGTCAGATTACGCCAAAGGCGCGCTGAGCCAGGTACAGAGCATGATCCAACTGGCGCGAGCCGCCAAGGTACCGGTGCTGATCGATCCAAAGGGTTCCGATTTCGAGCGTTATCGCGGCGCGACATTGCTGACGCCAAACCTGTCCGAATTCGAAGCGGTAGTTGGCCACTGTAAAGACGAAGCCGAACTGGTTGAACGCGGCATGAAGCTGGTGGCGGACTTTGAGCTTTCCGCTCTGCTGGTCACCCGTTCCGAGCACGGCATGACGCTGTTGCAGCCGGGCATCGCGCCGCTGCATTTACCCACTTTGGCGCAGGAAGTGTTTGACGTAACCGGTGCCGGCGATACTGTTATCGGCGTGTTGGCCGCGGCACTGGCTGCCGGCAACACGTTGGAAGAGTCCTGTTTCCTGGCCAATGCCGCTGCCGGCGTGGTGGTAGGCAAGCTGGGGACTTCGACCGTTTCACCCATTGAACTGGAAAACGCGGTACGCGGCCGGGCCGAAACGGGCTTTGGTGTGATGACCGAGGCCCAGTTGAAAACCGCCGTGGCGCAAGCCCGTCAGCGCGGTGAAAAAGTAGTAATGACCAACGGCATTTTCGACATTCTGCATGCCGGTCACGTCTCTTATCTGGCCAATGCCCGCAAGCTGGGCGATCGCCTGATTGTGGCAGTGAACAGCGATGCTTCCACTAAACGTCTGAAAGGCGAAACCCGTCCGGTCAACGCGCTGGAAAACCGCATGATTGTACTGGGTGCGCTGGAAGCGGTGGACTGGGTGGTGCCGTTCGAAGAAGACACGCCACAACGCCTGATCGCCGATATCCTGCCGGATCTGCTGGTGAAAGGGGGCGATTACAAGCCTGAAGATATCGCCGGTAGTACTGAGGTATGGGCCAATGGCGGCGACGTCAAAGTGCTGAACTTCGAAGACGGCCTGTCGACCACCAACATCATCAAGGCAATCAAAGACGGGCGTGGCTAACGTTCGCTGAAAACGGCGGTGGGCAGTGAGTGGACTGAAGCAAGAGCTGAGTTTGGCGCAGGGCGTTGGGCTATTGTCCACTTCACTGCTGGGTACCGGCGTCTTTGCCGTGCCGGCTTTGGCGGCACAGGTGGCACAAGGCGATAGTCTGTGGGCCTGGCCGTTGCTGATTATCCTGGTGTTCCCGATCGCCATCGCCTTTGCGGCTTTGGGCCGCCACTTCCCCAGCGCGGCTGGCGCAGCGCACTTTGTCGGGCTGGCCTTTGGTCCGCGTATGGCGAAAGTCACCGGCTGGCTGTTTTTATCGGTTATTCCGGTTGGGTTACCCGCTGCGTTGCAGATTGCCGCCGGTTTTTGGCAGGCCACTTTCGGCTGGAGCGCCAATGTCCTGCTGTTGGTGCAAATTGCCACGCTGGTGGTGATTTGGTTTTTAGGCTCGCGCAGCGCAGGTTCCAGCGCCAATATTCAAACGCTAATCGCTATTCTGGTGGTGGCGCTGGTGGCCGCTATCTGGTGGCGCGGCGACATCTCACTGTCCAAAATTCCCTGGCCGGCAATCCACGAAATCTCCTCGCCCAATCTGTTCCATGCACTGGCAGTGATGTTCTGGTGCTTTGTGGGCCTGGAGGCATTTGCCCATCTGGCAACCGAGTTCCGTAACCCTGAACGCGATTTTCCGCGTGCGCTGCTGTTTGGCATGTTGGTCGCCGGGACGGTGTACTGGGGCTGTACCGTGGCGGTGCTGCATTTCCACGCCTACGGTGAGCATCAGGCGGCGGCTGCGTCGTTGCCGGGGATTGTGGTGCAATTGTTTGGTCAGCATGCGCTGTGGGTGGCCTGCATCATTGGCTATCTGGCCTGCTTTGCCAGCGTGAATATCTATACTCAAAGCTTCGCCCGGCTGGTGTGGTCGCAGGCGCAGGATCGTCCGTCCAGCGCGCTGGCCAGGCTGTCTGCCGGACAGGCACCGGTCAATGCATTAAGCGCGGTGGTAGGCAGCTGTTTACTGTTCACCTTGCTGATTTATACTCTGAAGCTACCGCTGGATACGCTGCTGGTGTATGCCAATGGCATCTTCGTGCTGATCTATCTGCTGTGCATGCTGGCGGGCTGTCGAATATTGCACGGACGTTCGCGGCTAATGGCGGCGACAGGCTTAGGGCTGTGTGTGCTGTTGATGGTGATTATCGGCTGGAAAAGCCTGTATGCGCTGGGGATGTTCGCGCTGATTTGGCTGGTGTTGCGGCTTAAGGCGCAGACGGTGCTCAAACCGCACTAAGGGCGCGTTGCCGCGCCCTTAAGGGTAACTTATTCGGCGTCTGGCTGTTGCGCAGCAGGCGTGGCGTTCAGCTTGCTTTCCAGCTCGCTCATACGCTGTTCCAGCAACGCCAGTTTCTCACGGGTGCGCAGCAGTACCTGGGTCTGCACGTCGAACTCTTCGCGGTTGACCAAATCCAGACGGGTGAGCTGTGACTGCAACACCTGACGGATTTTCTTCTCAACGTCTTCCCCGAATTCGCGCACGCCTTTAGGCATGGACTCATGCACCTGACGTGCGATCTGTTCAATTTTTTTCGGGTCAATCATGGCGTATCCCTTTCAGAGTTTAATAGCTGTCGCCTAGTGTAATGCGAGTTGCCCGCCGGATAAACTATTTAACCGCATTCCCTGCGGCTGACCGAATTATGCTTTTGCCAATTGCCCTGATTAATCATTAGCGTTATAGTCGAGAAGCTTATTCTCAGGGCGGGGTGCAAGTCCCCACCGGCGGTAAATCACCTTCTACGGTGAAAGCCCGCGAGCGCTCAACCAGCTTTTGCAGTTTGGTTAGAGGTCAGCAGATCCGGTGTAATTCCGGGGCCGACGGTTATAGTCCGGATGGGAGAGAGTAACGGTATCTGCCGGGTTTGCGCCCGCTTGCGTTATTTTTTTAGCTATTGCTAGCTACTCCTCAAGATCGCCCTGGTTCTGGTAATCCATAATTTTCTAATGAGGTTTTTTACCATGAATCAGACCCTACTTTCAGATTTCGGCACGCCGGTAGAACGCGTAGAACGCGCTCTTGAAGCATTGCGCAATGGGCGCGGCGTGATGGTGCTCGATGATGAAAATCGTGAAAACGAAGGTGATATGATCTTCGCCGCAGAAACCATGACCGTTGAGCAGATGGCGCTGACCATTCGCCACGGTAGCGGTATTGTGTGCCTGTGTCTTACCGAAGAGCGCCGTCAGCAGCTTGAACTGCCGATGATGGTGACCAACAACTCCAGCCAGTTCCAGACGGCCTTCACCGTGACTATCGAAGCGGCGCAGGGCGTGACGACCGGTGTTTCCGCGTCCGACCGCCTGACCACCATTCGTGCAGCGATTGCCGATAACGCCAAGCCGAGCGATCTGAACCGCCCTGGCCACGTGTTCCCGCTGCGTGCGCAGCCGGGTGGCGTGCTGAGCCGTCGTGGTCATACCGAAGCGACTATTGATCTGGTATCAATGGCCGGTTTCAAACCTGCCGGCGTGCTGTGTGAACTGACCAACGATGACGGCAGCATGGCGCATGCGGCAGAAGTTATCCTGTTCGCCAAACAGCATGACATGCACGTACTGACCATCGAAGATCTGGTGGCCTACCGCCAGTCACACGAGCAGAAAGCCAGCTGATATCACACTGATTTTCTGAGTATGAAAAAAGCCGCATACGCGGCTTTTTTTGTGGCTGAAAACGGTGCTCCATCCCTGGTTTTAACCATTCAAATTTATTGAAAATCATCATCATGGTTATCCGGCTGTTTTACCCCGGTAAACGGCGTAGTCTGGTCCACAGAATGTATTGTGACCAACCAAGGATCCTGTATGAACACCTCTCGTATGCCAGCACTTTTCCTCGGCCACGGTAGCCCGATGAACGCGCTGGAAGAAAACCGCTACACCCGTGCATGGCGTACGTTGGGTGAAACCTTGCCACGCCCGAAGGCCATCGTTGCCGTTTCAGCGCACTGGTATACTCATGGTACTGCGGTTACCGCGATGGAAAAGCCGAAAACCATCCATGACTTTGGTGGTTTCCCACAGGCGCTGTTTGATACCCAGTATCCGGCTCCTGGTTCACCTGAACTGGCCGCGCAGATCCAGCAAGTGTTGGAGCCAGTTCGCGTCAAGGCTGACGTCAGTGAATGGGGTTTGGATCACGGTACCTGGGGCGTGTTGATCAAAATGTATCCTGAGGCGGACATTCCGGTCGTGCAGCTCAGCATCGACGGCACTCAGCCGGCGGAATACCATTATGAGCTGGGCCGCAAGCTGGCGGAGCTGCGCGATCGGGGAATTATGATCGTGGCCAGCGGTAACGTGGTGCATAACCTGCGGATGGTGAAATGGCAGGGTGACGCGACGCCTTATCCGTGGGCCACGTCGTTTGACAAGTTCGTGCGGGATAACCTGAATTATCAGGGCGATAACCACCCACTGGTGAGTTTTATGCAGCATGAAGGCGCGGCGCTGTCGAACCCGACGCCGGAGCATTACCTGCCGCTGCTATACGTACTTGGCAGTTGGGACGGCAAGGAAGCGATAACCGTACCGGTTGATGGCATTGAGATGAGCTCATTGAGCATGCTGTCGGTGCAGGTCGGTTAAATAAAAAACGCCAGTCTCAGACTGGCGTTTGCATTTCAGGTCTCTGGCGAGTTTTCGTCAGCCGAGGATGATGTGCGGGTAGAAGCGCGACAGATCTTGGGTGATCAGCTCACGATCTTCACGCAGGCCGATACCGCAGGGTTGATCGTCAACCAGCCAGCTGCCGATCAACGTATAGCTGCCTTCGAACTGTGGCAGCGGGTGGAACTGCTGCACGATCATGCCTTCTTCGCCGTAAGGGCCGTCGACGCTGGCAACCTGCTGACCATTCTGCACGATCTGGATATTGGCACCTTCGCGCGAGAACAGCGGCTTGGTGACGTAGTGATCGAGCTGTGGATGATCGTCTTCTGCAAAGTACGACGCCAGCAGGTTGGGGTGATCCGGGAACATTTCCCACAGCATCGGCAACAGGGCCTTGTTGGAAATAATGCTTTTCCACGCCGGTTCCAGCCAGCGCACGCCGGCATCTTCCAGCTTGGTGGAAAACATCTCGCGCAGCATGAATTCCCACGGGTAAAGCTTGAACAGGTTACCGATGACCTGATTCTGCAGGTCGGTAAACTGGCCTTTTTCACCCAGACCAATCTCTTCCATAAACAGGAATTCGGTCGGGACTCCGGCTTCCAGCGCGCAGTCCTGCAGATATTGCACGGTGCCGCGATCTTCCTCGCTGTCCTGGCAACAGGCCAGGTGCAGCAGACCGAAACCGTGGTGTGCTTTCAGCTCGGCGAAACGCTCGATCAGTTTTTCCTGCAGACTGTTGTACTGATCGGACTCCGGGCTGAGCTTGCCGGCGTTAATCTGGTCTTCCAGCCACAGCCATTGGAAAAAGGCCGCTTCATACAGTGAGGTCGGGGTATCGGCGTTGTTCTCCAGCAGCTTGGGCGGATTGATACCGTCGTAGGCCAGATCAAGACGTGAATACAGCGACGGCTGGCTGGTACGCCATGAACTGCGGACAAACTCCCAGGTGTGTTTCGGGATGCGGAACTTGGCCATCAGCGCATCGCTGGCGACCACTTTCTCCACCACCTGCAGGCACATCTGGTGCAGTTCGGCGGTGGCGTTTTCAATTTCTTCAATCTGCGCCAGCGTGAATTGATAATAGGCGTCCTCACACCAGTAGGGTTCGCCATACATGGTGTGGAAGCGGAAGCCGAATTCGGTGGCCTTTTCGCGCCAGTCCGGGCGTTCGGTGATCGCAACGCGTTTCATGCATTAACCGCCCATGCTGCGTGAGCTGGAGGTCGCACTGCTGCGCTGCATGCTGGTCTGTTTGGCGACGGATTCGCCAAAGCCACCACGGGTGACGGTATTGGTCACTGCCGGTTTTGGTGCCATGGCGGTTTTTGGCACCGTCATGGTGCGGCCGCCAGCGGTGGCCGGGCCGTAGCTCTTGCCAGAGGCATCAACGAATTTGCCGTTGGCCGGGCTGGCGGCGTTTTTAGAGGTGAACAGCGGCTGTTGAGCAAAGCCGGAGCCGCCCATCATGCGGCCCATCATGTAGCCTGCCATCAATGGCATCCACATGCTGCCGCTGCTCTGTGACTCGGCTGCCATACCGGCCTGTGCCGGGGCGGGTGCCTGAGTACACTGCGCTTCACCGAACTCGGCGACACAGTCTTCGCGAGTCGCGTATTTTGGCGCGGTTTTTGCGGCTTCTTTCAAGGCGTTGTTATAGGCAGTGGTGCACTGCTCGCTCATTGAAGGGTTGGTGCGCGAACAGTCGTCGGCATTTTGATACATAGAGACCGTTTCATCGCTCTTCTCGCAGCCGGCGAGCATAAAGACTGCGCTGATCGCCAAGGCTACGGGCGCAACACGGTAGTCGCGCCAGGACTTGCGGAACGTCTCTCGGTTGATGTTTTTTGTCCGTTTCATCGTTATTCATCCCATCAGTCGGGCTGTATTCGCCCATTCCCAGTAATGGCGGTAAGGATAGGGTAAAGATGGTCAAAATTAAAGCTGAAATGCCTACAGAATCCACTCTTTACGCAGCTATACGTTGGGTTGTGCGCCAGTTCGCTTTACCGGCTAAAAAAGCCTCGGCAGAGTTTCATTATGAAACGCCATGGGTAAAGTAATGTTCCATAATGAAACAAAAATGCCGGAGGTCGCAAAGCCTTCGGCAAGCCCTATAGTCAGTCCATAACAACGCGACGGCACAAGACCGACGCACCATCACCTGATATCTGAACGTTACCATCGCCAATTTCCCTACAAGGATCCGGTTATGTTGAGAATCATCCAGTCTCCAGGCAAGTACATCCAGGGCGCCAACGCATTGGCCGCCGTGGGCAAATACGCGAAAGCCCTTGCCGACCATTATTTCGTGATCGCCGACGACTTTGTGATGAAGCTGACGGGCGATACCCTGATGGGCAGCTTGCACCAGCACGGGGTGAGGCATCACGCCTGTGTGTTCAACGGCGAATGCTGCCATAAGGAAATCGACCGGCTGGGCCAGGAACTGAAGGCCCATGGCTGTCGCGGTGTGATTGGCGTCGGTGGCGGTAAAACGTTGGACACCGCCAAGGCTATCGCCCATTACCAGCATCTGCCGGTGGTGCTGATCCCGACTATTGCTTCCACCGATGCGCCCACCAGTGCGCTGTCGGTGATCTACACCGAACAGGGCGAATTTGACGAATATCTGATCCACACCAGTAATCCGGACATGGTGATAATGGACAGCGCGATTATCGCCAGGGCGCCGGTGCGGTTGCTGGTTGCAGGCATGGGCGACGCGCTTTCAACCTATTTTGAGGCGCAGGCCTGTTTCGATGCCCAGGCGACCAGCATGGCGGGCGGCAAATCCACGCTGGCGGCATTGAGCCTGGCACGGTTGTGCTATGAGACGCTGCTGGCGGAGGGCGTTAAGGCCAAGCTGGCGGTTGAGGCCGGTGTGGTGACGGAAGCGGTCGAGCGCATTATCGAGGCCAATACCTATTTGAGCGGCATCGGTTTCGAAAGCAGTGGCCTGGCGGCCGCGCACGCCATTCACAACGGTTTTACCGTGCTGGAAGAGTGTCACCACCTGTACCACGGCGAAAAAGTGGCGTTTGGCACGCTGTCACAGTTGGTGCTGCAAAACAGCAGTATGGTGCAGATCGAAACGGTGCTGGAGTTCTGCCAGCGTCTCGGCTTGCCCATCACGCTGGCGCAAATGGGCGTTAACGGCGACCCGGCAGAGAAAATTATGGCGGTGGCCGAAGCCAGCTGCGCGGCAGGCGAAACCATCCACAATATGCCGTTCGAGGTCACGCCTGCCAGCGTACAGGCGGCCATTCTGACGGCAGACCGGCTGGGCAGCGCCTGGCTGCAACAACATTCAAGCTGATACCGCAGGGGCGCAGTTTACTGGCTGCGCCCCGTTGGCCAAACGAGGAAATAACCGTGAAAAAACTGATTAACAAGGTTGAGTCGGTACTGGAAGAGCAACTGTTGGGGTTGGCAGAGGCTCATCCTGAGCTGTTGGTGCATCAGGAACCGGTGTTTGTCACCCGCGCCGATGCGCCGGTGGCGGGCAAGGTGGCGATCCTGTCCGGCGGCGGCAGCGGTCACGAGCCGATGCACTGCGGTTTTGTCGGCGAAGGCATGCTCGACGGTGCCTGCCCAGGGGAAATTTTCACCTCGCCAACGCCGGATAAAATGTACGAGTGCGGCCAGGCGATCGACGGCGGTGCCGGGGTGTTGTTGCTGATTAAAAACTACACTGGTGACGTACTGAACTTTGAAACCGCCACTGAGCTGCTGCATGACAGCGGTGTCCAGGTGGCGACGGTGCTGGTGGATGATGACGTGGCGGTTAAAGACAGCCTGTTCACCGCCGGGCGACGCGGGGTGGCCAATACCGTGCTGATGGAGAAACTGCTCGGTGCGGCAACGGCGCGTGGCGACAGCCTCGATAGCATCGTGACACTGGGCCACAACATCAATAATCACGGGCATTCGATCGGTATCGCGCTGGGGGCCTGTACCGTACCGGCTGCCGGCAAGCCGTCATTCGTGCTGGCGGAAAACGAGATGGAATTCGGCGTCGGTATTCACGGTGAACCGGGCATTGCGCGTCGCCCATTCACCACCCTGAATGCGGCGGTGGACGACATGTTCCATACCCTGATCGACCATGGTCATTACCAGCGCACCATCCGCGCCTGGGATCGTCAACAGGGCGAATGGCGCGATGAAGTACAGACCAAACAACCGCTGACGCGTGGAGACCGGGTGATCGCACTGGTAAATAACCTGGGCGCAACGCCACTGTCCGAACTGTATGGCGTTTATCACCGATTGGCGGAGCGTTGTGCCGAAGCGGGCATGATTGTTGAGCGCAGCCTGGTGGGGTCCTATTGCACATCGCTGGATATGCAAGGGGTCTCAATCACGCTGCTGAAGGTGGATGACGAACTGTTGTCCCTGTGGGATGCGCCGGTGAAAACGCCTGCGCTGCGTTGGGGTTGCTGAGGAGGAGTCATGGCGTTAACCAAACAACAAGTGGTCGACTGGCTGATGTGTTGCGGCGACGTGTTTGCGCAGCAGCGTGATTTTCTAACCCGGCTGGATACCGAGATCGGGGATTCCGACCACGGGCTGAATATGAACCGTGGCTTCAACAAGGTGGTGGAAAAGCTGCCTTCGGTGGCGGACAAAGACATCGGTTTTATCCTGAAGAACACCGGCATGACGCTGCTGTCCAGCGTGGGGGGAGCCAGTGGTCCGCTGTTTGGCACCTTCTTCATCCGCGCTGCGCAGTCGACCAATGCCAAGCAGAGCCTGGATCTGGCGGAGCTGCATCAAATGATGCAGGAAGGCGTCGAAGGTGTGGTGATGCGCGGCAAGGCGGAGCCGGGTGATAAAACCATGTGTGATGTCTGGTGGCCAGTGGTGGAAAGCCTGGGCCAGTCGGCTCTGCAGCAGCTAAGCGTGGCGGAGGCCCTACAGCGCGCCAGTGAACGGGCGGAGCAGGCGATTGAAAGCACCATCACCATGCAGGCACGCAAAGGGCGTGCCAGTTACCTGGGTGAGCGCAGCATCGGTCATCAGGATCCGGGTGCCACCTCGGTGATGCTGATGATGAAAACGCTGGCAGCGGTCGCCGGTCAATAGCAGGAGGCGAGATGATCAATATCGTTGTAGTTTCACACAGTGCGCTGTTGGCGCGCGGAGTTGAAGAACTGGCGTTGCAGATGATGCGTGGCGATGGCTGCAAGCTGGTGCTGGCGGCAGGGGTCGATGATGCGGAACACCCGATAGGCACCGATGCGGTCAAAGTGATGGAAGCGATTGAGTCGGTGGCTGACGCAGCGGGCATTGTGGTGCTGATGGATTTGGGCAGTGCGTTGCTGAGTGCCGAAACTGCGATCGACTTGCTGGAGCCGTCGGTGGCCGCCAAAGTCCGGCTGTGTTCGGCACCGCTGGTCGAAGGGACGCTGGCTGCGGTGGTGGCTGCCAATGCCGGTGCCGGGCTGGAACAGGTACTGGCCGAGGCGCAAGGTGCGTTGCAGGCCAAACAGGCGCAGTTGGGGGAAGCCGCCGCGCCGGTTGCTCAAAGCGCTGAATTGCCGCTGGCTCAGGGGAAAAGCGTCAATTGGACGGTACAGAACCCGCATGGGTTGCACGCCCGCCCGGCCGCCCGACTAGCGGAAGCGTTGGCCCCCTTCGATGCCGAACTGGTGCTGGAAAAGCAGGGCCAGTGCGCCAATCCGCGTAGTCTTAACCAGCTTGCGCTTTTACAGGTGCGCCACGGCGATACCATTCGGCTGATTGCAGGTGGGCCGCAGGCCGAACAGGCACTGGCGGCGTTTAGCGCGCTGGCAGAGCAGCACTTTGGCGAAACGGTATCTGAGCAGAGCCTGCCCTCGCTGCACGGTATTCCGGTAGCGGAAAGCGTAACCAGTGGCCCGGTGTGGCAGGCGCTCAGCTTCTGGCCGACGGTGGTTGAGCGTACCATTGGCGCCGATGACGTGCTGAACGAACAACAGCGGTTGCGCCAGGCACTGCAGCATACGCTGAGCGAATTAAACCGGCTGGCGGAGCGCACCGGCTCATTAATTGGCAAGCCGCAGGCGGCAATCTTCGGTGCGCACAGCATGCTGCTGGATGACCCGGATTTGCAGCAGGCGGCCTATACCCGTATCGCCCGTCAGCAATGCAGCGCCGAGCAGGCCTGGCGACAAGAGATGGAAGCCATTGCCGGTGAGTATCGTGAACTGGACGATGAATACATGCGGGCGCGGGAGTTGGACGTGCGCGACATGCTGCGGCGCACTCTGAGTCATCTGCAACAGCAACCATTACCGGTGATTATGCTAACCGTGCCGTCCATTCTGGTGATGGATGAACTGATGCCGTCTGACGTGGTGATGCTCGATCGTCGTCTGGTGCTCGGCATCTGCTTGAGCGGCGGTAACGCACTGTCGCACAGCGCAATTTTGGCCAAGGCGATGGGCATACCTATGGTGGTGGGCATGAACGACTGCATGAGCAAAACCCGCAGCGGCCAGAAAGCGATGCTGGATGCGGCGCGCGGTGTGTTGCAACTCAGCCACTGACGGCGTGGCCTCAGGGGCGCAGCTTAAACTGGCGGATATCAATCTGATATTGTTTGATTTTTCGCCACAGCGTGGTGCGACCAATGCCCAGCAGCTGCGCCATTTCGTTCAATTGCCCGCGGCTGACGTTAGCCGCATGAATGATCGCCTGACGTTCCATCTCGGCCAGTGTTAATAGCGGCATGCCCGGTTGTGGTTCACTTTCCAGCAGGGGTTGGTGGCTGAGCAGGTGCTCGGGCAAATCCGCCAACTGTAGATGGTGGCCGTGGCACATCATCGCGGTACGCTCCACCACCCCCTTTAGTTCCAGATCGTTGCCGGGCCACAAATACAGACCGAGCTGGACCATCACCTCGTCATCCACCCGAAAACGGCACTGGAAATGCTGTTCCAGCGTGCGTAAGTGGTGCTTCACCAGCAGCGGAATATCGCTCAGCCGTTGGCGTAGCGCCGGGATTTGGATCTCGAATGCTTGCAGGCTGTAGAACAGCTGGCGGCGAAAGCGATTCTGCTGCACCAACAGCGGCAGATCGGCGGCACTGCTGGCGATCACCCGCACATCGACCGGGATCACCCGATTGGAATTGAGTCGCATGACTACGCCGGTTTTCAGCACCTGCAACAGTGCAGACTGCATCTCCGCCGGCAAATACTCGATTTGTTCCAGGTACAGCGTACCGCCATTGGCCAGTTCAAATTTACTGAGCTGGCCCGCTTCTTCCTCGTTGGCATCGCTGCCCAACAGTTCCCGTAGCCCCTGGGCTTCCGGCAATAGCTGGCAGTTGAGGGCGATGTACGGCCCGCTGGCGCGCTCACTGGCATTGTGGATCGCCTGGCTGAGTAGCTCCTTGCCGACACCTTCTTCGCCGCACAGCAGGATCGGGTGCTGGCCTTTCGCCGCCTGTTGGCCATAGCGAATCAGCCGCCGCATCTCCAGCGAGGAGGAAGGCATCTGTTCAAAACTGTGGCTGACACGCCCCAACTGGCTGCTGACATACTGATGCAGTCGCTCGAGGGGATGCAGCAGGGCGATAAAGCTGCAGCGCTCGCCGTCGAGGATCGGTTTAAGGGTTAACAGAGCCGCAATAAACTGCCGCTGGCGTTCGAAGGTCACTTCAACGTGTTGCAGCGGTTGCCGCTGGGCAATGGCCCGGTTGAGCAGAGCAGGCAGCGTCAGTAACTGGGACAGGGGCTTGCCTTGACTTTGTTGTTCATCCAGCTTGAGCAAGGAGGCGGCTCGTTGATTGATGTATTGCAGGTAACCGCGATGGTCCCAGGCCATAACACCGTCATCCACTCCGTCGAGCAGGCCGTAAAGCTGGTTCAGATGGCGGTTGGACTCTGCCAGCAGGCTGTCGGCGTTGAGGGAATTGCCGATCTCGCGTGCCAGCGCCAGCGTCAGTGACAAATCGCCGGCAGCACAGTCGTCAAGCAGGCAGCCTAATGCAATCGAACCGCGTTGACGGCCGCTGTTGTCGTAGACTGGCGTAGCGCAGAATGACCAGTCGTGCAGCGCCTTGCGTACATGTTCACTGCCGCGTACCTGTACCGGGTGCCCCTCCGACATGGCCAGCGCAGGTGCATTGGTGCCGATGTCACCCTCGGCCCAATAAGCGCCAGGCATAAAACCTAACTGTTGCAGATGCTCGCGCGTCGGCATATCGCCGCACATCCACAGCATGCAGCCACTTTCGTCGAGGATCATCAGCAGGCAGCGTCGCTGTTCCATGTACTCGCAAGCGTCTTCCAGTGCCGCCTGGCCGAGCGTCAGCAGATCGTTCTTACGCTGGCAGATGGAGTTAAAGGTAGCACCGAGTGCGCAGTGGGGTTTTTTCCACATCGCAGGCTGCATCAGGCTGCGGCAGCGTAGCCAGGAAGCATAGATTGCCGGTGCAGGGCGCTGTGCGGGCGGCAGATCGCCATCGATCAGACGTTGCCAGCTTGGGGTGTTCTCCATCGGATCCCATCCAGACGAGATAAAACGATAACCTTGATGATACCACCCCAGGGAGGGGCAACGGCTGTGAGACGGTGGGCAGAACCGATGAGCAGGTAAAAAAACGGGGTGTGGCAGAAGCCATACCCCGTATTCAGCACAGTGCTGCAATCAATTGCGGAATGGATTACCGCTGTTGCGTACAGGCTGGCTGGTGGTGGTCGCCGGCGCGGAGGCGCGGGTGGCAACCGGTGCTGCGGTTTGCGGCGCAGGTGCGTTGCCGTTATAGCCTTCAGCATTAGCGTCTTGCGCGGTGGTCTGCGGTGCTACCACGTCTTGCGAAGTAGAAATAGGTTTGCCCAATGCGCCGTTCAGCATCATCAGGTCGTTTTCGTTCAGGGTACCGAGCGCCGACTTGATGTTCAGTTGGTTGATCAGGTAGGTATAACGCGCGCTGGAGAGCTGCTGCTTGGCGTTATACAGCGTGGTGGTGGCATCGAGCACGTCGACGATGGTGCGGGTACCTACCTGGTAACCGGCTTCCATCGCATCCAATGAACTCTGGGCAGACACTACCGCTTGTTGGTAGGCGTTGATGCTGCTGATCGAAGCGTTCACGTTGTTGAATGACGAACGCACGGTCTGCACTACGCTGCGGTGGGCGCTTTCCAGTTGCTCACTGGCGCCGACGAAGTTGTACTGCGCCTGCTGCACCTGTGAATTGGTCTGGCCGCCGCTGTACAGCGGGAGATTGAAGCTCAGCCCCACTTTGTTTTCGCCTGCATCGTTGTCCTTAGCAACGTTACTGGAGCCGCTGTACCTGTTGTTGGACACGGCGGTTGAAGCGCTGAAATCAACGGTCGGCATATAGCCGGTCTGTGCTGAACGGATTCGCTCGCGTGCCAAGTCCTGGCTCAGGCGGGCAGAAAGCAGGCTCAGGTTGCGCGCTTCGGCTTCTTTCAGCAGGTTGTTCACCGCTTCCGGACGCTGGGTACTGAAACGGTCGGTATTCAACGAGGCCAGTTCCGGGTAGAAGGTGCCGGTTACCTGGCGCAGTTTTTCCAGCGCGTTATCCAGGGTGTTGCGAGCGGTGACTTCAGCCGCCAGCACGGTGTCATAGTTGGAACGGGCGTTCTGCACGTCGGTGATCGCCACCAGTCCCACGTTAAAGCGTTGGGTGGTTTGATCCAGCGTGCGGTAAACCGCCTGTTTTTGCGCCTGCGTATAAGACAGCGAGTCGATGGCGCTCAGCACGTTGAAATAGGCGGTAGCGGTGTCGAGGATCAGCTGTTGCGACGAGGTCTGGAAGGTCACGTCGGAGATACCGGCGGTTTTTTCCTGCAGCGTCAGCGCACGCCATTTCGACATGTCGAAAATGGTTTGGGTCAGCGCCAGCGAGCCGCTGGTGGTGTTGCCGTTTTGGTCGCGGTTGTCGCGATAGCCATAGCTACGGTTATAACCCGCGCTCAAACCCAACTGCGGCAGCAGCGGGCTGCGCGCTTCGTTGATTTTTTCGAATGCGGCGTCACGGTCAGCGGCGGTTTTGCGCAGATCCGGGTTACTTTCCCTGGCCTGTTTGTAGACCTGCAGCAGGTTCTCAGCCTGGCTCATTGCACTGAAGCCGCCCAGGCTCAGTCCGATAAGAAGGGGGAGCAGTTTCTTCATTTGCATTCCTTGTTGTGCAGCAATATTGCGGAGTTAGCTGACGATAGACGAAATAATTGCCGATTCTAGCAGAGTCTGTTGTTCGCCCGAGTTGGCTGAATGTGCCATCTCGCGTAACTTTTACCTTTCAGGCTGCCTGTTTACCGTAGTTCAACTGGTCGCACACGTCACACCTGATATCATGGCTCACATTACAGGCAATGGCGGGAAACAGCCTAACATAAAGCTACGGAAGATTATCCCGCCGTTTCTGTCATCAAAACTGTTTATTTTATCGGCATACTCATGCAGGAGAATTCACTTATGAGCCACTCGCAACCGTCGCCCGTTACTCTTGATGAAAATGATGTAGAAATTATTGCACGTGAGGCGCTTTACCGTGGTTTTTTTTCACTCAATTTATACCGTTTCCGCCACCGCCTGTTCAACGGTGACATGAGCCCCGAAATTAAACGCGAAATTTTCGAGCGTGGGCACGCCGCGGTGTTACTTCCCTATGACCCGGTGCGTGACGAGGTGGTGCTGATTGAACAACTGCGGATCGCCGCGGTCGATACCAGTAGCTCCCCCTGGCTACTGGAAATGGTGGCGGGTATGATCGAAACCGGCGAGAGCGTTGAAGACGTGTGCCGCCGTGAAGCGCAGGAAGAAGCCGGCGTCGAGGTCGGGCGGTGCAAGCCGGTGCTGAGCTACCTAGCCAGCCCCGGCGGTACCAGCGAGCGCTTGTCGATTATGGTGGGCGAAGTGGACGCGACTACCGCGGTTGGCATCCATGGACTGATCGAAGAGCATGAAGATATCCGTGTTCATGTGGTCAGCCGCGAACAGGCTTACCGCTGGGTTGAAGAGGGCGCGATTGATAACGCTGCATCGGTGATTGCATTGCAGTGGCTGGCGTTGCACCATGAATCGTTAAGAAAAGAGTGGGCCAATTAATGAAACAGCGCTATACCCCTGATTTCCCCGAAATGATGAGATTGTGCGAAACCAACTTCGCGCAATTGCGCCGCTTGATGCCGCGTAATGATGAAGTGGGTGAAACGGTGACTTATCAGGTGAGCGGCGCCAGTTATCGTCTGACAATTATTGAATCCACCCGTTATACCTCGCTGGTGCAAATTGAACAGACCGCTCCGGCGGTCAGCTACTGGAGCCTGCCTGCCATGACGGTGAGGCTGTATCATGACGCGATGGTTGCGGAAGTGTGTTCAAGTCAGCAGATCTATCGCTTTAAAGCGCGTTATGATTATCCCAACAAAAAGTTGCATCAACGCGACGAAAAGCATCAAATTAACCAGTTTCTTGCTGATTGGTTGCGCTACTGTTTGGCGCATGGAGCAATGGCGGTTCCGGTTTGTTAAACAGACTGAGATAACAAAGGACACCATTTGGAAAGCCTGTTTAAACCGACCGTGGCAAGTGGGGCCAGGGTCAGGATCCTGCAAATAACAGATACCCACCTTTTTGCCGGCGAAAATGAGACTTTGCTTGGCATTAATACCTATCGCAGCTACCACGCGGTGTTGGACGCTATCCTGGCGCAGCAGCGTGATTTTGATCTGGTCGTCGCCACCGGTGATTTGGCACAGGATCATTCATTGGCTGCCTACCGGCACTTTGCCGAAGGTATTGCACGACTGCCGGCACCTTGCGTTTGGCTGCCGGGCAACCATGATTTTCAGCCGGCGATGGTC
This sequence comes from Serratia sp. NA_112.1, assembly GCF_052691715.1. Lineage (NCBI taxonomy): Bacteria > Pseudomonadati > Pseudomonadota > Gammaproteobacteria > Enterobacterales > Yersiniaceae > Serratia > Serratia sp. NA_112.1. The sequence goes on from NZ_JBQZFO010000012.1 coordinate 32,376, forward strand.
GACGCACTGGCAGACGCCGGGATTGCCCCGTCAAAACAGGTACTGGTGGGTGACCACTGGCAGGTGCTGTTGCTCGATAGTCAGGTGTTTGGCGTGCCCTACGGTGAGTTGAGCGACTATCAGCTCGAGTGGATGGAGCGCTGCCTGCAAGCCTATCCCGAGCGCTATACCTTAATGCTGCTGCACCATCATCCGCTGCCTTCCGGCTGTACCTGGCTCGATCAACACAGCCTGCGCAACCCGCATATGCTGGGCGCGGTGCTGCTGCGTTACCCGAAAGTGAATACCCTGCTGTGCGGGCATATTCACCAGGAGCTGGATCTGGAGTGGCAGGGCAGGCGCCTGCTGGCCTCGCCGTCCACCTGCGTGCAGTTCAAGCCGCACTGCACCAATTTCACCATCGACGAGGTTTCACCCGGCTGGCGCTATATTGATTTATTGCCGGACGGCCGCGTCGAAACGCAGGTTTTCCGGTTGGAAAACGACGATTTCCGCCCCGATATGGATTCGGATGGGTACTGATGCCTTCGACACTGCTCTATCTGCACGGTTTTAACAGTTCGCCGTTCTCGGACAAGGCAACGTCTTTCAAGGCGTGGCTGGCCGAACATCATCCGCATATCGAGGTATTGGTACCACAGCTGCCGGTTTTCCCGGCGGAGGCTGCCGAGATGATCGAGAACATGGTGATGGAGCGCGCCGGGCAGACGATAGGCCTGGTCGGTTCCTCACTGGGCGGGTACTACGCCACCTGGCTTTCGCAGTGTTTCTCACTGCCTGCAGTAGTGGTTAACCCTGCCGTGAGGCCGTTTGAGCTGCTGATTGACTACCTCGGCAAAAACGAGAACCCCTACACCGGCCAGCAATATGTGTTAGAGTCTCGACACGTTTACGATCTGAAAACGATGCAGATCGATCCCTTGGAGTCGCCGGATTTAATCTGGTTACTGCAACAAACGGGCGATGAAATTCTCGATTATGGGCAGGCGGTGGCGTATTACACCGCATGTCGACAGACGGTGGAGTCGGGTGGAAATCACGCCTTCGTCGGTTTCGAGCATTACTTCCCCCAGATTGTGGATTTTTTAGGGCTAAACTCTGTCTGAATTAGCGATTTATACCCTATGGCTTTCAAGTCGCAGCCAGGCGCCCAGTTCGCTTATCCCCAGGCGCTTACTCTGGTAAGTTACTGGGGTGAGCGAACGCAGGTAACAACGCTGCGGCTTGAAAGACGACGGGTATCGGCACCTCCTACTAACCACGAAAAATTTCAACGATGACTCAATCCAGCTATAACGCTGATGCCATTGAAGTACTCAGCGGTCTAGAACCAGTGCGCCGTCGTCCCGGCATGTATACCGACACGACGCGCCCCAATCACCTCGGCCAAGAGGTGATAGATAACAGCGTCGATGAAGCGTTGGCCGGTCATGCCAAGCGCATCGACGTGATTTTGCACGCCGATCAGTCACTGGAAGTGATCGATGACGGCCGCGGTATGCCGGTGGATATCCACCCTGAAGAAGGTGTTCCTGCGGTTGAGTTGATCATGTGTCGTCTGCATGCGGGCGGTAAATTCTCCAATAAAAACTACCAGTTCTCCGGCGGCCTGCACGGCGTGGGGATTTCGGTGGTTAACGCCCTGTCGACCCGGGTGGAGGTCAACGTCAAGCGCGACGGCAATGTCTACAGCATTGCCTTCGAAAACGGCGACAAGGTGCAGGACCTGGCGGTGACCGGCAGTTGCGGTAAACGCAATACCGGCACCAGCATCCACTTTTGGCCTGACGAGAAGTTCTTCGACAGCCCGCGTTTCTCGGTTTCTCGCCTCAGCCACCTGCTGAAAGCCAAAGCCGTGCTGTGCCCTGGGGTAGAAATCTACTTCATCGACAAGCTGAACAATACCGAACAACGCTGGTGTTATCAGGACGGCCTGACCGATTACCTGATGGAAGCGGTTAACGGCCTGATTACCCTGCCGGAAGCGGCGTTTGTCGGCAACTTTGCCGGCGACACCGAGGCGGTAGACTGGGCACTGCTGTGGCTGCCGGAAGGCGGTGAACTGCTGACTGAAAGCTACGTGAACCTGATCCCGACCATGCAGGGCGGCACCCACGTTAACGGCCTGCGTCAGGGGTTGCTGGATGCGATGCGCGAGTTCTGCGAGTTCCGCAATATTCTGCCGCGCGGCGTGAAGCTTTCCGCTGAGGATATTTGGGAGCGTTGCGCCTACGTGCTGTCGGTAAAGATGCAGGATCCGCAGTTCGCCGGGCAGACCAAAGAGCGTCTGTCGTCGCGCCAGTGTGCGGCCTTCGTATCCGGCGTGGTGAAAGACGCCTTCAGCCTGTGGCTGAACCAGAACATACAGGCGGCAGAACAGCTGGCCGAGCTGGCCATTTCCAGCGCTCAGCGCCGTCTGCGCGCCGCCAAAAAAGTGGTGCGCAAGAAGCTGACCAGCGGTCCGGCACTGCCGGGTAAACTGGCCGATTGCACCTCGCAGGATCTGAACATGACCGAATTGTTCCTGGTCGAAGGGGACTCAGCAGGCGGTTCAGCCAAGCAGGCGCGCGATCGTGAATACCAGGCGATCATGCCGTTGAAAGGTAAAATCCTCAATACCTGGGAAGTGTCTTCGGACGAAGTGCTGGCTTCGCAGGAAGTGCACGACATCTCGGTGGCGATTGGTATTGATCCGGACAGCGAAGATCTCAGCCAACTGCGCTACGGCAAAATCTGTATCCTGGCGGATGCGGACTCCGACGGCCTGCACATTGCCACGCTGCTGTGCGCGCTGTTTGTGCGTCACTTCCGTTCGCTGGTTAAGGGGGGCCACGTCTATGTGGCGATGCCGCCGTTGTACCGAATCGACCTCGGCAAAGAGGTGTTCTATGCGCTGGATGAAGAGGAAAAGGCCGGCGTGCTGGAACAGTTGAAGCGCAAAAAGGGCAAGCCTAACGTTCAGCGCTTTAAAGGGCTGGGTGAGATGAACCCGCCACAGCTGCGTGAAACCACGCTCGACCCCAATACCCGTCGTCTGGTGCAATTGACGGTGAGCGACGAGGATGTGGATCAGACGCTGGCGGTGATGGACATGTTGCTGGCCAAAAAGCGTTCGGAAGATCGCCGCAACTGGCTGCAGGACAAAGGCGATATGGCCGAGCTGTCTGCCTGACAGGTCCGGCGAAAGACTGACTGGCCCGGCTTCCCCGCCGGGTCTTCTTCCCGTAGGGGCGCTGCGTGCGGCACCTGACCACTCTGGGCGGCATGCATGAAAATCACCCTCGAAGAGTTACTGGCCTTTACCACCGTCGTTGACAGCGGCTCCATCACTGCCGCAGCTGAACAGCTCGGTCAGACCACCTCCGGCATCAGCCGCGCACTCAGCCGGTTGGAAAAAAAACTCGATACCACCCTGATGCGCCGCACCACGCGTCGACTGGAGCTGACCGAAGAAGGCCAGAATTTTCTCAACCACGCGCGTGAGATTATCCATTCGGTGGAAAATGCCGAAGAGCAAATGGCGCTGCGCAGGTTGATCCCTGCCGGGAAACTGCGGGTCAACGCTGCCGCTCCGTTTATGGAACACGTGATCGTGCCGCTGGTGGCCGGCTTCCGCCAAAGCTATCCGCAGATTGAGCTGGAACTGAATACCGATAACCTGATCATCGATCTGCTGGAAAAGCGCACCGACATTGCCATTCGCATTGGCGCGCTGCGGGACTCGACTATTCATGCACGTCTGTTGGGCTCCAGCCGCTTGCGTATTCTTGCCAGCCCGGAGTATCTCGCGCGCAATGGTACACCGGGCAGCGTGGAAGCGCTGTGCGAGCACTGCCTGCTCGGGTTCACCCAGCCGGAGTCGCTCAACCTGTGGCCGTTGCGCTATCAGCAGGCGCAGCATTTTACCATTACCCCGACAATTTCGGCTTCCAGCGGTGAAACCCTGCGTCAGTTGGCGTTACGGGGGGAGGGGATAGTGCAATTGGCGGATTTCATGACGCGAGACGATCAGCGTGCGGGGCGACTGATACCCTTGCTGGAACAGGAAACGCTGGATGTGCGCCAACCGATTAATGCGGTCTATTACCGCAATACCCAGTTGGCGGCGCGTATTACCTGTTTTCTGGACTACGTCAGTGCGCATATTGATGCGCAGACGCTGTAGGGGCGCAGCCTAAAGTGCGTTACCCAATACGTGAATGGTCACGCCCAGCACGCTGTCTTTGATGGTGTCACGATGACGGTGCATGTGAGCGATATCCAGATGCTTTTCCAGATGCGCCTGACTGGCCCATTTTTCCAGCATAAACACCGAGTCCGGCGACAATTTCTGCCATGGCGCCTGGGTGTGGCTGTCGATCATTGGCGTATATTCACTACAGCCGTCTTCTGCCAGCACCAGCGGGATCAGTTTCTCAATCGCCTTCAGGACCGTTTCACGGTGGCCCGGTTTGGTTTTGATTTCTGCAATTACGGTGATCATCATTACCTCATTAATTGACGTGCATAGTGCCAGTTAAGCAAAAATTTCGGCCAGATGCTCGCGATAACGTGCGATGTCGCTGTCGATATCCGGTTGTTTAATCACGTCATTACAGATAAAGGTCGGCAGCGCTTCCATGCCCAGGAATTCATTGGCCTTGTGGAAGTGCAGATACACGCCGTCAACGCCGACGCCGTGGAAGAACTGTTCCGGGTCGGTAAAGGCCTCCAGCGGGGCGTTCCAGGTCAGGCTCAGCATGTACTTTTTGCCCTGGATCAGGCCACCGGAACCGTATTTCTTGCCGGCGTCCGAGCGGGTGCGGCCATCGCTGGCGTACAGGCTGCCATGCCCGGCAGTGAACACTTCGTCGATGTATTTTTTCAGGATCCACGGCTCGCCCATCCACCAGCCTGGCATTTGATAAATCACCACGTCGGCCCACAGATATTTTTGCACTTCGGCTTCGATGTCGTAACCGTCATCGACCACGGTAACCTGTACTTGATGTTGCACATCGCGCAGATAGGTTTCTGCCACGTCGCTCATGGTTTGGTTGAGTTCGCCGTCGGAATGGCCGAATTGTTTTTTAGCATTGATAATCAGGATATTGCTCATCTTTCACGGCACCTGTGAGAATTAAAATATGTGATGTCCTCCGCATCAGGTACGGAAAACATTTCGCTGACAGGGAGTGTAATGCTTGGCAATGTAAGTAAAAATGGGATCCAGCGCACAACAGTGTTGACTGTGAGTCAATAAATGCGCCGAGGGATCGCGAAATTTTGCATAAAATCGGCCGATGAACCCGCGACACCGGACGATTGCTGCGCCATCTGTGACAGCCACCCCGCTGATGAGTTACTATCGCGGACAGAATCAACCCTTTGTCGTCCAGGGATTGCCAAGCCACGGTCTGAGGATAATTGAGTAATGAGTGATCTGACTCATGACGGTGTAGAGCGTTTACCGCTGCACACATTCACTGAAAACGCCTATCTGAACTATTCCATGTACGTCATCATGGATCGGGCGTTGCCGTACATTGGTGACGGTTTGAAGCCGGTACAACGCCGCATCATCTACGCCATGTCTGAGCTGGGGCTGAATAACAGCGCCAAATTCAAAAAATCTGCCCGTACCGTGGGTGACGTGCTGGGTAAATACCATCCGCACGGTGACAGTGCCTGCTATGAAGCCATGGTGTTGATGGCGCAGCCCTTCTCTTATCGCTATCCGCTGGTAGACGGCCAGGGGAACTGGGGGGCGCCGGATGATCCGAAATCCTTCGCCGCGATGCGTTATACCGAATCCCGCCTGTCCAAATACGCGGAAGTGTTGCTGGCCGAGCTGGGCCAGGGCACTGTTGACTGGGTGCCAAACTTTGACGGCACCATGCAGGAGCCGAAGATGTTGCCGGCCCGCCTGCCCAACATCCTGCTGAACGGCACCACCGGTATTGCCGTCGGTATGGCGACCGATATTCCGCCGCACAACGTGCGTGAAGTGGCCGCCGCTGCGGTGGCGTTGATCGACAAGCCTGGCGCTTCGCTGGAAGAGTTGCTCGAGTTCGTCCAGGGCCCGGATTACCCGACCGAAGCCGAGATCATTACCCCGCGTGAAGAAATCCGCAAAATTTATCAGAACGGTCGTGGCTCGGTACGCATGCGCGCCGTCTGGAATAAAGAAGACGGCAGCGCGGTGATCACCGCCTTGCCGCACCAGGTTTCCGGCGCCAAGGTGCTGGAGCAGATTGCCAGCCAGATGCGTGCCAAAAAGCTGCCGATGGTTGAAGACTTACGTGATGAATCCGATCACGAGAACCCAACGCGGCTGGTGATTGTGCCACGCTCCAATCGTATCGATCTGGATCAGGTGATGAATCACCTGTTTGCCACGACCGATCTGGAACGCAGCTACCGCATCAACATGAACATGATTGGTCTGGACAACCGCCCGCAGGTGAAAGGGCTGGTGGAAATCCTCACCGAGTGGCTGGCATTCCGTCGCGATACGGTGCGTCGCCGCCTGAACTACCGTCTGGAAAAAGTACTGAAACGCCTGCACATCCTGGAAGGTTTGCTGGTGGCGTTCCTCAATATCGATGAAGTGATCCACATCATCCGTAGTGAGGACGAACCCAAGCCGGTGCTGATGCAGCGTTTTGGTATTTCCGATTCCCAGGCCGAAGCGATCCTCGAACTGAAACTGCGCCATTTGGCTAAGCTGGAAGAGTTCAAGATCCGCGGCGAGCAGGATGAGTTGGCCAAAGAGCGCGATCAACTGCAGGCGCTGTTGGCCTCCGAGCGCAAGCTGAACACCCTGATTAAAAAAGAGATCCAGGCCGATGCACAGGCCTACGGCGACGATCGCCGCTCGCCGATTACCGAGCGTGCAGAAGCCAAGGCGATGAGCGAGCACGACTTTGTGCCGTCGGAGCCGGTGACTATCGTGCTGTCTGAAATGGGCTGGGTGCGCAGCGCCAAGGGCCACGATATCGATCCAAGTGGCCTGAGCTACAAGGCCGGTGACAGCTTCCGCAGTGCGGCACGCGGCAAGAGCAACCAACCGGTAGTGTTTATCGACTCCACCGGGCGCAGCTACGCGCTGGATCCGCTGACGCTGCCTTCGGCGCGTGGGCAGGGCGAGCCGTTGACCGGCAAGCTGACGCCACCACCGGGCGCGACCATTGAGCAGGTGCTGATGGCTGCGGACGACCAGAAGTTGCTGATGGCTTCTGACGCCGGTTATGGCTTTGTCTGTACCTTCAACGATCTGGTGGCGCGTAACCGTGCCGGCAAGGTGATGATTACTCTGCCGGATAACGCCAAAGCGCTGGCACCGATGGAGATCCACGGTGACGATGACATGCTGCTGTCGATCACTGCCGCCGGGCGCATGTTGTTCTTCCCGGTTGCCGACCTGCCGCAATTGTCGAAAGGCAAGGGCAACAAGATTGTCTCCATCCCGTCGGCGCAGGTCGCATCAGGTGAAGACAGGCTGGCATGGCTGTTCGTGCTGCCACCGCAGACTTCTGTGACCCTGCACGTAGGTAAACGCAAGCTGACGCTGCGTCCAGAAGATTTGCAGAAGTTCCGTGCGGAGCGTGGCCGTAAAGGCACCTTACTGCCACGTGGTCTGCAGCGAATCGATCGCGTAGAGGTTGATGCCCCGGCACGTGCGCCTACCGGTGACAGCGAAGAATAAACCTGAGAAGGCTGGATAACTCCACGGGCGCAGCATGCTGCGCCCGCTTTATTTCCCACCACCGGCAATTATTTTCAAATAGTTAACATTTACCGGCATAAAATTATTGTGCGTTTCGTCGGCTGGCGGGAAAATAGCAAAAAAAGGCAGGGCAGCTCTTCGAACTCTGCAATCAAAGAATGAGTAAAGGGATCTGCGCAGCGTTTCAGGCTGCGTCGGCAGTGTGCTAATGAGGTTGTTATGTTATTAATTTTACGTGCCGTGCTCGCCACTCTGTATTGTCTTCTGGTGTGCATTTTCGGTTCTATTTACTGTTTGGTATTCCGCCCCCGCGATCCCCGCCACGTGGCGACGTTCGGTCATCTGTTTGGCCGCCTGTCCGGGTTATTTGGTTTGAAAGTGGAAGTTCGGGTGCCGGCCGATGCGGCCAAAAACGGCAACTGCATTTATATTGCCAACCACCAGAATAACTACGATATGGTTACGGCCGCCAAAGCGGTGCAGCCGCGCACCGTGACCGTGGGTAAAAAAAGCCTGCTGTGGGTCCCGTTCTTCGGCCCGCTGTATTGGGTGACCGGTAACTTGCTGATTGACCGGGATAATCGCGCCAAGGCGCACGGCACCATTGCCCAGGTGGCCGAACAGTTTAAAAAACGTGATATTTCGGTCTGGATGTTTCCTGAAGGTACCCGCAGCCGTGGGCGTGGGTTGATGCCGTTTAAAACCGGCGCATTTCACGCGGCAATCGCTGCCGGGGTGCCGATTGTGCCGATCTGCGTTTCCACCACCAGCGGTAAAATTAATCTTAACCGTTGGGATAACGGTCATGCGATCGTAGAAGTGATGGAACCGATCGATATCAGTAATTACGGTAGAGAAAATGTGCGTGAGCTGGCAGCCCATTGCCATGAGCTGATGCTGGCGAAAATTGCCGAGCTGGACGCAGAAGTTGCCCAGCGCAATGCAGCCGGAAAATAATATTCCTACCGGCTTCAAAGAATGAACTTTTAAACGGCGTAAAACGCCGTTAACGCCTGGGCTCCTGCTAATCTGATTAACAGGAGCCCGGTCTTTGCATACGGTTTAGTCATTGCTTTTCATGGAGAAAATATGTCACTCAGTCGACGTCAGTTTATTCAGGCATCGGGCTTGGCGCTGTGCGCAGGAGCCGTGCCGCTGAGGGCTGAGGCGAGCGGAATGCAGACCCCATTACCTATTCCCCCGCTGCTGGAGTCCCGCCGCGGCCAGCCGCTGTTTTTAACCTTGCAGCGCGCCCACTGGGCATTTATGGATAACCGCAAGACGTCGGTGTGGGGCATTAACGGCATGTACCTTGGGCCGACGGTGCGGGTTTACAACGGCGATGACGTCAAGCTGATCTACAGCAACCGCCTGCCGGAGCCGGTGGCGATGACCATCAGCGGTCTGCAGGTGCCGGGAACCCTGATGGGTGGCGCACCACGCATGATGTCTCCTAACGTTGACTGGTCGCCGGTGCTGCCTATCCGTCAGAGTGCCGCCACCTGCTGGTATCACGCCAGCACGCCTAATCGCATGGCGCCGCATGTTTATAACGGTCTGGCTGGGCTGTGGCTGGTCGAAGATGAAGTCAGCAAGGTATTGCCGCTGCCCAACCACTATGGTGTCGATGATTTCCCGTTGATTATTCAGGACAAGCGACTGGATAACTTCGGCACACCGGAATACGCCCCCCCGTCGCAGGGCGGCTTTATCGGCGATACGCTGTTGGTTAACGGCGTGCAAAATCCTTACGTTGAAGTCTCCCGTGGTTGGGTACGCCTGCGCCTGCTCAATGCTTCCAACTCACGTCGCTACATGCTGCAATTGAGTGACGGTCGGCCGTTCAATGTGATCGCCAGCGATCAGGGGTTCCTGCCGGCTCCGGTAGCGGTGCAACAGCTTTCACTGGCACCGGGTGAGCGCCGTGAAGTGTTGATCGATATGTCAAAAGGCGATGAAGTGACGATCAGTGCCGGTGAGGCTGCGGGCATTATGGATCGTCTGCGTGGCCTGATTGAGCCTTCGAGTATCCTGGTTTCTACCCAGGTTCTGACACTGAAACCGACCGGATTGTTGCCGCTGGTGACCGATAACCTGCCCATGCGCCTGCTGGCGGATGAACTGCTGGACGGCAGTGTCAGCCGCACCCGTGAATTCCGTCTGGGCGATAGCCAGGCCGGGGTCAACGGGGCTATCTGGGACATGAACCGTATTGATGTGCAAACTCAGCAAGGCAGCTGGGAGCGTTGGAATATCCACGCGGATACGCCGCAGGCATTCCATATTCAGGGCGTACGTTTCCTGGTGAAACGCGTCAACGGTGCGCAGCCGATGGCGGAAGATCGCGGCTGGAAGGACACGGTATGGGTCGACGGTGACGTCGAACTGCTGGTTTACTTCAACCAGTCCACTTCGGAACATTTCCCGTTCCTGTTCTACAGCCAGACGCTGGAAATGGCGGATCGCGGCAGCGCCGGCCAGTTTATGGTGCAGCCGGCGCTTTAAGACGGTTGTATAGGCTGCTCCTGGGAAGCCGAATGCAGCATTTTTACATTGTGAAACAGCGTGCGACCGGCCAGCGTCAACGCCTACGATCGCGAACTGCGCGGTCAGTTGGCACAGGTAGCGCAAAGCGTAGGCATTCCGCTGGCCGTGGGGGATCATGTCCGCAACCTGGCCATATTCCCAGTGGGTAGAATCAATCGTCAACTCTGTTTCGTGAAGGTAACTAAATCCACTTTTGTGAAATAACCATGCTCTTTTTGCCACTAGTGCGTATAATCGCCGCCCGGCGATTAATTAACCTGTGAAAGAGCACCAGAATGAGCACGACCAGCCTGATCCAACCCGACCGTGAATTGTTTTCCTATAAGCCTTATTGGGCCGAATGTTATGGCACCGCGCCGTTTTTACCGATGTCGCGCGAAGAGATGGATCAACTGGGCTGGGACAGCTGCGATGTGATCATTATCAGTGGTGATGCCTATGTCGATCACCCAAGTTTTGGTATGGCCATCATCGGCCGTATGCTGGAAGCTCAGGGCTTCCGCGTCGGTATCATTGCGCAGCCGGACTGGAGCAATAAAGAAGACTTTATGCGTTTGGGCAAACCGAACCTGTTCTTCGGCGTCACCGCTGGTAACATGGACTCGATGATCAACCGCTATACCGCCGACCGCAAGTTGCGCCACGATGATGCCTACACCGCCGGCAATGTGGGCGGCAAACGCCCGGATCGCGCGACGCTGGTTTACAGCCAACGCTGTAAAGAAGCCTATAAAGATGTGCCGATCGTACTGGGCGGCATTGAAGCCAGCCTGCGCCGCATCGCTCACTATGATTACTGGTCGGATACCGTGCGCCGTTCGGTGCTGGTGGACTCCAAGGCAGACATGCTGATCTACGGCAACGGCGAACGCCCGTTGGTGGAAGTGGCGCACCGTCTGGCCGCCGGCGAAAAAATCAGTGAGATCCACGATATCCGCAATACGGCGGTGATGCGCAAGGGTGCGTTACCAGGCTGGACTGGCGTAGATTCTACCCGTCTGGATAAGCCTGGCCGTATTGAACCCATTCCAAACCCTTACGGCGACGATCTGCCCTGCGCCGACGGCGGCAAGCCGGAACCAGAAGCCAAACCGGTGACCGTACGCGCTGCCAAGCCGAAGCCGTGGGAAAAAACCTACGTGCTGCTGCCGTCCTTTGAGAAAGTGAAGGCTGACAAGGTTCTGTATGCGCACACCTCGCGTATTCTGCACCATGAAACCAACCCGGGCTGTGCCCGTGCGCTGATGCAGTCACATGGCGATCGCTACGTGTGGATCAACCCGCCGGCCATCCCGTTGACTACGCCGGAAATGGACAGCGTGTTTGCCCTGCCGTACCAGCGTATTCCGCACCCGTCCTACGGCAAGGAAACCATTCCGGCCTATGACATGATCCGCTTCTCGGTCAACATCATGCGTGGCTGCTACGGCGGTTGTTCATTCTGTTCGATCACTGAGCATGAAGGGCGTATCATCCAGAGCCGTTCGGAAGACTCCATCATTCGTGAAATCGAAGAGATCCGTGACAAGGTACCGGGCTTTACCGGCGTGATCTCCGATCTGGGCGGCCCGACGGCCAACATGTACATGCTGCGCTGCACCAACCCGCGCGCCGAGCAGACCTGCCGCCGAGCCTCGTGCGTGTACCCCGAAATCTGCACCTACATGGACACCAACCACGAGCCGACCATCAAGCTGTACCGCCGTGCGCGTTCACTGGAGGGCATCAAGAAGATCCTGATCGCCTCAGGTGTACGTTACGATCTGGCAGTGGAAGATCCGCGCTATATCAAAGAGCTGGCTACCCACCATGTGGGCGGTTATTTGAAGATTGCGCCGGAACACACCGAGGAAGGCCCGCTGTCGAAAATGATGAAGCCGGGCATGGGCAGCTACGATCGGTTTAAACAGCTGTTTGACCATTACTCCAAGCTGGCGGGCAAAGAGCAGTACTTGATCCCGTATTTCATCTCTTCGCATCCGGGCACTCGCGATGAAGATATGGTGAACCTGGCGCTGTGGTTGAAGAAAAACCGTTTCCGTCTCGACCAGGTGCAGAATTTCTATCCGTCACCGATGGCTAACTCCACCACCATGTATTACAGCGGTAAAAACCCGCTGAGTCGGGTCGGTTACAAGAGTGAAGATGTGGTGATCCCGAAGGGTGATCGTCAGCGTCGTCTGCACAAGGCGCTGTTGCGTTATCACGATCCGGCCAACTGGGCGATGATCCGTACCGCGCTGGAAGAGATGGGCATGAAACACCTGATCGGCAACCGTCGCGAGTGTCTGGTACCGGCACCAAGCATCGACGAGCAGCGTGAAGCCAAGCGCTTGCAGCGCCATACCCGTCCGGCGCTGACCAAGCACACTGACATCACCCGTCAGCGTACGCCGACCAATAAGCCGCCGCGCAAGCCAATCCGCAAAAGCAAGCCCTAACGGTTAAGTCAGCGTTAAACGAAAAGGAGAACTTTCGGGTTCTCTTTTTTTGCTTTTAAAATCACAGTTGATCGTAGGCGGCTTCCACTTTCATCAAGTGGCGTGGTGCCTGTGGGGCGGGATGATATTTACGGATATGCCAGTTAAAGGCTTCTGGCGACAGATTGTTAATCATCGAGATAGCCTGCTGGCGGTTGCTGGAGAAGGTCCGTAACAGTGCGCCGGTGCCGTTGACGTAGGCGATGATGGTGGCGTACCGCAGGTTGACAGGATTGTTGATCCCCTTAAGCTGCTGTTTTTGCAACACGGCAATATAGGCGGCACCAAGATCGATATTGGTGTCAGGATCCAGCAGATCGTCTTCGTCCGGGCAGCCGCGTTTTCCTTTGTAACGATAGGCGTCGCAACCTGCGGTATCGGCTTTCAACTGCATTAACCCTATGGCATTTGACCGGCTGATTGCGGCCGGGTTAAAGCCGGATTCCACCTTGATCATCGCAGCGATCAGCTTTTGATCGACATCGTATTTATCCGCAGCATCTTCAATGGCATCATCAAAAGCGTGAGCATTGTAGCTGGTATGTGGTTTTTTGCTGGAACAACCGGCCAGGATCAGCATCAGGCAGACAAGGCCTGCGCGCGAGCAGAGTCGTAGAGTGGGGTTCATGGTGCTCCGTATTGTTTTTGCTGGGATAAAGTCGGACATCATAGCATCTCGGTGAGTGCTTGTTCGACATACAGATAACCAATCCCCGTAACTTGTTGCGCGCGCGTCAGTTGGCCAAAGCCGATATGCGTGGCCTGGGTCTGGATCTGGTCGTGCCGGTCAAAAGGGTTAAATCCGGTCTGACTGATGATGGTGTCCAGCCAGGCCTGACCAAATCCACAGCTGCGCCCGTACAGATAAATACGATTGATATTGAGGATATTAAGGAAGTTATATAGGCTCAGGCCAATCGCCTGGGCGGCGCGTTGCACCAGCACCTGCAACGTAGCATCGCCCTGATGGTAACGGGCAATCAGTTCGGCGGTGGTGGGGGTTTTAATCCTTTCGCCTTCCTGCTGTGTCCAGGGCGCGACCTTGAGCTGAATGCGGGCCTTTTTCTTCAGCGCCGACAGCGAAGCGATGGTTTCCAGACAGCCGTAACGGCCACAGGAACAAAGGCCGCCATCGGGATCGACAATGGTATGGCCAATCTGGCCGCTGCCAAACAGGCTGCCCCGGTAAATCTGCTGATTAATAACAAATGACGAACCTATGCCGTAATCGACGTTAATCACGCAAAAGTCCTGCAAATTGGCGTTATTTTGCCACTTTTCCGCCAGCCCCAGCATCACGCAGTCGTTATCGAGCAAAACCTCGGTCTTCAGGCGCTCTTCCAGCAGGTATTTCATCTCTCCCGGGCCTTCCCACGGGGCCTGCGGCATGCGTTGGGACACCCCGGTCAACGGGTTGACCTGGCCGTGGATCGACAGGGCGATCTTCAGTGGCATACCCTGCTGGCGGCTGTGCAGATGATAGATTTGCATCATTTCCTGCAGCATCGCCTGCGGCGTGGTAGCGACGATCGGCTGCGGGGTGAAGGCGCTGCAAGGCGTCATCAGGCCGTCCACCACGATGCTTTCAATCAGATAAGGAGAGACATTCAGGCACAAAATGTATTGCCCAGCGGCGGCGATGCGGTAACTGCCGCCGCCCAAACCGCGGCTGTGCAGGTTGTGCGGGTCGTGTTCTACCCGCTGCTCTTCCTGCAGTTCGTCGAGAATTTTGCCGACCGCAGGAATAGACAGCTGCGAAAGCCGTGCCAGTGTCGACTTACTGGCGACCTTTTCCCGATACAACAGCGCGCACAACACCCGTTTATTAAAATTACGCACCCGCAGGTTATTCAAACCTTGTAATGCCATTTATTAAACCCCGTTTAGTGTATTGCGTGATGATAGTGCATAAAGTCATCAATAGTGCGGCTTGGCCAGCCTGATCCGCGGCTGCGCACATGAACAATTGGGTGACGACAGCGCGGCCTATGAAGATTTCTACCGTGTCATTTGGAGCGGCAATGGCAAACCGGGCGGCTTCTACGGCCTGGCTCGGGTGGCGGCGCGGCGCGGGGATAATTCGCAGGCGCTGGAGTTTTGCGAAAGCAGCCTGAGCGTTAATGCCAGCCATTATCCGTTGATCGCTCTAAAGGCATGGTTGTTGCAGCACCTGGGACAGGGGGAACAGAGCCTGGCCTATATTGTGCAGCACCTGGCCGCGTTACCGCGTTGCTGGCTGAATAACGGGTTTAGCGGCTGGACGGGCCAGGCAAACATTCAGTGGCGGAGCAGGGGAGCGGGCTGCGCCACCTGGTCAAAGGGGAGCGTTTCAGCCAGACCTTGCTGCTCGGTTATTCAGCGCTTTAAGCCCGGAAATTAAAATTCGGATCTTCTTCACAGAACCCGCTCAAATCCAGTAACCGGTTACTGAAACCGGTTGCTGTTTTTTTGTTTTTGAAACCATACTCATTTCTCAACTGACTGATTTGCACCTATTGGCTACAGGAGAACGAATGAAAAAAATATTCTTATGCTGCGCCGCCGGTATGTCCACCAGCATGGTGGTGAGTAAAATGAAAAAGTCTGCCGAACAGCAGGGTATTGAGGTGGATATTATTGCCGTGGGCATTGATGAGTTTGAAACCACGCTGGCGAATTACCAATGCTGCCTGCTTGGGCCACAGATTAAATATAAGTTGGCCGATTTTAAAAAGATTGCCGACAGGGAAAATAAACCGATCGCGGTTATTAACAGCATGGATTACGGTATGATGCGCGGCGATAAAATCCTCGCCGAAGCCTTAACGATGCTCACGCAGCACTAATCCCACCTGGGCGCCTGCTGCAGCCTGTTGCCGCCGGCTTTCTCGCCCTGTGACCATTGACTCAGAACGTCCCGAGGGTTGAACCATGAGTATCAGCCAGGCCGCATTCAATTTTATTGAAAACCGCATCAGTCCCATTGCCGGAAAATTATCGACCCAGCGACATATTATGGCGATCCGTGACGGTTTTATTTCCGCGATGCCGTTTATGATCGTCGGTTCATTTTTACTGGTATTTGCCTACCCGCCTTTTTCGGCCGACAGCAGTTGGGGACTAGCCCAATGGTGGCTGGGTGCGGCGGAAAAACACCAGGTCGCTATTCTTACCCCGTTTAATATGACCATGGGAATTATGTCGATTTATATTACTGCTGCCATCGCTTATAACCTGGCGCAGAGTTATAAGCTCGATCCCTTTATGGCGGCGATGCTTGCGCTGATGTCATTTTTGCTGGTCGCCGCACCGCAGAGCGAAAAGATGTTGCCGACCGCTGCGTTGGGTGGCGTGGGGATCTTCACCGCCATTTTGGTGGCGATCTACACCACCGAACTGATCCGTTTTCTCAAACTGCACAATATCGGTATCTCATTACCGGAACAGGTGCCGGCCAAGATCAAACAGTCGTTCGATCTGCTGATCCCGATCTTGGCGGTGGTGATCACGCTGTATCCGCTCAGTCTGCTGGTGCAGCACCAGTTTAATTTACTGTTACCGCAGGCGATCATGGCGCTGTTCCAGCCGTTGATTTCCGCCGCCGACTCGCTGCCGGCGATCCTGCTGGCGGTACTGATCGGCCATTTATTGTGGTTTGCCGGTATTCACGGCGCGGTGATCGTCTCCGGTATGCTGCAGGCATTCTGGCTGACCAATTTGGGCATCAATCAGGATGCCTTGGCCGCCAGCCAGCCAATGCCGCATATCTTTATGGAAGCTTTCTGGACCTTCTTTATCGTCATCGGCGGATCCGGCGCTACCTTTGGGCTCGTATTGCTTTACCTGCGCAGTCGTTCGGCGCACCTACGTTCGATCGGCAAGCTGAGCCTGGTGCCGAGCTGCTTCAACATCAATGAACCGGTGATCTTTGGCACGCCGATCGTCATGAACCCCACCTTCTTTATTCCGTTTATCACCGCGCCGATCGTCAATTCGATCATTGCCTATGCGGCTGTGAAGCTGGATCTGATTGGCCGGGTGATCTCGGTAGTGCCCTGGACGGCACCGGCACCGATTGGCGCCGCCTGGGCCACCGGTTGGGATTTTCGCGCCGCACTGCTGGTGCTGATGCTGGCGGCGGTATCGGCGCTGATTTACTACCCGTTCTTCAAGGTCTATGAGCAGCAGTTACTGGATCAGGAAGTGAGTGAAGCCGAGCAGATTGAACAAACGCAGGGAGTCACTGAATGATGGATATGGAAACGGCAGTCATGGAGTTGATCATCAACGCCGGTGAGGCACGCAGTTGCGCCATGCAGGCGCTGTACGCGGCGCGGAAGTATCAGTGGGATCAGGTAGATATTTTGCTGGCGGAGTCGCAGTTGGCGGCGAAGCGAGCGCATGCCACCCAGACCGAGCTGATCGGTTTTGACGAGGGGGAAGGCAAGCTGCCGGTCAATCTGATTATGGTGCACGCGCAGGACCACATTATGAACGCCATACTGGCGCGCGATCTGGTGGAGGAACTGGTGAGAATTTACCGATTACTGGAGCAGAACGGGGTGCAAAACCAATGAGCGTATTTCCGAAGGATTTCCTGTGGGGGGCGGCTACCGCGTCTTATCAGGTTGAGGGCGGCTTTGATGCCGACGGCAAAGGCCTGTCCAACTGGGACTTGTTCTCCCATTTGCCCGGTACGACCTATCAGGGTACCAACGGTGACGTCGCGGTCGATCACTACCATCGCTTTCGCGAAGACGTGGCGCTGATGGCCGAGCTGGGGATGCAGACCTACCGATTTTCGATCTCCTGGCCGCGATTGTTGCCGCAGGGGCGGGGCGAGGTAAACGAAGCCGGGATCCAATTCTACAGTGATTTGCTCGACGAACTGATCAGGCACAACATCAAACCGATGATCACCCTGTACCACTGGGATCTGCCGCAGGTGCTGCAGGATGAATTTGGCGGTTGGGAATCGCGTGAGATCGTCGATGCTTTCGATGAATATGCCCGTCTGTGCTATCAGCGTTTTGGCGATCGCGTCGAACTCTGGTCCACCTTTAACGAAACCATCGTATTTATTGGTATGGGTTATATCACCGGGGCGCATCCGCCCAAGCTGACCGATCCAAAGAAGGGTATTCAGGCTTGCCACCATGTGTTCCTGGCCAATGCCCGCGCGGTGAAAAGTTTCCGTGAAATGAAGATCAACGGTCAGATCGGCTTCGTCAACGTGCTGCAACCCAACGATCCGATCAGCGACTCGCCAGAAGATCGCCGCTCCTGTGAGTTAGCCGAGGGGATCTTCACCCATTGGCTTTACGATCCGGTGCTGAAGGGGGAATACCCGGCAGAGCTGTTGGCGATGGCGCAGCAGGCTTTTGGTGTACCCTATTTTGCACCGGGTGATGAGGCCTTGCTGAAGGGCAATATCGTCGATTTTATCGGCCTGAATTACTACAAGCGTGAAATGGTGGCACATAACGACGATGTCGAGGGCTACGCGAACAACACCAGTGGCCAGAAGGGTAGCGGACGTGAACTGGGTTTTAAGGGGCTGTTTAAACTGGTGCGCAATCCGAACGGTGTTTATACCGACTGGGATTGGGAGGTTTACCCGCAGGGGTTGACCGATGCTATTGGTCGCATCGTCAAACGCTACGGCAACATTCCGATCTATATCACCGAGAACGGGCTGGGTGCCAAGGATCCGATCGTCGAGGGAGAAGTGCGTGATCAACCGCGCATTGACTATCTGCGCGATCATATTCAGGCGATCGGTGCGGCGATCGAGCAGGGTGCCGATGTGCGCGGTTATTACCCCTGGTCGTTTATCGACCTGCTTTCCTGGCTCAACGGCTATCAAAAGCAGTACGGCTTCGTGTATGTCGATCACGACAACAATTTGGCACGCAAGAAGAAGCAGAGCTTTGGCTGGTATCAGCGGGTGATCGCCACCAATGGCGAGCAACTGTAGCGGGGAATAAAACAGCCCTCTCTTGAAAGAGAGGGCTGTTAAGAGCTAAACCTGTAGGGGGCCATGTTCGACCCTATTTAACCCCTGATTATGCTACCGGGCGCGGCATGCCGCGCCCCTACCATTAAACAATAGGGCTGGGTAGCATTACAGTGAGTCGGGCTCCGGCCCCAGACGGTTGCCGATATCCAGTTGGGTGATATCGCTCAGTTCGTCTTTATCCAGTTTGAAATCAAACACCTCAAAGTTCTCACGAATGCGGGATGGCGTGACCGATTTCGGGATCACGATCAGACCGCTGTCCAGGTGCCAGCGCACCACGATTTGCGCCGGGGTCTTCTCGTATTTTTCCGCCAGCTGTTTGATCACCGGCTGGTCGAACACCCCTTCGCCGCCCTGTGCCAGTGGGCTCCAGGATTCGGTAGCGATGTGGTGCGTTGCGTTCCAGGCGCGCAATTGGCGTTGTTGCAGCAACGGGTGCAGCTCAATCTGGTTAATTACCGGCGCGATACTGGTTTCGTCCAGCAGGCGTTGCAGATGCGGGGTATGGAAATTGCAGACCCCGATACTCTTCACCAGCCCCTGTTCACGCAGCTTAATTAGCCCTCGCCAGGCTTCCACGTATTGATTCTGCTGCGGTTTCGGCCAGTGGATCAGGTACAGATCGACGTAGTCCAGCTTGAGTTTTTCCAGGCTGGTTTCCAGGGCGGCCTGTGGATCCCCCTGATCGTCGTTCCACAGCTTGGTAGTGATAAATAGCTCATCGCGTGGCACCGAGGCGGATTGCAGTGCAGCACCGACCCCTTCCTCGTTCTTGTAAATTGCAGCGGTATCGATCGAACGATATCCCACTTCCAGCGCTTTGAGCACCGCCTGGTTGGTGTCTGGAATACTCGCCTGCCAAACGCCGAGACCCAACTGCGGCATCAGATTACCATCGTGGAGTTTGATGATGGGTTGTTGCGTTGTCATGCGCATCTCCTTGTTAACGGATTGCCCGGTGCTGCATGCACCAGGAACAGCTATACCCGTCATACTTCAAGCTGCAGGTGTGTTGGCTGCGAGCGCTTACCCGAATCACTTACTTGAGTAAGCTCATCGGGATGCTCGCTCTTGCCACCTTCCTGCAACTCGAATTATTTAGGCTATATCAGTAGATTCTAGTTGGCAAACTGGGGTGGTGCTGAGTTTGCTAAGCAAATTGCAGCGATATCAGAATAGTGCTTAGGACTGCGCCCGATGACAGCTCGGGCGCAAGAGACTGAAATTAAAGCCTGATAGGCAAGCGCGGGTTTGCGATTAACGTGCCGCCTCATAAATACGCTGGCTGACTTCCAGGGTGATGTCCTGATGCTCGCCCAGAGCGGTCATGCCGTGCTGATGCAGCTTATCAAGCAGTGCCGGGATCGAGCTGCCGTCGAACTGGTAATCGGCCATGCGGGTTGGCACGCCCATTTGTTCGAAGAAGGCGCGGGTGGCGGCAATGGCACCGTCAATGCGGCTGTCTTCGCTGCCCTCACGCAGACCCCAGACGCGGTCGGCGTACTGCAGCAGTTTTTCGCGTTTCTGCGTTTTTTTCTCGTTCAGCAGTGCCGGCAGGACGATGGCCAACGTCTGGGCATGATCCAGACCGTGCATGGCGGTTAACTCGTGGCCCAGCATATGGGTTGCCCAATCCTGCGGCACACCGGCACCGATCAGACCGTTCAATGCCATGGTGGCGCTCCACATCACGTTGGCGCGCACGGCATAGTTTTCCGGTTCGGCCAGCGCACGCGGACCATCTTCCAGCAGCGTCAGCAGCAGGCCTTCGGCAAAGCGATCCTGTACTTTTGCATCGACCGGATAGGTCAGGTACTGCTCAATGGTGTGGACAAAGGCATCGACCACGCCGTTGGCGATCTGGCGCGGTGGCAGCGAATAGGTCACGACCGGATCCAGTACTGCAAACAGTGGCTGAACGTATGGTGAGAAGAAATGCTGTTTGTCGCCGCTGCTTTTACGGGTGATCACCGCGCCGCTGTTGGATTCAGAACCGGTTGCCGGCAGTGTCAGTACGCAACCCATCGGCACTGCGCCTTTGATTTCGCAACCGACGGTTTTCAGGATATGCCATGGGTCGCTATCTGCCTGATAGTGGGCCGCTGCGGCGATGAACTTGGTGCCATCAACCACTGAACCGCCACCGACGGCCAGCAGGAAATCGATGTTCTCTGCACGCACCACCTCGACCGCTTTCATCAGCGTTTCGTAGGTTGGGTTAGGTTCAATACCGGAGAACTCTTGCACGTTACGCCCCGCCAGTGCGGAATAAACCTGATCCAGCACGCCATTTTTCTTCACGCTGCCGCCACCGTAGGTGATCAGAATACGTGCATCGGCAGGGATCTGCTGAGCCAGGCCGGTGATTTGGTCTTGGCCGAACAGGATTTTGGTTGGGGTATGGAGAATAAAGTTTTGCATGGCTGATTTCTCTTCTGCATAAGGCAAGCGCCGGATGGCGCAAAATATCTGGGGTGTATTGTCAGTAACCTGGCCCCGCAGCACAATGCTCATTCCTGCCCGAGTCTTGCCTATTCCTACAAAATGTTGTAGGAAATTCGATTTTTAAACTATTATTTATGCCGAATTGTTCTTAGTGTAAGAGGGTTTTCCCGTGAGTGAAATCGATGAACTGCGCGGTCGTATGGCGCGCCAAGCGGCCTGCTTTGCCGAGAGTAACGGTTATACTCCCTCGCCGGTACCCTTGGTGAAAATCCTCTATGTGGATCGTCATTGCCCGCGTCAGCCGGTGATGTACGAACCTGGGGTGGTGATCATTTTCCAGGGCCACAAAGTGGGTTACTGCGGCAATCGGGTGTTCCAGTACGATCCGCGCAACTACCTGTTGATGACGGTACCGCTGCCGTTCGAGTGCGAAACCTTTGCCAGCCCGGAATTGCCGCTGGTGGGGCTGTCGGTGAATATCGACAGCCAGATGCTGCAGGATCTGTTGATCGACATCGGCGATGACGACTACCTGATAAAACCACGCAGAGAAAGCAGCGGGGTTAATCTGGCGGAGCTGTCGGAAGAGCTGTTGTGCGCCACCGAACGCCTGCTGGACGTGATGGCCAAGCCGCTCGATGCACGGGTATTGGGGCCGCAGATTGTGCGCGAAATTCTGTACCATGTGTTGCGTGGCAGCTGCGGAACGTCATTGCAGGAACTGGTCAATCGCCATACCCACTTCAGCCAAATCGCCAAGGCGCTGCGACGCATCGAGAACCAATATGCCGACAGCCTCAACGTTGAGAAGTTGGCGGGGGAGGTGAATATGAGTATTTCGGCGTTTCACCATAACTTTAAGGCGGTGACCAATACCTCGCCGTTGCAGTATGTGAAGTCCTATCGGCTGCACAAGGCGCGCCTGTTGATGGTGCATGACGGTCTGAAAGCCAGCACCGCAGCGATCCGCGTCGGCTATGAGAGCGCTTCGCAGTTCAGTCGTGAATTCAAACGCTTCTTTGGCGTGACGCCCAGCGACGAAGTGGCCCGACTGCGCGATAACCCTCCTTTAATGATGGAAGGCTAATCCCGCAGCCGGGGCGGTAATTCAGCGCGTCAGTACAATTTTGCCAAACGCCCCGCGATCGAGATGATCGAGTGCCTGCTGCAGTTGGTCAAAGCGATAGCGTTGATCAATCACCGGTTGCAAGCCATTGGCATCCACCGCCCGTACCAGATCTTCCAGTGCGCGGCGGTGGCCGACGCCAATCCCCTGGATCACCGGCGATTTTAGCAGCAGCGGTCCGGCAGGAGCCGAGACCTCAAAGCCCTCCAGCGCACCAATCACCGAGATGCGTCCCTGCACGGCGACGGCGCGAACCGAATTACTGAGGTTAGGGCCGCCAACGGTGTCGACCACGTGGTCGATGCCGTGATCCTGTGTTAACCGATACAGCGTCTCTACCCAATCGCCCTCCAGGCGATTAATGCCGTGATCGGCCCCCAACGCCTTGGCTCGCGACAGTTTTTCGTTGCTGCTGGAAGTGACGTACACTTCGGCACCGTGCAGTTTGGCGATTTGCAGCGCGAACAGTGCCACCCCGCCGGTGCCCTGTACCAGCACTGATTGGCCAGAGAACAGGTGACCCTGTTCCACCAGCGCGAACCAGGCGGTCAGCCCGGCGCAGGGCAGGGTGCTGGCTTGCGCGTCGTCCAGCGAGGCGGGGGCGGCCACCAACCAGTCCTCATGCAGCACCACATATTCCGCCAACATGCCCTGATAAAAACCGCCCAGCGTACGGTAAGGCGGGATGCGCGCATTACCATAGGGCTTCTGTTTGCCATCTATCCAACCAGGGCTGAAGGTGGAAATTACCCGCTCGCCCGGTTGGAAACGGCTGACTCCGCTGCCAATTGTATCTACTTCACCGGCCATGTCGGAAGCAGGAATAAACGACGGTGGCAACTCCAGCCCCATGCCGGTTTCGATCATCAACTTATCGCGGTAATTAAGCGATACCGCATTCACTTTCACCCTAATCTCATGTGGCCCCGGTTGCGGAATGATGCTTTCGCTCAGTTTCAGGTGTTGACGCCCGAGGACATTCATTGTCCAGCGTTGCATTGTTTCGGCCATGATTGACTCCAAAGTCAGTGATAAACAGACCTGTAGATATTATCGTTGATTAATGTTCGCCAGTGGCGATAAGATTTCCTTTGATTGTTTCTCTAAAGGCTACAAATCATGACCGAACGATTGAACGGTATTTCGGTGTTTGTCACCGTCGTGGAGGCGGGCAGCTTCGCGCTGGCGGCCAGTCGGCTGCACCTTTCACGTTCGGCGGTGGGGAAAACCATTGCCCGTCTGGAGCAGCGATTGGCTGTGCGCCTGTTCCACCGAACCACCCGCAGTTTGAGTCTGACCGATGACGGCGCTCTGTTTTATGAACGTTGCTTACGGGCGCTGGAGGAGATCCGCACCGCAGAAACTCTGCTGGAGTCGGGCAAACAGCAGGTCAGCGGCAGGCTGAGGGTGTCGATGCCGGTGCTGTTTGGCCGCATGTGCATTGCGCCGCTGTTAACCGCCCTGGCGCGTGAGCACCCGGGGCTGGAGCTGGAGCTGTCATTCAACGATCGCATCGTGGATTTGATTGAGGACGGTTTTGATCTGGCTGTCCGTAACGGGGCGTTGCCCAGCAGCAGCGGACTGGTGGCGCGGAGCATCGGCGATCACCGTATGACGTTGTGTGCGGCACCGGAATACCTGCAGCAGCATGGCGAGCCGAAAAGCCTTGAACAGCTGACTCAACATGATGCGGTGACCTACATGCGCGCCGGTGTGGTGCGTAACTGGCTGATCCCGGATAACGGCGGCAAAGTGCAGGAAGTGATGCCAAACAAGCGGTTGCAGATGGATGACCTACAGGCGATGGCGGATGCCACGGTGGCCGGGTTTGGCATTTCCTGGTTACCTTGTTGGCTGGTGCGGGAATCGTTGTTGAAAGGGGAATTGGTCAGGCTGATGCGCGATCGGCCAGGTATGTCATTTGAAGCTCATGCGGTGTGGCTGCAGACTCCACATTTGCCGTTGAAGGTACGGTTGGCGGTGGATACGCTGGTGAGCAAGTTGCCCCCGAGCCTGGCGCTGGTTGAGAAAGCCTTGTAGGGGCGGCTATTGCCGCCCGCAAGCCGATCAGGAAGAGGCGGCGCGCTTTTTACGCCAGATAACCAGCATGGCGCCCAGCAGCCCCACCAGCAGCAGTAGCAGCGGCAGGATCATCAGCCCGGTCATTACCTGACTTTCGTAACGTTTCACCAGTGGGATCTGGCTGAAAGCATAGCCAAGACCGACCACCGCACCAACCCAAATCACGGCGCTCAGCCAGTTAAAGATCTGAAAACGCGTGCTGTTCAGGCCGGAGATACCGGCCATGGTCGGTAGCAAGGTACGAACAAAGCCCAGAAAACGGCCGATCACCAAAGCCATCAGGCCATGGCGGTTAAACAGATTATGTGCACGTTGATGATATTGAGCAGGCAGCTGTAGCAACCAACCTTTGACCAGACTGGTGTGACCCAGCCAGCGTCCCTGTACGTAGCTCAACCAACAGCCGAGGCTGGCGGCAACGGTTAAAATGATCAGCGTTGGCACAAAGGCCATCACGCCTTTGGCTATCAGGGCACCCGATAACAGCAGCAGGCTGTCGCCGGGCAAGAAGGAGGCGGGCAGTAGTCCGTTTTCTAAAAACAGGGTGGTGAAAAGTACCGCATAAACCACCCAAATTACGCTTGGATTGGCAAGGGCAATAAAGTCCTGCTGCCAAAGCGCATGAACAATCTCTCGTAATACATCCATTATATATCCTGTTGCATGCCGGTTGCGCCTGGAGTTACGACCCCAGGATGCGGTGTTGACCGTATCTGACAGTTACCCGGCTAGTGTAACGCTAATAGCTTAAGCACACATTAAACAAGGTGAATAAAGTTGCCATTGCAACAGGTGGCGCGTCAGTGCGTGTTGGCGATACGCTCGAATCCGGCGGCGAGGTCGTCAATCAGATCCTGCACGTTCTCCAGACCGATATGCAGGCGCACCAGGGTGCCGGAGAAGTCGATGCCGCCGGCCGGGCGGATGGCTTCCAGCTCCTCCGGTTGGTTAGCCAGGATCAGAGACTCATAGCCGCCCCAGGAATAGGCCATGCTGAAGTGGTTGAAGTTGTCGAGATACTCGGCCAACTGCGCGTCGCTCAGACGCTGTTTCAGCACGAAAGAAAACAGGCCGTTGCAGCCGCTGAAATCACGGCGGTAAAACTCGTGGCCCTTGCAGCTGGGCAGCTCCGGGTGATTGACCACCGCTACCTCCGGCCGTTTGGCCAGCCAGTTGGCGACTTCGATGCTGCCTTGCTGATGCTGCTTCAGGCGGACGCCCAGCGTGCGCAGGCCACGGCTGGCCATATAGGCTGTATCGGCGTCTACCATCTGGCCCATCAGATAAGAGTATTCGCGTAGTTGATCCCAACAGCGCTGGTTTGCCACGGCGGTGCCGAGCATGTAATCGGAGTGGCCGATAATGTATTTGGTCCCGGCCTGAATCGAAATATCAATGTCGAAGTCCAGCGCCTTGAACAGCACACCGGCCGCCCAGGTATTGTCGATCATGATCACCACTTCAGGTGCCACCGCGCGAATTGCCTGCACCATGGCCGGGATATCCTGAACTTCCATGGTGATCGAGCCGGGGGATTCAAGAAACACCACGCGGGTATTGGGCTGAATAAGCCCGGCGATATCGGCACCGATCAGCGGGTCAAAATAAGTGGTTGCCACGTTCATGCGGCTCAGAATATGGCTACAAAAATCCTGCGTGGGTTCATACACCGAGCCGGTCATCAACAGGTGGTCGCCGGCGCTGACAAAGGACAAAATGGCGTTGGAAACCGCCGCCGCGCCGCAAGGGTAAAGTACACAACCTGCGCCGCCTTCCAGCTCAACCATCGCATCCTGTAACGCGAAGTGGGTCAGGGTGCCGCGCCGGCCATAAAACAGTTCGCCGTGTGCCCGTTTGGCGGTGGCGTGCTTTTTGGCCGCCACCGAATCAAAGACCAGTGAAGAAGCGCGTTGGGTGACGGGATTGACGGAGCCCTGGGTGTAGCGCTTGCTGCGTCCTGCGCCGATCAGGGTGGTTTCGATGTTTTTTGACGTCATAGGAGCTGGCCCACCTTTGGCTTGGTCTTCACGGGGTATTTGCGATAGCCCTTAAGTTAGCATGATGCATGATAGCCATCCAGACGTTTTAACTGCTAAATGTAAAAGCAATGGCAATTTACCCGTTCGGGCGGCGTCGTTTTGCCGATTATTTGGTAAATAATAATGAGAACTACTATCAATCCCTGATTGGTTTGATATGATCGCACGCTGAATTATTCTTCAATTTTGTTCGGTAACGGGTGGAGGCACAGCGTGAAAACGGCTGGCAAGCATTTAAATCAAGGATCGTTCGGTCAGGGCCGGGCGCAATGGGGCCAGGCATTTGGCCGTGGTCTGTTAGCTTCAATGGTATTGGTAGTGGGTCTGGCCGGTAGCGCTCAGGCTGCACCGGCGACTAATCCGGCCGTTACCCAGAGCGTTGCTCCGGCCTCTGCGCCTGCCGCAGCCGTGCCTGAAAGTATCACCCCGCTGAATCCGCAACCGACCATCCAGCCGCCGGAAACTCGCGGTATGGACTTGTCCGTATGGGGCATGTACCAGCATGCGGACATCGTGGTGAAAATCGTGATGATCGGTTTGGTGTTGGCGTCTATCGTCACCTGGACCATCCTGTTTTCCAAGGGCAGCGAACTGATCCGCGCCAAGCGCCGCCTGCGCCGCGAACAGCTGGCGTTGGCCAACGTCCGCTCGCTGGATGAAGCCTCCGAGCTGGCACAGAACTTCTCGGACGAGAGCATCAGTTCTGTATTACTCAGCGATGCGCAGAACGAGCTGGAACTGTCGGCAGAGTCTAACGACAACAACGGTATCAAGGAACGTACCGGTTTCCGACTGGAGCGTCGCGTTGCGGGCTACAGCCGTAACATGGGGCGTGGCAATGGTTTCCTGGCGACTATCGGTGCCATCTCGCCGTTTGTCGGTCTGTTCGGCACCGTCTGGGGCATCATGAATAGCTTCATCGGCATCGCTCATTCGCAGACCACCAACCTGGCCGTGGTTGCTCCCGGCATCGCTGAAGCGCTGCTGGCAACCGCATTGGGGCTGGTTGCCGCGATCCCGGCGGTGGTGATTTATAATATCTTTGCCCGTGTAATCAGCGGTCATCGCGCTCAGGTTGGCGACGTGGCTGCTCAGGTGCTGCTGCTGCTGGGTCGCGACTTGGATCTGGCCGCCACGGCACAAGCCAAACGTTCACAGCATTCACAGCAATTGCGGGTGGGGTGAGTTATGGCGATGCGCTTAAATGAAGATCTGGACGACAGCGGCGAATTGCATGAAATCAACGTGACGCCGTTTATCGACGTCATGCTGGTGCTGTTGATCATCTTTATGGTGGCCGCGCCGCTGGCAACGGTAGATATCCGTGTCGATCTCCCGGCTTCCTCAGCCAAACCGCAGCCGCGCCCGGAAAAACCGGTGTTCCTGTCGGTGAAAGCGGATAAGCAGCTCTACGTTGGCGAACAGGCGGTCAGTGCCGATCAACTGATGTCGGTGCTAGATCAGCGAACTCAGGCGAACAAAGAGACCACCATCTTCTTCCAGGCGGACAAGACCGTGGACTACGAGACGCTGATGAGCGTGATGGATACGCTGCGTAAAGCCGGCTACCTGAAGGTGGGGCTGGTGGGGATGGAAGGCGCCGCCAAGTAGCGGGCTGACATCAGCAAGGTTAAGAGGGGCGCTCGGGCGCCCTTAGGTTGCTGACAAAGCAGGAAAAAGCGTGGTTTTTCCTGCTTTGTGGTGATCGGCCGAAAATCAATAAATTGATTTTCCTGATTTTTCTTTATCGACCTCTACTCGCTCTGGGCAGGAATGAGGTTTGTCATCAGTCTGGGGCGCTCGGGCGCCCTTTTTTATTTTTGAAGTTTGAAAAGATTCAGCCGCGAGCATGGGCCGCCGCGCGGGCGATCTGCTCATCGGTCGGGCGCACGCCGGTATAGAGCACAAACTGTTCCAGCGCTTGCAGCGCAATCACTTCTGCACCGGTAATCACCCGTTTGCCTTGCTCACGCGCTTTGCGGATCAGCGGGGTTTCCGCCGGCAGTGCCACCACGTCAAACACAATTTTCGCCGCAGCAATAGTCGCGGGTGCAAAGGCCAACTGCTCGGCTTCTGTTCCCCCAGCCATGCCGATGGGCGTCACGTTGATGACCATATCTACGCTTAAATCACCGACCTCTGCCTGCCACTGATAGCCGTAGGCCTTTGCCAGCGACTGACCGGCCTGCGGGTTACGGGCGATGATATGACCATTTTTGAAACCGGCATCACGCAGCGCAGCGGTGACCGCTTTCGCCATACCGCCGCTGCCGCGCAGGGCGAAGGACGTTTCCGTTGGGATCTGATACTGCGCCAGCAGCTTGGCGATGGCGATATAATCGGTGTTGTAAGCCCATAGGAAGCCCTGGTCATTGACGATAGTATTGACCGATTCAATCGCGGTGGCGGAAGCATCCAACTGGTCGAGGAAAGGAATGCAGCTCTCTTTGAACGGCATCGATACCGCGCAGCCGCGAATGCCCAGCGCCCGCACGCCACCCACCGCCGCCTGAATATCCTGGGTGGTGAAGGCCTTGTAGATAAAGTTGAGATCCAGCTCCTGATACAGATAGTTGTGGAAACGGGTGCCAAAGTTACCTGGGCGACCGGCCAGCGACATACAGAGTTGGGTATCTTTATTAATCTCACGGCTCACTATGAGCTCCTTAACCTGGAAGAGGAAAAACCTAAGGCTGGCCGTGCAATGCCTTCGAACCGGCGTGGCGCCAGTGGATGCTGCCCGGCAGGTAGAGCGCGTTTTGCTCTAATGGCCGCTCGTCAATCAGCGCACTAACCATGTCGAAACTGTGTTGGGCCAGGGCGCGACAGTCCTGCGCCACGGTATCGATTTTCAACGTCAGGCCATCGAACAGGTAGTGATCGTCAAAGCTGCACAGATGGAGATCGCTTTCCATCAACTGGTGCTGATTCAGATAACGAAGAACCCCTTCCAGCAGGCCGCAGGCGGCGGTAAACAGCGCCTTGGGCGGACGACCAAGTTGCGCGCAGAGTTGGGCGAACATTTCGTAACCGGAACTGGGGTGATAATTACCGTTGATGATCCACTCCGGTTTACACACCACCCCGGCACGTTCCAGACCGAGTTGGAAACCGGCCAGACGATCGCGTGTGGGTGAAATGCGGGGTTGGCCACCAAGGAAATAGAATTCGTCCGGATGCTGACGCGCGACGTTTTCCACCAGCGTGGCGGTCGAGGTTAGCGAGTCGGTGATCACCAGCGGCAGGTCGGAGCCGATGATCAGCCGGTCCATCTGCACCACCGGCAGACCGGCGTTAATTTTTTGGTATTCCGCATCGTTAAGCTGGCTGGAGGCGACAATCAGGCCGTCGACCTGGCGTTGTACCAGACTGTTCACCGCCATCATTTCCTGCGCCGGGTTCTCATCGGTACAGGCGATCAGCAACTGCAAACCGGCCTCGCGGCACAGAGTTTCCAGCTCGCGTGAAATCACCGCAAAACCGTAGTTGGTCATTTCCGGCACCACCAGCCCCAGGGTATGGCTGCGGGAGGATCGCAGTGAACGGGCGTGGAAGCTGGGCTGGTAGTGGTGCTCGCCGGCCAGTGCCAGGATACGATCGCGGGTGTCGTCAGACACCCGATATTCCTTGCTGCGACCGTTAAGCACCAGGCTGGCGGTCGATTTTGACACGCCGGCCAGTGCGGCAATATCACTGATGGTAATGCGTTTATTTTTTTTCACTGACGGCATCTGAATTCATGGAAGGATGCGTCATTCTAGCATGCATGGCGTCAGCGACCAGTACTCGAGCGCCAGTGGGGTTTCACCGCCCAGCTGCAGTTGCGGTTGTGGGCCGGGGAAGTAGCGTGCGCTCATCACCGCCTCGCCGTGGTTGATAAAAATCTCCACGCTGGAGCGGTCAAACAGGATCTGAAGTTGGCTCAGGTTGCCGTGCCAGTAGCGATGTTCCGGCTGCCCGTTACGCAGATTATTACGCGTCAGTCGCAGCAGGGTGCCGTCCCACAGCAGCGTCATCGCCCCGTCAAAGTCGGCGCTGAATGCCCCTTCTGGCGTCAGCAGCAGTTCCGCGCTGCCGACTGGCCAACATGGCGCTTCGTCGGCGATCCCCTGCCATTGCCGGCTTTTACCACGCAATTGTTGCAGTTCGCGCGCCGGTTGTTGGTAAAGCTTGCCGTGATGCAGCGACAGTTCACGTGGGCAGGTCATGATGTGGATCCAGCCGTACTGCAGCGTCGGGTGATAATCCTCGTCCTGTTCCGGCACGCCCATCCAGCCGACCAGCAACCGGCGGCCGTCTTCGGCCTGGGTGGTTTGCGGCGCATAGAATTCAAACCCGAGATCCAGTTCGTTAAAGGCCCCATGTTCGAACCTGGCCTGCCGATAATCCAGCTTGCCGGTCAGATAGCCCGCCTGATAAACGTTGAGATAACGCTCGGCCTGTGCCGCCAGCCCCTGTGGGCAGCAGATCAGTACCTCGGTGTCGTCCAGCGTGAACAGGTCCGGGCATTCCCACATATAGCCGAAGTCACCGATGCCGTTCAGCTGTGAACCGGCAATTTCCCCCAGCCACTGCCAGTTGCGCAGATCGGCGGAGCGCAGCAGCAGCACTTTGCCGCAGTCTTGCAGGTCACGAGCGCCGAGCACCATGTACCAGTCTTCCTGATGACGCCAGACTTTGGGATCGCGCACGTGGCCGCTATAGCCCGTCGGCAGCGGTAATACCGGGCCGAGTTTGTCATAACCACCTTGAGCATTTTCTTGAGCCAGGCACTGATAAGCGGTGCGGGAGCCATCGGGGTATTTGACGTTGCCGGTATACGCCAGCGTGATTTTGCCCTCGGCCACCACTGCCGATCCGGAATAACAGCCGTGGCTGTCGTAGCAGGCTCCCGGCACCAGTGCCACCGGCTGATGCTGCCAGTTGACCAGATCCGTCGACTGCCAGTGCCCCCAACACTTGTTGTGGTGATCGCAACCCAGCGGGTTCCATTGATAGAACAGGTGGAAGACGCCGTTATGCTGAATAAAACCATTGGGATCGTTGAGCAGCCCAACGCTGGGCGCCAGGTGCCACGCCGGCCGGTGCGGATCGCGCAGCGCCTGTGGTATGCCGCTCATCAACGCCTGTGCGGCCTGCTTCATTAAATTCAGTTCTTCCATTATTCGCTGTCCGTTTTGTATTTCAGCAGCAACGAGATAATAAAGGCGCTGCCGAAGGCGATCACCAGACCAATAATATAGCTGACCAGCGAACTGGCCTGCACAATGGCCAGCCCCGGGATCGCCGTCAGACCGACCGCGTTCATGCCGACGTGATTGGCCACTACCCAGGCCCCGCCGAGCGCACCGCCTGCCAGCGCCGCCAGGAAGGGTTTCACAAAGCGCAGGTTAATGCCGAACAGCGCCGCCTCGGTAATGCCGAGCATGGCGGAAAAGGCCGAAGGCACCGCAATGGCTTTGATCTTGGCGTCGCGGGTTTTGAAATAGACCGCCAGACAGGCGCCGCCCTGAGCGATATTGGCCATCGACCAGATCGGCAGCAGGAAGTTAACGCCGATGTTCGGGTTGCCGAGCAGCCCGGCTTCGACGGCATGGAAGCTATGGTGAATGCCAGTGATGACGATGGCGGAATACAGGCCACCGAACAGCAGGCCGGCAAACCAACCGGCGTGGGCGATCAGCGTGCTGAGCACCAGGGAGATGCCATCACCCAGCGCGCGACCGGCCGGGCCGATAAACAGCATGGCGACGAAGCCGGAGATCACCACCGTCAGGAACGGTGTCAGGATCAGATCCAGCGAGTTGGGGATCGCTCTGCGCAGCTGTTTTTCCAGCGTGCTCATAAACCACACCGTCAGCAGCACCGGGAACACCGTGCCCTGATAGCCGATCATGGCAATCTGCAACCCAAAGAAATCCATGGTGTGAAAACCGCTGGCGACGCCCCAGGCATTGGTCAGCGCCGGATGGGTCAGAATGCCGCCGAGCGTAGCGCCCAGATAGGGGTTACCACCAAATTCACGTGCGGCGGTGAAGCCGATCAGGATCGGTAAAATAATAAATGCCGCCGAACTGAACATATCCAGCATCACAAATACGGCGCTGCCAGCATCGACCCAGCCGTAGGTTTTTACCATGCCGAGCAGGCCCATCAACAGGCCGGAGGCGACGATAGCCGGGATGATCGGCACAAAGATATTCGACAGCAGGCGAGCAATACGCTGCAGTGGGTTGAGTTTTTTCGCCGCAATGTCGGCGGCCTCAGACTTGCTGGATTCGCTGACGCCAGCCGCCTTGATAAACTCCGCGTGTACCTTGTTGACCAGCCCGGTACCGAAAATCACCTGGATTTGCCCGGCATTGCTAAAGCAGCCTTTCACCCCCTCCAGTTTGCCGATGGCTACTTTGTTCACCTTGCTGTCATCGAGCAGTACCAGGCGCAGGCGCGTGGCACAGTGGGCGGCGCTGGCAATGTTGTCTTTGCCGCCGAGCAGCGGCAATAGCGCGTTAGCGGTTGCGGTAATGTCCATGTTCACTCCCTTAATAAATAAAAATGCCGCCGCAGTGTTTTGCGGCGGAAATCAGCTCATCAGCGTCAGAAGAAGTACTTGAACCGGGCACGCACGCCGTAGCGCTGATCGTTGTTGGCGTTGGCAATTTTGTTATCTGCATTGGCCTCCAGCATCGAGACGTAGGCCCCGAGATACAGGTTAAAGTTCTTCATATTCATGATGTTTGGTATTTGGTACGAGGTATGAATGGTATGAATGTCATATTTGCCCGGCTCGCTGAGTGGGTTGCTGATGTCGGTACTCATACCGGCGGTATTGAACTCTTTGATGTTGTTGTGGGCATAGATATAACCCACTTCAAAGCGACGCCACAGTACGTTGATGCCGGCGGTCAGGTCCTGCTCGCCGGAGGCGTCCAGGTAGGCGGTGCTCAGGTTGGCGACCACGCCGTTGTCCGGATTGGCGGCGGTGTTGTTCCAACTGAGGGTCATGCCGTAGCCGTTACGTTTGGACTGGTCGACGAATTGCCCCTGGCTGTCGTGATAGCCATAGGCATTGTTGACCACGTTGCTTTCCATCGCCACCGCCACGCTGAGCTGGTCTTTTTTCCAGGCGATCACCGGCCGCAGATAGGCGACATTTCTCTTATTATCCAGGCTGTTGCCGTGGTAGGCCTGATCCTGGAACAGTGAGGTACCGTCTTCCACCAGCGTATTGAGTTCGAAGTAGAAGTTACCGGCGTACTTGCTCAGCATCAGGTTGCCGCCGCTGCTGCTACGCCCACGGCCTTCTTTCATCATGTAGATATAGCCAAAACCGTCGGCATACAGATCGTTGGCGGTATTGCCGGAATACTGGATGAAGGTGTCCTGATTGAGCGGGAACATGTCGTAGGCTTCAAAACGGCCAATCTTGGTCTGCCAGTTCTTTTCATTACCGAAGAAGAAGGCGGCATCGTCGAGGTTCATTTTACCGGTCATGTCGGCCAGCGGCTGCACGCTGAAACCGGAGAAGTTGCCGTCCGGGTTGCGTCGGTAGCCGTCTACACCGACCAAAATGCGGCCGTTGATATCCCAACGTTCTTTATTGCCCGGCTTCCAGTCCTTGTTGTCGCTGCTTTTCAGCGAGGTGAGCTGGCCGCTGCGGCTGGCGCCGTCCAGGTTGAACTCGACGTCGCCGTATAGTTTCAGGTCGGTTAAGCCAGTGAGTTGCAGCTTGGAGGCCGGTGCGGCGTGGGTTTCCAGCGTCGCGGTGCGCTGAACAACTTGTTGGGTTTGCTGCTCGGTGTTGGCGGTGCGTAATTCCAACTGTTGTACCTTGCGTTCCGCCGCCGTAGCACGCGTTTCCGCCTGAACCGCTCGCTGTTCGGCCTGTTGCAGCCGTTGTTCCAGCGCATTCAGACGGGCTTCGATACTGGTATTGGTGCCAGTTGCTGCCGCAGAGGTAGAGATGAGAAGCCCTGTAGTGACTGCCAGATAGCCTAGTTTTTTCATGATGTTCTATCATCCGGGAAAGTTGTTATTATTTTTTGCTAAATTGCTAAACCGGTTTTCCAAGAGGAAAGATAGAGAGTTGAAAGACGACTGGCAATCAAGTTTGCTAACTCGATTCAGCTATTGTGATCGAGTCCGCAAATTACATACCGGAGATGAAAGTAGGGGAGGCACCCAATGCCCGGTGGCATTGGGGCAGACTCACCGCCATCGGGTTAGCGACGCAGGAAGTCCTGCAACTCGTCGGCATGCGGCAGGGCGGTCATCGCGCCTTTGGCGGTGGTAGCCAGCGCCCCGCAGGCCTGGGCCTGGGCGATCACTGCCGGCCAATGCTCTTCCTGCGGTAAAGCGCCCAGGTGTGCCAGTGCGGCCAGCAGACCGGCGACAAAGGCGTCACCTGCACCGGTGGTATCGACCGGGGTGATTGAAGGGGCGCGGAAGTGGCGGATCTGTTTGCCGTCATGCACGCAGACGCCGTCGCTGCCCAGCGTCACCAGCAACAAACGCAGTGGGTAACGCTGCATCATCCAGTCGATACCGCTCTCCAACTCACCGATATTGCTGATAAAACTCAGCTCTTCCAGCGAGATCTTCACCACGTCAGCCAGCAATAACGCCTTTTGCAAGCAGGGGCGCAGCGCTTCCGGCTGGCGCCAAACGTCTTCGCGAATGTTTGGGTCAAAGCTGACCCAGCCGCCAGCCGCCCTGATGTTCTCCATCGCGGTGAAGGTGGTGCTGCGGCTGGGTTCCTGCGACAGCGTGATAGAGCAGACGTGCAGCCATTCATCTGCTTTGAAATCAGGCAGATCCTCGGGTTGCAGGAACAGATCGGCGCTCGGGCTGACCATAAAGGTGAAGGAGCGTTCACCCATCAGATCAAGATCCACCACCACAGTAGAAGTGTGGTGGTCTGGGTCCAGTGACATATGGCCGACGTCCACCCGTTCTTCGCTCAATACCTGCTGCAGGAAAGCGCCGAAACTATCCTGACCCACCCGGCCGATAAAGGCACTGTTGCCGCCCAGGCGGGCGATACCGACCGCCACATTGGCCGGAGCGCCACCGGGGCATTTAAGGTAACTGTTTGAATTTTCAGGTACCAGGTCGACGACTGCATCACCCAGCACCCATACGCGATTAACCATGTTCGATCCCCGTGTTCATCGGTGTCTGATGGTGAGCTAAAATAGAAGAACCGGTTTAGCAATGCAATAAAATAATATTTCGTGTGGCGAAAGGGTGGGTGTAAAGAGTAGCGCAGCGAGCTAAAACGCAGGAGGGAATGCCCGCCCTGATGTTGTTCAAGGCGGGGTCAGCCGGGTTACCCCATCTTCGGATAGACCCCCGGGCCAATCGGCAGGCCGAGCGCGTACCAGGCCAGCAGCAGCAAAATCCACACGGCAAAGAACACCAACGGATAGGGCAGGATAAGCACGTAATAGGTGCCGAGCTGGGCATCTTTGCGGTAACGCTGCAGGAAACCGAGGAACAGTGGCTGGAAGGGCGACATCGGTGCCAGAATCGACCAGATGGCCGAGCCGCTGGCGATAAACATGCACAGGAAGGCAGAGAGGAACATCAACCCAAGAAATGCCGGGGCACCGCTCATACCTGCGGCCTCCAGCATATCGGTCAGGCCGATGGCCATAAACTTGCCCATATTGCTCCAGTTAAAGAACGCCACGAACTGCGACAGCGGGAACACCATCACGATAAAGCCGGCCATGCTTTTCATCGGCTCTATCAGGTGGTTGGGAATATCGTCCGGCCGCTTGATCTGTTTGATGACCACACCATAGGTAATGCCGACGGTGAAAAAGAACAGGATGATGATCGGCACAATACCTTTAATAAACGGCGATGGGATCACCGAGCCGCTTTTCGGATCGCGCAGCGGGGCCGCTTCCGGCACCAGCCTGGTGGCGTCAAGCGAATTTGTCAGCATTCTGCCGGTGGACGTGATTTCCGACCCGATATTGGGTAAACATCTGGTGCCGCTGGCGTTGGAGGAAAGCCTGCCAAAGGCGACGTTTTATCTGATCCAGCGTAAAGACACCACGCTGACGCCGATGGGCGCACACCTGGCGCGTTTTTTCCGCTTGTACTGCCGGTAAAAGGATGCCCCTCACAGGGTATTCCCCCTTTGAACAGCCTGCGCGGCTATCTCAGGCTTTGCCCATTAACGGATCGCTGACGCTGTGGTCACCGTTCTCCAGCCGACCTGCCAGTCGGCGTTGCCAGCCGTGTGTATCCTGCAATGAAAGATCGTACCAGCCACCGCTGGCCTGGGTAGCAAAGGCCTGCTGATGACGGCCACCTGCCAGGAGTTCAATTTGCCAGGGGCCTTGTTGCGTATAGGGACAGCGGGCGATGGTCACCGTTGTTGCCTGGCTGCCCGCGTTGGTTAGCGTTAGCGATAAATGGTCGCCCTTCGGGGTGAGTTGTACTTCCGGCTGCGGCTGCAGAACGCTGCCACCCAGCTCACGATGGAAACCGTTGGGGGCTAGCAACCACAGGTGGTAGCGATCCGCCGTTAGCCAGTTATCACTGACTGCTTTACCGGCCTCGACGGTATAGCGCCGTGGGATCTGCTCCAGACTCAGCAGGTCGTACACATGAAAGACCGCACCCTGTTCGCCAGTGTTGTACAGGTTGAGCGTCAGCATTTTTTGCTCGGGGTTGCTGCTGGCCTCAACGTGCAACTGGTAAGGCAGCGCACGCGATGGGCGCGCCAGTCGCGACTGATGCGGTAACTGTTGCCTGTCTACCGGCGGCAAGGGCACCTGCGGTAACTGTTCCTGTCGCTGGCGCAGGTTATCGGCGGCGTGGCGGCTGGTGGTGGGCAGGCGGGGCAAGGTTTCCTCATTAGGGTCGACGAAGTTGAAGGCCGAAGTGAGGTCACCGCAGACCGCACGGCGCCAGGCGCTGATGTTCGGTTCATGCACCTGGAAGCGTTTCTCCAAAAATTGCAGTACTGAGGTGTGGTCGAATACCTGTGAATTGACCCAGCCGCCACGGCTCCAGGGCGATAACACCAACATCGGTACCCGCGGACCAGGGCCGTAAATGCGGCCGTCCGGTGGGGGTTGCTCCTGAGAACCGGGTGGGGCCACATGTTGGAAGATTTCGCTGTCGAACGGCACCGTCGATTTGCCGGCGAAACTGCCGTCTTCGCGCAGTGACGGCGCCGAGGGCGAAGGCATATGGTCGAAGAAACCGTCGTTTTCGTCGTAATTGACCAGCAGCACGCTCTTGCTCCACACCTCTGGGTTATCCGTCAGCGCATTGAGGATTTCCTGGGTAAACCAGCCGCCCTGCACCGGGCTGGAAGGCCCGGGGTGTTCCGAGTAGGCCGCCGGGGCGATAATCCAGCTCACCTGCGGCAGTTTGCCCTGCTGAACGTCGTTACGAAAACCGGCCAGCATCGCGTCCAGGTCGTTACCGTTGGCTGCTGGCAGCGTATTGCCATTGCCCTTATACAGCGGCGCGTCGGCGTTCAGTTCATCGCGGTAAGGCACAAAGGCGGTGAAATCCTTCGGCGGTTGCGCCGGGTTGCCAACCTTAACGCTGGCGGCGCGATACTGGCGGAAACCCGCCAGCGGGTTATCGGTGAAGTTATCCGGCAAGAATTGATAGACCTTCCAGGTTACGCCACTGGCTTCCAGCCGCTCCGGATAGGTATGCCACTGGTAGCCGACGTCTACCGGGCCGGGGCTGTCCCACTCATTGACCACCACCGCGACCTCGGCCGCTGTCGGGCCGTTGGTCCCCGTCCAGTGAAACAGGCGGTTGGTATTGGTCCCGGCGTGGATCGAGCAATGATAGGCGTCACACAGGGTGAAGGTTTCGGCCAGCGCAAACTGGAACGGCAACTCGTGCTGGCGGTAATAACCCATCGAGGTGGGCGTTTTATAGGTCGGCCAGGCGCTCATACGGCCGCTGTCCCAGGCTGATTGCTCATCTACCCATGAATGCGGCGTGCCGCTAACCCGTTGGGCATTGCCGCGTTTGCTGTCCAGATGGTAGGGCAACACCAGACGATCTTCCCCCTGCTGCTGCCACACGTGACGGTCGCCGGGCAAGGGAATGGTGATGCGATCGCTAAAGCCGCGCACGCCGGGCAGGGTGCCGAAGTAATGGTCGAAGGAGCGGTTTTCCTGCATCAGGATCACCACATGTTCGACATCGTTAATCGTGCCGGTGCGGTTATTGGCGGGGATTGCCAGCGCTTTGCGGATCGAGGCGGGTAACAGTGAAA
The DNA here is from genome assembly GCF_052691715.1 of Serratia sp. NA_112.1. NCBI lineage: Bacteria > Pseudomonadati > Pseudomonadota > Gammaproteobacteria > Enterobacterales > Yersiniaceae > Serratia > Serratia sp. NA_112.1. Next base: position 71,066 of record NZ_JBQZFO010000012.1, read on the forward strand.
AAGCCGATCCGATGGCGGCAGCCCGCAGTATTTCTCTGCGCGAAAAATCAGGCATGCGTCGTTAATCTCCCTGAGGGTTGTTTTGAAGATAGTTGTTAACGACGGTAATGGCGAAAAATAACAAAAAGATGACGGGGAAAGTAATGCCCCCGGGCGGGGGCAAGACAAGACGAACGCTTATTGCCTGATCAAACGGCCCAGGGTCGGCGCCGTTTCGAAATCGCTGCGGAACGGGTTGATGTCCAGACCGCCGCGGCGCGTATAGCGGGCGAACACGCTGAGTTTCTCCGGTTGGCAGCTTTGTTTGATGTCGTTGAAAATACGCTCGACACATTGCTCGTGGAACTCGTTATGCTGGCGGAAGGAGATAAGATAGCGCAGCAGGCACTCGCGATCGATTTTACGGCCATGATAGTGGATCACCACGCTGCCCCAGTCCGGCTGATTGGTCACCAGACAGTTGGATTTCAGCAAGTTTGAGGACAGCGTCTCCATCACCATTTTCGCCTGTTCGCTGGTGGCACCAATCAGATATTCAGGTTTGAAATCAAAGTCATCCACGGTGATATCCAGATCGTCGATATTGATGCCCGGCAGGGCGTCTATCTGTGCCGAATAACCGTCTAACCCCGGATACAGCTTCACCCCAACCTGACCATTGGCGGCCTGCGACAGATCTTTTTGCATCGCGGCACTGACCTGTTCCACGCTGTTGAAGCGCGTCTGGTTAAAACTGTTGAGATACAGCTTGAATGATTTGGACTCGATAAGATTGGTGGAAGAATGGGGCAGGGTAAATTCACCAATGCCCACTACCGGCTTGCCTTTGGCGTTGAGCCAGGAAAGTTCGAAGGCGGTCCACAGGTCAAAACCGTGGAACGGCAGCTGCTGTTCATCCACGCCGATCAAATCGCGACCGCGTGCGCGCGGCAGGGCTTCGAGCAATTCGGGAGCATACTGTTCCGGGTAATCGGAGTTGGTGCCAAGATGGGTGATTTTATCTTGTTTTTTGATATGCATATTCATTGCTCCTTGCATGATCGGTATTGATATAGCGGTTAAACAGGCTGCGAGCGGCGTAAATCGGCCCGACACCCACCAGGGCGTAGACCACCTTGATCAAGAATTGTGACAGGATCATGGTCTTGATGATATCCCAGCTCAGAACGTTGTAGAACGCCAGCGTGCAAAACACCACGCTGTCGATGGCCGAGGCGACCACGGTGCTGGTGATCACGCGCACAAACAGGTAGCGGGAGTTGGTCAGCTCTTTGATTTTGCACAGCAGGTAAGAGTTGACGTTCTCGGAGATTAAATAGGCGGCAGATGAGGCCACCAGCACCGCCATGATGCTGTGGACGATACCGTCATAAGTCTTGCTGAACTCCCACTGTGGAATGCTCGGTACCAACGTGGTTGCCCAAACGCCCAGCACAAAAATCAGGTTGGCCATAAACGAGATGATAATCGTGCGCCTGGCCAGCCGCAGTCCATAAAATTCGTTCAGAATATCCACTAGGATAAAGGTCAGGGGATAAATAAATATCGCCGGGGGAGTAATGATGTTCAACGCTGCAATTTCAATCGGCTTGACGCCGCACAGGGTTGAGAAGATATAAATCACGCTGAGTGCCACGGTAATGATCAGATAGGCGTACCAGGATCTTTCATGGCGATCGCTGAGCTCATAGGCGGTTTGCTGCTGGTTGTTACCGTAGATTTTGCGATACAGCGCCTGTAGCTCATGTCGGCTCAAATCTTCCGATATGTCGCTGTCGGCCAACTCATTGAGCCCCATGGTAATGGTTTTGCCGGTGGCTAATACCATGACATTGGCAGCCAGAGTGCCATGCCGGGTAAAGCCCAATAGCTTGAACTTTTGATTCGGTTCCATTTATAGCCTTTCTCCAATGATATAACCCAGGAATTGCACGGTATCCTGATGATTTTTCTCCATGCTATTTTCTTCTTTGTCATTAACCACAAAGAAGCCGTATTTTCCCGAGTGATACAATAAAGGCGAATCGCAAACTAATACCGGCGGGCGTTTTATAATAATGACCTCGCCTGGGATAAATGAACCTTTTATTTCGGTCTCTATGCGCATTGCTACCATATTTGACTCATCGCCGAAGAAATAAGTCAAAGGGAACTCTGTGACCAGTTGGCCAATCTTCTTGCCGGCAACCGCTAAATAACGCGACTGCGGAATAACAGGAATTGCGGAAGGGTTTTTATTGCCTTCGGTGGACAGGGTTTCATTGAGCAGCTCCAGCTTTTCCAGATCATAGTCTTCGATCTCTTCGCAGGAAACGCCAAAGAAATCTGAAATCCGGTTAACCGTGGCTTGCTGCACGTTGTTGACCTTTCCATCGAGGATCTTGTAGATAGTGGTGCGTGTCAGGCCAGTACGGTTAGAGAAGGACGCCTTGGTTTCGCCGCGGGTACGCATCAGATATTCAATATTCTTAATGATGTTGCTTTTGCGCTGGGCGTTAGTGGTCTTCATAAGCATTCCTTACAATATTCTGGCCGGCTTTACTATATCGCACGCGCTGACATTGTCCAGAACTGCCACCGGAAGTGGGGCGGTAACCGGCTGATTAATCGTTGAAAACGTATGTTCAATTGCCTGGTATCACATCCAATAATGCTTTCACCCGATAGAGCCTAAAGTGGAGTGAAATTAATTAAATAAAAATCAATTGCTTAGACGGAGAGCTCATTAAAGTGAACACAAAAGTGAATTTTGTGTCTACTTTTGTGTTGACCACGCTGCTTTTTGTGAGCTACTGTTCATTCATACTGAAGTGTTTCTTGACGGTCAAAATAATTAACTAGAGATTGTCCAACAACTTCTATAATAAAAGCCTAGGGAGGGAGGCGTTTCCATTCTCTGGGTATTAAAGGATGTTTTAGCTATCGACACCAGGGAATTCCAATTACGTCTTCAGTTTTAAAACCACAGTTTTCATTGCGTCAGATCCCCAGTTTATTGTTTTGCCACTCCCCAGTTGCTGGAGAATGGCGATGACATTTTGCCGCTAGCGATCGGCTCAGCCTTGCGCCGGGGCCGGTTTCTGCGAACGATTCAGCGCCAACTTGAATACCCAATACAGCAGGCTGGCGGCCAGTAATGAGTTGATGGTCGGCACGCCCCATTCGGTCACTAACCCGACGATGCTGCCGGCAATGCTGGCGACGATCGCTGTCCAGCCAATGGTCGGCGTCTGGCCGGGCAGTTTGCCTTCCCGGCGACTGTCATCGAGAATTTTACGGTGAGTGCGCAGCAAGTAATAATCCACCAGCATCACGCCGATAATCGGTGGGAACACCACGCCCAGTACCGTCAGGAAGTCGACGAACCTGTCCAGGATCCCCAGCACCGAAAGCGTGGTGCCCAACACGCCAATCACCAGCGTGGTGGCGGTATATTTCAGCCTTTTACCGGTCATGCCCTCAACCGCGTTGACGATGCCCAGGGAAGATGAGTACAGGTTGAGGTCATTGACCCTTAAGGTGGAGAACACCACCACCAGCAGGCCTGCGCCCCCGGCGACCTGCGACATGATGGTCACGACGTCCGCCGTGCCGAGCGTTTTGGCGATCAGCAGCGCCAGACCGTTAACCACGAACTCCCCGGCGACAATGGTGAGCAGGGTCACGCCAAACACGTGCTTGCCGTTTTTAGAGTAACGCGTCAGATCGGGGGTCATCAGGCTGGCCACGATGGCACCACCGACCACGATGGTGATGCCGGCACTGATCGACAGTGGCTCACCTGGCGGCATTAATTGAATAATTTCCGGCAGATTATGGCCGGTGAGGGTGATGTAAGAGATATAGGCTACCAGCATAATAAACATCGGTACCGCAATTCGGGCGGCGATACGCAATGCCTTGAAGCCAAAGGCCACCAGTATGGTCAGCAGGGTACCGGACATGCCGGCCGCCAGACCAAAGCCCAGCTTATTGCCCAGCGCGAAATCCAGTGACTTGGCGAAAATGGCGTTCTGTATGCCAAACCAGCCCAGCAGGCTGACGGCCACCACCACGCCGATCAGCACCGAACCCAGCCGGCCAAAACCGCACCAGCGGGCCAGCAGGCTGCCGGAGATCCCTTCGCGCATCCCTGCCAGCCCGAGGCCATAGGTCACTACGCCAAAGATCAGGCTGCCGACGAAAATGGCGGTAAAGGCATCGAACAGCGTCATTGAGTGGCCCAATACGGCGCCGAGCATAAACTGATCCAGCGCGGTCAGCATGCCCATATGCACAATGGCCACGCTTAAAAACGAGACTCTTTTATCCTGAGGTACCCGGGTTAACGGATAGTCTTCAATTTTGATCACGGTGAGATATTCCTTGCTGTTAAATAAACTGGATGCCTTTAGCTATCAGACGATCGGGAATGTAATTGTCCAGATGCGCATATTTGCAAAATTCTTCAAACTGCTGCTGTGTATGGACGTCAGATTTTTGATAGATGTTATATATTCTATTTTCTATGGTTTTATTGCTGATGTTGTATATTTTGGCGATCTCTTTTACCGACAGCCGTTGCAACATTAAAAATATTACGTCAAGTTCGGCTCGGGTGAAAATCGTGCTATTGGTTTCTGTGGTCAGAACGCTGGGTTTTTGTTGATTGATAAATTTCAGCGGAGATAAGGTGTTGAGCGGTTTGGCGTTCCACATCACCCCAACCACTTCTTTTTTATCGTTGTAGATCGGCAGTTTTTCGCTGATAAACGGGGCCAGACTGTCTTTTCCGTACCAATAATGCGTTTCTATTACTGCAACCCGTTCCCGCGAGACCTCTGTCATTTTGTCATGTTCGACAAAATCAGCCGCGCATTCGGCCCAGTCGGCGGGAAACTCGCCGTCCAGCTTACCGGCTACATCAAAATCAAGCGGCGTATTGGTATAGAGGTAGGCGGCATGGTTCATGTAAATATGACGGGATGCCAGATCCTTAATGCCCCATGGCTCACTTAAGTGCTCCATCATGGCAATCAGACCTTTCAAATAAAATTCATTATTTTTATCGGGCGAATCCATTCTGACCTCTCCGATGACAACCGGATTAAATCTCTTTTGCCAGGTAGTGGCGCGTATGCTTCTTGGCATAGCCATCTAGGTTGCCGTACAACTGATAGCCCAATTTTTCGTAAAAGCCGCGGGCCTGGAAATCGAAGGTATCGACATAGGCCATGTGGCAACCGCGCTTCTTGGCTTCTTCTTCTGCCTGGAGCATCAGTTGACGGCCATAGCCGCTTTTACGATGCTGGCCGCTGACCCAAAGATATTGCACTTCAAGCCCGCCCCACCAGGTTCTGGCCACCAGTCCGGCAACGATTTTACCTTCATCATCGGTCACGGTCAGGAACAAGGGGTGGATATCAACGTGTTCGGTTTTTTCATTATGAGCCCAAAGGCTGTCGATAACGAACTTTTCATCCTGCGGATTTGGCTGGTCGGTAATATTGATTTTCATAGATGTGATATAATTCCCTTTGATAATAATGTTTTATGGCAACCAAATTAAGGCTTGTCAACGGGTTTAACTATCACTTTTCGTAATGTATTACAAGGGTGTTTTTCACCCGTTCCCGTCAGGGAGCCAAGGGTTTATATTAACTGTGACAAGGCTAGAAAATAGCGTAATACGCGGTAATAAATAGCGGTTTGCCTTGCTCAGTCAATCTATTCCTATTGTGCCTCACCAGGGCCTCATCCAAGAAATACATTAGCCTTTCAGGCTCCACTGGTAGAGCAAGTCAACTTGCCAAAGGGGAGCCGCTATCTTCAGCCTTCTGATGAATCTGCGTTGAAATTTGCTACTTTGCATTGTCGATCGTCGGTCGACAGAGTGGAGGGTCTTAGCGGCGGTTTGTCAGAGGGTGGGAGCAGAGGAGGTTGAGGCTACTGGGTTGTTTTAATGCGGGGATAACACCGACGGCTCAATTCAGCTCGCCGTATTTCAAAACAACCTGTGTGGCTTGATCAATCAGGGCCTTAACGAGGTGTGATTCAATCCTTTTCTTTTCCTCCAGTCTTCCAGTTTAAAATCTATATCAATATCCATGGAGCACCACCTTATATTGATAATATAAGGGAATGACGCTTATTAGTAATAGAAGCTACTTTGGGTTAATGCAAAAAAATATCATATTAACACCGTTAATTAGGAATAATCTTAATTGTGGGTTTTCAGTCTCTGCAATGTGAGACAAGGGCTAACCGACCAGAAAGCGTTAGCCCCGTTGGCGCTTGGCCTGGCGTAGCAGCTGCCTTTTATTCACCGACATTGGGGAGTCAACACTTCTAACACCCATCTTGCACTCATTCGGTTAATGAGATAGAAAACTAGGCAGATGTATTATCCCCTTTTTTAATCGCGTTCATTAACTGGCTGCCTAAAGGCGCATTATATGAAGATTATTAAGCCGCTGCGTCTGAGCGTATTAAATCGACCTTTCCGCCAGCAGGGTAAAAATTATCTCGGCGTTTCTGTGCTGGCACTGCTGGATATGGGCGCAATGCCCCAGTTGCGTCCGGAAGTGGAATTATGGCAACTGGCGGCGGAAGAACTGCAAACCAGCGGCGGCGTTATCGATGTGGCCATACCGAAAGTCCGGGCTGAATTTCTGGCGACGGGTAATGTTTATACCCATCATCAGAAGGAAAAAAGCAGTTGCGCAGTGCGTATTGATGTGGGGAGCCTCAGCAAGACCCTGTTGGCTTTTGGCGATCGTTTCTGGTCTGGTTCGCAGCCGACCCCGCCACGCAATTTTGAGTCGATGCGCCTCGACTGGAGCCGTGCTTTTGGCGGTGCAGGATACGAAGAGAACCCTCATGGTATTGGCGCCGTGGAAGAGCAGCACAACGGCGTGGCTTATCGTCGCTTGCCGAATATCGAACCGCTACATCAGCGTATGACCTCACAGCGGCAGCAGCCCGAGCCGGTAAGTTTTGGGCCGCTGGACATGACCTGGCCGCGTCGTTTTAAGCGCATGGGCAAAGCCTATGATGCCAACTGGCTGAAGAATGATTTTCCAGGCTTGGCCCGCGACGCCGACTGGCGTGTATTCAATGCCGCCAGCCCGGATCAATGGTGGCCGGAACAAGATGAACTGCCGCCTGAAGCCGAGTGGCGCATTTGGAATATGCATCCGGAAAAACCGCTACAGTCGGGCAAACTGCCACCGTGGCGGGCGCGCTGTTTTATCAATCGTCAGCGCGGGGATGAGACGCTATTTGAAGAGATTGCGCTGCGTGCCACCACGGTCTGGTTCTTCCCGCATCGGGAACAGATGATGCTGATCTGGCAGGGAAGTTGCCGCATTAACGAGGATGATGCGGCGGATGTGCTGCAACTGATGCCGGCGCTGGAGAAAAACGGCACCACTCGCTCGGCCAATCACTATCGCAAGGTGCTGGCCCAGCGGCTGGATAAAGGGAAGGGCGCGCTGTTTGCCTTCCGTGAAAAAGATTTGTTGCCGGAAGATCTGATCGGTCCCTGGATTGACAGCGAAATGCAACAAACTGACAGCCCGATGCAAAACAATATGCAAAACCGGGTAAGCAAAATACGCGAACAGCACCGCGCCAGGCTTGAGGCTGAAGGGCGGGATGTTAACGAGCTACTGGCGGAGACTTCGCAGCCAGAGATGCCGAGGCTGGATGAACTGCCGGAGTTTGTCGAACGACTGGAGCGCCAGGCTGAGGAGATGAAAGCGCAGGCCGAGGCCCGCCAGGTTGAAGTGGAAGCCCGCCAGGGGGCTAAACAAGATAATCGGCCGCGTGGCCCGGAATCAATGCACCGTATGCAGGAAATGCTGCATCAACATGCGGACAGCATGACGGCGAAGAAACTGGCGCAGAGCCGCGAATCGCTGCACCAGATGTATCTGATGGCGGTTTTGCATCAACCGCCGGCGAAGCGCATGACGGGGGATATCGCCAGAATCATTCGCCAGCGCGCGTCGAACACCATGGCGTGCGGAGGGGACTTTAGCGAGTTGGATTTCACCGGTGCGGACCTCTCCGGCATGGATTTTCGCGGCGCTAATTTCCGTAAGGCGTTGTTGGAAAACGCCGATCTCAGCGGTTGCCAGTTGGACGGCGCTGATTTTAGCGAGGCGATGCTGGCGCGAACCGATTTGCGTAACAGTTCGCTGCGTGAATGCAATCTGACCAAGGCCAGCCTGGTGTTGGCCCAGTGCCAGCAGACCGATTTTAGCGGTGCCAACCTGACGGAAACCCAATTGGAAGACGCCCTGTTTGAAGACTGTGACTTCAGCCGCGCCAGGTTAAAAACACTGTTGCTGCGCAAGATCGGTATTAGCCATTGCCGTTTCCACCGTGCTGAGCTGGAGGAGTGTATCGTTATGAATTTAACGCTGCCGCAGCTCGACTTCAGTGAGGCCAGGCTGCATAAGACCGTCTTCCAACAGTGCGAGTTGCAGGCTGCGGTCTTCAACGGTGCGTGGCTTGAGAGCTGTAACTGGGTGGAGAGCAAACTGCCGTACGCCCAGTTTAAAGCGGCCAGCTTGCTGACCTGCGCAGCCGTAATGGAGAGTGACTTAAGCGGCGCGGACTTTAGCGAAGCGACGCTGAAAGAAAGTAACCTGCGCCAGGCTTTACTTGTGCAGACGAACTTTAAATTGGCAAAGGTGGAGAATAGCGATCTCAGTGAAGCGGACTGTCAGAGGGCGAATTTCACCCGTGCCAACCTGGTTGGGAGCCTGTTAATCCGCACTGATTTCCGCCAGGCCAATTTCACCGGAGCCAACCTGATGGGCGCACTGATGCAGAAAACCCAGTTGGGTGGCGCGGACTTAACCGGTGCCAATCTGTTCCGCGCCGATCTGTCACAATCCTTTATTAATAGGGAGACACGGCTGGACAAAGCCTTTACCAGCCGGGTGAAAACGCTGCCGAAGCGTGATGAGGAACTGTCATGACGACGCTGAGCGCGGCAGAGCTACAGCAGAAAATAAAAAATGGCGAGCTGATTAACGCCTGCAACCTCGATGGCCTCGAACTGCAAGGGAGCGACCTGTCCGGCGGAATTTTTCAGGATGTCTCACTGCAGGGGGCGAACCTGCAGGCGGCCAATTTACATGAAGCGGTATTTAATGAGTGTCTGTTGAATGGGGTGAAGCTGAGTGGTGCGCGCATGCAGCAGAGCGTGTTTAACGACTGTGAAATGACGGCTATCAGCGCCTGCGACACGTTAATGGCGCAGTGCATCTTTAATCATTGTGAGATTGGCAACGGCGATTTCTCCCGCAGCAGGTTCGACGCTTGTCAATTTATGCGCAGCCCACTTTCCGGCAGCACCTTCAACCAGTCCACGCTCGAACGTACCACCTTCTTCGAGAGTTCGCTGGAGGAGGCACAACTGGAGCAGTGCCAGTGCCTGCTGACAACCTTTTTCAACCTCGACTTGCGCACTACCCGTTTGGGCCACAGTCAATTCGACCGGGCCGTCTTTTTCAACTGCGATCAGCGTGGAAAAAGCTATGCCCAGCAGCGCTTTAGCGGATGTCAGTTTACCGATAATCAGCTCGACGAAGTGGATTTTAATGGGGCACAGCTGACGCAGTGCAATTTCAAAGGCGCTTCGCTGAGAAAGGCTCAACTCCGTAAGGTGAACGCCAGCCAGGCGCTGTTTATGAGTGCGGATCTTACCGGTGCCAACTGCCAGGGCAGTCTGTTTGATCAGGCGTTATTCATTGGTGCCAGGTTACAACAGGCCGACTTTAGCCACAGCCGCTTGTTCCAGAGCATTTTGCAGCAGGTGAAGGCTGAAGACAGCAGCTTTGCCCTGTGCGATCTGACCTACAGCGATTTCACCCATGCTGATTTGCGCCGGGCCGATTTTCGCAGTGCCACATTTTCCCGTACCCGATTCCACCGGGCGCAGCAGGAGGGAGCCCATTTTTCCGATCGCCGGGGCATCCTTGAATATGACGAAGAGTTACTGGCTGCCGAGGCCTGGAGCCTTCAGCATCAGAGCCGCCTTTAAGGAGATGAAGATGAACAATATCAACCACAAACTGCTACAAGCGGCAGCACCGCCACTGCAGAGTGCGGGGGTGGTGACCCACTGCTTTTCCAATGGAAGCCTGAGCGTGGAGAGTGAAGGGCGCGGCTGGCACTGCCGGCGTGCCGCCAGCTGCGTTATTGCCCCTCAGACCGGGGATCTGGTGCTTATCACCAGCGTGGATAATCAAGTGTGGCTGCTGGCGGTGCTGGAGCGCGCCAACCCGGAAATGGCCGAACTGAGCGTACCGGGCGATCTGCATATCCGCAGCAGCGGCGAAATCAGCCTCAGCAGCGAAGCGTTTCGCGTCAGCGCCAGCCAAGGCGACTGCCATATCAGCGAAATGCAGTACAGCGGCGATAAGCTTTCCGCCTGGGTAAGCCTTTCGCGCGTGGTGGGCAAGCACACGGAGTCAATCTGGCAAACCATCACCCAGGTGAGCCATAACCTGTTACGCACTACGCGCCAGACGGAGCAGGTACGTGCTGGCCAACTGGATATGCAGGCCGAAGATTATGCGCGTCTGCATGCGCAAAATACCGTTATTACTTCGAAGGCAATCACCAAAGTGGATGCCGAACAGATCCATATGGGCTGAGGAGGCCGCGATGTTTGCCAACTGTCAACTGATGGGCACCGATTTGGCTTTTCCCGATGTCTGCATGACGCCGATGCCGACCCCAACGCCGATACCTTATCCGGATATCGCGCTTGGGCCAACGGCGGTCCCCAACGCGCTGAATATTCTGTTTATGGGCATGCCTGCCCATAACATGGCCACGGTGACGCCGCTGACCAACGGGGATAATCCCGGCGTTGCCACCGGCGTGGCGTCAGGCACCGTGATGGGGCCGTCGCGGCATCTCACCGGTTCCTTCACCGTGCTGCTCAAGGGCACACCGGCGACGCGCCTGACCAGCGTCAGCCTGCAGAACTCAACCAATGCTGTGGGGATACGTGCGGTACCCAGCCAATTCAAGGTACTGATGCTGGCACCATGAGTGGCAGAGCGGCATAACGCAGTCTTAGTTATAGGGGTAAGAAGTTATGTTTGACCGTATCACGGCAACAACGCCTGCGGGTGAAGGAACGCTGAAGTTCTGGAAACTTGGCGGAGAGGAAGTGGTTTCACGTTCATTTGAATTGAGCGTGACGATGCTCAGCACCAACGCCCGCCTGGACCGCAGGGCCATGCTGGGCCAGCCGATTACCCTGACTATCCCTACTCAGGGGCTGCTTGCTGCGCCACGCTATATCAATGGAAAAATCACCAGGGTCAATGTTCACAGTGCGGATATTAATGGTGAGCGTTACGTGGTTTACACGCTGACCATGGAGTCGGACCTGTGGCCGCTGAAGCGGGACCGCAACCAGCGTATATTCCAGAACCAGCGGGTGCCGGACATCATCAAAACGGTACTCGACGAATATGGTGTGCAGATGGAAAACCAGCTCACCGGCAATTACCGCAATTGGGAATATTGCGTGCAGTACCAGGAGAGTAGCTACGACTTTATCTCGCGCCTGATGGAGCTGGAAGGCATTTATTTCTTTTTCCGCCACGAGTCTGGTAAACACACTATGGTGCTGTACGACGCGTCTCAGCAGCACCAGCCGTTTAGCGGTTATGAAGCTATTCCTTACCACGCCACGCCTTCCGGCGGCAGCACCAGCGAAGAAGGGATCGGCCAGTGGGCGATATCCGAGCGGGTGACGCCGGGGATCTACAGCATCGACGACTACGATTTCCGTAAGCCCAACGCATGGCTGTTCCAGGCGCGACAAAACCCAACCTCACCCTCACCGGGCCAGATTGACTACTACGACTGGCCGGGACACTTCGTGGAGCACAGCCACGGTGAAACTTACGCCCGGGTGCGTCAGGAGGAGTGGCAGGCGGAGCATCAGCGCATTGACGCCACGGCTACTGCGTTGGGCATCGTACCGGGGTGCACCTTTGCCCTGCTTAACCCGCCGTTTGCCAGTGACGGCGGAGAGTATCTGGTACTGAGCGCACGTTACGATTTTGAAGAGAATAGCTACGCCAGCGGGGGAGAAGAGGCGGTGCACCGCACCGATTTTGTGGTGATCCCGGCGAGCACGCCGTTCCGCTCAGCGCAGCGTACCCCGTGGCCGCGGACCCATGGCCCGCAAACGGCACGGGTAGTAGGGCCGCAGGGGGAGTCGATTTGGACAGATAAATACGGCCGGGTGAAGGTGAAGTTCCACTGGGATCGTCTGGCGAAAGGGGATGAAAGCAGTTCCTGTTGGGTGCGGGTGTCCAGCGCCTGGGCTGGCCAGGGCTTCGGCGGCGTGCAGATCCCGCGTGTGGGGGATGAAGTGGTGATTGACTTTATCAATGGCGATCCCGACCGCCCGATGGTCACTGGCCGGGTGTATAACGAAGCTTGTATGCCGCCGTGGACGCTGCCCGCCGGCGCTACCATGATGGGCTTTATGACGCGATCCAAAGACGGTCACAGTGATAATTCCAGCCACCTGTTCTTCGAAGATAAGGCGGGCTCGGAGATGGTGCAACTGCATGCCGAAAAAGATATGAATATTTCGGTGGAGAACGATAAAACGGTGACCGTGGATGGCAATCGCACCACCACCATCCAAAAAGATCAGAAGGATGAGGTGTTCGGCAACGCTATCTTCCAATTCCACGGTACACGTACCACGACGGTCGACAAACCCGAAACCAAAACCTTTAAAGACGGTGAAAAGGTCACTATCACCAATGGCCGGACGTCGGATATTACCAGCGGTGGGGAAACGCTAACCATTAAGGGAAAGCGGAGCATCGATACGGATGGTACAGAGAATCAACATGTTACCGGCAAGGTAACCCGCACCTATGACGACGGGATGGACTCTTTCCTCAAAGGGGATCGCTATGACAAAGTCACGGGGAAACGCCATAATATCGTCACCCAGGACGTCACGGACGAGATCCTGGGCGGACGGGTACAAACCATCACCAAGGATGCCAAGACGGATATTCTGGGCAGTTGGAAGCAGACGGTGCAAGGCGGGGTATCCATCACCTCACCGAGAATGATCACCATCGACAGTGCGGAAAAAGTGAGCATCAAGACGCCGCATGCTTTTGAATATAAAGATCATAAAGAGTCCGCTTCCATGTTTTCCTTTGATTTCACAGCGGCGAAAATCGTTACGGAAGGCTATTCTATGAGCGTGACTGCGAGCGGCAAGCTCGGGTTGACCAATATGAAATTTGATAAGACAGCCTTTGATCTTACCACCACCGAGGGGCGTGTCGCTTTTATCGATGCGATGGCTCATGTCGGGAAGATAATGTCATCATTTAACGGTCTGACCATGTTCGGCTAAGGGACGAATCGATGAAGTTTGCGATCATTATTTCAGTGATTCTTACAGTAGGCGTCATTGCCTATATTGTTTATCTGTTTAACCGTGACCATAAAATTCAGACACAGGGGCGGGATATTCAGGCTCGGGTGGAGGAGGTCCATTACATCAGTTCAAATGAGAACGGATCCACCAACATAAAATACCGCCTTTCATGGCATGAAAAGGGGATGACCAAGCAGGTAGAAGGCAAGGAAACCATTCCCGCCTTTTACTCTTCTAAGGTCCAGCAAGGCTGTGAGGTTGAGATCAAGTATCTGGACGATGACCATATTTCGTTTGTTTTCGACAAAAGCAGATAACAAGGTAACTGGCGTAAACGCCTATTTGAGATCATCGCCAGATTAGCAGCATGGTGTTAGTCAGTTGCCTGTTGCTACCGCATCCAATGCCGGCGCGATGGTTGCACTGAACATGGCGCCGTGATCCAGGCCTGGCCATTCCCGGAAATTGACCGCAAGCCCGTTTAGCGTCGCCAGCCGTTCGGCCAGACGCTGAGCGGAGTCGGCGGGGAGCGGTTGCTGTTTGATATTGGGCGGCGCACTACGCATTTTCTCACCGCTGCCGGTCCACAGCCACAGATGGGCGGACATGGCGGGATGCCGTTCAATCACCCGCTGTGCTTCCTGCAGGATAAAGCCCTTTCCCCACCACAGTGAAGGTTCTACGGCGACGTAGTTTTGGAATGCGGCTGGCTGGGTTAACAGCGTATGCAGCACGAACAGGCCGCCGTAAGAGTGCCCCCACAGCGTTTGCCGTTGAGCATCAATGGTCACCTTGGCCGCCACTGCCGGTTTAATCTGGCTTTCGATCAGTTTCAAAAAGGCATCTGCACCACCATTGGCCCACATTCCACCGGTTTGCAGCGGCGCCGGCGTATAATCGTAGCTACGGCCATGGGCATCGATACGCAATTCGTTGTCATAACTGAGCAGTACCAATACCGGCGGTTGTTTTTGCGCGGCAAGCCGGGCCAGTAAGTTGGCATTCAATTCCATCAGCACCGCATTCCCATCCAGCAGGTAGACCACCGGATAGCCGGCCGCTGGCGGGGCAATGCGCGGTTGCGCTATGCGGATACGGTAATGGCGCAGTCCATCGGCTGAATTGAAGCGTAAATCACTGAACTGATAATCAGGTGATGGGCTATCGGCGACGGTCACGCCAATTTTACGCTCCAGATCGGGCCTGGCCTGCGCCAGCATGGGGGAGCCAACGCCGACGAACAGCGTGAAAACCAAGGTAAGACAGCGAAGATAATAAGATGGCATGCTCGGCCTATTCACTTGAAAAACGTCGATATTAACATCTCATTGGCAAATGGGTGATAGGGCTATCGGGCTCAGACGTGAGTTTTCGCGCTTGGGGGGAGGGTGCACTCGTTGAATGCCGCCCTGTATCTATTCCCCCGTTGCCAAAAGCTTAAAAATAGTCGACCAAGGTTCTGAGTGACACAACCTAACCAAGAGCCGAAATGGTTTTGTCAGAGGGAGAGTTCAGAAAGTTTAGCCAGAACATTTTTTTCCGCGGCCTCGAGATTAATGTGCTGGAACGTCTGACAGCCTGAAATTGCCGACTTCAGTATATCTTTCTGTATGTTCCCCCGTTTGTGAGCTATCGAGTAAGGTAGGCAGGTGAAGGTCACCATGTGATAACGTGGAATAAAACGCTGTGGGAAGCGTTTCTCTAACCAGGAAGAAAGTTCCCGTTCAAGCAAGTAATCCGGCGAGCTGACCCGCGAACGCATCTCCTCGTAGTTGTCCAAAGCCATCGCCTGAATGGCTTCAACATCAGGTTTGCGTTGAGTTTCGTAGCGAGAGAGAGCACGCCCTATATCCCCAGACGGTGTTCCCAGACACTCAGCCAAGAACACGGCATCTTCAAAAGCGCAGTTCATACCCTGGCCATGAAACGGTACCATCTGGTGAGCAGCATCACCGATCAACACCGTTTGGTTATAATGCCAACGCGAAACGTGCAGGGTCGCCATCATGCCAACTGGACGAGCCATGTAGTTCGCTTCCAAATCACAAAGTAATCGCGAAAGTGCATTAAATTCAGAATCAAAGAACTGGCGAACGACGTCTCTGTGGTTAAGTGCGGCAAAGCTGGCAAGCTGTTGGCCCTGTATTTTAAGGGGCAGGAAAGCAGTAGCCGTAAAACTGCCATCATGATTTGGCAACGCCATGCACATATACCCGCCACGTGGCCAGATGTGAAGTGCTCTAGGGGTTAGAAGCGCTTGGCGTGCCGCCTCAACGGAGATATCAAGCTCTTTATAGCCATGAGCTAAAATTTCACATTCACAGTCAACGTCACAG
This sequence comes from Serratia sp. NA_112.1, assembly GCF_052691715.1. NCBI lineage: Bacteria > Pseudomonadati > Pseudomonadota > Gammaproteobacteria > Enterobacterales > Yersiniaceae > Serratia > Serratia sp. NA_112.1. Next base: position 86,837 of record NZ_JBQZFO010000012.1, read on the forward strand.
ACGCGGGTTAGCGCGCCTCTGACTGAGGAATTTGCACCGTCGGCACCGACAATCAGATCAAAAGTGAATGTCGTTCCATGTTGGGTGGTTAATCGGGATGCCTGCAGATCAATCCCCACCAAATCTATATCAAAGAAGAACCGCACACCTTTCTGCTCTGCAACATCCAGTAAATGCGCATTCAGTTGACTACGCTGCACGGACCAGATGACATCATCTTCTCTGGAACTGTAAGCATGGAAACTACTACTTTCTTCCACATGCACCATCCGCCCGGACACAGGGACAGCATAACTCAACACATCCTGTTCAATTCCCGCCAGGCGTAGCGCCTGAAGGCCACGCTCTGCTATGGCCAGATTAAGTGAACGCCCTTCGGGTGCCGGGTGTGTTCGCGGGTCTGCGCGCTTTTCAAATACGATCACTTCAAATCCACGCTGGCGTAGCAGGCAGGCCAGCAAAGGGCCAGCGAGCCCAGCGCCTACAATTGCAACCTGCCGACGTGTCATGCCAGTGGTTTCGGTGATTTCGTGTAATAAATTCATCATCATACTCATCTAAATAAAACTATAGCTGTAGACGAATGCTATTGATCCGTTCAACCAGGGAAAGGTGCTGGAAACGCCAGTTTTTGAAGCTTTGCACAATATCAACCAGTTTTTCACTCAACTAATAAAGTGACCAGTAATGGTTACGCTGTTGATAGATCCGTAACCATTTTTGCGCTATCCTGATTTTTGACTATTTAGTATTTTTCCCGTTGGAGGTAATCACTGTAATTTATCGGGCAGATCCTCTAATTTTTAAATTCATAGGAATGCTTAAAAATCATACAGGCATGATTTTTTATTTTAACTTTTAGGGTGATTAAAAAGCCCGTTAAAATAAAAATGCAAAGATAAAAATAAAATAAATACTATTTTAATTTTTCATTAAAATTATTTTAAATGCATTTAATACATGGCATTGTTATAGGTTTAATTTAAATTATTAGCCAGGTTATAATTGCGGTATTAATGTTTTGCATTTCAATTGAAATGTTCGAAAGCATATTAGGAATTTTTATTGATTTTAGCTAAATTAGTTATAGCTTACTTCCGAAAATAATCAAGAATTGTGTGCGTGATTTTATAGAAGTGAATCCACCTCGATAACTCCAGACGCATTGAGTCTCTTATTCAGGTCTGCGTCTGGATGAGTGACCCACGAACAAAAATCTATGTAGGCAGACGAACCTGCGAAGGGCTATCGACCAAAGAGATCCTCGGATGTCTAAGATGCTTATAGCCCGTGAACTTTATCCACTGATTTTATCAGACCTCGCGCATGCAAATCGTCAGCTCTTGACCTGGGAGCGTCAACAGCCCGATGGAACGTTTTTTTAGAGGTCTGAAAACGGAGTGGGTGCCGGATAATGGATATGCTAATTTTAGTGAAACCAGCACAGCGATAACGAATTACATAACGGGATATTACAGCCAGCTCAGACCTCATCAATATAATGGTGGTTTGGCACCGAATGAATCAGAACGATTGTTCTGGAAAAACTCTAAATTCGTGGCAAATTTTTGTTGACCATTACGATAAAGACCATAACGAAAAGTGGGGTATTCATATCTATCGGGGTATGGTAGGGAGGGCTGACGAGACGGTTGCTGTAGGCAATGTTATCGGTAGTGATTCACAGGTATAGGTACCTTTTATCTCGCTTAGGAATTGCCTGTTTTTTCATTATTGTTACTTTGTGCCGGGGGGCGTCTACTCGCATACTTTTTGCGCACATCATTAGCCCCACCGACGTATTAGTTCTCATCAGGCTCATGGAGTGAAAACGGGTCCGCGGTTTTTTATTTCTCACTCGTAATTAAGAAGTCCCTGATCACGAAAGGATTCCATTAAGGCCTTTTCTCTGACATACATGGGTCTCAACAGGTTTGTGTTCAGGCAAATAGCATTTTTGGGAAACGTGATAAGCGTATTATCTGGAAATCCGCTACGAATTAATGCGGCTCGTGTCTGGAATATGAGTTGATTATAATTGTTCCCCCTCAATCTCCATTCAACACCGGGCCAGATTTCTTTGATTATCTTTTTCTTGCAAGTTACACCTCTGACTAGACACCACAATAACTTGCTTTGATTTCTGCCGAGTGAAACTCGGATGTTTTTACTTTTTAACATTAACTCACTCTCATTGAGTTTTATGTTTTCGTTTTCAAAGTAAATAATTTTTTCTTTTTTTTGTTCCATGACTTTAATTCCCCATGATGTAAGGATTGAAATTGGCATTTATTAATCTACGTTTATTGCGTAATTTTTATTATAATAGAGATGGTTGCGTTACCTTTTTCTCTATTGCGCTCAATTATTTTTTATTATTATCTTGTTTTTAGGTGCACTCCGAATGAGTTCTTAATGGGAATAATCCTAACACCAAAAAAAACCATTATGGTTTTATATGAGTGATTTTACCGCAAGCATAGGTTTTTATTTTGTTTATTTGATTTTTATAGGATTAAACTCCAAGAAAAGAACGATGGCGAGAGGTGGGGGAAAATGAATTTATTCATTCCAAGGGTAATCAGAGTAGCTTTTTAAATAAAATAATAGTTATTTTGTTCTGTTGGCGTTGCATCGCGTTTTGGGCCATGGGGGACTTTGTGTAGAGGTGGCGGGTTTTCAGGGGAAGGCGATGAAATGCGGCAGTAATGGGAGGAGAAACGCAAATCTTCAGGTGGAACTAGGCACCTTGATGATGATCTGCGATACGGAAATGAAAGACATATTTACATTGGAGGGTGTACATAATTCTGTGCCACATGCCGTGTATTGCCCCTTGGGCAGGAAATGTATCTTTAGGGTCAAAAACTATCTTTTCCCAAGAGGCGTTACTCGATCTATTCATGTTTACACAGTATCGGTGTTTCAAGAGGTAATGAAAGGATAAAATTGTTTTTTTCTAGCTCGGTAATTTTTATTTTCATTTTTTCATACTGCAATACTTTAAAAAGGTTGATGAGTGACTTTGTTCTATTCTCCAAATTCAAAGAGTAATATTTTCCTTCTTTTTTATAAATAAAATCAACCATCCCATCGACTAGTTTTGGTGGTTCGTTCGGACAGGAGTAGCGCCCTAAAACGATAAAGTAACCTTTCCCATTCTCTTGAAAGGATAAGAAAACATCAAGTAAACTGGTCATGTCATTACCCTGACAGACTTCAGATGCCATTAATGTACTTAATTTTGCTCTACATTCAAAACTCTGGTTTCTATCGTTTTTTCCCCAAGTCAAAATGATAATTAAAAACAATAAAGATAACAAGAAAATAAACAGAAACACCATTGGTTTTTTTAAACGCACTTCTGACTCCTTTATTCCCTATTTTTATAAGTTTTATGGTTTCTGCATGGAGCCTGACTCCGCGTCTCGCAAAAACTCACTGCGTAGTTTATAATTGATTTTCCTAAAGAATCAATTCTGTCCTCAACGAAATAATAACCCTTAATTTTATTATTGCAGTCTATGTTTTCATTTTTTATGATTGACTTTATGTTTTCCACAGCGTCATTTCTTTCTTTTTCCTTCATTTTCTTATCCAAAAAGTAAAATTCACACTGATTTATGCTGAATATTTTTGTTCTCATAGTGTCCATGAGAAAATATCGGTAAACTTCCGTGTGAAAAGCAACCAGGGTTATAATCACCCCAATTATTAAGAAATTTAAGATAAAAAGCGTGTTTTTTTTAATTTTGCTGCGTACAGGGCTTTCACTTTCCTCTTTTATGGCGTGCTGAATGACGGGTGCTCTGTTGAAATTTTGAATAAAATCAGTCTCAGTCTCAGTCTCAGTCTCAGTCTCAGTCTCAGTCTCAGTCTCAATCTCAATTTCAATCTCAGTCTCAGTCTCAATCTCAGTCTCAAATAAAAAACCATACTTAGGGATGGTGGTTATCACTGTATGGCAATGGCATAATGCCAGCGATTTTCGTAGTAGTGAAATATAGTTATTTAAGTTATTTCCTGATGAACTTATCCCTTTTTTTTCCCATATTTCGTTTAGGATGGCTTCTCGACTTAATGCTATTCCATTGTTTTTTATGAAAAAGAATAAAATTTCGTTAGCGAAGCGAGGGAGCGTTATCATATCGATACTGTTATCGAAAAGATATAATGTTCCATCCAACGGTTTGTATCTTACTAACCCATTGATGATAAAGTTCATATTCGCCCCAGTATAAAAATGCCCTTACTCTTAATTCCATCCTTACATGATATAACAAATTATGGGTTCTTGTCTTCGTCGGATAGGCACGAGGACTCTGTGTTAGTTTTCCCATGAAGATGGTTTTAGATCTTTTTTGAAATTAATGAAAATTGAATGTTAAATGATCTGTAAAAACCTTGTTATCTCATATGAAATAATTTTACTCGTTTAGGCGATAGAGATTAGGGGGGGCTCTGAGGCGGGAAGCGTCCAACGGCTTGTGGTGGGGCATTCGGTTGGCGGCCAATGGGCGGCCAACTGACCTATCACGTTGCGGAGCAGCCAGTAATTGAGATCTGGCGAACGGTTGATCCCCAATTTCACCATGGCATTATGTTTATGAGCACTCACGGTTTTCTGGCTGATATGCAAAGCGCGGCTGATCTCGCAGGCGCGCAGGCCATCGGCCAGGTAACCTAAGATCTCTCTTTCGCGCGGTGTTAGCTGGGGTGAAGAAGAAGCAAGAGAGACCGGGTTGCGTTTTTGCGGGTGAAGGAGGGGGAGGGTGTCTAACGTTCGTGTCATGATCTGCATGGCTGAGTCCAGGCTCTGGCGGCGATAAAAAATCCCATCCAGATCCTGGTATTGGGTTTTATCAAAGAGGCCGGGTGTTTGCTTGAACATAAAAATACGCTGATGTTGGGGGCACGTTTGACGCTGGGTTAAATAGCGCCGTTGCGCCCCCTTTTGTTCGGAAGAAAAGAAGATCACATCGGCGTAGTCTTTGGCAGCGAGCGTACGGCTAAATACCCAATTAACCCGTAGGTGGTTAAAATGCTCCACGATCGCCTGCGTAAAACCAAGAGCAAAATAGATATTGGGTTCCACGATCAGCACATTCACTGGCGATGTCATGGGGCCTCCTGCATTAAGATTGTGAACCCGTTGGGGGGCCACGTCGGTTATCAACACACTGCCGGGCCCTCAGGTCGGCAGGTTCTCACGGTCTCTGCTTCCCGGCGGCAGACGGCTTTCATCCCCCGCCGTCCCGGCCCACCTTTTCCGGGCAGATAGACCAACGCAGGGCGTTTTTCACCGGGTGTGGGGTCACTTGTATCCAGCCTTTTGAAACCATTTTCAGTAATAAATACCGGGTTTTATAAATACTAAAGTTACAGCTTTCAGCGATGTCACGGGTGCTTGGCCAGGTTTCAGGGGCACCCGGTGTCCGCCCAGCCTGGGGGGCCCAGAGTTGCAGGATAGCCTCGACCAGCCGAGCGTTTGGAGGGGACAACGCGACGGGGTCTTTGATAAATAGATTCATGCCGTCCTTCCTTATCCATTGCAGTGGCGCTTGCAAACAGGCCTCCTGGAGCGGGGCGCTCTCCGTGACAACCGCGTTAATTTCACGCCTGGAAAGGTTGCGTTGTCCTGATGACGAAGGGAATAAATCAAATCCTTCTCGCTCACGGTGCGTCCTAATAGAGGGGCCTCATTTTGGTTTATTGTATCGCAAATAATTAAATGTCGATCTATTATATCGCATTATTTTAATTATTCAGAATGATAATCTGTTTAAATGATTTTTTTCAAGATTAAAGATCGCAATTATTATTTGTTGTCCGGGGTGAATAGCGTTATCTCGTGTATTTAAACGTAGTATGTTTTTTATGTTTTAAAAATGATTTCTGTTTGCAATAATTTATTCCGTAGGCCGACAGGACAGGTTGCATTAGCTTTTTTATATGGGGCCTCCTGCGCTCATTGGCTATTAGAGTCAATGTTTGTCTGTTTATTGTAAATAGTTCAGGACTGAGTGTGAATGAATATAAGTTCATCACCATTAATAACTTAAGGATAATACAATGCAATTAAATAAAATTATGATGGCGACCGTGGTTGCTTTTGGTATGTCTTCTTTCGCTCATGCTGCAGATCAAGGACACGGCAAAGTCACATTTACCGGCTCTATTATTGATGCACCTTGCTCTATTGCCCCGGAGTCTATCGAGCAGACGGTTGAACTGGGGCAGGTTTCTAATGCGGCGCTGAAAGACGGCGGCAAGTCCACACCCAGGAATTTTAGTATCAAGCTGGAAGACTGCTCATTTGGCACACCTGCGGCCAAAAACAAAGTGCAGGTGACGTTCACGGGCATGGAATCGGTTGCCGGAAACGGTTTGTTGGGTATTACCGGGACGGCCAAAGGGGCAAGCGTTGCCATCACCCAGGGGGATGGTGACGTTATCGAGTTAGGTAAAGCGACCAAAGAGCAGGTATTGCAGGACGGCGGTGCCACGCTGAACTTCGCGGCTTACATGCAGGGCGATGGTCCGTCAGCGACAATCACTGAAGGTGCCTTCCAGGCGGTGGCGGACTTCACGCTCGCGTATAACTAAACCCTTTTTTTATTCCCTTTATTTTACATATTGGTGTGCCTGTGCATGCGGGGTTCCCGCATGCCTTTTTTCATGAGTCACTCAAAGGAATAATGAATGATGCGCATGAAAAGGACCGTGTTGAGCGTATTTTTATGCCTGTCCCCCGCCGTATTTATTTCTGCACCGGCGGCCGGAAATTTGGCCGGTTGGGGGCAGGTTAATATGCAGGGAAGTATTATTGATACAGCTTGCGCCATTGCGGTAGACAGTCGTGATCAAAGTGTCGATATGGGCATCATTCCCCTGGCGGATATTATTCGTGATGGTCAGGGGCGCAGCAAACCCTTTTCAATAGACCTGGTCAATTGCGTGCTCGACCGTCCCGGAAAAGAAGGCTGGAAACACTTTCAGGTCACCTTTGATGGCGATCCTGATGGGGGATTATTTGGTGTTCGTGGTGGGGCTTCAGGTGTGGGGCTACAAATCGCCGACAGCCTGGGCAATATCGTCTCACCCGGCAAGGCGTTGCCCTTTATCGATATTATTCCCGGCAGTATGCAATTGAATTACTCCCTGAAACTGGTGGCCAATAACGATGTTTTAACGTCTGGCGATTATTTTTCCTCTCTTCGCTTCAAGGTGGATTATTTCTGAAGACCCCTCGCACGGCGTCGTAAATGCGTATTGATAATAAAAAGGTAAGGATATGGGATTGTCACCAACAGGAAAACTGGTTCGGCGCCAGGCGGTGGGGCTGTGCGTTTCGCTGGCACTGGGCACGTCGATGACCGTGGTCTACGCGGCAGACGACATTCAGTTCAATATCGATGTGCTGGACGTCAATGACCGGAAAAATATTGATCTGAGCCAGTTTTCCCGTGGTGGTTATATCATGCCGGGGACGTACGACATGGTGGTCCATGTCAACAAAAATGATCTGCCAGAGCAGCAAGTGCCTTTTTTTGCGCCGGAAGATGAACCGGGCGGCAGCCGGGCCTGTATCAGCACGGCACTGGCGAATGAGCTGGGCTTCAAGGCCTCGGTGCTTAAGGACCTGACCTGGTGGCATGACGGCGAGTGTCTGGATGAAGAAAGCGTGCCGGGAATGGAAATACGGGGAGACCTGGCCACCAACGGTCTGTATCTCAACATTCCGCAAGCCTTCCTGGAGTACAGCGACGAGAACTGGGATCCCCCATCTCGCTGGGATGAAGGCATTCCCGGTCTGCTGTTTGACTACAACGTGAATGCGCGCAGTCAGCACCAGCAGCGAAACGGTTCTCGGGGGTACAACTTCAGTGGTAACGGCACCACCGGGACCAACCTGGGGGCGTGGCGCTTGCGGGCAGACTGGCAGGCCAACCTTGACCACCAGACCGGATCGGGGCAATCGACCCGCCAGCAACTGGACTGGAGCCGGTATTACGCCTACCGGGCGGTGCCGTCGCTGCGGTCGAAGCTGACGCTGGGGGAGAGCTACCTGGATTCGGGGATGTTCGACAGCTTCCGTTTTACCGGGGCGAGCCTGATATCGGACGACAACATGCTGCCGCCGAACCTGCGCGGGTATGCCCCGGAAGTGGTGGGGGTGGCGAAAACCAACGCCAAAGTCACCATCAGCCAACAGGGCCGGGTGTTGTACGAGACCACGGTGGCCGCGGGGCCGTTCCGCATTCAGGACATCAACGACGCGGTCAGCGGTGAGCTGAATGTGCGGGTTGAGGAGCAGGACGGCGGCGTGCAGGCGTTTGTGGTGAACACCGCCAGTATCCCGTACCTGACGCGGCCGGGGTCGGTCCGTTTCAAACTGGCGAGCGGCAAACCGTCGGACTGGCAGCACCATTCACGCGGCCCGCTGTTCGGCACCGGCGAGTTCTCCTGGGGGGTCAGCAATGGTTGGTCACTGTACGGCGGTGCGCTGGCGGGGGGGGATTACAACGCCCTGTCACTGGGTATCGGGCGTGACCTGCTGCTGTTGGGGGCGTTGTCGTTCGACGCCACACAGTCGCGGGCGCGGTTGCCGCAGGAAGGCGGCACGCTCAGTGGCGGCTCTTATCGCCTGAGTTACTCGAAGGACTTTGACGAGTACGACAGCCAGGTGACCTTCGCCGGCTACCGCTTCTCTGAGGAGGACTTCATGAGCATGAGCGAGTACCTGGATGCGAAATACTACGGCACCCGGACCGGCAACGGCAAGGAGATGTACACCATCACCTTCAACAAGCATTTCCGCGACTGGGGGCTGAGCAGCTACGTCAACTACAGCCACCAGACGTACTGGGACCGGCCGGCCAACGACCGTTACAACCTGACGGTATCGCGTTATTTCGACGTGGGCCGGTTTAAAAACCTGAGCCTGTCGCTGTCGGCGTACCGCAATAACTATAACGAGACCAAGGACGACGGAGCTTATCTCTCGCTGTCGATGCCCTGGGGGAGCACCGGGACGGTGAGTTACAACACCACGGTGAACCGCAATGACACCACGCATCAGGTGGGGTACTACGACCGGATTGATGAGCACAACAACTATCAGTTGCGTGCCGGCCGCTCACGCAGCGGCGTGAATGTCAACGGGTATTACACCCATGAAGGCGACAAGGCACGCATGAGCGCCAATGCCAGCTATCAGGAGAACCAGTACAGCGCCGTCGGCATGTCGATGCAGGGGGGCATGACGCTCACCGCGAACGGCGGGGCTCTGCACCGCGCCGGCATGTTGGGCGGGACCCGCATGCTGATTGACACGAATGGCGTGCCGAACGTGCCGGTGCGCGGCTACGGCAGCACCACCAACACCAACGCCTGGGGCAAGGCAGTGATTGGGGACGTCAACAGCTACTACCGTAACAAGGCGAGTATTGATGTGAACAAGCTCGGTGATCACGCCGAAGCGACGACGTCGGTGGTGCAGGCCACGCTGACCGAAGGCGCTATTGGCTATCGGAAGTTTGACGTGATTGCCGGCGCCAAGGCGATGGCGGTGATTAAGCTGGCCGACGGCAGTGAACCGCCGTTTGGTGCGACGGTGATGAATGCACGGAAGCAGGAAACAGGCATCGTTAACGACGGCGGCAGTGTCTACCTGAGTGGTCTCAACGCCGGCGATGTCATGACGGTACGCTGGAATGGCAGCGCGCAATGCGAGGTGCGAATGCCAACCCCACTGCCAGCCGACATGCTGATGAATACGCTGTTGTTGCCGTGTCATCCTCTCAGTGCACAGGCAGAGACTGAAAGACGGGCGGATCCATAGCCTGTGACCACACACGAAGCAAAACGGGCTACGTAACCGCCACGCGGAAGGATGAAAACGCGGGGCGGGTTTAACCAACATGCAATGAGGCCGTGATGGCCGGGAATGAAGAACATGCGTAAAAGTGAACTGAATGTGAAGACCCCTCACCCTGGCCCTCTGGCCGTATTAGCGCACAGGAATACCCTGATGTCGGGGGTCGTGGCGGGCCTGCTGCTGGGGGCCGTGATGGTCGAGTCTGCTCAGGCGGCCATCGCTCTGGACCGAACCCGGGTGATTTTTGACGGCGACCAGAAGTCAGTGAGCCTGAACGTCAGCAACCAGAACAAACAGTTGCCGTACCTGGCACAGGGCTGGATTGAGGACGACCAGGGCAACAAAATCCAGAGCCCGCTGACGGTGCTGCCCCCGGTGCAGCGTATCGAGCCCGGCAAGCCGAGCCAGGTGAAAATCCAGGCGCTGCCGGCGGCGAAGCTGCTCAAGCAGGACCGTGAGACGCTGTATTACTTCAACCTGCGGGAAATCCCGCCGACGAGCTCCAAGCCAAACACCCTGCAAATCGCGCTGCAGTCGCGTATCAAGCTGTTCTACCGCCCTGCCTCGATTGCGATGGACAAGAACGCGCCGCCGCCACAAGAGCAACTGACCCTGACAAAGCAGGGCGACAAGTACGTGGTCAACAATCCCACGCCGTATTACGTCACTCTGGTGGATGCGAGCAGCAAGAAAGACGGTCCGGGCATCAAAAGCTTTGAGCCGATGATGGTGCCGCCACAGGGCAGCCTCCCGTTGACGGTGACAGTGTCGGCGGTGGGCAACAGCCCGGTGCTGACCTACGTCAACGACTACGGCGGCCGACCGCAACTGAGTTTTAGCTGCACCGGCAGCACCTGTACGGTGATGCCGGTGAAGAAGGCGTAGCAGAACACTGTCGGGCGGTGCCGGGCACCGACGACGCGCAGGACGCGAAGGGAGACAGGAGAGGGGCATGACACACGAGACAGGCAGACACCGGCAGGGCCGTTGCGGGGCAACCGCGCTGAAGGACTACGTCACACGAGGCGGATTGGCGCTGATGGTGCCGCTGGTGCTGTGGTTGTTGCCCGGTGCACAGGCGAAGACAGATAACTGGGACGTCGAGGGGGCCAACGGGACCCTGTACGTGCACGGTGCACTGACAGAAAGCGCCTGTCGGCTGGACATGACCAGCGCCCATCAGGATGTCGCATTGGGTGAGGTGGGGACGGGGCGCTTGCAGACGATTGGCGCCCGTGGGGAACCGGTCCGGGTCGAACTGCGCCTGGCGGATTGCCTGCGCAGCCCGGCGGGCAGCCGCGATGTGCGCACCGGCGGTCTGACCTGGGCAGACAATCAGCCGGCGGTGACGGTGAGTTTTAACGCTACCCGGGATGCCGATAACCCGAGACTGGTGAAGGCACAGGGCGTCTCCGGGCTAGGACTGCGGCTGGAAAGCGCGCAGGGGGAAGATGTGCGCCTGGGCAGCCGGGGTAAACCGCTGCTGCTGACGCCGGGACAGAACACCCTGAGTTACACCGTGACCCCGGAACGCACCCCCGCTCCCCTGATGGCCGGCAGCTATCGGGCCGTGGTGGATTTTCATCTGAGTTATGACTGAGGTGGGCAGGACGATGAAGGACACCCTGACAGGGTATCGACAGGTCGGGCGCGTGCTGGCCGGTATGCTGGCCGCATTGCCGATGCTGGCATGGGCCGGGTCCACGACCACGGTCACGGTCAAGGTGACCGTGGTGGCCGCGCCCCCCTGCGTAATAAATGATGACCGCCCCATTGAGGTGGAGTTCGGGGACGTGATGACCACCCAGGTGGATGGCGTCAACTACAAGATGCCGATTAATTACACGCTGTCGTGCACTGGGGCCACGGCCAATGCGATGAAGCTGCAGATTAAAGGCAACGGTGCCGCGTTCGATGCCACGGTGCTGCGGACCAACAAGGCCGGGCTCGGCATTGAACTGCGCCGGAACATCAGCAAGCTGGCCGTCAACCAATGGTTGGGATTTAACGCCCCCTATGCCCCGGCGTTGTGGGCTGTCCCGGTGAAACAACGTGGCGCAACGCTGACGGGGGGCGAGTTCAGCGCAGGGGCCACGATGGCCGTGGATTACCAGTAACGGGAGCGGAGTATGACCAGAACGATAAAAATCTTGTTGCTGAGCTGGGGCTTGATGGGGGGCCTTGCCCCGGTACAGGCCAAGGACGGTAAGGTCGATATGACGTTTCACGGCACCCTGAGAGAGCCCCCGCCCTGCACCATTAACGACGGTAATCAGGTGGAGGTCGACTTCGGCAACCGGGTGGGGGTCTCCAAGGTGGACGGCGAGAACTACCGCCAGCCGTTGAATTACCAAATCACCTGCGACCAGGCTGTCGGCGGCCGTTGGGCGCTGACACTCAGCCTGAGTGGTGGTGCTGCCGGGTTCGACAAGAATGCGCTGTCGACGAACAAGGCCGGTCTCGGCATTCGGGTGTACCAGGGTGACAAGCCCTTCCCCCCGAACAGCACGGTGAAGATAAACCTGGCCACGCCCCCGCGTCTGGAGGCGGTGCCAATAAAGCAAGCCGGCGCCACACTGACAGAAGGGGCCTTTGAGGCCTGGGCAACGCTGCGTGCCGACTATGAATAAGGATCGCGACATGACAGGAAAATCGGGCAAACGCTCGGGTTCAGGGCATCGGCCTACAGCGGCGGTCCTGCTGCTGGCGCAGGCGCTGATGGCGGTGCCGGCGTTGGCTGCGGGTGACAAAAATGTGCACCTGTACGGCGCGCTGGTCGCAGAGCCCTGCGTGATAGCGCCGGGAGATGAAAGCATCACTCTGAATTTTGGCACCATCATTGACAAGTACCTGTACCTGAACACACGCACCCTGGGGCAGGCCGTCGAGATACGTTTGCAGGAATGCGACCTGACGCTGGCCAAGGCGGTGAAGATGACCTTTACCGGCACAGAAAGCCGTGGCTTGCCGGGGCTGTTGGCCCTTGACGGCAGCAGTGAGGCCCGCGGGGTTGCCATTGGGCTTGAGACACCGTCGGCCCAGCCACTGCCGTTCAATCAGGCGGGCGGCACACTCCAACTGCGGGAAGGGAGCAACGTCATTGCGCTGAAGGCCTATGTGCAGGGTGAGCCGCAAGCGATAGCAGACAAGACGATTGGTCGGGGACGGTTCAGTGCGGTGGCGACTTTTCAGCTGGACTATGAGTAATGGTTTTGACTGGCTGGGGCTGTGGTCTGCCCCGCTGGGGCCCCGGATAGCCCCGAGGACAAGAGAGAACCATTGGGCACGTATGACGCGGCTTTATGAGCAAACACGCAGGAAGACACTGTCAAAGGCAGAGATCGATGGGCGTGTGCGGAAATATGAGACTCTGTGGATGAATGGGCAAAACACCACCTAAATAATGCGGGGGGATTGCCAGTTTTATCAAACAATAAAAAAACGGTATATTATTATGAATATCCATGCCGCACTGCTCGCCATCGGGCTTATTTCTACTCCATGCGTCGCTGTCCTGCACCCCGTCCTGATTGATCCACGCATCTCGTCGTGCAGTGGAAGTGCCTGTAATGACCAAGTTTGGTACACCGCTTCCGGCCTCAACCTGGTCGACACTACTCCTCTCTCCCGCCCTGACCCAGCCGGGGGGTTGGAACTTGCCGCTGTGGGCCTACACTGTGCTACCGGAACCAACCTGCCTCCCGCGCGCCCTTTCGGTGGCTGCCTCTTTATAATAGACGGCATTCACAATCCCAATCTATCGTCGTCATGCAAGTTGAAATCGACTGATTCCTGGGAATTAGCGAACCCCTCCAGATGCTACCTGACGAACACGCGCTGGGGGGGGCACTGGGGCGCTGGACCGGGGGGGGAATGTGTCTTATTCACCCAAAAAATCACATCTAAAGTCTATTCCCTGATGAGCATCTATGGGTTTGTCAGCGCGGATGATGTTGCGAACTCGGGCAACAGGTTCTGTCAAAAACCGCTGCCCCCCGATGTGACATGCGATATCGCGCTTCCGTCTGTTATTGACCACGGCATAGTCCAGACCAATGACCAATCATCCATTACCGTCGAAGGGGACGTGTCGTGTGGTGCTAATCCTGTCGTGTCGATTTTGGGAGGGGGAAAGTTCCAGCTTGCGCCAGGTGTAACCACTGAATTATCTTCACAATTTATCTGGTCGAATAAAATACGGCTTACCTCCAACCTCCGTTCTATCAACGGGACCCCGGGGACTCATCAGGCCTCGGTTGTTGTCATCGTGTCGCCGTACTAACACCCTCGGGTATGCATGACGAGAATGACGCCGCCGACGATAGGGGGTTTACACCATAATCGTCTTTGTTAATGGTGACAGCAAAGTGGCGGATCACGTCTTTCAGGGGGAGAGGCTTCACACTGTATCTCCCTCCAGAAAGACTGGGTGCACGGTGAAAGCTAGGGCGATCGAGCATTCATCGGCGTCTCAAAAACATAAGGCTAATGCTATTAAAAAATAAAATGGATGGGGCCTTACAACCTCAATGTTAATCAGGAATAAAATTTTAGGATGAATATGGATATCTCGAATTTGGTCCTCGCTGCATTTCTATTTTTATTTGCTGTTTTTTCCTTATATCGACACACTAAATTACGAAAAAGAAAATCCCTCATGCTAAAAAATAAACGGCGCTGGTATAGCTCAGGACATTGCTGATTATCGGTGGGCCTGATAAAGGCCGCCCGACATACCAATGGTATGCTCGCCTCTGCCGATCCGGAACGTTACACTACCTGTAACACCTGGCGTCTGCCGACAAAGACGCAGCCTGATAGGCGATGCGCTAATCGGGTGTCCAATGCACTGCCTGAGGGACCTTACGCTGTTTTTTCTGCTGCCAACTCCCTGATTACTCGCCCAAGATCAGTTGATGAAGAGAGTGCGGTAACATTGGGGAACTCCTGACCGGTTTGATGTTCAGAGGGAGCAAGGCATTATCAATAGCGCTGGCAATGGCCGCACTAACAGGAATACACCCAGCCTCACCCACGCCTTTCGTTCCCAGGGGATTGAGTGAGGTCGGCGTTTCCAGGTGCAATAACTCAACAGGGGGGAGGTCGGCCGCAAAGGGCATCAGAAACTGAGAAAACGACGCGTTGCGAATCTCTCCTTTTTCATCAATATTGAGCGATTCATACAGTGCGCCCCCAATCCCTTGCGCAATGCCCCCCAGGATCTGACCACGGACAGTCTCTTTATTAAGCACATGACCACAGTCGTGAATACAAATATAACGTAAAAAATCGACGTGACCGGTGTGGGGATCGATCTCAAGCATAACCGCATGCGCACCATATCCCCAGGTGGCTCGGGGGGGACTGAAGAAGGCGCGACTTTCTAATCCGGGGGACTGATGGTTGCCGAGTGCGGGGCCATCGTGATGGCTTTTGACAAATTGTGTGGCCATTTTTGCGGCAGTATTATAGGCATATCTCAGAGGGTTTGCTGAGGTGGCAACGGCGGCCAGTGGTATTGAGACGCTTCCATCGCTCAAATAAGCCTGGCCATCCCTCAACACAATATCTTCTGCTGAGACCTTCAGCATGTTTGCGGCGGTTTGGCAAACTTGCTCCCTGAGCAGGCGCGCGGCCTGGTAGACCGCACTGCCTGCAACCACTGCACTTCTGCTGGCATACGTGCCCCCCCCGAGGTCGAAAGCCTGTGTGTCCCCTGCAACGAGAATGACATCATGGGGTGAAACACCCAGTTGCTCCGCCACGATATGCGAAAACATCGTTTGATGGTCCTGCCCCTGACACGTGACGCCCGTGGAGACCACTATTTTGCCCGTAATAGGTTGAACACGTGCTGCTGCGCCTTCATAAGGGCCAATGCCTGTCCCCTCAACATAGCAGGCTACCCCAAGTCCAATATAACGGCCTTGAGACAAGGCCCGAATCTGGTCGGCGCGAAATTGTTCAACATCGATAGCGGCTCGTAATGTTTCAAGCGCCAAGACATATTGGCCACTGTCCATCTCGACGGCAGCGCCATCCTGGAAAATCAAGCCTTCCCGGCGATAGGGAAACTCATCGTCACGGATAAGATTATGCAGTCGCAGGGCAATAGGATCGATGGCCAGTTCTGTGGCCAGTTGATCGAGCGCACGCTCCAGAGCAAAACAGGCATGAGGACGACCGCAGCCTCGGTAGGGTGTCACAGGCACGGTGGGGGTATAAACCACATCACAGTCAACCTGTAAATGAGGGATACGGTAGGGGCCTGCAATGGAGGTTGCGCTCACATGAGCCACAATAATGCCATAGGGCATGAATGCCCCGCTGTCGTGCAAGATTTTATCGTGCAGCCCGAGAATGTCCCCGTTTTTACTGGCATACAAGGTGATTTCGTGGCGTTGTGTTCGCTCCTGGGAAGAGGCAATAAAATTTTCCCGTCGGTCTTCGGTAAACTTGACGGGGCGTTTCAATTGCATCGCCGCGAAAGGGACCAGCAGCTCATCAGGATAAAAGAACAGCAATTTTTGCCCAAATCCCCCGCCTACATTCGGGGCGATAACGCGCACCCGATGCTCGTCGATCCCGAGTAAGGCGGCAAGGCCATTTCTGACTGCGACGGGGGCTTGAGCGGTATCCCAGACGGTGAGTTCCCCGGTGCTGTCATCAAAACGGGCGGCGACAGCCCGGGGTTCTATCGGCGCGGCTGTGGCGCGATCCATTTGCACGATAATCGTCGTGACATGCTCTGCTTGCTGTTTTGCTGCCGTAATATTGCCGCTGGACTGCGTAAAATGAGCGCCAATATTATTCGTCATCCCAGGGTGAAGGCAGGGGGCTTCTTTCTTTATCGCCTGCTCTATATCAACCACAAACGGCAAGGGCTGGTATTCAATATCCACCAATTCAGCCGCGTCTTCAGCGATATATCGGTTTTCCGCAACGATCATGACAATGGCTTGCCCGATATAGAATACGGCCTCGTCGGCCAGGGGATACTGCGTCCTGCCATCAATAATGGCCGGATGAGGGATAAGGAGGGGTAGCGGCGCATTCAGGGGGCCTAAATCTTTCGCCTGATAAACGGCAATCACGCCAGGATAGGCTTGAGCACGTTGAACGCTGCGCACGCGGATCGTTGCCCGCGCCTGGGTACTGCGTACAAAAGCAACGTGTAATGCCTGTTCAAAGCACAGGTCATCGACAAACAGCCCCTGGCCGGTGATCAGGCGTTCTTTATCCGCTTGATGTTCCCTTTTCCTGGACACTTTGCTCATCCCCATTATTTTTGTGGCTCCTGAAAGAGAGAGAGGATCTGACGGACGGCATCCACCATCGGTTGATAACCGGTACACCGGCACAGATGGCCCGCCAGGAGCCTTCGTATTTCGGCGTCACTCATGGCTTCACCGTTGCCTTGCAGAACGTGTTCGAATAAACCCATAACAATCCCTGGCGTACAGAATCCGCACTGAAAGGCATGGTTATCAATAAAAGCCTGCTGGATCGGATGTAAAGGGGCGTTTGCCTTCGCCAGGGACTCAATGGTGACTATGGCACAATGGGTGGCCTGCACCGCCAGCATCAGACATGAACGTGCCGCTTTCCCATCAACCAGCACGGTACAACAACCACAATGCCCTTGCTCGCAACCGACGTGGGTGCCGGTCAGTGCAAGTTCCCCCCGCAAAAAATCGGATAACAACATGCGTACCGGGATACGACGGCTCACGTCTTTGCCGTTGACGGTTAACGTCACCTCTTTCAATGCTTCATGAGCGTCGAAGGTATTCTTCATAATGCTGGCTCTGCTCGAGAGGGGGCAGAAAATGATTGCATCAAGGCGCGGCTGACCAAAGTACGTAGCAGTGTGCAGCGATAACGCATGGAAACGTCTCCGTCATCAAGGTGTGGAAGTTGGGTTGCCGCAAACGTGCCGGCATATTCAGCCAGGTGCTTGTCTGCGCTTTTACCAACGAGTAAACGCTCCAGTGTTTGAAAGCGCTGCGGAAATGCCGTTACCCCACCCACGGCAATTTTAATGTCGACCAGACGACCCTGAGCGTCACATTGGGACACCACGCCAACCAGGCACAGTGCGCGATCGCCGCTACGGTGGGCGTATTCGCAATATCCCCAATGATCCGAGGCTCGTGGAAGGGCGAAATGGGCTTCCGTCATAATTTCTTTGGAGGTCAGGGCGGTACGATGATGAGGCAGAAACAGTTGGTGCGCAGGGATTGTTCTTTTCCCTTCAAGAGATTGCACGACAACTTTTCCCCCTAATAAGATAAACAGAAGGGGTAATTCCCCCCAGCTCTCGGCCTGGCATAAGCTGCCAACCAGTGTCCCTCGGTTGCGAATGGCAGCGGAACCGATGTGATGAAGCATGTGGATCATCAATGGGTGCCGTTGTTGCAGTAATAGGTGGCACTCAGCAGCTCGCTGACGAACGGTGGCGCCAATAATCGCATGTTCTCCTGTTATCTTAATTGAATCGAGTTGTTTAATATTGTTGATATCAATAATTAACTTGCAATGTACCCGTCGTGAAATAACGTTGGGCATCAAGCTTTGCCCTCCCGCCAGGATTTTCCCCTGGTCACTGCCGGACAGATGGATTAACGCTTCCTCAAGCGTATCGGGAGCAACATAGTTAAAGGGAGAGGGTTTCATCGGCGTAAACCTGTGGCTTATTGAACCGTAGGATAAGCATAGCCGTTATTGTAGAAAAAATAAGAGAAGTTATTGCCAGGGACTTGTTGAGTGTTCTTGGATGACATGTCCATCAGAATTGTTTAAGCGATGCCATTTTCATTAATAAATAACAACGTAAAAAAATACCTGAACTAAAAACCAATGCCATTAAGGCGAACCAATCGCCGCTATGGGCGGTGCCGGCCCCTTACTTCCTGTGACGAGCCGGTTTAACCGCAACATTTCTTGTGTTTTTTGCCGCTGCCACATGGACAGGGAGCGTTGGGTTTGGCGCTGCCGGCACGCCGTTCCTGTGCCAGAGCGTACATAAGAGCCTGCTCCGGGTAGCCGTTGGCGAGTAAATCCTTCATTGCATTCATTTCTCGTGAAATGTGCCGGAAGAAGTGCTTATACCCAGGGCAGAGATAGTTATGTCCGGGATGACCAGTTGGGGACACGGCAAAGCGGTGTTTTGGGCAGCCACCATGGCAGACGAACCTGAATTCGCATTGGCGGCAATCCGGCGTCAGTGAGGTCTTTTTGGCGAGGCCGAAGGCGTTCGCCTGCTCGCTGTTATTTAAGGCCTGAATATCTTGCTGGTGAATGTTCCCCAGCCGATGCTCCGGATAGACAAAGTGATCGCAGTTATATAAATCACCGTTGGCTTCCAGCGCGAAGGCATGCCCACAGGTTTCGGCAAATACGCACAGCACCGGCGGCTGTTCGCACCAGGCGGAGAGCGCCACGTCAAACATTTGTACATGAATGCGCCCGATATCCCGCCGCACCCAGATATCGAAAATCTGATTGAGAAATTCGCCATATTGCCAAGCTGGCACCGTCCATGGTGCCAGCTTGGCGGCGCTTTCGCCTGGCATGACCAGCCTCAATGTGGTGCTTTCCGCCGTACTCAGGCGTTCAACCAGCGGGATAAACTGAATATGACGCGAGCCTGCGGCCAGGAGAAATTCGTAGACATCGCGCGCCTGGCCGACGTTATGTTTGCCGACGACGGTGAGCGTATTGAATTCGACGCCGTGCTCTTGCAACAAAGTCAGTGCAGCCAGTACCTGAGCATGGGTACCTTTACCCGATCTTGAGATGCGATATTTGTCGTGCAGTGCTTGCGGGCCGTCGATCGAGATGCCAATCAGGAAATGGTGTTCGGCGAAAAAGCGTGCCCACTCTTCGTTCAGCAACAGCCCATTGGTTTGCAATGAATGCTGAATGCGCTTTCCGTCGGCATATTTTCGACACAGTTCGACGATGCGGCGGAAAAAAGGCAGCCCCATCAGGGTTGGTTCACCGCCCTGCCAGGAGAAGAGAACCTGGTTGCCAGGTTGAGCGTGGATATGTTGCTGAATATACAACTCCAGCGTTGCATCCGACATGCGCCAATTCTGTTGGCGCTCAGGATACAGCTTTTCTTTTTCCAGATAAAAGCAGTAGGTGCAGTCGATGTTGCAAACCGATCCGGTGGGCTTGGCCATCACCAGGCAACCGTTGGTGGCCGTCATTCAATATTTTCCTTCGGGTAACAGCATGAACACGCTGTGCAGCGCGATGCCCAGCGCATTGAACGAGACGGCGAGGCAAAACAGCCTTTTTAACCACGCTGAGCGCCCCGGGGAGTCTTCGATGAGGCCCTGCGGTGAACGTTGGCGAAGAAATAAACTGGTCACCAGCAGCAATGCCAGGATAAAAGAAGCTCCGCCAAGTACGGCAAGCCAGTTCTCACTGCGATACAGGCCGGTTCGTGTGGTGATAAGCGCCAGAAGCAGCAGGGAAAATAAGGTTCGCTGCCATGCCAGGGCCGTTCTTTCCGGTTGCAGGCCGGGATCTTGCGGACGACCAAGGGTATTCATGGCCGCACCAGTACAGCTAACGTGATTAATGTTCCCGTCGCGAGGCCTGCGCTGAGCCAAATGAGCAGGCGCGGGTAACCTAACGCCTGTTCATGCCGCATTGCCTTTTCGTTGCCGGCCCAACGATGGTAAGCGTAGCAAGCCAGTATCGCAGCAGTGAGCGCCAGCGTCACGATCAACGCCTTCAGCGATGTAGAGTCCGTTAACTGATCCAGGCCGACCGCTGCAGCCATGAATGTCAGCGCCGTACGGATCCAGGCCAGAAAGGTGCGTTCATTGGCTAATGTAAACCGGTAATCCGGCGCCTTACCTTGCGTCCACCAGGTCATTTTCTGTTCTCGACGATATATTGATAATAACGCGCGATATGCTTGGCGATGGTGTATTCCACCAGTTCGCCCCGTTCGTTGTACCCTTTACGGGTTTTGACCAGCAGCGGTGAAGAAGGTGAGATGTTGAGGAGCTCGCAGTCTTCGGGGGTAGGTAGCTCGGCGGTGATCACGTCTTCAAAGGCATCGATGTTTTCATTGTGCTGTTCCAACGCGCAATACAAACCGTTTTCCAGATCGGGCAGCGTCAACACGTTTAAGTGCGAGGCCAAGTAAATGTAGTTGACCTGAGCAGGCCCTTCATTTTTGCGATAAAGGGTGCGGGTCAGCAGTAGCGCTGTATCGGCGTCAAACAGTTGCGCGATGTGTGTCGGGGGGTGCACAAGTACCAGAGACAGGTTGTTGCGCGCGATCGCCTCCATTTGCTGGCCGTCGGTCAGACTAATGCGGGTCCTGACGTGCTGTTTTTCCGAGGTGCTGATGACCATGGTGCCAATACCGGCCTGGCGTTTAACCAGCCCTTTGGCGACCAGCTCGGCTAGCGCCCGGCGCGCGGTTATGCGGCTGACGCCAAACATCTCTTCAAATTCGGCCTCCGTCGGCAGCACGTCGTTCTTCCGGTATTGACCGGTTTTCAATTTTTCCAGCAGAATGTCATACAGTTGGGCATACAGCGGCTTGGCGCCGCGTGAATAGTCAAGTTCTTGTTCCATAATTATTTTACTCCCGTACTGCAGGCGCCCCCGTCTGGGTGGGCGAGGGCGCTCTCTCAATCAAGTCGCATTTCTAATGCCAATTTGTAAAACACGCTGGCGTGTTGTTCTGGCGGTACTTCCCGTTGCACGAAGGCCCACAAATCGGCTTTGGTCCATGATGGTTCACTGCACGCATCTAGTTTATCAATTATCGCCGTTTGGCGGCTGCCTTCCAGATGTTGCGTCAGCGCTAACATACCGTAGCGCACTTGCGGCTCATAATCCCTGAATGCCGGCACCCAGTCCGGATCGGTACCCAGAAGCGGAGCGGTGGGCTCCGACAATTGATAGCGTGTCCAGAGTTCGGCCGGTACGTCGCTTTCTTCCAGCAGACGCCGGATTGCGGACAACAGTCGCTCGGCGACGGCGGCGTCCCGGCACTGTCGATCCTGTTTCGGGTTTTCGCGCACATCGTACAGCCGATGCCCGAATCGGTCGGCCCCCCGGGTCATGACCGAAGAAGCGGGAATACGCAAGACCTGGCAGCCCTTGGTGAAGCGGAAGCCAGGGTGCAGCGTCATGTGGCGGAGCTCTTCTGGAGACAGCCGTCGGTTGATGCTGGTAGGCATCAGGGTGTATTCAAACAGGTTCTCGGTGTCATGTACCTGCGGCGAACGCATATAGACATAGCGGCCATCGGTGATGTTGATGTGGCAACCATGGTAGCCGAACAGTGCATGATCGCGTATTGGCGTATCATCGCAAATCGCCGGCACCAGTGAGACGCCCTGCATATCTGCCGGCTTGTCCAGCTTGAAAAAGTCGAGCAGCGTGGCGGGAATGTCGATGGTTTGTGCCAACGCCTGCCGTGATTCTCCGCGATAGGGGTGTTCGGGGTGCCAGATAAAGAAGGGGATATTTGCCACTTCGTTATACAACGGCATGATGTTTTTGCCCCACCATTCATGTTCTCCCAGTAGGAAGCCATGGTCGGTATTGACGATCAGCAGAGTATCACGCCATAAATCGTACTTATCCATATGGTCCAGGACCCGGCCGACATAGTCGTCCACCATGGTCAGCAAGGCCAGATAGTACTTCTGAATTACGTCCTTGCGTTCTTCACTTTCAGTGACAAAGTAATAGGGGGGCCAGCCGTCGAAAACGGTGGCATCCTCAATGCCGTACATCCGCAGGTATTTTTCCGGCACGAAGAACGGCTCGTGGGGATCAAAACATTCCAATTGCAAGAACCAGTTATCGGCGGCGTGGTTTTCGTCGATGAACTCAAGACCTTTATGGATAGTTCTGGCCAGCGGGTGATCCCGCTCGTCCTTCATAAACTGCACGTTGATCTGATGCTGAGTACGGCTCGCGATACGACGTTGCTTGATCTCTTCCGGCTCGCCGGACTCATAGTGATAAACCGGCTTGTCAACCACCCCCTTCCAGGAGTCGCCCTCTTGCCCGCGAACAAACTCGTGGGTGCTGTAGCGCGAGTGATAGGTGGCACCGCCGTCACGCCAGTAATGCTTGTGATCGGTGACCAGATGGGTGTGGATACCGTGCTTTTTCAGGATTTCCGGCATCGAGTCGTCGAAAGGCTCTAGTGGTGACCATGAACGGTGCAGGAAATTGTAGCGGCCGGTATGAAGCTCGCGTCTGGCCGGCATGCAGGGCATACTGCCGACGTAGAAATTGTCGAAACGCACCGTTCTCTCTTTTAACCGCTGGAAGTTGGGCGTGATGGCCTGGTCACTACCATAGGCGGACAGCATATGCTTGTTCAGTGAATCAAACATCAACATGATGGCTTTCATTTTTTTCCTTAACTGTGTGTCTCGTCCCGTCAGACGCTTTCCTGATCGTATTTGCGCAGCTTGCCGGTGATATAGGTTAGCACGAAGGCTGCCAGGCAACCGGTGAGCCAGGCAAAGATATACTGCAGATATTTGCCGTCAGCGATCAATGGCAGGGCAGACAGTCCTGCAGCGCCGACGCCGTTGGTGGAGACGCCAAGCAGCACGACCATCATGCCGCCGACGCCGGCGCCGATAGAACCAGTGATAAAGGCAAACCCCGCCGGAATATTCACGCCGAAGATGGTGGGTTCCCCCACGGCCAGGATCGAGGTAGGAATAGCGCCTTTGGCGATTTTTTTCATCACCGGGTCGCGTGTCAGCATCAGCACTGCCGTGGCGGCGCCGACCATACCTGCATTTGACATTATTTGGATGGCAAACAGGGGCGCATGCCCCGTCGCATTGATCATCTCCAAATGAATGGGGAATAAGCCATGGTGCAGGCCAAGAGAGATCAAGAACGGGAACAGCGATGCCAGCACGAAACCGGCGGCCAGGCCTCCCGTAGCCAGCAGGCCGTTCAAACTGTGCAAGATTCCGTTGGACAAAATACCGGCGACGGGCATGATGGCGAACAGCAATGCGCCAGCCATCACAGTTAGTACCAAAGTCGGTGTCAATACCACGTCCAAAATGTCAGGCACGAAACGACGTACCTGTTTTTCAAACACGCACATCAGCCAGACGCAAAAAATAACGCCGATCAACCCGCCCTGACCGGGGATCAACCCAAAAAATGGCAACTGGGGCGCGATGGTGATGGCACCAAGGAGGCCGCCCATAATGGCGTTGCCGTTGAATTCCTTCGCCGTAGTTACGCCGGTATAGATGGCCAGAAAGCTGAACAAGGCTTTGGAAACGACGTCAAAAAACTGGCTCAAGCCCAGCAAATGTCGCTGTTCCAGCACTATCTGGGCAGGAGAAAGATCGCCGCTAGACGCAATGGCGTGCGTAAGTGCATAGGTGGCAGCGGAGCTGACCAACACATTGTTCAGCCCCATCAAAATCCCGGCGGCGATCAACGGTGGCAGGATCGGAACGAAAATATTGGCAATGTGCTTCAGTACGGCTTTGATGCGCGTGGGTTTACGAGACTTTTCCCGTGCCAGTGCCGCTTTTTGCTCCACGTCGCTCAGCACCGCTGCGGGTGAGCTTGAAGCCAGCAGTTCATTGATCACCGTCGCTACTTTTGACGATTTTCCAGGGCCGACAATCACCTGTAGAGTATCGTCTTCCACGACGCCCAGCACACCTTCAATACCTTTAAGCGCCTGAATATTCACCTTCGCGGAGTCGGCAATACTCATGCGAACCCGGGTCATACAGTTGGTGACATGGCGCAGGTTATTCAAGCCGCCGCAGTGCTCAACAATGGCCTTTCCAACAAGATGGTAGTTCATCCAGCGGTTCCCTTTATGGTTGTTATTGCCTTTGTTATAACAATATAATGTTATCATGTTTGTGAGGGCGATCATATAACGCTCTTTAATTGCGTAGTTTAGGGAGAAACAGGAGTGCAGCGGGGGTAGAATATGTCGTGCAATCATGTCAATAACTAAGGCAACCCCGGCGAGCCATTAATAAATTCGTTTGGCAAACCCATCGCGCATATATTCTTTTCGTTAAAAAAACTGAGGCCGCAAGGTCACTCAGGGCAAATGGGTTGGGAGCAGCTATTTTTGGTTACTGGCATTGTCCGCCGCCCCCGACTAACTGACCCATGAGCACATGGGTCAGGGTCGTCACGGTGCCGTTGGGGTCAAAACGAGTGCTCTCACCGGCGTCGATGCCAATGCATCCGCGAATGACCGTGCCGTTTGCCAGGAGTTTCTTCATTATGGTGATGACCAAGGACGTGGGTAGGGCGAATCCCAATCCAAAAAAACCTTGCGTCCCCGGAGCGTTCCTCATATTCAGGGTGGGCAAACCGACCATCTCGCCTGCCGTGTTGAGCAGTGGGCCACCGGAATTGCCTTTATTAATCGAGGCGTCTGTTTGAATAAAGCTTTGTCGGCCAATACGGCCCAGACCGCTGCGACCCACGGCGCTGATAATGCCTTGTGTAGCTGACCCCACCAGGTTATGGGGATTACCGATAACAAGAGCCACATCCCCGACAGCTGCGGATGAGGACAGGGTAATGGGCGTCATTTTTTTCCTGCCGTGTCAAACGTCAAGAGCGCCAGATCGGTCATGGAGTCATGCGCCACATAGCGCGTGCTTACCCGGTCGCCGTTACTCAGGATGTGCCCGTCGGGATCCATAATCACTCCGGCGCCTAGCGGGCAGCCATAACGACCTTTCTCGCACTCCCCGGCATAGAGATAGACCACAGAAGGTAAGGCTTTTTTGATGGCAGCGTTAAAACTGATGTTTTCTTGAGAAAAGGGCTGTGTTTGCCAGGTCTTAAATCCATACCCGGAGACGCTCCCTAAAATAAACGCGAGACCCAGGGAAACCAGCATTACTTTCATAAGGCCTCTTTTTATCGTCCATGTTGCCAGTTAGTGTAAAATATTACTGGTTAAAAAAGTGAAGAGAACTTTCAAAAATAAGCTACATTAAGGTTTTGTTAAGGATGTGAAAAGATAAAAGCGAACGTCGGTAGAAAGATTGTTTAATCTTTTCTCCCTTTTATAATAAAGCACGGGATAACACTAAAATCCGGCTTAAGCCCTATATTATTTATATCTATTGAGTGAAAATTCGACCAAAACAAGGAGAGTGAGATGAAGGGTTTAGTAATTTTACTGGTTGTCGTCCTGTTGTCAGGGTGTGTGGGTGGCTCAGGAACGGGATGGGGTCTCCTGCCGCAGAATACGGATATCTGTCCTCAGGGGAAAGATTCAGTCACAGGAGCATGCCGCTGAGGGGCGCTTGGCAGAAAATTAGCCAGACACCACTGCTGTGGTGTCTGGTAATTTTTTTTTAAAGATTAATAAAAAAATTTTCCCTATAGTAGAACTCCCGCAGTAATAACGTATATTTATAGAATTGAAGTCGATTAATTATCCCCATTTTTTTTATCGCATTACGACGATGACTATAAATGGTGCTTTTTGAGCAATTAAGAATTTTCGCGATATAATTGATATTATGCCCTTGGCCTATCAACATCAAAACGTAACTCTCCTTAGCTGAAAGTTGATTTTTATTACGGCCCATCATTTTTCTAAATAATTCATTTTTAACTAATTGTTTATAGTTCATTTTGGATAGATTAATGATTCTGGATATTAAAGCCGCTATCTCCTCAAGAAAAAGGCTGTCAGCATTAAATTTAATATGTATTGTTGCTTGTGGGGGGGAGGATACGCTCTCGTTTTTATTTTTTTCTTTTTCAAATATATTTACGTTAACGCCAGAGTCGGTAAATATTAAATTGGGCTCGTCTGAAGTATTGGGTTCATTTTTACTTTCAATTTCATTAAGAATATACTCGGTTGGTTTTATGGTTTTTTCTATGATTTTTATTAAACCTAATTTGTAAAATTCATTTTTAGTTTTTATGGCGATATTCAACATTACGTTGTATTCCTTGCCGCTTAATTAGATTTTAGATGCTTCAGGTTCTGGGTGTTTTGCTTGCAACATAAACTTCGGAATTAATGATGTGCGCTTTATATTCCCCCGGTATTTACTGAGCAAATGTAATGCTTTCGTTTTTACCTGAAGAGAGAATAGCAAGCGCATGCATACTTTCTTAAAGATAAGACCTTTTATTTATTGGTAATAAAAATAAAATTCCAAAAAATGATCATTTCATGCTTAAATTATGATTTAATCAATATCAGGAGAGAAACTATTAATAACCTGTACGTAATGTTTTCGTTGGTATTCGGTAAATTCATCCACTGAATTTAAGGTGAAAATCAAAATGTCGCGCCCTAATGGGTTGTAGCGCGAGTGCTGAGGAAGTTTAATAATTGACTGGATCTGACGCTTAATTTCCCCTTCACTGAGATAGCGATTAGCGATCTGTACTACCTGCAATTTCGCAGGTCCAATTTCATGTTTCAATAATTTACCTTCGGTTTTAAAACCTGGTAATTTATGACGAAGTTTATCCATTTCCGCCTCGCACCATGCTTCAATTTCCTGATCTTCATCTAACATCGTCCGGTTAATGATAAGTTGATATTCATGGTCGTCTGGATCGCGAAACATCAATAATTGAATGCTTCGGTCAAAGATCGGCGGCGGGCTGAGAAATGTTCCTTCATACAGGCTGTAACTGTAGGTGTGTTGATTCATGGCGTTGTAAACTCCTTTTCAATATAGGCAGTAGGTAAAATCACTATTTCAATACGACGATTCCTCTGTCGTCCTGTTGCACTTTCGTTACTGGCGACCGGCTCTGCTGCGCTGGCGGCATAGGTATTTAAACGTAATATGTCAACACCTTGCCGACTCAGCCATTCGCGTACCGAGTCCGCTCGTTGAGCGGAAAGCGCAAGATTGAGCTCTTCATTACCCGTATTATCAGAATGGCCGATAATCAATACGTTACGCTGTGGGTAGGCTTTGACCAGCGTTTCTATCTCTTTTAACTGCAAGATTGCACCCGGCAGTAATCGGGCGCTGCCGCTATTAAACAATGGGGTAGGTCCTTGAGTACTGAAAGTTGGTAGCTCTTTTAACTGCGTGACTCGTTTTCCGATTTCATCGACAAAATGCCGGCAGGGTGACAACCCCCAGTAGTGCAGGGGCAGCACCGTTGCACATTCTGACCAGATTTTCTGTGCTTTTTCCATTTCACTGATGCGCTGCTTCAAAGTAATAATTGATAAATCTTCCAGGGTAGAAAACTCCCGTATTTGCTGGTGGAACTGCTGTTGCTGCAGGTGCACACGCCAGCTTGCATTGAGAAGTTGCCCTCCTAATAACAGTACTACGAAACCCAGACTCCAGAAAACGACAGGCAGTTTACCTGATGACGCAGTCGGGAACTTAGCCATTTGGGGAATGGGCATTTTTACTGGCGGAAACGGCGGTAACGTGAGTGTCGAACCCAGTCCGGGTAATAGGGCATACTTTTGCTCCAGCCAGCTCGACCAGGCACCGTGGCGGTTAAACCCATTCCCATAATCACAGAGCAACACAGAGTTTACATGCAGCGACGAGCGCGTAAACAGTGTGGTCAGTGCCTGTTCCAGGCCGCTCTTATCTAGCCAACATATCAGGTTTTTACCCATCACGGTGCGCTGGAGGTCATGCACCGTAAATTCCATTCTCGTCTTCAATTGATTTTTTAGATTATCCACTGCCGTGCTGTAGCTCAGCACTTGCTGCTGATTAAAATCGATCTCACCGAGCCATGTGGCATTATACGGGCTGTTGCTACGTTGCTCATTACTGAGTCGGACATAGATAGCAAGTATGCAGGGCAGACTTAGCGACTCTAACAAGGCAGAGAAATGATGTTGCCAACGGTTTAATGCTTCAATGAGCATCCCGCTATTTTCGTGGCCGTCAGGTAATAAGGGGAAAAACGCCATCATCGGTGTATTCGGTGCCTGGTGCCGGATATTATGCAGACGGCGAGTAATTTCTTTCTCTTCGGAAACAAGTAGCCATGTTGCCTGGTTTGCAAAACGAACGTCATCATTTTGATTTACCTGGCTAAACCACTTTGTAGCGTAGGGGCCAATTATCAATATTACCGGTCTTTCCGCAGCTTGCGGTAAATCGTGCTCTATCTGCTTACGGGGAGGGGAGCACAAGATATAAAAACAATGCAGTAGCACCATCAGCATCATTAGCCCTATCATGATAACCATCAGCTTTAGCGATAAGGCAAAGCTTGGCGTGAGGCTGAGGCCAAAAGATATCAATATACCAATGGCCGTGCTGATGAGAGCGTATCGTAACATCACTCGTTTCATTTACATTCCCCCTTGTAGGTAATACCAACAGCCGGCCCACAAGCTGGCTAATGCTAATATGGCGCCGAAGGACTGTTTGAATAAAGGAGGCCAAAACGACTGGCGCACGGGGTAAATCTTCAGGTTGTCTTGTACTTCATTTTGAATGGCAACGGGTGGGGAATGGATATCTACCGCCCTGTACAAATTAAGTTTTGCCAGTGACTGGCTTTGCTTGCTGGTAGGCAAGGGTAACATTGCGAAAAGCATTCGTGCGTATTGAGCTATTTCGT
Source organism: Serratia sp. NA_112.1 (assembly GCF_052691715.1). NCBI lineage: Bacteria > Pseudomonadati > Pseudomonadota > Gammaproteobacteria > Enterobacterales > Yersiniaceae > Serratia > Serratia sp. NA_112.1. Next base: position 116,322 of record NZ_JBQZFO010000012.1, read on the forward strand.
CATTTTTCTGTGTGAACAACAAAGTCGCGTGTTGTTCTGTGAATAGTGTGGGGGTGCTAAATCCGTAAAAGATATGCTCAAGTTCGTAACCGTGCCAGTTCATATCCTGTTTTTCGAGACTCTGACGAGTATTGAGATCTACTACTAAACAGATTAATCGACACAGAGAATCGATGACTTCGTCGTCGTAGGCTTTCTTTTGCAACTCACCGCAAAAACGTTCAATTCGCTGTTTGAGCTGATACTGATATTCCTGCAGGGAAGGGATAACGCCCTGCATCAATACCAGCGTACAGGTTGCAATGATTTCATCATAAACGGGGAGCGTCTTCACCAAGGTTTCTCCAGCAGTTCACCCCATCCGCTATCTGCTATATAAGGGCAAATGCGCACATTGTGCGCAGGGGATCGATTGGCCGTCATAAAGTGAATTTTCAGCTCTACCGTCTGGTCATCTATCTTTTTCAATTGACCACTCATGGCTTCTGGCGAGAATTGTTTGGTCATTAGCGGCTTATTTTGGGCACTATAGACGCCGACATGCCACCACACAACATCGGTCTGCGTAAAATCAACTTCAGTGAGATTCAGAGTTAATATTTTCTCATTGATATATTGCAACATTTGCCGCCACTGTTGGTGATGCAGTGGCAACTGATTAAACCAGCTAACTTTATCTACGCCGGTCACGGAGGGATGTACGCGTTGCTCGCGAAAATCCACCCCAATGCGATATTGGAACTCTTTCAACGTTCGTTGCTGACCCACACCCCATTGACCGAGATCGCAGGGGGTATCATTAACGTTAAGCACGCTGAGTACCCGGGCTTTGGCTATTTTGTCGCGTTCCCACCAGGCTTTATCAATACTTCCGGCTTTTTTTGCTTCGTTGGAATGATCACCCCACACTTTGGGATGATCTTTTCGCGTGTAGTAGTGCCACAGCAACACGCAGTGCGGTGACCAGATGTCATACCCGTGCGTCCACGCGCGTACAGCCATCGCGATCTCTTCCCCCATAAAGAAGATTTGCGAATCGTTGGGGACGTTAGTGACAAAATGTCCGTCGGCAAAAATAAATCCACCCGCCAGATAGCCGCAGCGTTGAGGGCTTTCAGCGCTGAATGGCGTCGAACTTAACCGTATTATGCCCTCCGACGTAAACCCGTTGAACACCAGCCGGCTGACATAATCTTTGCGATCTTCATCTTCACCAGGGGTATAGCCTGGCGGATAGCTTGATAACACAGGGTATGGGCTTTGTTCGCGCAGGCCTTCCAACATGGCGATCATTTTGCTGTCCCAGCTCGGGATAAATCGACAGTGGGAATCGATCTGCAAGAAATAGGTTTCCTGTTGGTAACGCTTCTCTACCTGATGACGAGCCCAACAGGCGCCCTGACTGGCAAAATAGTGTACGGAAATCACATCGATATACACTTGCCGATACATAAATCGGTAATGATGGCAGGACTCACCCACTTGGTCGGTAACAAGTGCCATGCCTGCGTCAAGAAAAGGTTGAATATCACCTTCATCTTGCCAGCAAACGGCAATATGAAGCCCTGTCGGGATATCCGCCTCATCAATTAAATTACGTAAGGTGGGATATAACTCGGGATCCCTGTAGCTGGCGATGCTAATAAAAAGCGTAGCCTCTGACTTCATAACCTACCTCGGTCTGACAACTTATTTTTCAGTTAACTTGTAATACGATCTCGGCACTTGCGGTAAAAGGACCATTCTCTGGTAGCAGCGTACCGGAGGCACGCAGCAGGGTGGCGCTCCAGTTGAATTGTGCGGCGGTATCACTGTTGATAGCCCTCTTTATTTCCGTCCGTGAGCCATCGACGGGCAACGGCTGACCGTTGCTGTCATCGACGCGTATCTTGAGCCGGTCCAGATTGTTACCGTTATCGGTCACCTGAATGAACGATTTGTCCGCAGTGGGAGTCTGGGTGGAAAGGGCCGCACTGGTGCTGTAGCTGCCATAGTCTGTAACGCACGTCAGGCTGAAATTAAGCGGACGTTTTATACCGTTGTTAATGTTAGTGGTGGATACCGTATTAAAATTGACGGTTTTTTCTCCATCCAGACGACACACGGGTGTGCTGATGACCCTTATTTCACCAATATTGAGGCTTTGACCCACATTTTTACGGTTGTCTGAGCTGACCCAGTTGTAAGCGATCTGTCCGGGTTCGAGCAGCACGTCCCCGTTGGGATTGCTCAGACGAAGCCGCTTTTGGGTCTTGTAAAACTCAATACGGAAAAATGACGCTGCCGGGTAATCAAACGCATTGGCAGTCATTGACGACCTTGATGGGAATTGGCCAAAGGCTTCGCCGTTATTCCACCTGGGTTTAATGGCTATCCCCTCTACCTTGGTGTTAAACAGGCTGCGCGTGGGGGTGGGCAGAAGAAGGGGGGTGACGTTTTTACCGTACGCCTCACCTATCTCACAGTTGACAAATCTAACCTTGCCGCCACGGCTGCTGTCGCGTCCGCTGTCTTTTAACAAAATTGCCGTATCGGCGGGGGCGTCTGCATCGATAAACAGCGTAAAACCGGGAATAAATAGGGTGGTTGGCGGTACGCCTGCCGATTCAGACGATGTGTCCAGAACGCATTCTGCTGAAACCTGCGAACTGGCCAATAGAGCTAGCAAAACCGGCAGACACTCTCTAATGCGCATCAGGCGGACTCCTGTCCTGCTTCCAGTTTAACAATCAGCTCGGCTGGAATGTATTGCACCAACTCCAAAAAACCCTTCCCGATGGTTTTCTCAGTAAAAGCCAGTAATGAAATAACGGGACTGCTAGGTTCTGTGTGGACAAACCAGGCGCGGACTTCACGTAAGCGGTTCAGGGCATCGGCTCTGTTCTCGATTTTTTGCGGGTCAAGGTTTTGTGACGTCGCTGGAACCGTAACCTGAGAGGCGGCGGGAACCCTTTGCGTTATTGCTTCTGTCGTTGTAGCCAGAGAAGAGGAAGCGGTTTCTGTGGTAGCTATCTCCGGCCGCTCTGGTGAGGCCGGTGTGCTACCGAACAGATTGAGTAGTGTGAGCAACCGCTCAAAATCGGGGGTATCTTCCCCCAGCGTGTTTTGCAGCAGTTTTTTTAGCTGCTGTAAGCGTGTGGCAGCCCGCTGTAGCGAGGCAATAACCGGTTCTTCCCTCCAGGCTTCTTGCACGGCGGCCATAGTTAATGCGGAGGGGGCACCTTCTTCGCGGGGCGAGGCATAGGCGCGTTCCACATCGCGGACGCTGAGTTGCAGGCCAGCTGCCCGCGGCAACATCTGCTGCCGAAAATCAGCAATAAAACCTTCGGGGGCATCTAACTCAGCAAAAACGTTGGCACGCATCAATGGTACGAACTCGCCTTCATCATACAGTTGTGGATGCAGCGTATCCGGCCACTGTTCAAGCAGAGAAAGTAACGCTTCCAGCCCTTCGCAAACCGCCGTCAGGCCAACCTGACGCAGTCGGCAGCGCAGCAGTATCATCACCAGACGGATATCTTTGCTACGCAGTAACAGTGTCTGTGTATCACGCTCGATTTCAGCCCAGTTAAGTGGCTCCATCGCTTCAACAAAGTCGCCGTACTCTGCGGAGAGGCGAGGTTGCAGACGACCTTGCAGCATGATAAATGTTGCATCGTATTCAATACTTTCACCACAAGGCGGTTTTACCGCGCTCGGTTGTAACACAGCCTGATACCAGTCGGCGTAGACGATATTCAATTCACTCACTTTATTTCCTTTCAAACGTAATGGCGTGTGAGGCGATTAGTTAACGTGCGTTTCTGGATCAAAACTCATGCCTGCCAGCGGTGCGCTTACATCACTTCGTGTTAGCCAGCTGGTGTAACCCAACTGATGGGTATCCCCCAAAACGGCGTAAGGCACTTCATCTGCAGCCAGTACCAAACTGACCTCCCAAGCATATTCAAAGCCGACAAAATTGCGCACCCACTCACGTAGCACGGGCAAATCCTGCCCCCATGGACTAAATCTCAGGTACTGTTTGAGGCTGAGAGGACCGAAGACCAACTGAAAGTTGTGTTGGCGATCCAGCACCATATTTCCGAGGATGGCACCTTCACCCAGCAAAAAGGCTCCAACCGTGTTGCCCAGTTGCGTCTGATCGTCGGGATCCAAGGTTATCCACTTACCGGTGTATTCCTGGATCTGGACCGGGACATCAAAGTAATAATGCAGTGCACCAACCAGCCCTTCAGGATTTCGTGCTTCACGGATCAGATGAGCGGAGGAGGCCAGTCGGGGATGCAGCGGCAACTCGCTTTGTACCAGTTCTCTGGGTTCCATACCTATCAGACTGCCGACATAGAACGAAAATCGTTCCTCGTCCGGGCGATCGAGTGAGGCGGTATCCTGCGAAACAAACCAGGCACGCCAGAATTGTGCAAGGGCGCGATGGTGAAATAGGTTTACGAAATCATTTAGCGTGCTGTCGTGCGATTCTGCACGGGTGTAGGCCAGTTCTGTCAGATGCAGCGGCATTGCACCCTGCGGGCCCCAGATGCCAAGGCTAAACAGCTCCAGATGAGTTTTGTCCCCTTGCTGACTTATTTTCGCCATTTCACGCGGGGCAAAGGCCATATGCGCTGACTGTCCGAGCCGAAAGTTCTCTTGCGAAGGTAGCCTGGCGCTACCCACGTTGGGTAAGTCAGGTGCGCGAGCCGCGATCCGGCGTAATGTGATGACAAAGCCGATTTTATAAGCGGCGGTATCATTCGGGCGTTCCCCTCCCTGCCAAGGCATGTTCTCGGGTAAGCTTTGTGGCATCAGAGTACTCCTCGTCGCCCTGGGCGGGCTCGCCATTGCCCGACGCGGCCGCGCTGCATAGAGTGAAGTTCGGTTTCCGTAAAAACATTTATCGCGGCGTGCCGTGCCAGATAGTTTTCCATCATCATGCCGAACAGGTAGGGGCTGATACCGGAAAAACCCTCTTCATCCACGGTCAGGATACAGCGCACACCACGACCATATACCAGCAAGCCATTGTCCGGCAGGCGACGGATAACCGGTTCGGTCTGACAACCGACTAGCGCATTGATCTGGGTGTTAGACTCGCTGTCGAAATCGCTGACAAACAGCCCCAGCATATTGCGTAACGACTCACCCCCTTTGTTGTGAGGCATATCAGACAGTGGTAAATAATTAAAACTGAGTTGGCGGATCAGACGCCATGCTGACTCACCGTTGGCAAAAGGTGGACGCGGTGCGCTGGGTTGAAAAACAAAGCGCGCACTGTGTACTGGCGCCGAGTCAGACATTGTTAAAGAAAAATTTCCACTGGCAGCAATAAGGCGCGGTAAATCGCGATTGGTGACGAGCGCATCAATCGAAAGATAGCGAATGTTATCACTCCAGGGGGCATCTTGTTGGTCAACCAGCGACACAAAGACTTCTGTACTGGCATAGGCCGTACGGGTGTCATATTTACGTGTGTTATCGTTATTATGGCGCGGCTTACGTGTGGTAGAGAAGTAGCGGCCAAAATTGCCACGGTCAGAGTGGCGTGTTTGGTAAAGTGGATTGAAGATCACATCTTTACTGGTTTCGGCTTGCTGACCGAAAACCTTACTGATGGTATAAACCTCGAAATCTAGCGGCCGGCTCCGGTCTGGCACTACATGGAACTCGTTCAGCTCGTGGTTGATCTCCAACTTATCCATGCGGCGGGGAAAGAGGTTGATCACGGGGGTGCAATACAGCAGGAAACGAGATTCGGAAATATGTTCCGTCAGCTCCGACGCCTGCCTGTCGAGCAGAATAATAATTTCCGCTTTATTAGTTACGTTATTTTTCAGACCTGCAGCGAGCTGGGTTAGGGTGAAAAAATAGAAGCGCTGACGGCAGGAAAAATATTCTTGTATCAGATTGTGTCCGTGAAAAATATTCCAGGCCATCGGTAGCAGACTTTGATCGGGGGAGAGCCCCTCAAAGGCCAGCGGCGATCTGCTGATAATGGTGTCTAGAGTGTGCTCCCCGCTGCCGGCGCGCACAATCGTCGCGACATGACTTGCGTGAATCAACTCAAAAATATGCGATACAATTCGCTCGTCGCCGTCAATATATATAGGCAGGCGATCAAGCCCTTCCAACTGAGCAAAAGTGATGTCGGGTGGTAGGGTCAGTTTAATACGCAACGCACTTTTAAGGCGCGAGGTGTTGAGGTGATGCCGATCCAAATTAGGCATGTCCGGTGGTAGAGAGGTCAGGCGCGCATCGCTAATTTCCAATGGCCATAACTTTACATCTTGGCCGCTGCGAAATTCACAGCGAGTGATTTCACCAGGAGCGATATGGGTAAAGAATGCACTGTTTCTCGGCACGCAATAACCTTGTTTTAAATCACCCTCTTTCAAATTTGGCATCAACTGGATAACACCCATTGACGGTGTGGGTGCGGTATAATTGGGATAAATAATATCTAACAACCGCCGTGTAAACAGGGGGAATTCGGCATCCAGTTTCAGTTGGGTGCGGGCGGACATGAAACTGAATGATTCTATCAGACGCTCAACAAAAGGGTCGGCAATTTCAATACCACGCATCCCGAGTCGCCCTGCGATCTTCGGATGTTTTTCAGCGAACTCGCGTGCCATTTCACGCATGAAAGTCAGCTCTTTGTTATAACTGTCAAGAAAACTTTGGTTCACGTGGTTGCCCTAACATTAAAATTAACCGAAAATTGCCACCTATTAAATATTACTTTAAATATCAGTGCGTTATAATTTCCATTGCCGCTGTGACACCTGTCTGAATCATAAGGGGTAGAACCGTAATATACTTTCTTTACAATAAATTACATCGCGCCACTTCTATAAAATATGATTTCAAAACCTTTTATATTTTAAAAGCTAGAATCGCACAATGCTAATGGGTTTTTTTCTTTTTTTTTAGGATTTTTATGAAGTGTAGTTCTTATTTTTTATCTTCCTATTTTTAAATTTTAACCGATAAGATATCTTTTAGAAAAATTCATGAGTTATCAGGTTTGACAGTATCGGTACCTGGAAAAGTATTTTCGATGTAAGTATAGATAAGTTGAAAGTGCGGGGTGCTAGTAGCGGAGGTGAAATCTGTGAGGGCATTTAGGATTATGAACATAAAGATAAGCCTGAAAGCAGGAATAATGAAATGAATGATGACTCTGGCGATGAAAGAACCTAAAAGCCAGTATTAAGCATCAAATTCAAATGATTAGAAGTATCGCCAGAATTATAAGGATCATAATATGGCTGTTATTAGAAAAAACTTGTTCGGCAAACTTGATAAAACATTGTTTAAGGCAATTGAGAGTGCCACTACATTGTGCAAACTCCGTGGTAATCCTTATGTTGAGTTAGTGCACTGGTTTAATCAACTTTGGCATCATGAAGATAACGATTTCAAACACATTATCCGCTATTTCAATATTGATGCTGAAACGCTGGAGCGAGGTATTAGTCAGGCGATGTCGCGTTTACCTACGGGGGCCGTGGCAATAGCTGACTTCTCCTACCATATCGAGCTGGCGATAGAGCGTGCGTGGATTTGTGCCAGTCTGGAGTGCCTGGATTCTCGTATTCGCAGCGGTCATCTGTTGTTGGCTGTGTTGGCTAATATGGAACTGCGTCATGCGGTGTTATCTATGGCTCCAGGTTTGGATAAGGTTGCGTTAGAGGTTTTAAGTAACGAACTAAACTTCATCACTCGCGGCTCGCCGGAAGCAGATGAGTCTGCGGCAGACGGCACGTCGTATTATACCGGAGAGTTGCCGGGTGAAGCGAGCGGAGCCCTCACCGGTAAAACAAACGCGTTGCTTGCGCAATACACCACGGATCTGACGGCGCTGGCGCGCGAAGGAAAAATAGATCCGGTAGTGGGACGAAGTCAGGAAATCACTACCATGACGGATATTCTGCTGCGCCGTCGGCAGAACAATCCGCTATTAACCGGTGAGGCCGGGGTAGGTAAAACGGCGGTGGTGGAAGGTTTGGCTCTGGCAATTGTGTCAGGTGAAGTCCCGCCGGCGCTCAGCCAGGTTCGTCTCTTGAGCTTGGATGTCGTGGCGCTTTCTGCCGGTGCCAGCATGAAAGGCGAATTTGAAGCGCGGCTAAAAGCCGTGCTTGATGAAGCAATGTCATCTGAAAAACCAGTTATTTTGTTTATTGATGAAGTGCACACGCTGGTGGGAGCAGGCGGTAATGCCGGTACCGGAGATGCAGCCAACCTGCTAAAACCTGCGCTGGCGCGGGGACAGTTGCGGACGATTGGGGCGACGACCTGGGGTGAATTCAAGCGGCATATCGAAAAAGATCCCGCGCTCACTCGACGTTTTCAGGTGTTACATATCGGAGAGCCGGATGAGGCATCAGCAGTAGCGATGCTGCGTGGTTTGGTGTCTTCATTGGAGAAACATCACGGTGTATGGATTATGGATGAGGCAGTACAGGCCGCGGTACGCCTGTCGCACCGTTATATTCCGGCACGTCAGCTTCCTGACAAGGCGATCAGCCTGCTCGATACCGCGTGCGCACGCATCGCAGTGGCGCAGTTCGCGCAACCAGCAGTATTGCAAAAACTGAACTGGCAACGCGAAAGTGCACAAAGTGAGCTGAGATTACTGGAAAAAGCGCATCATTTAGGTAAAGAGCAGGCTGAACGTACTGCTGAATTGCAGGCGGAAATCGCACAAGCCGACGAAGAGAGTGAGGTCCTGACCCAGCGTTGGCAGGCTGAACGAGTTTCCGTTGAAACAATTGTGGGGCTACGCAGGCAAATAGTTGAACAGGTCGACAGTGAAGTACAAGACGCTGAGATCACTCAGCTGCGTCAACAATTGGCTATGCAAGAGCAGCAACTCGATGAGTTACGCGTGGATCGCTTGTTGATTCAGGCGGAAGTCAACGCGGAAGTGATCGCCGGTATTGTTGGCGACTGGACTGGAATACCTGTCGGTCAAATGTTGAAAGATGAGCTGCGCGCGGTTATGGAACTTCCACAGCGCTTGAACGAGCGTGTAATTGGTCAGGAGTCAGCACTAGAACAACTGAGCGAAAGTATCATGACCGCGCGGGCCGGGCTTGCTGACCCGCGTAAACCGCTGGGAGTGTTCATTTTAGTAGGGCCCTCGGGGGTCGGCAAAACCGAAACTGCATTGGCGATTGCGCAGAGCATGTACGGCGGTGAGCAAAACCTGATTACTATAAACATGAGCGAGTATCAGGAACCCCATACCTTATCCTCGTTGAAGGGATCGCCACCCGGTTATGTCGGCTACGGGGAGGGGGGGGTTTTAACCGAGGCAGTACGTCGAAAGCCATACAGCGTTGTGCTGTTAGATGAAGTCGAAAAGGCTCATCCCGACGTTCATGAGCTTTTTTATCAGGTATTTGATAAAGGGCAAATGGAAGATGGTGAAGGGCGGCTGATCGATTTTAAAAATACCATTTTGTTACTGACCAGTAATACTGGCGGTGACTTAATCAGCCAACTGTGCGCCGATGAAGAGACCGCGCCGGAAAGTGCCGGCTTGGTAAAAATGCTACAACCCGAACTGCTCAAGGTGTTTCCTGCGGCGTTTCTGGGCAGGGTGACCGTGGTACCTTATGTGCCGCTGAAAACCAAGACCCTGAATCAGATAGTCAGCTTACATCTGGAACGTATTCAAGAGCGCCTGCAAAGCCAACATCAGGTGGCATTTCGTTATAGCCTGGCTGCCGTGGAACATGTGGTGGCGCAATGCCCGGTAGCTGAAACCGGCGCAAGACTTCTCATTCGTTATATTGAACAAAATATTATGCCATTGCTTAGTAAGGCGATCTTACAACAATTAGACACATTAACAGGTTGCGCATTGGAGCTTGATTATGCTGAAGAAAATTTTACGGTAATTTTACGAAAGGAAGAGTAATAGGCGAAAAGAGTAAAGTAGAGAAGTGATATATCGTTAAAAATGGATTGTTTCACTATTATTAAGGATAGTATAAATGCGTAAATTTAAATTTGGAATCTGTGCAGTGGCATTAACTTTTTGTGCAACAGCGAATGCCAGCACAGACGGTAAAGTCACATTTAATGGTGAGTTGGTTGCTGAAACGTGCAGCATTAAAGCAGGTAGCGAGGATATTACTGTTACCCTGCCGAAGGTCGCTATTCAGCGCCTGGCCGCCGGCGGGCAAGAAGCCGGCTCAAAAACGTTCAATATTGAAGTCGAGAAGTGCCCGACGGGCGTAACCAAAGTGGCTGCCCACTTTGAAGCTATTTCCAACACTGGCTTCGATCCTGCTACAGGTAACCTTACAAACACCGTAAGAGCTTCAGAATCTCCGGCAACTAATGTGCAGGTTCGTCTGTACAACAGTGATGACAACTCTCAGATTCCGGTCGGGAGCACTGGTCACCCATTTGACATCGTCAATAACACGGCAAAAATGGTGTACTCAGGGGGGTACTATTCTACCGCTGCGACCACCGCAGGTAAGGTCACTGCGCAGGTCCAATACGTTCTTGCTTATCCTTAATCGCTCGTAAACGCTAAATAAGGTAACCCGCATTATTGGGGGTTACCTTACTAACCACAGACTATTGCGGGTAGAAATATCGGCGTAATACGTCAGGGGAATTAACAGGGTTTGTAAGTATGTTGAAATTAATTTTATTTATCGTTGCGTATATGTCAGCTGTACACTCAGCCTTTTCCTCGATGACGATTAGCGGTACACGCATAATTTTCCCTGCCTCGGAAAAGGAAGTGAATGTTCGTACGATTAATAAAGGTAGTTTACCCGCGTTGGTTCAAGTCTGGGTTGACGAAGGTCAAACCAATGCTGATTTGAATAGCGCTAAAATCCCTTTTATCGTGACACCGCCAGTTTATCGGGTAGAACCGAGCAAGGGTCAGAGTGTTCGGATGATTTACAATGGCATGACGCTGCCACAGGATCGGGAGTCAGTATTTTGGTTCAACTTATTAGAGATCCCGCCAAAAAGTAAAAGCAGCAGTTCTGATCAAAAGCTTGAATTAGCTTTCCGGACCAGAATAAAAATCTTCTATCGTCCTGTAAAATTAGAGAAAAGCAATTCGGAATTAGAAAAAAATAAGTTGCAATGGGATGTGGTCAATGACAATCAGCGTGGTGTAGGTATAAAAGTGACCAACAGGACGCCTTATTATTTTTCTTTTGATTCGGCAAGCATCATTAGTCAGGGACGGAAAATTGCGTTAAGTGTAGATATGGTTTCGCCAAATGGCTCGCGTATATTTTTCCCCGAAAATAAATTGGGTGAAGGCACAAGAATATCAGAATTGGAATATCGTCTTTTAAATGATTACGGCGCTCCAGTTAACACTAGGGTTGAATGGGTTAAAAATAAATCACGTGTAATGAATTAGCCCGAACTGCCAAGTAATAAAAACTCGAAGAACTGAATTTTTACATATCAGCGAATTTAATTGATTTTTTAAATGGAGTTTTTTAGTGGCAGGTATATACAAAAATAATCAGCAAGAAAACATTAAGCGCTGCAAAAAGCTATCGCCTGGGACAGTTATTCTTGTTGGTACTTTTTTGACCTGTCACTGTGGCTGGGCGAAGCCCGTAGTAGCAAGGGAAGTTGAGCCGGTTAATGTTGATTACAATCCGAATTTTATTCACGGTAACGGCATTGATGTTTCGCGTTTTAGTGACAGTAATCCGGTATCACCGGGAACCTATGACGTCAAAATTTGGGTCAACGGTGAGTTACGTGGCAAAGAAAGGGTGCGTTTTGTTATTCCACCCAATCAGTCCAGTGCCGAGGCCTGCTTGACCAGTGACCAGGTTAGGCGAGTTGGGCTCCGTGCAACCAAGAACGGCGAAACGATAGCAGATTGCGCGTTAATTGAAGAATGGATAGCACAAAGCAGCAGTCATTTTAACAGTGGTGATTTTGAACTGAGCATACAGGTACCTCAGTTAAACCTGGTTGTTTTGCCGCGTGGGTATATCGATCCCAGCCTGTGGCAGGCGGGTGAAACGGTAGGTTTTTTGGATTATAGCGGTAACGTTTATTCCCTGTTCCAAAGGGCGCGTGACAGGCAAGGGCGTGGCAATCAATACAACGGAAACATGAGTTTGTCAGCGGGTTTTAACCACGGGGGATGGCGCCTGCGTAAACGTATCAGCAGCAGTTGGAATACGGGGAGCTCGCCAAAAACGCAAAGTTTGCATGGTTACGCAGCGCATGCCGTGACCAGGCTGAAAGCTGAGCTATTGCTGGGAGAAACCAACACCAAAGGCGATTTGTTCGACAGTTACGGCATACGCGGTGTTGTTCTGCAATCAGATGATCGCATGTTGCCCGACTCGCTTCGGGTGTATACGCCGATATTACGAGGAATTGCTGAAACTAATGCCAAGGTGATGGTGATGCAACGTGGATTAACTATTTACGAGACGGTAGTTCCCCCTGGTCCTTTTGAGTTAAGCGATATAGGCACCATGGGTTATGGCGGAGATCTCTTGCTAGTGGTCACCGAAGCCGATGGGCGTCAGAGACGTCAAAATATTCCGTTTGCGGCCCCCCCGTTGTTATTGCATGAGGGGATATCAAACTTTTCGGTGTCGGTTGGCCAGTTAAAGGATGAAGCGGTGAAAGGGCACCCGGCAATCCTGCAGGGTACGTATCGCTATGGTTTGTTCAACTCGTGGACATGGTACGGCGGCGCAATGGTTGGAGAAAAATATCGCGCGTTAGCCGCGGGGAATGCCATCAACACGATGCTGGGCGGCATATCATTCGATGCTACCCATGCACAGAGTGAGTTGAGGGACGCAGAACAGGTTTCCGGTAACAGTTATCAGGTGAATTTTAGCAAGTATCTGGATAGTACCGATACCAACCTTACGCTGGCTGCGTATCGATTCTCTTCAAGTCGATTTTATACCTTTCGCGAAGCGAGTCAGGCACGCCAGGTTAGACAAGACGAGCGCTACCGTTCAGATTTTAGAACTCGGCACCGTTTTACCGCGACAGTTTCGCAGCGGCTTAAAGATAGCATGTCGCTCTATTTCAGCGGGAGTTTGTACACTTACTGGGGCGATCGTGATGATTCACGCCAGTACTCGGTAACGTTCAATCACTCGTTACCGAAGTTCAGCTATGGGCTTACCGCAATGCGGACGAAAAATGAGGGGGGGCGTGATGAAAACAGTCTGTTGCTGTCATTCAACGTGCCGCTAGGTGGACAAACGGCGAACCATAAACCGTCTTTCAGTTCTCTTAATAGCTCGGTGAGTCATTCTAATCACGGTAATACGCAGTTCCAAACGTTGGCTAATGGCAGCCAGGGTGAGCAGAACGAGCTGACATATGGCATTGGCGGCACTGCGGGTAATTTCGAGGGGGGCCAACGCGATCGAACGTTGACCGGTAACGTTAATTATCAGTCGGGAGCCGGACAGTTTGGTGCCACGGTATCGGCCAATAATCACAACGCGCAGCAACTCTCAGTTTCTGCATCGGGCAGCGTTGTCGGGCACGCTGGCGGCGTTACTGCCGGGCCGACAATTGGCGATTCGCCCTTTGCGATTATTGGTGCCCAAGGCGCGAAAGGTGCACGAATACTCAACGGTTACGGCGGTAAGGTCGATAGCAATGGCTACGCCATTATGCCTTCGCTCACGCCGTACCGCGAGAATCAGGTATCGCTGGATGCTCGGGGTCTGCCGGATACGGTTGACGTCTTGGAAAACGAGAAGACAGTAATTCCTCGCCAGGGAGCAGCGATTGGCATCGAGATGCGAACGATCACTGGTAAACCTATGGTGTTGATATTACGTGATATGCGAAATGAGTTTCTGCCGATTGGCAGCGATCTTCTGAGCGAGGATGGCAGCAGTCAGGGGGTTGTTGGCCAGGGCGGGCAGGCATTTTTTCGCGGCTGGCAAGCGGATAAACAGCCGCTGTACGCAGATGTAGGAGAGCAGAAACTGCGTTGCGTACCGACGGCGGCCACCGTACCGGTGCAAGACACGCAGATAACACGATTGGAGGTGACATGTTCACCCATTGGCAATTAGCGTGGAGGAGGGCGTGCAATTTGCTGTGGCTATCGTTGGTATTCACTGCACCCGCCGTCGCTGAGAAATGTATAAACAGTACCGATTGTCATATACCGGTGAAGTTTACAGGAGTGTATCTGGAAAACACCTGTGAAATCAGTATTGACGGAGGAGGCAACGAAAATAGTGTGCTGTTGCCGAAAATTGCCACAAGATTATTACAAAAAGATGGGGATGAAGCGGGAAGCCGACAATTTCAAATCTCACTCAAAGCTTGCCCTGCCGGGAAAAAAGTGAACCTGCATTTTGTTTCGGTAGGGGCGGCGGTAGACAGTAATACCGGGAATTTAGTTAACAGTGCCGGCAGTGGGATGAGTCAAGCTGTACAGGTACGTTTGCGCAATGAAACGAGTATACAAATACGTATCGATGACATTAATAGCTTTCAGCAATATACCATCCCGCCTGCAGGCGATGATGTCGTGCACTATTACGTGGCTAATTATTATGCCAATGGTTCGGGCCGTGTAACCCCCGGCTTGGTTAATACCTTGGCCGGTATAGAGTTGGTTTATAATTAATTGTTTGGCTGTTATCCGTTGTTTGAATTTTTTATCTGAATCGACATTGGTTATGGTCGATAAAATAACATGGTGAAGGAATATTATGGTCAGTAAAAATAGTGCTCAAAAATTTATTGCTCGAAATAGGGCTCCTCGGGTACAGATTGAATATGATGTGGAAATTTACGGGGCAGAAAAAAAGGTTGAACTGCCTTTTGTTATGGGAGTGCTAGCCGATTTGTCCGGTAAACCGATAGAACCTCTGCCGTCGGTTGTCGATCGTCATTTCCTGGAGATTGATATCGATAACTTTGACGAACGCATGAAAGCAATGCGTCCGCGTGTAGCTTTTGCAGTACCGAATACGTTAACGGGCGAAGGGCAATTAATGGTGGATATGACATTCGAAAGTATGAGTGACTTTGCCCCTGATGCTATAGCTAAAAAAGTGGATTCGTTATCACAGCTATTAGATGCACGTACACAGCTGGCAAATCTGCAAACCTATATGGATGGAAAGGCAGGGGCTGAAGAGTTGGTTATGTCTTTATTGCAGGATAATTCTTTATTGAAAGCCTTGGCATCTGAGCCTAAACCACCGCGTGCTGTTGCTGACGTGCAACAGGAAGATTAAGTAAGGGGGAATTATGTCAACATCACAAACATCAGTAAATCAAAAAGCGGCCGCCACTACATCGCGCTTCGATGATTTTAATTCGTTACTGACTAAAGAATTCAAAGCGAAATCAGAGCAAACCAAAGCGGCGGTAGAAGGGGCAGTAAAAACCTTGGCCGAGCAGGCATTGGCTAATAGCGCTACGGTAACTGACGATGCCTATAAAAGCATTGCTTCAATTATTGCCGAGATAGATCGCAAGCTGAGTGAGCAGATTAACTTGATTCTGCATCACAGCGAATTTCAGGCACTGGAGAGTGCTTGGCGCGGCTTGCATCATCTGGTTTATAGCACTGAAACCGATGAGAAGCTGAAATTGCGCTTTATGGACATCTCCAAAGAAGAGTTACGACGCAGCATAAAGCGCTATAAAGGTGTGGCTTGGGATCAAAGCCCACTGTTTAAAAAAGTGTATGAGGAAGAGTATGGTCAGTTGGGGGGGGAACCCTATGGCTGCCTGGTGGCGGATTACTTCTTCGATCACACAGCGCCGGATGTCGATCTTTTGGCCTCAATCGGTAAGGTTGCGGCCTCTGCTCATGTGCCATTTATCGCCGGCGCTTCGCCGAACGTCTTGCAGATGGACTCTTGGCAGGAGCTATCCAACCCTCGTGACCTGACAAAAATCTTCACCCAGAACCTGGAGTACGCTGCCTGGAACTCCCTGCGTCAGTCTGAAGACTCACGTTATATTGGTTTGGCTATGCCACGTTTCCTCGCGCGTCTGCCCTACGGTATTCGCACTAATCCCGTGGATGCTTTTCATTTTGAAGAAACCACCGATGGGGCCGATCACGGTAAATATGTTTGGGCAAACGCCGCTTATGCCATGGCGGTCAACATCAACCGTTCATTCAAAGAACATGGCTGGTGTACGCTGATCCGTGGCGTTGAGAGTGGTGGTGTGGTGGAAGGTTTGCCTTGTCATACCTTCCCTACCGATGACGGTGGCGTGGACATAAAATGTCCGACGGAAATCGCTATTTCCGACCGTCGTGAAGCTGAACTGGCGAAGAACGGTTTTATCCCGTTGGTGCATCGTAAAAACACTGACTATGCTGCCTTTATTGGCGCACAGTCGCTGCAAAAACCGGCCGAATACTACGATGCAGATGCTACCGCTAACGCCAATCTATCAGCACGGTTGCCGTATTTATTCGCCTGTTCACGTTTTGCTCACTATTTGAAGTGCATAGTGCGCGATAAAATCGGCACATTTAAAGAGCGTGATGAAATGCAGCGCTGGTTGAATGACTGGGTAATGAATTACGTCGATGGTGACCCAGCGAACTCTTCGGTAGAAACTAAAGCGCGTCGTCCCTTGGCAGCAGCGGAAGTTATTGTTGAAGACGTTGAAGGAAATCCTGGGTATTACCAGGCGAAATTCTTCCTGCGTCCGCACTTCCAGTTGGAAGGTTTAACAGTTTCTTTGCGAATGGTTGCGAAACTGCCGTCATTAAAAGACGTTGCTTAAGCTGACACAGATTAATTTATTTTTTTATTATTCGAATTTTTTCATCCCAGCCATTTTGAAATGAAAAAAGAAATCTTGTGCGAATTTTTATCGCCAAGGTGGTTACACCAAACGCCCGTTTTGGGTAAGTTATTTAACGTGCTTTGAGAGGATATTATGGCACAAGACATGTTTATTAAAATTGATGGTATCGACGGGGAGTCTTTAGATGCCACACACAAAAACGAAATTCAGGTTTTGTCCTGGAGATGGGATGTTTCACAGCATGCCAACATGCACAGTGGTTCAGGTGGTGGTTCCGGTAAAGCATCTGTTGCTGACTTTTGCTTCAAGCACTACACCGATAAAGCCAGCCCAAATTTACTGAATTACTGCTTGTCTGGTAAGCACATTAAAAATATTCAGTTTGTAGTACGTAAAGCAGGTGGCGATCCGCTGGAATATTTGATCATTAAATTTACGGACGTCATCATCACTCGTGTTGAGATGGAGGGTTCTATCCAGGACGAAACCCGTCCGCGTGAGGAAGTACGTTTCTCATTCACCAAAATGACGCAGGATTATGTCATGCAGAATGCGGAAGGCCATAAGTCTGGTGTGATTTCCGCCAGCTATGATGTGAAGGCTAACCTGCACGGTTGATCGTCGCACTAGTAAAGACCTGCCGCTCTTTGAGCGGCAGGTTTAGGTATCAGGAAAAGAAGACAGGGACACGAACTTTAATGAAAAATATGATTAATAACGGCTTTCCACGTGCGTGGCCGCGAGTGTTCATCCTGCCTATTGTTTGGCTATTGGCCGCGTGCAGCAACCAGCAGGACACTGAAAAAAAAAAGCGCAAAGTATTTTCCTGACATTGCAAAGTAGTGACGACATAAACCCCAATGAAAAGGGAAGGCCGAATCCGGTACAAGTCACGCTCTATCAGTTAAAGCAGAGCGATATTTTTATCATGAGCGATTACTTTGCTCTTCAGAATATGGATGGTGCGGATTTTTCTTCCAGTGTTGATAAAGTTGAAAGTTATATTTTGGCGCCTGGAGAAAAAAGAGAAGTAACACTAAATATTAAAGATGGAATGAATGCTATAGGTGTGGTAACGGCATATCGAGACATTACCAAGGCACAATGGCGTGTGATTTATATGATCCCTAATCATCCACGTGAACGATGGTACGAAAAACTATGGCTGACTCAAAAAGAGTGGCAGCCGAAGGCAAATATTCATATGAAATATTTGACTACCTCAATTGAAAAAGTGGAATAAAAAGTGAGAACTAATAAAGTCGTTTGGAGTGAAGGGCTTTTTCTTCGACCACAGCTTTTCCAGCAGCAAGAGCGTTACCTGGAATATTACGCGCATAAAAGGGCGTCAACTATTACGCCATTTTATTGGGGTTTCTCACAATATGAAATCGATCATGAAGCTTTATCTTACGGCAAGCTGGTATTGCGCTCGGGACGTGGAGTATTACCCGATGGTACACCATTCGATATTCCTGGCCATGCCACTGTACCTGAACCTCTAACGATTGCACCGGAACATTTAGGCAAGCTGATTTATCTTGCTGTGCCGCTGAGGTTGGACAACAGCGATGAAACCATCTTTGACGACTCTGATTATGGGTCATTGGCCCGTTTTTATGCGCAAGAAGCCGAATTAAACGACACCAATGCTATCCGCCAAGGGCCAAAACCTATTCAACTGGCGATGTTGCGGTTCCGGCTGGTTTCAGAAACCGAAATGACAGAATCGTGGATCGGGTTGCCACTAGCACGAGTGCGGGCCATACAGCCAGATGGCAGTGTGCTGTTGCATACCGATGATTACATTCCTCCAGTCACTGGGTATGCGGCGAACACGCTGCTTATCGAATGGCTGACGCATCTGAACGGTTTGGTAAAAATGCGTGCTGAGATGCTGGCCAGTCGATTGTCAAACAGTGATGGTAAGGCGAGTGCAAGCGCAGAAATCGTGGATTATCTGTTGCTGCAAATCTTCAATAAATATGAGCCGATGCTAGACCATTTGCGCCTTATTCCCGAGATGCCACCGATTATGCTTTATCAATCATTGGCGACGTTCGCCGGGGAATTGTCGACATTTGTGCGCATTAAAACACGTCGTCCCCGGCCGGCGCCGGGCTACGACCATGCGAGGCTGTACCCCTCTATTCGCCCGTTGGTGGATGATGTGCACGAGATGCTCAACCAGATTCTGGTGCGGGCAGGGCAGATGATTCCATTGTCGCCGCGCGGCAATGGCGTTTGGTCAGCAACAGTATTGCCGGTGGAGTTGCTGGCGTTCTCTAGTCTGGTACTCGCGGTAACCGCACAAATGCCGCTGGATGTACTGCAACATCAGTATGTTGCGCAGGCCAAACTCAGTGCACCACAGCAACTGCACGAGCTGGTACGTTCGCACCTGCCTGGTTTGGAACTGCACACCCTACCTGTGCCACCGCGGCAGATCCCCTACAGTGCAGGCCATGTTTATTTCGAGTTAATCAAGAGTGGACCCTTCTGGGAAAAAATTTCCAGTGTGGGCGCCATTGCTATCCATGTCGCGGGGGATTTCCCGGGGCTGAAAATGGAGCTTTGGGGAATTAGAGACTAATGACCAACAGCATCGAACTGAACCTGAATGGGGAGTCTCCCTTATCCCCTAAAAACGACGACGACGCTAGCACACAGGCTCTGGGCTACTTTTTGCTTGACCATCCAGGGTCCTTTACCGAATCGAAACAAGATCCGGGATCCGAGAGAAGAGAGAGCTCGGAAGGAGTGCGTTACGACACTAGTCAACTGCGTACCGAGAGTTTGCAACAGCGGGTGGCAAAGGTAATGGCGTCAACGATGCCGTTGTTGGAGTCTGCTCAGCCATTATTGCGTGCATTGAGTGAAATGCCGGAAACGATCGAGGACAGGGACCAAGTTTGGTTGCTTAAAGAGAGTCTGAGAAATGAGATCACGCTGTTTAGCGTGGTGTGCGACGAAGTTGATATTTCCTGGAAGAAGATGGCGATTGTCCGTTACTGCCTGTGTACCGCGCTGGATGAAGCCGCTCATGGGCGGAAGTGGGGCGCCGATTACGGTTGGTCGCAAAGCAACTTGCTGAACCATTTTGAAGGGGACAATGACGGGGGGAACAAATTCTTTCTGTTAGTCGGTCGTATCTCCATGACACCTCATGAGTACGCTGATGTGTTGGAAATTTTGTTGCAAATCCTTGGGTTGGGGTTTGAGGGGCGGTATAGCATTATTGAAAACGGTGAACATCAACTGACCAAAATCCGTCAGCGACTGCTGACGCTGTTGCAGAGCACGCGCGACAGCACGCCGGCGGAGTTGTCACCGAACGCATTACCGATACGCCATAACAAAAAGCGCCACTGGATGATGATCCCTGTGCGCGTATCGCTGCTTTTTGCAGGCGCGCTGGTAGCGGGCACTTTTATCACCAGCAAATATTTGCTGGTGGTTCCGCAAAGTGCGCATCTGGCGTTGATGCAGAAACTGGCCATCGCACCTGCTGCTTCACCTATGCGACTTCAATTGAAGGTATTACTCAAAGCGGAAATTGCCAAAAAATTGGTCAGCGTGGATGAGAGCTCAGGCCACTCTCTGGTGACGTTCCACGGGGATGCGATGTTCTTCGTGGGGGCACAGAACATCCGGCCTGACATGCTGCCCATTATGAGGCGTGTTGCTCAAGAGATTCATCGTGTGAAAGGGCGGGTGCGGGTGATTGGGCATAGCGACTCGATGGGTATTAACAAGCCTGGCCTGCCTAACAATCAGGTGTTGTCAGAAAAACGTGCAGCCAGCGTTGCCACTCTTCTTCAACAGGCGGGCATTGCGGCAGCAGATATTCGAGTCGAAGGCCGGGGCGATAGTGATCCTGTCGCCAGTAACCAGACCGCGGAAGGGCGAGCGCAAAACCGCCGTGTAGACATTTTTGTTGATTACTAATGGAAGCGCCATGTCAGTGTTAAATCGTTTATTTTCTGGCCATATATGGCAGCGGATCTTGTTGATTACCTGCTTTAGCCTGCTGGCAGCTGCCTGTTGGTTTTTAGGGCCTTGGCTAGGATTTGGTGAAGCCCGACCGTTGGAAGCGACACCGGCGCGCATTGTGGTGATGTTTGCTCTGTTGGTGCTGTTTTGGATTTATTGGTTCCGATTGCCGTTCTTCCTGACACTGGCGGTTATCGCATTGACGATAGTTTGGGTGGTGGGGCCGTACTTGTTGGTTGGCAAAGGGCATCCATTGGAGAGTGCGGAGCGGCGTGCGGTATTGATGGCACTGATTGTGTCGGTCACGTTGTTGTATGGGCTGTGGCGATTGGTGCGCGCGCTGTCAATAAACCCTGGGCTGCTGGATAATTTGGTGAAAAAGAAGGCGCCGTCCGAGCTGGATCCCATCGACAGCAAAGCGATCAACGCGGTAATTGAGCATGGTATGCGCTATATGCGTCGTATCCAGCTTACGGTTCCTCTGTGGCGGCGTTTCTTCGGCTTTCGTCGAAGCGAATTACCTTGGTTTCTGGTTATGGGGACGCCGGGCTCGGGGAAAACGGCGATGCTGTTTTCTTCCGGTCAGTCGTTTCCATTGCCCGAACAGCTCAATCGCCAGGGGAAAGAGAACCCGCCAACGGCGCACTGCGAATGCCTGTTCACCAATGACGGGTTGTTTCTTGATACTGCGGGAAAATATGTCGGGGAAGATGGTGTTGCTAAACGGGAGTGGGTGAGCCTGTTGCAGGCGCTGAAAAAATATCGACCGGTTTACGGTATTAACGGTGTGATTGTCACGCTCTCTGCCGAGGATATTCTGCATAAAGGGCTGG
Source organism: Serratia sp. NA_112.1 (assembly GCF_052691715.1). NCBI lineage: Bacteria > Pseudomonadati > Pseudomonadota > Gammaproteobacteria > Enterobacterales > Yersiniaceae > Serratia > Serratia sp. NA_112.1. Next base: position 137,942 of record NZ_JBQZFO010000012.1, read on the forward strand.
GTGAACGGCTGTCGTTGGCCGCCACGATTCGAAGCCGCCTGGATGAAATGCGTCAACAGCTCGGCGTGCGTTTCCCTGTTTATGTGACTATCACCAAACTGGATTTATTGACCGGGTTCGAAGCCTATTTCCGTAATCTGACAGCCAATGAACGAGAGCAGATATGGGGAGTAACGCTCCCGTGGGAAGGTGATTCGCTGAGTGCTGCGGGGGAGTTGAAAAGCTACCTGTGTCAGGAGCTAGAGCAATTGCAACACCGCCTCAGTAGCGTGATGCATCTGCGTCAGCAAAAAGAGTATGACCTTGTCGACCGCAAGCGTATGTATGCGCTGCCCCAGGATTTTGGCCTGTTGTCACAAGGTGTGACAGAGGTGGTGCAAAACATTTTCTTTGCCTCACGTTACGATGAAACACAGTTTTATCCGACGCTGCGTGGTGTCTATTTTGTTAGCAACTGTCAGCCCGGCCAATTGACGTTACGTAACAACAGTACGCTGTTGCAGAAGTGGCGTAATCTGATCTTGCAAGATAAACCGCAAACCCCAGCTTCGCTGGCGCATTTGAAGCAAGATGATGTGTCGCTCAGCGATAATATCTGGGGAAAACACTATTTCCTGACACATCTCTTCCGCGCAGTGATCACCCGAGATCGTGACTTGGTGAGTTACAACCTGCATCGGCAGGCAACTTCCCGTCTGCAAAATAGCTTCGGGCATCTTGCAACCTGGGGCTCGGCCGTGTGGCTCTTCCTGGCGTTACTGGCTAGCTATCAGCTGAACCGGGGATATCTGGATGCACTCTCAACTAAATTGGCAGTGCTGAATAAGCAGGTGACAACCTATGCCAATAAACCTGTTGCCGCGCAGCTACCGAGTTTATTAAGCGCAACGCAGAATTTGTCTCAGTACAGAGGGTTGGATGTCGCTGCACCTTCCTGGGATTGGCGCTACGGGTTGTATACCGGCTTTGTGGTCTCTTACGGAACCGACTCACTTTACCACTTCTTTTTACAGCATTATCTGTTGCCACAAATGGAGAAGAGGGCCACGCAGGCCCTAACGCAGGCGCTGCAGGCATCTGACGATGATGCGCTTTGGCTGGCATTGAAAAGCTATCTGATGCTGACCGGCGGAGGGGAGATGAAAACGGCTTGGCTGGTAGAGCAGATAACGAGTTCATGGGAGCAAAGTGGAGCAATCCGTCCTTACGGGGATCGGGCGAACTTTGTTGCCCACCTGAATGCGCTGTTTTCGCATGCGGATTGGCGAAAGCATAGTCAGGTTCCGGATGCCGCCCTAATCAAAGAGGTGCGTGCACGGTTGGCAGAAAAACCGGAAAGCGCTCGCGTCTGGCAACGCCTGAAAACCGATATAGCGGACATGGCCCCCGTTAATTTGACGCTGCGTGGCATGGTCGGTGGTGAGGCGCCACAGATTTTTACCGTTGAAGACGCAGAGTTACGTCAGCACGGTATTCCGGGTCTTTACACTCAAGCTGGGTGGCAGCAGGTTGTTAAAAAAAAAATAATGTTTTCATTACTCGCTTTGCAAAACGATGACCGCTGGGTGATGGGTCGTACTGGTGAATCGGCTAATCCGATAGCTATGCGTGAAGCGGTCCTGACGCGGTATTTACAGGAGTATGGCGATTACTGGCAGCGCTTTTTAAGCAGCGTGCGATTGGTTTCCGTCGACCAGATACCTGCGGGCACCACGCAGAGTTCGTCGCTGGATATTGCATTTTTGCGGAGCCTTGTGGCGGATAATTCACCATTGCGCGCCTTGCTTTTACGCGCGGTTCGGGAAACTACGTTGGTGGCAGTGAAGCCAACTGGTGGTGACGGGATAGACAGGCAAATAACCCAGAGTCGTTTGGTTCAGCAGGCGCAAAAATTACAACAGAAGCTGGATTTTCGTGAACAGCAGTTGATTCGGCAACATCTTGATAATCGATTCAGTAGTCTGCGCCAGTTTGTCCAGGGCGAGCAACAAGATGGGGCAAAAAATCAGGATTTTATCCAACAGCAAGGTACCGGATTAAGCAATTTGCTGGCGCTTTTACAGGATCAATATACTCGCTTTGTGGTGTACAACAGCGCGTTTAGTGATACCGGTGTACAGCCGTTGGGAATAGAGGCTGCACGTATTGGCGCGCTGGCTGGCACTTGGCCTGAACCTGTCAGGAATATTGTGTTTCCGTTGCTAACAGGTGCTTTTGAAAAAGCCCAGCGACGATTGGTAGCAAAAAGCATTACCTCAATTGTCGAGGGACCGGGTGAGATCTGCCGTAGCCGTTTGCAAGGCCGCTATCCCTTTGCCGACAGCGATCGCGAAGTATCTGTCACTGACTTTGAGCGTTTTTTTTCCATCGACGGGGTGGTGGATAGCTGGTTTAAGCAAAACTTGGCTGAGAAGGTCGATACATCACGTCATCCATGGCGTTTCAAGGGAACCGACGATAGCACAGGACTGGCTTTTTTCGAGAAAGTGGAACGCATCCGTAATCTATTTTTCGCCGAAGGTGAGGGCCGAAGAATGGCGCTAAATTTCTCGGCCTCTGTGCATTATCTTTCGCCCAAGGTGCGGGAGTTTATTCTCAACCTTGATGGTAACAGGCTGAATTATTATCACGGGCCGGTGGTTATGCAGGAACTGGCGTGGCCTGGAACTCGACGCGGCAGCCTGATCAATATGAGCCTGAGTGAAGAACAGGCAGCGGCGTTGCCAGATAGCACCTGGCGTGGCGACTGGGCGCTGTTGCATTGGCTAGATGCTGCTGTTGCGGTACGCGAAAACGCCAATAACCGGCTATTGATGCGATGGGTTAAGGGGAAAAAACATGTCGAGCTGGAAATCGCAGGGCTCTCGGTTGAGGGTGCACTACCAGGTGAGATTCTGCGTGATTTCCGCTGCCCGAACAACCGTGAATTGGGGCAATAATCATGCTGAAAACCTGTTGGTTCCGCAAGGTGATCGTAGCTTGTCTGACGGATAAATCGTCTCAGCCATGGTGTTTGGGTCGGCATCGTCGTCCCACTTTGCGTATTGCTGTGTTGTTGCAAGCGGTCATTCGACAGATGGAACCCACGATCTTGGCGTCCTCGAGCCTTGTTCGCTACCCCTGGTGCTTTTTGGCACCGGACAGCGCGAAAGGTGCGCGCAGCTTCTTTGTCGGAGCATTTCTGCCGCCTCAAACCACGACAGATACTCCCCCAGAGATGCTCTATGTCCGGGTGAGCGAACGTTGGCTCTTAAATCATTTGCAGATGCAGGTCGGTTTGCCCTTGTGGCTAAGCCGAGTGTTGGTGCCCTTAATTAATGGGCCCTCAGGGAACCTGCAGAGTGATGAGGTTCGTCAGGCGTGCCGCTTTCTACAACGTTTACTGGCATCTGAAAGCCGAATCAGGGGTCTACGCGGTTCAGAGGTTCGGCAACTTGAAAATCTGTACTCGATGCGATGCGAAGCGGATGAGGAATTATTGGGAGAGGATGGAGTTGACGCTATGCCATGGATGAATTGGCCGGGTTGTATTCAGAATGATGAATCAATCTGGCTGTGGAGGCAAAGCAGGTATGGAAAAGTAATCGAATCTCAGAAAGTAATCATCGAATGAATCCATGATTAAAGTGTGATTAAAGCACTTTGCGATATTAACCCGGGAGCAGGTATGACTATGTCGCGAACAATAAGGTTAATCAGTCCGGCGATGCCCACTTTATTAGGGGAGCCAGCATTAGTACTAACGAGACTAAAAGGCGGGGAAGCTTTTTCAACGCTTTATACCTATACATTAACTGTCAAGACACCGGCTAATCCGATGATCCCATGGCAGACCGCGTCTAACGTTGATTTAAAGGCGCTGATCGGCAAGGAAATGACGGTATTGATAGAACTGGATGGCAACGGATTGGATTTGGCGCGCGGCACGGGTAAAGGCCAGCGCGAAATTTCCGGCGTGGTTGAAAAAGCTCGTTATATCGGACGCGATGCTAATCAGGCGATGTTTGAAATCGTCTTGCGTCCCTGGCTCTATCTCAGTGAGTTAACCACCGACTTCAAAATTTTCCAGAACAAAACCGTTGTTGAGATTATTGAAGATGTCCTGTCAGATTATCATTTTTCGTTTGAGAAACGATTGGCTGCAAGCTATCCGCAGCTTGATTTTCAGGTCCAGTACGGCGAGAGCGATTTTGCGTTCATCCAGCGGCTGATGGAAGAATGGGGTATTTATTGGTTTTTCGAACATCAAGATCAAAAACACAAGCTAATTCTGGTCGATCATGTTGGGGCGCACAAAAGCAATTCTAGCGAAGCCTACCGGGTCATCAGATATGTTCCCGAAAAGCCGAAAGCAGGCGAAGAATATATCAGCCAACTCCATCATCAGGAGATGCTAACCAGTGGGCGTTGGGTCACTAACGATTATGACTTCACCAAATCGCGCGCGGATATTTTAGCGTTGGACGTTAAGCCCCGGAAAACCAGCTTCAGTGAGATGGAGGTGTATCACTGGCCGGGCGATTACGAGTTGCCGGGTATTGGAGAACAATTAGCGAGGATCCGCATCGAAGAGCGTGGGGCGATTGGCTCACGAGCGGTGGGCCAGGGCGAACTGCGTGGTGTGGTTTGCGGTGCCAACTTTAAGCTGAAAGGTTACCCGGTTGCGAAGGTAAATCGGGAATACATGATCATTTCCAGCAGTTTGACAATCCAGGAAGTTGATCAGCTTTCGCGTGAAGATCGTTTTAGCGTTCATTGCGAGTTCAGCGTTCAGCCGACGACGAAAATTTATCGTCATCCTCAAACGATCCCAAAACCGCGCACTCATGGGCCACAGAATGCCATTGTTGTCGGGCCGGCAGGTGAAGAGGTATGGACGGACGAATATGGTCGGGTAAAAGTTCGTTTCGTTTGGGATCGCTATGGTCAAAACAGCGAGGCGGATTCTTGTTGGATACGCGTGAGTCAAGCTTGGGCTGGTAATAGCTTTGGTGGGATCTATATTCCGCGGATCGGGCATGAGGTCATCGTTGATTTTATTAACGGCGATCCAGATCGTCCGCTGATTATCGGCAGCCTTTATAACAATGTCACCTTGCCACCATGGGATCTGCCGAGTAATGCGACGCAAAGCGGCCTAATCAGCCGTACAATTGGTGGAGGTAAAACCAATTACAACGGCGTGCGTTTCGAAGATAAACCTGGGGCGGAAAAGTACTGGGAGCAGGCCGAGCGTGACATGTCACGTTTAACTAAAAATAATGAACTGCAGATTATCGGTGTTAATTCGAAACTGAATGTTGGCAGTAACCGCAGTGAGGTTGTGGGGGCCAACTTCGATAAAAGCGTGTTAGGTGCCAGCAACACGATGATCGCCAATACCTCTAATTTTCAGGTCGGGGCGAGCCATAGCGAGACAATTGGCGGCCCGCGGACGATCAGCATTGGTGCAACAGATACAACCAACATCGGTGGGATGCGTACCCTAAATACGGGGGGAGCTAACCTAACCACCGTTGGGGCTGTGAATACGACTACCGTCGCCGCAGCTAATATCACCAATGTTGGTGCAGTGAATCTTACCAACATCGGCGGAGCGAATTTAACCAATGTGGGTGGCTATCAGGCGAATAGCGTAGGCGGGGCATGGCAGGCGACTGCAGGCGGCGCGATAACGCTTTTCGGTGGTGGTGCCGTAGCCGTGGGTTCTGGTGGAGAGCTTTTACTGACGGGGTCAGTGGTCAAAATCATTGGCAAACAGAGTGTGATCATTGAAGGCGGCCAGGTACAGATTAACTCTGGTGGTGGTGGTGGTGCCGGCGGCGGTGGTGGCGGCGGTGGTGGCGGCGGTGGCGTAGGGCTTTCGGGATTGGCCAGCCTGGCAGGATTGATTCCACTGGCAGGGGGTATTGGTATGCCGCTCCCACTGCCAACACTGCCAATTGTTCCACCAACGGAAACGCCTGTGCCAACGGAGACGCCGGTGCCAACGGAGACGCCGACCCCAACGGTAACACCGACCCCAACGGTAACGCCGACCCCAACGGTAACGCCGACCCCAACGGTAACGCCGACCCCAACGGTAACGCCGACCCCAA